>NZ_JAMYUL010000010.1:0-247474 GCF_040322955.1 Mesorhizobium sp. M0077
ATAGTCTCGGCCCAGCCGTCATCAACAAGCGATTCGTGTGTCATCGCAGTGTAGAATCACACCCGATTCCGCAGGGCAATACCTATCTTAGCGCCTATGCCCACTTGGGGGGAGATTGGCCGTCACGCAGGCTCTAGCCAATCGCCAGCGGTGCAAGAATAAGCGAGGCGCCGAAGCCGCCAACCTCCCACTTGTGGGGGAGATGTCCGGCAGGACAGAGGGGGGCGCGAAGGAACGCTGCCTAACGGTTCCCCTTAGATGTGGCCCACAAGCTTTTCGCAGCCAAGCGCTTGACGAGAAATTGAATCGATCTAATTTGCCGCGCAAAGCCATTCTTTGACCGGATTCGGGCCATGAACGCGCAAAACACCATGCAGAGCGCCATTCGCGAGCGATGGGCCGTAGCCGCGATCTTCCTCGCCAACGGCTTCCTGACCGGCAGCTGGGCGCCGCAGATTCCGGTGTTCCTGACCCGGCTCGACATCTCGAAATTCACCCTCGGCCTGCTGATCCTTCTGTTCGGCGTCGGCGCGGTCGCGGCCATGAGCTGGTGCGGCCATCTGATCTCCAGGCATGGCTCGCGCACCGTGTTGCGCTGGTTCGGCCTGTGCGGCAGCCTCGGCCTGCTGATCGTGGCGCTGGCGCCCAACGTCCCGCTGGCGGCGATCGCCATGATCATCTTCGGCGGCTCGATCGGCGGCATGGATGTCGCGATGAACGCCAATGCGGTGGTGGTCGAGCGCCGGCTGTCCCGCGCCATCATGTCGTCCTCGCACGGCTTCTGGAGCCTCGGCGGTTTCGCCGGTGGCGGTCTGGGCGGTTACGCCATCCAGACTTACGGCCACCTCGCCCATGCGGCTGTAGTCACGGTCATTGCTTTTGCCACCATAGCCGTGGCGGTCGGCTACCTCATCGCCGAGGACAAGCCGCAGGCCGCCGAGCATCACAGATTAACGCTGCCGGCCAACCCGCTGGTCTATCTTGTCGGGCTGATGGCGCTGCTGACGATGATTTCCGAGGGCGCCGTGCTCGACTGGGCAGCGCTTTATCTCCGGCAGGAGCTCGGCGCCGACCTCGCCATCGCCGGCCTTGCCTACGCCGCCTTCTCCGGCGTCATGGCTGTCATGCGCTTTTTCGGCGACGGCGTGCGCAACCGCTTCGGCGCGGTGGCCACGCTGCGCGGCTCTGCCGTCGTCGCCGCCGCCGGCATGCTGGTCGCCGGCCTGTCGCCTTCGCCCTGGATCGCCATCGCGGCTTTTGCCCTCTGCGGCTTCGGCATCGCCAACATGGTGCCGATCATCTTCTCGGCCGGCGGCAATCAGGAAGGCATGTCGTCGGGCACCGGCATGAGCGTCGTCACCACCATGGGCTATTCCGGTATATTGGTGGCCCCGTCGGCGATCGGCTTCGTTGCCGAGCGTTCGAGCTTCGGCCCGATTTTCGTCGCCATGTCGGCGCTGCTGATCGTCGTGCTGTCGATGGCCGGGCTCGCTCACCGCGCCGAATTCGCGGCCGCCCCCGCCGAATAGCGCTTCAGCTCCTCGTACAGGAAATCCGCGACGCGGCGGATGCGCACGCTGGTGCGCACGTCGCGATGCATGGCCAGCCACACCGGCAGGCTGGGCAATGGCAGGCCGGGCAGCAGTTTCTCCAGCGACGGGTCGCTGTCCGCCAGCGGCTCCTGGCCAAGACCGACGCCGTTTCCCGCCCGCAGCGCTTCCCACAGAACGATCTGGTTGTCGGCCCTGAAGCGGAAGCTGCTTCGGGTGACGGGGATGCCGACTTGCGTAAAGCCCCGGATCATCTCGTCGCTGCGGTCGAAGCCGATCAGCGGGTGGTCGAGAAGGTCGGCGGGCTTGAGCGGGCGGCCGTACGTGTCGAGATAGGATTTCGCCGCGCAGCAGCAGAGCTTGATATCGCAGACCTTGCGCGCCGTCAGCTCGTTCTGCGCCGGCTTGACCATGCGGATGGCGATATCGGCATCCCTTCGCAGCAGGTTCTCGACCTGGTTCGAGGCGACGATCTCGACCTCGATGCCGGGCTCCTCGATGCCGAGCCGCGCCGTCATCCTCGGCAGCACATAGGCCGCCACCACCTCGCTGGCCGCAATGCGCACCGTGCCTTCGATCGCCTCGACCGAGCCCAATGCCAATAGTGAGAACGCGCTCGCCTGCTCGCTCACCGCTCTGCCGCGTTCGAACAGCGTGGCGCCTGCTTCCGTCAGCGCATAGCCGCGCCGCCCGCGCCGGAACAAGGTGACGCCCAACGCCTGTTCGAGCTCACCGATGTGACGCCCGAGCGTCGGTTGGCTGGCCGACAGTTTGCGCGCCGCGGCCGACAGGCTGCCGGTCTCCGCCACGGTGACGAAACTCTTGATCAGGTTCCAGTCGATATCTTCCATTCAATTATGAATAACAAAGCTGCATCCCTAGTCAATTTTCATTCGCATATGGAGGCATCATATTCGCCGTGCAAACACAAACACGGAGAAGAAAATGACCAAGATCGCAATTCTGGGGGCCAATGGCCGGCTCGGCCGCGTGGTTGGCAAGGCCTTCATCGACGCCGGTTTCGACGTCCGCGCCGTCACCCGCAGCGGCAAGGTCCCAGCCGAACTCAAGGGCGCCACCGCCGTCGCCGGCGATGCGCTCGACCGCGAGGCGCTGATCCGCGCCACGCAAGGCGTCGACATCATCTTCAACGGCCTCAACCCGATCTACACCGACTGGGGCAAGTGTCTGCCGATGGCGGAGAACGTCATGGCCGCCTGCCATGCCAATGGCGCGCTGCATCTTTTCCCCGGCACTGTCTACAATTACGGCTCGCCGATGCCTGAGGTGGTCACCGAAGACACGCCATTCCGTCCGACCACCGAGAAGGGCCGCATCCGCTGCGCCATGGAAGCGCTGTTTCGCCGCGAGGCCGATGCCGGCCGCGTCCGCACCATCATCCTGCGCGCCGGCGATTTCTTCGGCGGCACCGGCAGCGGATCATGGTTCGACCTCGTCGTCGCCGCTAAGATGAGCAGGGGCGTCTACACCGCGCCTGGCCCTGCCAACCTCGTGCACGAATGGGCCTATTTGCCGGACTTCGCCATCGGCTTCGTCGGCCTGGCGCGCAATCAGGGCAAGCTCGGCTTCTTTGAGGCGCTCAACTTCCCCGGCCACGCCGTCACCGACATGGACATCAAGGCCGCGGCCGAGAAGGCGCTGGGCCGTCCGCTGAAACTGACCTTCATGCCTTGGTGGGTGCTGCGCGCCGGCAGCCCGTTCGTGGCGATGTGGCGCGAGATCGTCTCGATGTCCTATCTGCGCTTCGAACCGCACCGGCTCGTGTCCGACCGGCTGGCAGGCATCATCGGCGAAGTCCCGCACACGCCGCTGGACGAGGCCGTGGCCGAGGCCTTGAAGGACATCGGCATCAGCCTCGACAATGCAAAAGACGCCGCTTAAATGCATGTCGCCCAGAAGTGTGCGCGGTTCTGGGACAACGACATGCATCAAAACAAAGACTTTAGACAAAAATCTCTCTCGCAGTGCTGGCCCAATCGCTGGAAATCAGCAACCGGATGGTCATTATGAGGAGACTGTTTATAACGGTCGGCGAGATCACCATCACCAAGGGGAGACGATGCGTTACATACGTCCGCTTTCAATCGAAGACGCCGTTGGCCTGCTGGCCGACGCTTCCGGCACATCAGCCATTCTCGCTGGAGGCAGTGACCTCCTCGTTCGGATGAAGGGCGGGTTTGTCGATCCCGACCTGATCGTCGACATCAAGGCGATCGAGGGCTTGAGCGAGATCAGGGAGACGGCCGACGGCTTCAGCATCGGCGCCACCGTCCCCTGCGCCGTCCTGGGCGAGAGCGCGGTTCTGAAGAAGGCCTGGCCCGGTGTCGTCGAAGCGGCGAAGCTGATCGGCTCCAAGCAGGTCCAGGGCCGCTGCACCATCGTTGGCAATCTGTGCAACGCCTCGCCGGCCGCCGACAGCGTCCCGGCCTTGGTGGCCGCCGCCGCAAAGGCCGTGGTTGCCGGTCCCTCGGGCAAGCGCACCATTCCTGTCGAGGCCGTGCCGATCGGGCCCGGCAAGACCTCGCTCACCAAGGGTGAGATCGTCGAGGCGATCCTGCTCGGCAAGCGGGAGCCGCGTTCGGGCGACGCCTATCTCAGGTTCATTCCGCGCACCGAGATGGACATCGCCGTGGTCAGCGCCGGCGTGAAGCTGTCGCTCGACGAGCATGGCGTCATCACGGCCGCGCGCGTCGCGCTGGGCGCCGCGGCCCCGACCGTGCTTCTGGTGGAAGAAGCAGCCGAGGCTCTCATCGGCAGGAAGCTGGACGAGGCGGCACTTGAGCGGCTCGCCAAGATCTGCGCTGGGGCCTGCCGCCCCATCGACGACAAGCGCGGCACCATCGAGTTCAGACGAAAAGTTGCGGGCGTGCTGGCCGGACGGGCCGCGACGACCGCCTACGCACGCGCAGGAGGCAAATGATGGCCGGTGTAGCAGTTTCAACGACAATCAACGGCGATCACGTCGAATACCTTTGCCAGCCCGACGAGACGTTGCTCGACGTCCTGCGCGATCGGCTCGGGCTGACCGGCGCCAAGGAAGGCTGCGGCACCGGCGACTGCGGCGCCTGCTCGATCATTCTCGACAATCGGCTGGTCTGCTCCTGCCTTGTGCTTGGCGCTGAAGCCGAAGGCCGGCATATCGAAACCGTCGAGGGCATGGCGCATGGCGATCAGTTGCATCCGCTGCAGCAGAAATTCCTCGAGCATGCAGCCTTGCAATGCGGCATCTGCACGCCGGGCTTCCTGATCGCGGCGAAGGACCTTTTGGCCAAGAACCCCGATCCGACCGAGGAAGAAATCCGCTTCGGCCTCGCCGGAAACCTCTGCCGCTGCACCGGCTACGACAAGATCGTGCGCGCGGTCCAGGATGCGGCCAATGTGATGAAGGGAGCGCACGCATGAACTTCGATCCACGCTTTTCGGGCCGCAAATTCTCCTCCGTCGGCACGCGGCCTATCCGTCCCGACGGCGTCGACAAGGTGACGGGACGCGCCCGTTACGGCGCCGACTTCAACATGGCGGGACAGCTGGTCGGGCGTGTCCTGCGCAGCCGGCATGCGCATGCCAGGATCCTCAAGATCGACACTTCGAAAGCGGAAAAGCTGGCCGGCGTGAAAGCGGTGATCACCGCCGCCGACCTGCCCGATCTCACCGATGGCGATGCCGCCATGTACGACGTCCTCGACAATTGCATGGCGCGCGGCAAGGCTCTCTATGACGGCCACGCCGTGGCCGCGGTCGCCGCCGTCGATGCCCGCACGGCAAGGCAGGCGCTGAAGCTCATCGAGGTCGAGTACGAGCTGTTGCCGCATGTGACCGATGTCGACGAGGCGATGAAGCACACCGCGCCGTTGATCAACGACACGATCTTCACCGAGGGTCTCGAGGAAAAGCCGGCAAAGCCGTCCAACGTCACCAAGCGCAGCCAGTTCGGCCATGGCGATGTCCATCAGGGCTTTGGGCACGCCGATGTCATCGTCGAGCGTTCCTTCAAGACCGAGCAGACGCATCAGGGCTATATCGAGCCGCATGCCTGCGTGGCGAGCGTCTCGTCCGACGGCACCGCCGACCTCTGGGTCTGCACGCAGGGCCATTTCGTCTACCGCCAGCATTGTGCGCAACTGCTCGGGCTGGAAGCCTCGAAGCTGCGCGTCACCTCCTCGGAGATCGGCGGCGGCTTCGGCGGCAAGACCCATGTCTGGGCCGAGCCGGTGGCGCTGGCGCTGTCGCGCAAGGCGGGACGGCCCGTGAAGCTGGTGATGACCCGCGACGAGGTGTTCCGCGCCTCCGGTCCGACCAGTGCCACCTCGATCGACGTGAAGATCGGCGCCCGCAAGGACGGCACCATCACCGCCGCCGAGGCGACGCTGCGCTACACCAGCGGCCCCTATGCCGGCACCTGGGCCGAGATCGGCGCCATGACGGCCTTCGCCTGCTACAAGCTCGACAACGTCCAGACGGTCGGCTTCGAAGTGCTGGTCAACCGGCCAAAGACCGCGGCCTATCGCGCGCCTTCCGCGCCGATGGCGGCGTTCGCGGTGGAAAGTGCCGTCGACGAGCTGGCCAAGGAACTCGGCATGGACCCGGTCGAGTTCCGCATCAAGAACGCCGCGCAGGAAGGCACCCGCTCCTCCTACGGTCCGGTCTACGGCCCGATCGGCATCGGCCCGACGCTGGAGGCGGCCAAGCACCATCCGCACATGAAGGCGCCGCTGAGCAAGAACCAGGGCCGCGGCATGGCCTGCGGCTTCTGGTTCAATTTCGGCGGCCAGACCTGCGTGGACCTGAACATCGGCATGGACGGCTCGGTGTCGCTGGCCGTCGGCACGGTGGATGTCGGCGGTTCGCGCGCGTCGCTGTCGCTGGTGGCGGCGGAGGAGCTCGGCATCGACTATGCCCAGCTCAAGGCGGTGGTCGCCGACACGTCCTCGCTTGGCTACAACGACATGACCGACGGCAGCCGCGGCACCTTCTCGTCCTCGATGGCGACCATCTCGGCCGCCCGCAACGCCATCAAGATCCTGCGTGAGCGCGCCGCCCAGACGTGGGACATCCCCGTCGACGACGTGGTCTGGGAAAACGGCCACGCCATCGCCAAGGGCGAGAAATACGGCAACCTTGCAGCCCTGTCGCTGAAGGAGATCGCCGCCGCTTCCGGCAAGACCGGCGGGCCGATCGCCGGCCACAGCGAGCTCGTCGCCGACGGCGCCGGCGTCTCCTTCGCCACCCATATATGCGACATCGAGGTCGACCCCGATACCGGCTCGACCAGGGTGATCCGCTACACGGTGATCCAGGATGCCGGCAAGGCGGTGCACCCCACCTATGTCGAGGGCCAGTACCAGGGCGGTGCGGCGCAAGGCATCGGCTGGGCGCTCAACGAGGAGTACATCTACGGAAAGGATGGGCGTCTCCAGAACGCCGGCTTCCTCGACTACCGCATCCCGGTCTGCTCGGACCTGCCGATGATCGACACGCAGATCCTCGAGATACCCAATCCCAACCACCCCTATGGCGTGCGCGGCGTCGGCGAAACCTCGATCGTGCCGCCGCTGGCGGCGATCGCCAATGCCGTCTCCAACGCAGCCGGCGTGCGCATGACCCACATCCCGATGTCGCCGCCAAGGGTCCTCGCCGCGATCGAGGCGGAACGGGGAGGCTAGGGCAAAAATGAGGTTCTTGCCCTAGTGGTCGAAGTGACGCTCTGGGGCGCGCTGGGCCAGCTCGCCGGCGGCCAGAGCAAGGTCGAGGTCGAGGCCAAGGACATCAGGGAGCTGTTCAGGAAACTGGCTGAACAGTATCCCGGCATCGAGCCCTGGATCGAGAAGGGCATCGCGGTGGCGATCGACGGGACGATCTATCGCGATACGTGGTCGAAGGAACTGCCGCCGGGGGCCGAGATTTTCCTGCTGCCGCGGCTGGCTGGGGGGTGAAGTGGGGTGTCGCCCTACGTCCCAGAGCGGACCGGCATCCTCGGTCTGCGACCTTCAAGTGCAGGTCGGTCCTCGCCTAGATACCAGTTTTGCTGACCGCGTCTTATCGGCGGCGGGTTGGCCAACAATCCAGAGAACCTGATCCGCTGGATTACTATCGGCAAGGGACATCAGTCCGCACACCGCTCTGAAGTGACTCGAGCGGGTCACCGTTTGACGGACAACACCGGCCCCTTTCTGGAGAGGCCGGCTATCGTTGATCCAGGATCATCAAGCTAGGTTTGGCGCTGAGACGTATCGGAAATACGTTCGCGCACGGCATGCTCGGTCTTGTCTGCTGTGGACTTCACGATCTCGCCGAGCTGATCGGCTATCGTGTCTGCTTCCATATCTTGCCGGCCAGCTTCCTGCTTGATGGTCTCATAGGCGTCGGCGGCGACCTGCTTGGCCTCATCGAGGCCCCTATTGAGCAAAGTTTCGGCGGAATCGCGAAGCTTGTCGCCATAGGCGCCTAGTTGCTCGTCCTCCGTTGCGGTATGGGGCAGCATTGCACCTATAGCGGCGCCGATGGCGAGACCGACGGCCGCTACGGCCAAGGGTTGATCCTCCAACAGATCTTGCGCGGAGCGGCTGGCTTTCGCCGCCATGTCCCCAGTCGTCGAGCTTGCATTGGCAGCGCTTCCCGTCAGGCCCGCCGCAGCGGCTCTTGCGGCGTTCGATATGGTGTCGCCGACGCTGGTAGCGCTCGAGGAGAGCGATTCCGCGGCGTCGGAGAGCGTGCCGCCCAAGCCGCCGCGCTCCCCTGCTGCATCATGTCGTCCCGGCGCTGAAGGCAATGGATAGCCAGCCGAACGTTGGGCGGCGTTTGAGGTACCGCTGCCGAACATCAGCCAGGCCAGACCTGCGCCCACCATGGTGACCGGCAAAGGATTGTCTCGGACCTGCGTTCTGAGATTACTGAGCATGGCCGCGCTCTCCCCTCCCGAGAACAACCCGGTGAACTCATCCAGCAATTGTCCCGGCGTCATCTTGCCTCGAATGGATTCGGCGGTCTCCATCACCCGAGCGCGAGCAGCCTCGGCCTCGCGTTCAAGTTCGGCTGCGGATTTCTCGTTCATCTCACCTGCTCCTTAATCGCGCTCGCGTCGCGCTTGAGCTGTCCCTGAGTCCGGTCGGGGGTAAGTTCCGAAGGCGCCATGCTGGCCGTCCCCGTCCGCAGCAGGATGACGCCGAGGACCGCCACGACCACACCGACCAGCAGGGAAGACCACCCCGCGCCAAGCCCTGCTCGCGTCAGTGCGATAATGAGCGCCTGCAGCAACACCAAGAGCGCGGCGAGCAGGCAAATCGCGCCGCCCAGCACTTCCGCGGCACCTGCTCCGGCTTTGGTAAGCTTTTCAGAGAGCTCGGCCCGAAACAGCCTCGCCTCGGTTTGCACCAGAGTGGTGACATTCTGGGCCAAATCGGTGACTAGCCCGGCAAGGCTGGGATTGTCCTGGTTGTTCATCTGTCCTGCTCCGCGATCTGCGTGGCCCCATCATCGCCGACCACGCCAAAATCTTGTGGACGATCAGCGGACCAACCCTGTGGCTGATCGGTGTGTGATTTGAGGCCTCCCGGAGCGGCCTCAGAATCGGGCCTTGCCGGCGGAGAAGCCTTGATGAACCGCCCGAGAGCCAATCCGGCCAACACCGATCCCGCAAGCAGGACACCGGGATTTTGCCGGCCGAAGGACTGCACGTCATCAAGGACTTGGCTAAAGGGCTTCTGTTTCAAGGACGATGAAAGCCGCTCAAGGCCACTGGCAGCATCCAAAGCGAACTTCGATGCGTTCCTTTCATCGTTGCTGGCAAGGTGATCGCTGGCCGCTCGCAGTGCACCACCCAACGCCGCCAAGCTCGATCCGATGTCGCGCTGCGCCTCCTCCGCCTTGTCGGAGATGACCTGCGTGGCTTCAGATGCATAGTCGCCAGCCTTACGGGTCACCTCGTCCCGCGCGTCGTGAAGCAACTCGCTGGCACGCTCATTTTCCTGGCGAAGTCTTTCGGAGACGTCGCTTTTCGCCTTGTCGAAATCGGTGGGCTGTCCACCCTGATCCTTCTCATGCTGCATGAGGCCACCTAGTGAAAACCGAGGAAGGAGAGGACCGCGAGCACGACGACGATAAGGCCGATAAGATAGATTACACTGTTCATGTGCACGTCCTCCGTAGCTTTCCAACTTCGACGAACCTGCGATGTTCCGTAAGTGAGAGCATTTATCTCAGCCGAAACGAAGAGCTTCGTCAGGCACGCACCCAGTCAACAGTGAGTTGACCTGTCCCTCGTGGGCAGGAGCCGAGTGCCGGCTGCCTCCTGTATTGCAATGTTTGCCTATTCGGCGGCCCCGCCTCGGCGTACCGGCGACCAGGGAGAACTCTCCCTTGCCGTCCATCGACGGTCCATCCTCCAACGGCCCCGCGCTGGTTCGATACCTTCGACGAAGCAATTGATGAAGGCATAGGATACGTCCTGATACACACGGGAAGGAGTTGGGACCGGCAGAAACGCGTTAAGTCCGCCCATGTCTTCAATGGCCGTGAGCCACTGCTGTGGGTGCATGGTGTCGCGCGCAATAAGGAAGGACACGATGTCCTTCATGCCGGGATCGTTGGTCATGTTGTACAGGCGGGTAGCAAGTACGCGGCCACTTCCTTCCGCAGTGACGTTTGCGACCATATCTGCGCAAGATTGCCGCCGGCGTAGGGATGCGAAGCATTGAAGGGAAACGCCGTTGGCGTTTTCAGGCAGTGCGGCCAGGCCGGTCGACAAGATTTGGCGGACGTTCATCCCGTTGAGGGCCGAGCCGCCGACCTGTCGGGGAAAGGCGGTAGCGCTTCCGCGACCACCTTACCCCCGCTGCTTTGACGCCATGCCCACCAGCTCGCCGACTCTGCGGCTGGAGATTGCACTCATCGCTAATGACTGCTGGGCGTACTTTTCTGGGGTGGATCGTGCCGGTCCGCCTGTACGCTCGAATTTCTGCCTTTGGGATTCCGCTGGGGCCAGCTCAAAGACCTGAGGCATGCCTGAGCTAGGCTACTGGTGAACGCGTCTCCAAGGCCAAGTCTCTACTTTGCAGAACGCCTCCCTACGCCCCCAACGTCGGCTCCGTATTCACCTCCAGCGCCTCTTCCGCCTCATCTTCCTCGCCGAGCACCTCCCCATGCACCCCCAGCGGCCGGCCGATCCAGATCGGATCGACGAGATGGTCGCGTTTGGGGTTGGTGGTGTTGGGGTGGATGAGAATGCTCAGGCCGCCGTGGTTCAGCATCAGCCATGGGACCAGCGTGGCGAAGATCTCGGTGGCGAAGGAGACCTGGTACATGGCCTGCTCGTGCGGGCCGACCGGCTCGTCGCGCCAGTTGCCCAGGCGCACGCGAAAACGTTCGCCGATGCGCAGGCGCAGCCATTCGGCGTGTTGCCGCTCGGCTTGGCCGTCATAGTAGATGTGGGCGTGATAGCTGGCGATCTCGGCGAGCGGCCTTGGCGGGTTGGCGGTGTTCACCTTGATGGCTCCCTCGGCGATTATGGTGCGGGCAGCGTATACGCAAGGGGGCGGGGTGGCCAAGGGGGGCACAGCGTGTGCTCGTCATCTCGATTTCGGGCCAATCGCATATGGAGCTCCCCCGCTCCGTCTCGGCTTCGCCCAGCCACCTCTACCCCCACATTCGTGGGGGAGAGGAAATGCTAATCGCCAAGATCGCTGCCTTGAAAAGCTTGGCATTTCCTCTCCCCCATGGACATGTGGGAGAGGTGGCCGCGAAGCGGACGGAGTGGGGGCGGGCGCCGCCGTATGCCTATTGCCAGCACTTCATCGGGCGAGGACCCGCTGATCGCAGAGGTCTCTTGCCCCAATCAAACCCTGCCCATCAGCACCAGGATCAGCAGCACCACCAGCACAATGCCGACGATGCCCGATGGCCCATAGCCCCAGGAGCGCGAATGCGGCCAGGCCGGTACGGCGCCGATCAGGATCAGGATCAAGACAATGATGAGGATGGTGCTGACGGTCATTAAGAGTCCCTCGCCTTGCTGGTCGGATACGAGGGGACAATGCAAAAGGCCGCCCGGTTGTTCCGGACGGCCTTTTGTCTGACTGGTCGAATGCAGCTATTCCGCGGCTTTCGGGAAGGCGATTGCCGGCTCGTCGAGCGGACCCGGTCTCGGCCCCATAGGCGCATCGGGCTTCTTGTCGCGGCCGAACAGCCGGCGGAAGAACGCGTAGAAGCGGCTGTTCTTGCTGCGCGTGAAGATCATCAGCATGGACGGCGTCACCACCAGCGTCAGCAGCGTGGCGAAGGACAGGCCGAAGACGATGGCCGAGGACAGCGAAATCCACCATTGCGTCGACGGCGCGTTGATCGTCGTCTCGTGATGGAAGATTTCCAGCCCGAGACCAAAGGCGATCGGCAGCACGCCGAGGATGGCCGATACCGCCGTCAGCACCACCGGGCGGGCGCGCTCGCGGCAGGTCTGCAGCACCGCCTCCATCTTGTCCCAGCCCTCTTCGCGCAGCCGGTCATAGGTGTCGATGAGCACGATGTTGTTGTTCACCACCACGCCGGCCAGCGCGATGACGCCGATGCCCGACATGACGATGCCGAAGGCCTCGCCGGTCAGGAGCAGCCCCAGGAACACACCGATCGTCGCCATGACCACGCAGGACAGCACCAGAAGCACGCTGGTGAACTTGTTGAACTGCATCAAGAGCACCAGGAAGATCAGGAAGATCGCCGCGCCGAAGGCCTTGCCGAGGAAGGCGCTGGCTTCGGCGCTGTCCTCGTTCGACCCCGCCAGCTTCCAGCGTATGCCGTTGTCGAGCTTCATGTCGGTGACCGCCTTGGTCACCTCCGCCTGCACCGCCGCAACCTGGTTACCGGCGGCGACGTTGGCCTGGACGACCACTGTGCGGGCGCCATCGATGCGGTTGAGGATGCCGACGGTCGGCTCCGGCTTGCGCACGACGAAGTTGGAGATCGGCACCGAGCCTTGCGCAGTCTGCACCCGGAGCTCGTCGAGCGTCGACAGCGTGCGGCGGTCTTCAGGCAGCCGCAGCCTGATGTCGACGGCATCGTCGGCGCCGGCAGGCCTGTACTCGGACAGCTTCAACCCGTTGGTCACCAGTTGCACCACCGTGCCGACGGCGGTCGGGCTGATACCGTATTGCGCCGCCTTGGCGCGGTCGACCTCGAGCGCCCAGTCGACGCCGGGCGGCGGCAGGCCGTCGGAAACGTCGATGACACCGGGCACCTTGGCAATGCGCGCCGCAACCGCGCGGGCCTGGTCGTCGAGCCCTTTGGGGTCGATGGCCGAAAGCCGCAGCTGCACCGCCTTGCCCGTGGGAGGACCGGCCTCCGGCACGCGCACTTCGACATCGACGCCGGGAATGCCGGCCATGACGGTGCGCAGCTCATCCAGGATATTGTTCGCCGATTTGCGCTCGCGCCAGTCGATGAACTCATACTGGATGACGCCGACGACGTCCTCCGGCACGTCCTGTCCGCCGCCCTGCGTCTTGCCGACGCGGGTATAGACCGATTTGACGCCAGGCCAGCCAAGCAGCCGGTTTTCGGCGATCCTGGTCGCCGTGTCCATTTCGGCCAGCGAGAGATTGCCGCGGGCATGCACATAGAGCAGGCCGTAATCGGGCTCGACGCTGGGGAAGAACTCGACGCCGGCGCCATATTTCGAATAGGCGAAGCCGACGCCGGTGAGCAGCACGGCGGTGAGCACCAGCACGGTGATGGGGAAGCGCACCGCCTGTTTGACCAGCGCCATGTACCAGCCGTCGCGATTGTGTTCCTCGTGATGCTCCGGCGCCTTGGCGAAAAGCGCGCCCAGCGTCGGCGCGAACACCAGCGCATAAAGCATCGAGGCCGACAGCGTGACGATCAGCGTGATCGGCATGTATTTCATGAAGTCGCCGATGATGCCGGGCCAGAACAGCAGCGGCGAAAACGCCGCGATGCGGGTCATGGTCGCGGCGATGACCGGACCGGCCATGCGCTTGGCGGCCAGCGTGAAGGCTTCCGCCTTCGGCATGCCTTCGCCCATGCGCCGTTCGGCAAATTCGGTGACGATGATGGCGTCGTCGACCAGCATGCCGACCGCCAGGATAAGGCTGAACAGCACGATCATGTTGATCGTGTAGCCCATCATCGCAAGCAGCAGGATGCCGATCAGGAAGGATGACGGAATGGCAAGCCCGATCAGCAGCGAGGCGCGGCCCGACAGCGCATAGAGGATGACGATGAACACCAGGATGACGGCGATCATCACGTGGTTCTGCAGGTCGCCCAGCAGCTGGTTGACGAAGACAGACTTGTCCTGCGTGTAGGTGATGTTCATGCCTTCCGGCATCGTCTTGACGTAGGCGTCGGACACTTCCCGCACCTTGGCCAGCGTGTCGATCAGGTTGGCGCCGATGCGCTTCTTGACTTCGATGGCGATGGCCGGCTTGCCGTTGAGGCGAGTGATGGTCTCGGCGTCGGCGAAGGTCGAACGCACCGTGGCGATGTCCTTCGCCTG
The DNA here is from genome assembly GCF_040322955.1 of Mesorhizobium sp. M0077. Lineage (NCBI taxonomy): Bacteria > Pseudomonadati > Pseudomonadota > Alphaproteobacteria > Hyphomicrobiales > Phyllobacteriaceae > Mesorhizobium > Mesorhizobium sp. M0077. Next base: position 14,074 of record NZ_JAMYUL010000010.1, read on the forward strand.
CACGACGGCATTGGGGCCGGCGACCACCGGCAAGGACGCGACATCCTCGGGTGTCTCGATCAGCGACGGCACCTTGACCGCGTATTTGCCTTCCGAACCCTCGATATTGCCGGCGGCGACCAGGCTGTTGGAAGCGCCGACCGCGCCGATCAACTGGTCGAGCTGCAGGCCGTAGGAGGACAGCTTCATCGGGTCGATGACGACCTCGACGAGATCGTCGCGCGCGCCTTGTATGGTGCCCTCAAGAACGCCCGGGACTTCCTCGATGCGGTCGCGCAGTTCGCGCGCCGCCGCCGTAAGCACACGCTCGGGCACATCGCCGGACAGCGTGACGACCAGGACGGGAAACTCGGAAATGTTGACCTCGGTAACAACCGGTTCTTCTGCCGCTTGGGGAAGGTCAGCCTTCGCGTCCTGAACCTTCGAGCGTGTATCAGTCACCGCGGTGTCGACTTTTATAGACGGCAGAAACTCAAGGAAGACAAAGGCACCGCCCTGATAGGCGGATGATTTCATCTCCTTTAACCCCTTGAGACTCTTAAGCTTTGCCTCCAGAGGCCTAAGCAGAAGTCTTTCAGCGTCTTCGGGCGCGATGCCTTGATAGGCAACATTTATATAAACATAAGGGGTAGGAACGTCGGGTTCCGCTTCCTTCGGTGTCGACTGATAGGCGACCCAGCCCGCCAGCAGCAGGAAGACCAGCACCGCAATGGTCAGCCGGGCATTGTTGATCGCGAGTTTGACGATATCCATGGCCTGTTCTCAAGATTTCAGGAGCCGCATGGCGGCCGGTTGTCCCCGCCCGGGGCCACCCGGCGCTACTGCGTTGTCGCTTCGCCCAACAGTTTCTGGATGGTCGCCTGGTCGGCCTCGACCGGCTTGACGACGTCCCCTTCCTTGACGAGCTCCTGGCCGGCGACGATGACGCGGGCATCGGCGGGAATGCCGCCAAGCACCAGGCCCTTCGGCGAGTCATCGACCAGGTCGATCGGGAAGAACACCACCTTGTTGTCCTTGTCGACGGCGCGGATGCCGAGGTCTCCCTTGTCGCCCAGCGTCACCACGGAGCGCGGCAACATGACGGCGTCGGTCGGCTGCGCGCTGAGCGCAATCTCTGCCGTCATGCCGGCCGGCACCGAGCCGTCGGCATTGGGGACGGCGATCTCGACGCGGAAGGTGCGCGTCGCCGACGAGGCGTCGCGGCTGATGTAGCGCACGGTGCCTTCGACGGTCTGGCCGCTGACCAGCCGCACAGCAGCCTTGTCGCCGAGCTTGAGATAGCCGAGGTCGCGTTCGCTGACTTCACCGCGCGCAATCACCGGATCGAGCTTGAGGATGGTTGCCACCTCGCCGCCCTGCATGACGGAACTGCCGAGCTCCACCGGCACCCGGTCGATGACGCCGTCGAAGGGCGCCTTGACCAGATTGCGGTCGAGTTCGGCCTGCGCCGTTTCCAGCTGCGACTGCGCAGCGGTCAGGTTCGAACGCGCCGTGTCGAGCTGCAGCTTGGGCAGATTGCCGGTCTTCATGAGCCGCAGCGACGCTTCGAGTTCAGCCTGGCGCTGCACGACGAGCTGCTTGGCATTGTCGACCATCGAGATCTTTTCTTCCGCCGCAAGCATCAGCACCAGATCGCCGGTCTTGACGTGATCGCCCTGCTTGACCGGCAGCTTTTCGATGACGCCGGCGACACGCGTCGCCAGCACGGCGCGCTTGTCGGCCTCGGTCAGCCCGGAAATGCGGATGGCGCGGGCATAGGTCTTGCGCGGCGGCGTCACCACCGCGACGGTGCGCAGCGGCGCCTTCGGTTCGGCCTCGGCTGCCTTAGGCCCAGTGGTCGGGGGCTTGGCTGCGTCCGGCGCCTTGGCCTGATCGCCCGGCTTGGCCTGGTCGCCCGGCTTGGCAGCGCCTTCGACAGCGGCGCTGCCGACGGACGAGAACGCGCCTGTTCCCATCCAGGCGGCGAAGCCGATGAGCACGACAATAGCGGCAAGCTTGTGAAACCTGATCTTCGGCATCATTTTTTTCCACTGCGGGGTTCGGCCAAGTCGTTATCCAACAGGGTGTCCGTCGTCTAACAGCTACCGTGTCTTCCAACTCGGGCGCATCGCCGATATGGGTGCGCGCCAGGCCGTGTTCAATTTGCCGTGAACGGCGAAGCCGCGCTTCTACATCAAAGTTGCATCGCAATACAGTCGAAAAGTTGCAGGGGCATTGCGCAAGGCAGGCGTAGTGTGGCCAACGGAAACGGTTTTATCGGCGCCCCGTCAGGCGGCGGAACCACAGTCTCGGAACCATACGGATGTTGGAGGCGCTTTGTTTTCAAGGCGTTTGGGCACTGACATCCCCTGTGCCCGCACCAGTTTTTGACGCTCAAATGTGGGCGCGCCCTGCGTCGTCGCGACTTGAATGGCAGTAGGCGTCAGTATGATTTTGTATACCGTCACACGCAGAAGTTGCGCCGCATCGGGAAAGCCGCCGGCGCTGCTCCGAAAAACTCAGGCCCGCCGGCGTTCCGCCTCCGGCTTCTTGCGGGCGGCGAGAAATTCCTTCACCCGCCGTCCCGGTGCCGGCCCGCGCACCGGTTTGAAGCCGTCATCGAGTTCGCCGGAAAGATCGAGCGTCGGCCGCTTGCCGACGGCGTCGTAATTCTCCTCCAGCCAGTCGCTGGCCGCTATACGGCCAAGGTCTCTGAGATAGCTCAGGAAGGCCCATTCCGCATTGACCTTGGACGACGCCGACAGATCCTTGAACGCCTCGTCGGCATCGATGCGGTGCATGCGGATGTCGCGGTATTCGCCAGGCGGCAGCCGGCCGGCGGCGATCAGCTCCTTGACGAAGGCGATCGAGCGGAATTCGTTCAGCAGCCCGGCATTGAAGGTGATCTCGTCGATGCGGTTCTGGATTTCGTTGGCGCTTCTCGGCGTGCCTTCGCGCACCACCGGATTGATCTGCACCAAAAGCACATCCTCGGTCGCCGCCGTCTTGAAGAACGGGAACAGCGCCGGATTGCCGCCATAGCCGCCATCCCAATAGGGCACGCCCTTGATCTCGACGGCGCGGAACAATTGTGGCAGGCAGGCCGAGGCCATCACCGTGTCGAGGTCGATCTCGCCATCGGAAAAGACGCGCAGCTGGCCGGTCTCGACATTGGTCGCCGAAATGAACAGCTCCATCGACTTGCAGGCGTGAACATTTTTGAAATCGATCTCCTGCTCGACCACGTCGCGCAGCGGGTTCAAGCCCAGCGGATTGGCGACATAGGGCGAAAACACTCGGGACATGGTGTCGAAGAAGAAATATCCGGGCGTGTTCTCGATCGACCAGTTGCCCCAGGCGACGTCCCACGGCATGCGCTGCACCGGGCTGAAGCGGCCCTTGGCCGCCACCGCGCGCCAGAAATCGTCGAGCTTTTGCCGTGCACCCTCGACGCCGGCGCGCACAAACCCATCGGCCAGCGCCACCGCATTCATGGCGCCGGCGCTGGTGCCGGACACCGCCGCGATCTCCAGCCTGCCATCCTCCAGCAGCCGGTCGAGCACGCCCCAGGAGAAGGCCCCGTGCGAGCCGCCGCCCTGCAGCGCGATGTTGATCTTCTTCGTTTCCTCCGCCTTGCCGTTTTTGGTCATGGCGTTCCTGTTCGGTTTGGTCGCTGCTGCCTCATTCCGCCCGGGGATCGGGCGGGTTCGACTGCAGCGGACTTATATTGCAGCGCAGCATATAAGGGATGACCAAGGCAAGAACACGAACACGGTCGCGTGATCACATGAAATTTTGGTCATGGGGAATGGTCCTCCACGCCCAGGTCTTCGCCCTACGAATACCCCCACCCTTGATCCCTCCCCACAAGGGGGAGGGAGACTTGGTAGACGCTGATCTCAGCAAACCACCGACGTTTCGGCGGCGCGCGCCAGCTGCCCTCCCCCTTGTGGGGGTCCGAAGGACGGGCGAGACCCGTGGCTCGCCCCGGCAAGCTAGGGTGGGGTCCTCTTCGCAACAATCTGAACTTGGAACCTCAGGCCACGAGGTCCGGCACCGGCCCGACATAGCGCGATTGTGGACGGATCAGCCGCCCCGTCGTCTGCTGTTCGCGCGCATGCGCGATCCAGCCGGCGACACGTCCGGCGGCAAAGACATTGCTGAACGCCTGTGGCGGAAAGCCAGCCGCCTCAAGCACAAGCGCTGTGTAAAACTCGACATTGGTCTGCAGCGAGCGCTGCGGCTTGGCGATCCGCAGCACTTCGAGCGCCGTCTGCTCGACCTGTTCGGCGAAGGCCAGGCGGCGGCCGGCTTCGCCCTCGCTGCCGAGCTGCCGCACGACGGCTTTCAGTACATCGGCGCGCGGATCGCGCACGCGGTAGATACGATGGCCGAAACCCATGATGCGCTCGCCATGCGCGACCTTCTCGCGCAGCCAACCGGCCGCGTCGCCATGCGCCTGGATTGCATCGAGCATCTCGATCACCGGGCCGGGCGCGCCGCCGTGCAGCGGCCCCTTGAGCGCGCCGAGCCCGGCCAGCACCGACGATGTCAGCCCTGCCAGCGTCGATGCGACGACGCGGGTGGCAAAGGTCGAGGCGTTGAGGCCGTGATCGCACACGGTGACCAGATAGGTGTCGAGTGCCCTTGCCAGCGCCGGCGACGGGACGGATCCCTCGAGCATCCTCAGCATGTCGGCGGCATGATCGGCCTTCGCGTCAGGTGCGATCGGCTGCTCGCCACGCGCCAGCCGCAGCAGAGCCGGCGTCAGCACGGCGGGCGCCGCGATCAGCCGCAAGGCGTCCGTCAGCGTCTCGCCATCCGGCAGCAGCGCCATGCCGGCGCGCATGGCGCCATAGATCTCAATCGGTGCGAGCAGCGGCAGCGAGGGTGCAAGCCGCTCGAACAGCTCGACGCGAGCCTTGCCCAGCCTCGCTGCCAGTTCGGCATCGCCGGGAAGGCCGTCGAAGAAGCCGTCGAGCAACAGGCGAACCACTTGCGCATAGCGCCAGCGTCCCGCCAATTCCGGCAGCGAATGACCGCGGATCGTCAGGCGGCCACCAAGGCCATCGACATCGGAGAGCACGGTCTCCGCCGCCACCACATCATCGAGCCCGTTCGCCATATCTCATCTCCTTGCAGCTTTTCTGCATGGGAGATAAGGGTTAGGCTGCGCCTCGATCAATCTTGATCAATATAATCAATGTATGGGCTAAAAATGTCCGAATGGCTGTCGCGGGAAGAGGCGCTGGAAAGGCTCAAGGTGCGGCCGCAGACGCTTTACGCCTATGTCAGCCGTGGCCGCATCGGCATGCGGCCGGATGAGAGCGACCCGCGCCGCAGCCAGTACCGCGCCGACGACATCGCGGCATTGGCGACCCGCCGGGCGCGGGGCCGCAGTCCCTCGGCCATCGCCGAGAGTGCGATCGCCTGGGGCGAACCCTCGATCGCAACAGCAATTTCGACCGTTCTGCACGGGCGCCTCATCTACCGAGGGCAAGACGCCGTTGCGCTCTCCAAATCGGCGACGCTGGAGGAAACCGCCGCTCTGCTGTGGGCCTCGGCCGAACCAGTGACGTTCAAAGCTCCGTCACCTGAAGCGCCTCATCCAGTCGGCCGCGCCTCGGCTTTTGCGCAGCTTGCCACGCTTGCCGGCCATGGGCGGCCTTCGCTTGGACGCAGCGCCGCCTCGCTGTGCACCGAGGCCGCGCACACAATAGCAGCGCTGGCGCAATCGCTGGGCGCCGGAACCGGCACAGCGCCTGTCCATAAGCGCCTGGCGCAGGGCTGGTCGGTGGATGATGCCGGCGCGGAAGCGATCCGCTGCGCCCTCGTCCTGCTCGCCGATCATGAACTCAACGCATCGACCTTCGCCGCCCGCGTCGCAGCGTCCACAGGCGCCTCGCCTGCCGCATGCCTCCTGGCCGGCCTGGCAACGCTGTCCGGCCTGCGCCACGGTGGTGCCGGCGAAGCGGTGATGCAACTGGCTGAAGATGCAGCAGCCCACGGCGCGGATGCGGCGATCCGGCGCTGGCTCGGCCATGATCGGCCCTTGCCGGCGTTCGGCCATCCGCTCTATCCCGACGGCGATCCCCGTGCCACCGCACTTCTGGAAGTCATCCCTGTCGACGAGACGCTGCAACAGCTGCAAAAAGCCGCCATGGCGGCGGTCGGTGCCCAGCCCAACATCGACTTCGCCCTGGCCACACTAACGCGCGGCCTTGGCTTGCCGCGCGATGCACCGTTCCAGCTGTTTGCGCTCGGACGCAGTGTCGGCTGGGCCGCGCATATGGTCGAACAGATCATTAGCGGCAGCATCATCAGGCCGCGTGGCCGCTATGAGGGACGCGTGACTTAAGCCGACCTGGCCGTGTTCCCGAACCGCGCACGGTACGCGACGGGCGTCGTGGCGAACTGCTGACGAAAATGATGCCGCAGCGTGCCTGCCGCGCCAAAGCCGGCGTTCTCGGCAATCCGTTCGATCGGCATGGCGGTGTCTTCCAGTAGCGTGCGCGCCCGCGAAAGCCGTTCCGACAGCAGCCAGCGCGACGGCGTGACGCCGGTCGCGGCCGCGAACCGGCGCAGGAATGTCCGCTCGCTCATCCCGGCAAGCTCGGCCAAGATGGCGACGGGATAGTCGGCAGAAATATCGGCGCGCATCCTGTCGATCAACGGTCCAAGCCGGCTGCGCTCATGTGGCTCGGGTACGGAACTCTCGACATACTGCGCCTGGCCGCCGTCGCGATGCGGCGGCACCACCAGACGGCGCGCCACCATGTTTGCAGCCTTGGTGCCGAAGTCGCGCCGAACCAGATGCAGGCAAAGATCGATGCCCGCGGCACTGCCTGCCGATGTCAGCACATTGCCCTCATCAATGTACAAAACGTCCGGAATCACGGTGATGTCGGGGTACATCTCCGTCAGCTTCTCGCTGTAGCGCCAGTGCGTGGTCGCCCTTTTGCCCGCAAGCAGGCCGGCCGCGGCAAGCACGAACACGCCCGAACAGATCGAAAGAATGCGAGCGCCGCGCTCGCTCGCCTTCCGCAGCGCCTCGATCAGCGCCGGCGGCACCGGAGCCTCCGTTCCGCGCCATCCCGGTACGATCACCGTGCCGGCCTGGCCGATCAGATCGATCCCGCCGTCGGCAACAATACGCACGCCGCCCAGCGCGCGCATTTCACCGCCATCGATCCCGGCAACGGCAAAACGGTACCAATCCTCACCCATTTCCGGCCGGGGCAAGGCGAAGATCTCAACCGCCACGCCAAACTCGAACGTGCACAGCCCGTCATAGGCAACGGCAACGACAAGAGGGTTGGCAGGGCGCGGATTGGCAGAGGATGGCATGATCTTGACGATATATGGCAAAGCTGCCAGCTGCAATCGCTCTGCTTCCTGTCTTATCTCTCCGTCGCATCAGCAATGGAGATACGAGGATGAGCTACGTGACAGACATTGCGGCGGCATCGCCGGATATCGCCCGCGACCATTTTCTGCGCCGGCTTTCCGTCGAGACCGACTGTTCCGACGTCGCCGCCGCAGTGCGTGCCGGAGAGCCGGACTTTATTCTCCTGCATGTGGTCGGTTCGCCGGAAGCCTATGGACGCCGCCATGTGCCGGGCGCGCTGCATCTGCCCCACCGCGAAATATCGGCCGAGCGGATGGTGCAATGGCCCGAAAAGACGCTGTTCGTCGTCTATTGCGCGGGACCGCATTGCAATGGCGCGGATCAGGCGGCCTTCAAGCTGGCCAGCCTCGGTCGTCCCGTGAAGATCATGATCGGCGGCATAACCGGTTGGCAGGACGAGGACCTTCCTTTCGCTTCAGGCAAGGAGCCCGGTGTCTTGCACGCGTGAGGCCAAGGCCAGGCTGCCGCGGCAGCGTCCACGCGATATGGTCCGGCTGGAGCAAGCATGCAGAAGGCGATGGTTAGAATTCGTCCATTCGTGCGCCAGGATGTCGGTGCGGTGCTCGCCCTCATGCGGGCGCTAGCCGTCTTCGAGGGTTATGACGACAAGCTTCGCGTCACCGAAGCGAACCTCATCGAGCACGGGCTGGGGCCATCGCCCCGGTTCGGCGTGTTGGTGGCGGAGCGAGAGGGCGCGATTGTCGGCATCGCCGTCCACTACCTCATCTCCTGGACCTACGACCTGAAGCCGGTTGTCTGGCTGAAGGAACTCTACGTCACTGAAGCGACGCGCGGCATGGGGGTCGGCCATGCGCTTGTTGAACAGCTTCGCCAACACGCTTTGAGCATTGGCGCCTCCGCCATCAAATGGACGGTGCTGAAATCCAACTCGCCGGCCAAAGCCTTCTACCGCTCGCTCGACGGCCAGCCCGACGATATCTGGGAACCGTGGCAGCTGAAAATCGACCCGTGACGGCCGCCTCGACCAACTGAGGGCGGTCGACCATGCGGCGGTCGCTTAAGACATGGTGTCGAGCTTGCGCTGCATGGCGGCGATCTGTTGCTTCAGTTCCTGAAGGTCGTCGCCGCTCTTTTCCGCGACGTCCTTGCGGGCCGGCTCGGGTGCAGCCGCGGCCGCAGCGTTTGTGGCGGCGGTCGGGAAGGGCGTGAACAGGCGCATCGCGTTCTGGAACATTTCCATGTTGCGGCGTGTCTGCTCTTCCAGCGCCTTGATCGGCGTGGCGATCTTCATCACATCCAGCGGCGACTTGCCGATCGCGCCCTTCATCTGCTCGCGGAACCGCTCCTGTTCCTTGGAGAAGGCCATCATCGACTGTTCGAGGAAGCTCGGCACGATCTGCTGCATCTGGTCGCCATAGAAAGCGATCAGCTGGCGCAGGAACGGGATCGGCAGCATGTTCTGCCCATCCTTGTTCTCCAGTTCGAAGATGATCTGCGTCAGCACCGGATGGGTAATGTCGTCACCGGTCTTGGCGTCCTGGACGGTGAACTCCTCGCCCTTCTTGACCATCTCGGCCAGATCCTCGAGCGTGACATAGGTGCTGGTGCCGGTGTTGTAGAGCCGGCGATTGGCATATTTCTTGATAATGATAGGGTCGTCTTTCGCGGCCATCAGCATCCTCCCGGGACACCGGCGCGCCTGAGTAAGCCGCCGGTAACGATTGCGCCATTTTTAAGGATATGCGCAAAAGCTCTATAATTCCAAGCGCTTTGTGCAGTGCGGCATCATTTATTGCTGCATGGCCGGCCAATTATGCTGCGCAGCAAAGGTTGGGCGATCCCGCCGGCCGCCCGCGCCCTGCTTGCGGCGCTTGGCCGGCATGCCCATTTCCGGTTTGACTTGGGGTGTGGAACGGGCAAGAAAAGTCCCAACAAGCCCCCAAGAACACGACACCTCGAAGTCTGGAGAGAAAAATGTCCGCTTCCAATTCAATCGTCGTTGCCAGCGCCGCACGCACGGCTGTCGGCTCTTTCAACGGCGCCTTCGCCGCCACCCCGGCGCATGAACTTGGCGCCGTCGTCATCAGGGAGCTTTTGGCGCGCGCCGGCGTCGAGCCGGGTGAAGTCGACGAGGTCATTCTCGGCCAGGTGCTGACCGCCGCGCAGGGCCAGAACCCCGCCCGCCAGGCGTCGATCAATGCCGGCCTGCCCAAGGAGACCACCGCCTGGGGGCTCAACCAGGTTTGCGGCTCTGGCCTGCGCGCCATCGCGCTCGGCATGCAGCAGATCGCCGCCGGCGACGCCACTGTGATCATCGCCGGCGGCCAGGAATCGATGTCGCTGTCGCCGCACGCCGAGCACCTGCGCGCCGGCGTCAAGATGGGCGACTACAAGATGATCGATACCATGATCAAGGACGGGTTGTGGGACGCCTTCAACGGCTACCACATGGGCAACACCGCCGAGAACGTCGCCCGCCAGTTCCAGATCACCCGCGACGACCAGGACCAGTTTGCGCTGGCCTCGCAAAACAAGGCCGAGGCCGCGCAGAAGGCCGGCAAGTTCAAGGACGAGATCGTCGCCTTCACGATCAAGGGCAGGAAGGGCGACACTGTCGTCGACCAGGACGAGTACATCCGCCACGGCGCCACCATCGACGCCATGTCCAAGCTGAAGCCGGCTTTCGACAAGGACGGCACCGTGACCGCCGCCAACGCGTCGGGCATCAATGACGGCGCCGCCGGCGCGCTGCTGATGAGCGAGGCTGAAGCCACAAGGCGCGGCATCACCCCGCTGGTGCGCATCGCCTCATGGGCGACGGCCGGCGTCGATCCGGCGATCATGGGCACCGGACCTATTCCCGCCTCGAAGCGGGCGCTCGAGAAGGCCGGCTGGTCGGTCAAGGACCTCGACCTTGTCGAGGCCAATGAAGCCTTCGCCGCGCAGGCCTGCGCCGTCAACAAGGGCATGGGCTGGGATACGTCGATCGTCAACGTCAATGGCGGCGCCATCGCCATCGGCCATCCGATCGGCGCGTCGGGCGCCCGCGTCTTCAACACGCTGGTTTTCGAGATGCGCCGCCGCGGCGCCAAGAAGGGCCTTGCCACGCTGTGCATCGGCGGCGGCATGGGCGTCGCTCTGTGCGTGGAAGCGCTGTGAAAGAGAAGTGAGTAGTGAATAGGGAGTAGTGAATGGGGAAGAAGGAGCAGCGCGGCGGGATATCGATCCCTACTCGCTACTCCCTACTCCCTATTCCCTTCTTCCGACCAAAGGGAGGAAGAACTTTCAATGACCAAAGTAGCGCTCGTCACCGGTGGATCGCGCGGCATCGGCGCCGCCATATCGATCGGCCTGAAGAATGCCGGTTACACCGTTGCAGCCAACTATGCCGGCAATGACGAGGCAGCGGGGAAGTTCAGCGCACAAACCGGCATCAAGGCCTACAAATGGTCGGTCGCCGACTACGACGCCTGTGCCGCCGGAGTCAAACAGGTCGAGGCCGATCTCGGCCCGGTCTCGGTGCTGGTCAACAATGCCGGCATTACCCGCGACGCCATGTTCCACAAGCTGACGCGCGAGCAGTGGAAGGAAGTCATCGACACCAATCTGTCTGGCGTCTTCAACATGACGCATCCGCTGTGGGGCGGCATGCGCGACCGCAAATTCGGCCGCGTCATCACCATCTCCTCCATCAACGGCCAGAAAGGCCAGGCCGGCCAGGTCAACTATTCCGCCGCAAAGGCCGGCGACATCGGCTTCTCGAAGGCGCTGGCGCAGGAGGGCGCGCGCGCGGGCATCACCGTCAATGTCATCTGCCCCGGCTACATCGCCACCGAGATGGTCAAGGCGATCGACGAGAAGGTGCTGAATGAACGCATCATCCCGCAGATCCCGGTCGGCCGCCTCGGCGAACCGGAAGAGATCGCGCGTTGCGTCGTCTTCCTCGCTTCCGAAGACGCCGGCTTCATCACCGGTTCGACCATTACAGCCAATGGCGGCCAGTACTTCGTCTGACGTCATGCCGCACTCGGCAACGCGCCGATTCGCCTGACCGTCGCAACTGTCAGGCGGCGAGCTTCAGCCCTGATTTGGCCTCAGGCTTGCTGGCGGCAATTAAGCCAGGCGCCTTTGCGGGCGCCGGCAGCCGGGCGTTTGAGGCCCGACTGAGACCCGACAGCTTCAGCGCAATGCGACGCTTCACGAACGGCAGAAGATTCACCAAGGAAAGCGACAGGTTGCGGACGAACCGCTTCGCCGGATTATGGGCAAGCGCCATCTCCGTCATCTTCCCCGCAAGATCGAGCACTTCCTGAGCCGCTGGGCGGCGCAGCTTTTCGTATAGGTCGAGTTCCGTCGCCGAGCGAATGCCGTTCACCACATCGCCAAGCAACTGGCCAAGCACGACCGCGTCGATGATGCCGGTATTCATGCCCTGCCCACCCGCGGGACTGTGTACATGCGCGGCATCGCCCATCAGGAACAGCCGGTCCTTGCGATAGGCCCTGACCAGACGATGATGCACGCGAAAGCGCGAACTCCACGTCAGGTCGAGCACGCGGGCTCTTGTCGTGGTTGGCCCGCGGCTATCGAGCAATGCCTGGATGTCGGCGGTGCCGGGCTTTTCCGGCGCATCCTTCATCGTCGCGACGACGCGGTACGAGCCATCCGGCAGCGGCGCCACCACCACCAGGCCCGCCGGTGCGAAAAACAGCGACACTTCGGCCGGTCCTACAGGCCAGTCCAGGCGAACGTCGGCCAGCACAAACGAACCATCATAGGCCTCGCCATCGAACTCGATGCCGGTCGACTTGCGCACCAGGCTCTGCATGCCGTCGGCTCCGACGACGTATCGCGCCGAGATGAGTTTTTCGTGGCCCTGCTCGACCACTGTCACGCGCGCGCCGTCACTGTCTTGAGCAACGGCCACAGCCTCGACCTCGCGATGAATGACGCCACCCAGGACCGCGATCCGTTCAGCGAACACCTGCTCGGTCACGTTCTGCGGCAGCATCATCAGGTAGGGATGCTTTGACGGCAGCTTGCCGAAATCGAGCTTGAGCAGCACCCGGCTCCGATCGCGGATGGCGAAATCGTCGAGATTCACGGAAAGCTCACTCAGCCGCTGCGTGAGGCCGAGCGGCTCCAGTGATTCCAGCGTTTGCGCATGGATGACCCCAGCGCGCGACGTTTGCAGACCCTGCGTCAGTCTGTCGATCAGCACGTGATCGACGCCAGCTTGATGCAGCGCGATTGATAGCGCCATACCAGTCGGGCCGGCGCCAATGATAAGGACTTCCGTTGTCTCAGGCAGCATTCCCCGTCTCCATTTATCAACACGTGTTGACTTCTAGTAAGTTGGATTGCATTTGTCAACGGCTGTTGGCATATGAATCTGGATGAACGAGAAGCAGCCGAACAAGCAGACCAAGTCGGACCGAACACGAGCCCAAATCCTTGAAGCCGCACGCCGGCTTTTCTCCGAGCACGGCTATGACGGCACCTCAATCCGCGACGTTGCGGCGCAGGCCTCGATCGATCCGGCCATGGTGATCCGTTATTTCCACAGCAAGGACGAGCTGTTCGCCAGGGCCGCCGTCGTGGACCTCCAACTGCCGGATCAGCGGATAGACCCTACCGCCATCGGTGAAACGCTGATCAGGCGCTTTCTGGTAAACTGGGAAGGTCAGGCCAACGGGCCAGGCATGATAATCCTGCTACGCTCGGCTGCGTCGAACGAGCACGCGGCCGAGAAGGTCCGCGACGTCTTCGCCAACCAGGTGAGGCCGATGGTTGCATCGATAGGCGACCCAGCGGACGCCGGACGGCGCGCCGGGCTGGTTGCCAGCCAGCTGCTGGGCCTGGCGACCTGCCGATATCTGTTGCGGCTTGAGCCCGTCGTCGCCCTGTCGCATGAGGAAATCATCCGGAATGTGGGACCGGTGTTGCAACGTTATGCAACAGGCCACGACGCGGCCTGAACCGGCGGGCACCGAGTGCTGTCGCGGCGATTGACCCGTTCCGGCACGCAAAGATTAACGATTTCTAGGCGCCCTGTGCAAAACCCGGTTCGCAAGCTGTGAATTCTCGGTGGACAAGCTGTGGACAACACAACATGTTGGGGTGAACAAACCAGGAAAATCCCGCGATCGCTGATTCGTCACCCATTCGTTCCGGCTTTGAGCGGAACGTTAACGACCAAGGCCGGAAACCACCGGAAAATGGGTTAAGGCCGATTAAGAAGATTCAACAATTTCAATGTTGGCTGAGGCGTATCGGATCACGACGATGCCCCGCCGGCAAAGGTTAACGCCAATGGTCGCCTTGCAGGAATCGGGCCAGTTTCCGCGATTCAGCATATGGTGAGACTCAGGCTCGCAAAATCCACATGTAGCCGTGAACAAAAGCTGAATCTGCCGGAGTCACTGATTCGTCGCCGATTCGTTCCAGACTCGTTCCAACTGTTAATTGAGACCTCAAAGACGAACCGTGGGATTGCCGGCCGGAACATTCCGCTTTCGCTTCGCGCCTGAAATCCCTATGTGTCGCCTGTCATACGCGCCACGCGAGGCGCGCTCCCGACAACACGATGCAGAAAGCCTCATCTCCAGGCCGATGAACATCCAGCCGAAACACACCGAGCCGCTGATCCTGTCGGGCCGCGACGTGACTGCCGTGCTGGGTCCGACCAACACCGGCAAGACCCATCTCGCCATCGAGCGCATGGTGGCGCATGAGAGCGGCATTATCGGCCTGCCGCTCCGCCTTCTGGCGCGCGAGGTCTATGCCCGCGTCTGCGAAAAGGTCGGCGCCCACAAGGTGGCGCTCATCACCGGCGAGGAAAAAATCCAGCCGCCCGGCGCGAAATATTCGGTCTGCACCGTCGAAGCCATGCCGCGCGAGACCGACGTTGCCTTCGTCGCTATCGACGAGGTGCAGCTCGCCGGCGACCTCGAGCGCGGCCATATCTTCACCGACCGAATCCTGCACCTGCGCGGCCGCCAGGAAACGCTGCTGCTCGGCGCGGCCACCATGCATGGCATCCTGCAAAAGCTACTGAGAGGCGTCTCGGTGGTGACGCGCCCTCGCCTGTCGCACCTGGCCTACGCCGGTTCCAAGAAATTGACCCGCCTGCCGCGGCGTACGGCGATCGTCGCTTTCTCCGCCGACGAGGTCTATGCCATCGCTGAGCTGATCCGCCGCCAGCAAGGAGGAGCGGCGGTCGTGCTCGGCGCACTGTCGCCCCGCACCCGCAACGCCCAGGTGGCAATGTTCCAGGCAGGCGACGTCGACTATCTCGTCGCCACCGACGCCATCGGCATGGGCCTCAACCTTGATCTCGATCATGTCGCCTTTGCCCAGAACCGCAAATTCGACGGCTACCAGTACCGCAACCTGACGGCGGCCGAGCTCGGCCAGATCGCCGGCCGCGCCGGCCGGCATCTGCGCGACGGCACCTTCGGCGTCACCGGCCAGGTCGATCCGCTGGACGAGGAACTGGTCAAGCGCATCGAGGGGCACGAGTTCGATCCGGTGAAGGTGCTGCAATGGCGCACCGCGCATTTCGACTTCGCCAGCCTCGACGCGCTGAAGCGCTCGATCGAGGCCAACGCGCCGGTCGAAGGCCTGACGCGCGCGCTGCCGGCGGTCGATGCGCAGGCGCTCGAACATCTCTCCCGCGACGAGGACATCCGCGCGCTGGCTACCAATGCCAAGCGCGTCGCGCTGCTGTGGGAAGCCTGCGCGTTGCCGGATTACCGCAAGATCGCGCCGGCCCAGCACTCCGACCTGATCGCTTCTATCTACACCGACCTCGCCAAACACGGCCATGTCGACGAGAACTACATGGCCGAGCAGGTGCGCCGCGCCGATACGACCGAGGGGGACATCGACACGCTGTCGCACCGCATTGCGCAGATCCGCACCTGGACATTCGTGTCCAACCGGCCGGGCTGGCTGGCCGATCAGGCACACTGGCGGGAAAAGACGCGCGAAATCGAAGACAGATTGTCGGATGCGCTGCATGAGCGGTTGACGAAACGGTTTGTAGACCGCAGGACTTCCGTCCTCATGCGGCGCCTTAGAGAAAATACAATGCCTGAAGCCGAAATCAGTCCTACCGGAACCGTCCTTGTCGAAGGCCATCATGTCGGCGAGTTGCAAGGGTTCCGCTTCACCGCCGACCAGAGCGCCGGCGGCGAAGACGCCAAGGCCGTGCGTACGGCAGCGCAAAAAGCGCTGGCCGCCGAGTTCGAGGCGCGTGCCGAACGCTTCGGCGCCTGCGCCAATGGCGACCTTGCGCTCGGCTCCGACGGCACGCTGCGCTGGATCGGCGCGCCGATCGGCACGCTGGTTGCCGGCGAGGACGCGCTGAAGCCGCGCCTGGTGCTTTTGGCCGACGAGCAGTTGACCGGCCCCGCCCGAGACAAGGTCGCCGCGCGCGCCGAGCGCTTCGTCAATTTCCAGATCGAATCCTTGCTGAAGCCGCTGGTCGACTTGAAGAATGCCGAGCAGATCGCCGGCATCGGCCGTGGCATCGCCTTCCAGCTCGTCGAGCATTTCGGCCTCATCAACCGCCGCGACATCGCCGAGGAAATGAAGTCGCTCGACCAGGAGGGTCGCGCCGCCTTGCGCCGGCTCGGTGTGCGCTTCGGCGCCTACCACGTCTTCGTGCCGGCGCTGATCAAGCCGGCGCCCGCCGGACTGATTACGCTGTTGTGGGCGCTGAAGAACGACGGCAAGGACAAGCCGGGCTTTGGCGACGTGGTGCACGCCCTGGCTTCCGGCCGCACCTCGGTGGTCATCGATCCTGCTTTCGACAAGAGCTTCTACAAGCTTGCCGGATACCGCAATCTCGGCCGCCGCGCCGTGCGCATCGACATTCTGGAACGGCTGGCCGACCTGATCCGGCCTGCGACCAACTGGAAGCCCGGTCTGGGACAGCGCCCGGACGGCGCCTATGACGGCCAGTCCTTCATGGTGACGCCGCCGATGATGTCCATCCTCGGCGCCACCGCCGACGACATGGAAGAGATCCTGAAAGGTCTCGGCTATCGCGCCGAGCCGAAGCCGCCGGCAGAGGTCAAGGCGCGGCTGGAAGCACAGGACAACGCGGCGCGGGAAGCGGCTGCCGCCAAGCTGGCTGCGGACGCGGCTGCAAAAGCTGAACAGGCCAAGGCGGCGGAAGCCGCTGCAAGTGAAGCCGTCGCTGAAGCGCCGGCCGTTGGATCGGAGCCGGATGCGGTTGCCGCCGCTGAGCCTGCGGCTGAGCAGCCCGTCGCCGAAGCCGCAGCGGAGGCTGTTGCTGCGGACGCTCAGCCGCGCGCGCCTCAAGAGGGTACGGAGCCAACTCCGGCCGCTGAAGCTACCGCCGAAGCTCCAGCCATCGCGGAAGCAACGGCAGAGCCCGTCGCGGAAGAACAGGTCGAAGCTCCCCAAGTCGAAGCCCCCATAGAAATCACGGAAGAAGCTCCGGCTGTTGCAGAAGCTGACGACACCGTCCCCGAAAGCGCCGACGCCCTTACCTCTCCCTCGATGGCGGAGGTCGCGGCGCGAAGCGACGCGGGTGACAGCGTTGACGAAGCAGGTGCAGACACAGCAGACGCTTCAGGCGCAACCGCCGACGCCGGCGCTGCCCCCACCCCGGCGCTGCGCGCCGACCCTCCCCACGAGGGGGAGGGTGGAAGCGCTGAGCCTGTCCCCGAGGCCGAAGCGCCAAAGCCCATCTTGTTGTGGCGGCAGGGCCGTTTCGAGCAGCGCCCGCGCCATCGGCAAGGCCGGGACAATCGCCCGCGTAACGGCCAGGCTAGCCGCGCCGATGCGCCGGCCGACGCTGCCGGCGGACAGCCGGCACCGGGCGAACGGCCGGCCTATCAGGGCCGGCGCGACCAGCGCGACGGTGCCGCCAAGCCACGCTTCGACCGTTCGAAGTTCAAGCCCAAGCCGCAGGCCGAGGGCGAACAGCGCCGCGACGGCAAGCCGCAAGGCGAGCGTCCGCGCGAGGGCCGGCCTGACTGGAAAGGCGGCAGGCCGGAAGGCAAAGGCGGACCGCAAGGCGCCAAGCCGGCTTTCCAGGTCAAGCCACGCGAGGAACGCCCGGCGCGCTTCGATCCGGACTCGCCCTTCGCCAAGCTCGCCGCCTTGCGCGACCAGCTGAAGAAGTAGGCTCTGAGCATGATCCCGAAAAGTGGAACCGGTTTTCGGACAAGATCATGCTCCAACAAGAGATAACTCGCTGCGATGGTTGCTGAAGGTCGTCAGCGCGTCGACAAGTGGCTGTTCTTTTCGCGCGCGATAAAATCGCGCTCGCTGGCGGCCAAGCTGGTTGTCGCCGGACGCGTCCGCATCAACAGCGACAAAGCAGCGCAGGCCTCCGATCTGGTCAAGCCTGGCGACGTTTTGACCATTACGCACGAGCGCCGCATTTTCATTTGGAAGGTGCTTGGCACCGGCGTGCGGCGCGGTCCGGCCGAGGAAGCGCGCACGCTCTACGAGGACATGTCCCCGCCGCCGGCGCCGAAAGGCGAGGCTGTTGCCGATGCCATTCCGGCGCTGCGCGACGCCGGCAGCGGCCGGCCGACCAAGAAAGAGCGCAGGCAAACCGACCGGCTGTTCGGCGAAGACTGAAGCCTTGGCCGTCTGCGCCATGCCGGCGGTCTGGAATTTCATTCCGGACACGCGGGCCCCGCCTGCAATGGCTGCCCTTGCAAGCGGCAGGCAAAGGCGTTACCTCACCAAAAAAGCCGCCGCATCGGCCCGAAAATCGGAAATCGATTTTTCGGAAGGCACGATGCGCAGATTCAAAGTGTCAGAGCGTACTTTGTGCGTCCAATTGGACGCACGTCGCTCTAGCAAGAACGGGACGTCCCGGAGCCGACCAATGACCTATGTCGTGACCGACAACTGCATCAAATGCAAGTACATGGACTGCATCGAGGTCTGTCCGGTCGACTGCTTCTACGAGGGCGAGAACATGCTTGTCATACATCCCGACGAGTGCATCGACTGCGGCGTCTGCGAACCGGAATGCCCGGCCGATGCAATCAAGCCCGACACCGAGCCGGGCCTCGACAAATGGCTGCAGGTCAACACCGAATACGCCGAGAAATGGCCCAACATCACCGCCAAGAAGGAGCCTCCGGCAGATGCCAAGAGCTTCGACGGCGAAGCCGGCAAGTTCGAGAAATATTTCTCCGCCGAGCCCGGCGAAGGCGACTGAGCACATGACGCTGGAATCGGAATCGATTTCGGAAAGGGTGATGCGCAAAGCAAAAAAGTGCGGCCTATTGGATCGTCATAACGCTGCGTAACGCGCATCATACATTAACTGCCTTGACAGGCGGCGATGGCGCTCGACCTTCGCGTTTGCAGCAAAACCTTGATTCTTCCGACTTTTTGTGCTACACCAGTTGAAACATGCCGGTGACACAACGTCGATTTATGGCGCAAGCGCCCCAAATCACTGAAAGGTGAAATCCCCAATCGGACCAGAGCGATCTGGGCCAGGCAGTCGCTATGTATGCGGTTTGCCGGTCCCGGCTTTTTCCGATGGGTTCATCTGTTGTGCGGCTAACGATCGGTGTCCCCGGTCGCATGCGTTCGGACCGGCAGGCCGCCGGTGCCACAACAAGGAGTTCAGGGCGTAATGGCAACGATCACCCCGCAGAAGAAGTCCACCTCGGCACGCCACGGTTTCAAGACCGGCGAGTACATCGTCTATCCGGCACACGGCGTCGGCCAGATCGTCTCGATCGACGAGCAGGAAGTTGCGGGCCACAAGCTGGAACTGTTCGTCATCGACTTCCAGAAGGACAAGATGCGCCTGAAGGTTCCGGTCGCCAAGGCGACCTCCATCGGCATGCGCAAGCTGTCGGAAGAGGATTATGTCGAGCGCGCGCTGAAGGTCGTGCAGGGCCGCGCCCGCGTCAAGCGCACCATGTGGTCGCGCCGTGCGCAGGAATATGATGCCAAGATCAATTCGGGCGACCTGATCTCGATCTCGGAAGTCGTGCGCGACCTCTACCGTGCCGACAACCAGCCGGAACAGTCCTATTCCGAGCGTCAGCTCTATGAGGCGGCACTCGACCGCATGGCGCGCGAGATCGCGGCAGTCAACCGCATGTCGGAAACCGAAGCCGTGCGCCTGATCGAGGTCAACCTCAACAAGGGCCCGAAGCGCGGCGCCAAGGCCGACAATGAGGAAGCCGAGCAGGAAGAAGCTGCCTGATCGCTTTCACCGTCGAAATCATGAAAAACCCGGCCTTGTGCCGGGTTTTGGTTTTTACCCCCTTGTGGGGTTCCAAGGACGGGCGAGACCCGTGGCTCGCCCAGGCAGGGTCGCTGCGAAGCAGCGAGGATGGGGACGACACCAGACCGCACCCGGACCTTCCGTCCGACCTCCCCACAAGGGGAACGTAGAAGGCTCAGCCGCCGGCTTCCTTCTCCGCCTCCTGCTTCAGCGTCGCAATAAAACGCTTGGTCCGTTCCCGCTCCGGATTGCTGAACACCACGGTGGACGGCCCCTTCTCGACGACGACACCAGCATCGAGGAACACCACCTCCTGCGCGATCTTGGAGGCAAGGCGAAGGTCGTGCGTGGCCATCACCATGGTGGTGCCTTCGCTGGCGAGTTTTCCGAGCACGTCGACCACTTCCTGCGCCAGTTCCGGATCGAGCGCCGAGGTCGGCTCGTCGCAAAGCAGAACCTTGGGCGACGGCGCCAGGGCGCGGGCGATGGCCACACGCTGCTGCTGGCCGCCCGACAGCGTTGCCGGCCAATCGTCCGCCTTGTGCGCCATGCCGACCTTCTCGAGCAGCGCCAGTGCCCGCTCGCGCGCCTTTGCCGTCGGCCATTTGAGCACCGTCACCAGGCCTTCCATGACGTTCTCGATCGCGGTGCGATGCGGGAACAGCTGGAAGTTCTGGAACACCATGCCGGTCTGCAGCCGCAGGCGCTGGATGTCGCGGCTGGGGATCTTGATGCCGGGACGGAATTCCAGCGTCTCGTCGCCGATGCGCACCATGCCCGAGGTCGGGATCTCCAACAGGTTGATGCAGCGCAGCAGAGTGCTCTTGCCACCGCCGGAGGGACCGACAAGCGCGGTGACGCTGCCTTCGGCAATGGTGACCGTCACGCCCTTCAGCACCAGATTGTCGCCGAAGCGCTTTTCGATATCGGTGAGGCCGATCATGAGCGCGCCTCCAGGAAGCCGCCATAGCGGTTGAGCCGCTCCTCCAGCCGCGTCTGCAAGGCCGAAAGCACCGAGCTCATCGCCAGATAAAGGATCGCCGCCTCGACATAGAGGATCAGCGGTTCATAGGTGGTGGCGACGATGCGCTGCGCCGCCTGGAACATCTCCGG
Source organism: Mesorhizobium sp. M0077 (assembly GCF_040322955.1). Lineage (NCBI taxonomy): Bacteria > Pseudomonadati > Pseudomonadota > Alphaproteobacteria > Hyphomicrobiales > Phyllobacteriaceae > Mesorhizobium > Mesorhizobium sp. M0077. Next base: position 34,779 of record NZ_JAMYUL010000010.1, read on the forward strand.
CACGGTGATGGCGGCGGCCAGCGACGTATCCTTGACCAGCGAGATGAAGGTGTTGGACAGCGGCGGCACGGCGACGCGGCCGGCTTGCGGCAGGATGGTGCGCCGCATCGCCTGGCTCCAGGTCATGCCGATCGAATAGGCCGCTTCCCACTGGCCCTTCGGCACCGAGCCGATCACGGCGCGGATAATTTCCGAACTGTAGGCGCCTATGTTGAGGGTGAAGCCAATCAGCGCCGCCGGAAAAGCATCCAGCAATATGCCGACCGAAGGCAGGCCGTAAAAGATCAGGAACAGCTGCACCAGAAGCGGCGTGCCGCGAAAGATCCAGACATAGAAGCGGACCACGGCAACCAGAGGCTTGGGGCCGAACAGCCGCACCAGGGCGACAACCAGGCCGACGAACAGGCCGAGTGCGAACGATAGCAATGTCAGCGGTACGGTGAAGATCAACGCCGCCCACAGCAGTGTCGGCAACGAGTCCAGCATCAGGTGTAGCCAGTGCGGCACGAACGGCTCCTCCCTCACAGACCGCCGCGGTGACGGCAGTGCGATTGTGTGCTTCTCATATCATGCGAATAACGGCGAGCCGTCAAAGACGGCCCGCCGCTATTTGTCATTGCCGGCAAACCGCCGGGAGATGGTCTTTACTGCGAGACATCCTGGCCGAAATAGGTATCGGCGATCTTCTTGTAGGTGCCGTCGGCCTTGATGTCGGCCAGCGCCTTGTTGATCGCCGCGACCAGCTCCGGATCACCCTTGCGCACGATGACGCCGGAATAGTCGGCGTTCTCTTCCTGCGCGGCGATCTTCACATTGGCGTCCGGCTTGTGCTTCTTGAAGTCGAGGAAAGACAGGCTGTCATTGATGGTGGCGTCGGCGCGGCCGGTGAGCAGCAGCTGGATCGACTGGTCGAAGCCGTCGGTGCCGACAAGTTCGGCGCCGTTGGTCTCGGCGAGCTTGCCGAAATTCGATGTCAACGACTGTGCCGACTTCTTGCCCTTGAGGTCGGCGAAGGTCTTGATGTCGGTGTTGTCGCCGCGCACGATCAGCACGGCCTTGGAGGCGATGTAAGGATCGGAGAAATCGTACTTGGCCTTGCGCGCGTCGGTGATGCCGACCTCGTTGATCACGGCGTCGTAGCGGTTGGCGTCGAGGCCGGCGATCAGCCCGTCCCATTTGCCTTCGAGGAACTCGACCTTGACGCCGAGCTTGTCGCCGATCGCCTTGGCGATCTCGACGTCGAAGCCGACCAGCGCGCCGGAAGCATCATGATAGGTGAAGGGCGCATAGGTGCCTTCGGTGCCGACCTTGAGTGTGCCGGCCTGCTTGATCTGGTCGAGATTGGCGCCGGCGTGGCCTGATGTAACAGCCAGAACCTGCAGCGTTCCGGCGATGATGAGCGAATTGAGCCATTTCATTTCTATGTGATCCCGTCCTTGGCCGGTGTCCGGCGCTTGTGAGAGCCGGAAACTGACAGATACAGCGCAGCAAAATAAGGAACCAGATTTCAAAAAAACGGCGATCCAGAAATCAGATTCTCAAAGCAGCTCCGATCGGTGCCAATAGTCCCGATCTGCGGTGTCGATGCGCCCTGTCGGACCGCACAAAACAACCGCCCTCGGCGGCGGAACCAATCCCCGGTATGGCACGTTCATGGCTTGTTGTAGGGCGCCGCGTTTCCATTTCAAGAACCCTTGGCTGCGCTAGGCCCGAAGCAATTCCAGGAAAGTGGGAAAGCGGTTTCCTTCGGAATTGCGTCAAACAGAGATAACGGCCGCCAGGCCGTCCGAAAATGTCCGGGAGCAGGAGCGCGGCATGATCGAAGACACGGCAGGACGGACCATGGTCCGCACGGCAATGAAAGCCCCCTACCTCGAGCGCGATGAGGAACATGTTCTCGCCTTGCGCTGGAAGGAGGACCAGGATCAGCAGGCGCTGCATCAGATCACCGTCGCCCATATGCGGCTGGTCATCTCCATGGCTTCGAAGTTCCGACATTACGGCCTGCCGCTCGGAGATCTGGTCCAAGAGGGCCATGTCGGGCTGCTGGAAGCAGCCGCGCGTTTCGAGCCGGAGCGCGAGGTGCGCTTCTCGACCTATGCGACATGGTGGATCCGCGCTTCGATGCAGGACTATATCCTGCGCAACTGGTCGATCGTTCGCGGCGGCACCTCTTCGGCGCAAAAGGCGCTGTTCTTCAACCTGCGGCGCCTGCGCGCCCGTCTTGCCAATGGCGCCGAGCCGATCTCCAACGCCACGCTCTACCGCGAAGTCTCGGTAGCCCTAGGCGTCTCCGAGGCCGATGTCGCGAAGATGGATTCCAGGCTGTCAGCACCTGACTCTTCGCTCAACGCACCGCTCGCCGACGAAGCTGGCACCACCGAGCGGATGGACTTCCTGATTTCGGACGATCCATTGCCTGACGAGGTCGCCGGCGACACCATCGACGTCGAACGGCGCCTGATGTGGCTGAAGACGGCGCTCCGCGCGCTCAATGCCCGCGAACTCAGGATCATCGAGGAGCGCCGGCTGAGCGACGAAGGTGCGACGCTTGAGGCGCTTGGCGAGACGCTCGGCATTTCCAAGGAGCGTGTCCGGCAGATCGAGGCCCGCGCCATGGAAAAGCTCAAGCTCGCGCTGGTGAAGCAGAATCCGGAGTTCATGGCGGCCTGAGATTGCCAGGAACGGGGTACCCCGAGTTATCTCAGAAAAGTTATCTCAGAAAAAAGCACTACGAAGGCTGGGGTTTCTGACGAAGACCGGCGCTATCTGTCCGTGACGATCTTGACCTTGTCGCCGGCCGAAACCGAGGCGCCCGGCGACATCGCGTTGAGCACGCGGAACAGATCGAGCTTGCGGTCGACGCCGACCATCTGCGCCGAAAGTGTGCCCATCGTCTGCCCGGCCTGTACCGTGACGACGCGGATATGCAGCGGCTTCAGTGCCGCCTTCTCGGCGGGGCTGAGCACGCGGAACGAACCGCTGACCGAGCGTGCCACCGGATCGAGTGTCGTGCTGGCCGAGGGGGCCGCTGTCAAAAGCCGGTAGACCTGACCGCCGGCGCGGATCACCGCAATGTCGAACTGCCAGCCATCGGCGCCGGCGTGCGCGGTCGCCGCCTGGTTGCCGTCGATCGTCTCCTGGCGCACACTGGTCTCGTCGAGACCGGCCACCCAGCCGCTTCTGATGTAGTCGGTCAGCGCACGATCCTTGTCGATCGACACACCGTCGAAGCGGATCGCCATGTCGCCGGGACCGGTCGCCGTCACCGCCGCCGCCGAATTGTCGATGATGAAGCCGTCGGGCACCGTGAACGAAACGCCGAGGCCCGGATGCAGGAAGGTCTGGCCGCGCACATAGCCCTCTTCCGGCGTGTCGCCATAGAGCAGGCCGTCTATCCCGGCCAGGAAGGAATCGCGGTCGCGGGTGCCGATGCCCGGCGCGCCGAACTGGCGGGCGTGGCGCTGCGCCAGATCAATTCGCTGCGGCGTGTTGGGGTGCGTGGCCAGGAAGTCGAGGCTGGCGTCGGTGGCGCCGCTGATCGAGCGGAAATCGGTGTAGGCCGACATCGACTGCAGGAAACGCCCGGCGGCATAGGGATCGTAACCCGCCTCGCCGATCGACTTGATGCCGATGGCGTCTGCCTCCAGCTCCTGGTTGCGCGAGAACTGCGCCAGCCTCAGCTTGCCGCGGATCAATGCCTGCTTGGCGGTCGGGCTGTCGCCCAGCACATCGGAGACCACCTTGGTCGCCAGGCCTTCCTCGGCCTCGAGCTGCTGTCGCTGCAGACCGTGATTGGCGGTGACGTGGCCCATCTCATGCGCGATGACGGCGGCGAGTTCGGCCGAATCATTGGCCAGCGCCAGCAGGCCGCGGGTGACGTAGAGATAGCCACCCGGCAGCGCGAAAGCGTTGACGTTGGGCGAATTGAGGATGGTGATGCGATAGGTCTGGGTCGGATTGGCCGACACCACGGTCAGGCTGCCGACAACCTTGGCCACCATGCGCTCGAGCTTGGGATCGGAATATTCGCCGCCATAGGTGGCAAGGATGCGCGGATGCTGTGCCTTCGCCAGTTCGGCAAGCTTGCTGTTGGCGGCGACATTGTCGACCGTGATCGGCTTATCGGAAGGCTGGAAGCCGGATTCCTGCACTTCGGGAGGCGTGAACATCTGGCAGCTGGCCAGCGCCACGGCAAGGCCGGCCAGCGCGAGGAAGCGCACCAGCGGTCTGCGTTTCAAAGTGTCAGTGCCGGTCGGCAGCACGGCGTTCCTTCAGCTCTCGGCGCATGATTTGGACCGGGGTCCGCGCCAGCGAAAAATCGGTTTCGTTGGCAATCCTGCACACATCAAAAAACCTACAGCGTTTACGCATCCGGCCGGGTGCGGCGCTGTAGGGGCAAATCACGGCTCGTGCCGGACCAGTACTAAGCGGACCTAGCCACATCGACTGGACCATGGCAAGCAAGCGCCACATCACCTGTAGCCGGTTTGGTCGTAAATTATGTCCGCTTCCGGGCAATATCGCGTGATCCGCCCGAACTTGCGCCGATATAGCGCCGAAACGCTTCAGGGCCAGTGCCGTCGAAAAAATCGGCGGCAGGTCCCGTCGCGGCAACCCTGCCATTGTCCAGAAAAAGCATCTGCTCGCCGATACGGCGAGCGTCTTCCGGCTGATGCGTGACGAACAGCACCGTCATCGCCCGCTCGGCATGAACGCCGGCCACCAGGTCGAGCATATCATAGCGCAGCGCTGGCCCGAGCGAAGCGAACGGCTCGTCGAGCAGCAGCACCGGCCGGTCGCGCACCAGAACGCGGGCGAGCGCCACGCGCTGCCTTTCGCCGCCGGAGAGTTCGCGCGGCAGGCGCATTTCTTTGCCGGCCAGGCCGACGCGGTCAAGCGCCTCGGCGATTGCGGCGCGATCGGCGTCGGTCAGGTTGAGCGATGGCGAGCGGCCGAGCCCGACATTCTTCTCCACCGAGAGATGAGCAAACAGATTGTTTTCCTGGAATACCATCGACACCGGCCGCACCGAAGGCGGCTCGGCGCCGACATCGGCGCCGCCGATCAGCACACGACCGGACTCCGGCGTCTCGAAACCAGCCACCAGATTGAGCAAGGTCGATTTGCCCGAACCACTTGCCCCCATGATGGCGGTGATCTTAGATGTATCGAATTCGACATCGAACAGGAATGACGTTTCGCCATAGCTGAACGAGACCTTGTCCAGCCGGACAGTCGTGCCTTTCTCCACAGCGGACGTCACGATCTCTCTCCCCGTCCCAGCCAGTCTGCCGCGACCACCAATGCAAGGCAGACCGCCCCGAGCAGCAAAGCCAGCCCGGCAGCATCGGCCGTGCGATAGCTGCCCATGCGCGCCAGCAGGAGATAGGGCAAGGTCTGCACCGAATCGCTGCCGAACAGCGCGATGACGCCGAGATCGCCGAGCGACAGCGCCATGGCGAAGGCAAAGCCGGTGGCCAGCGGCCGCCGGAGCGATGGCCAGTCGACCAGAAGCAGCCGGTTCCAGCCCGCAATCCCGAGCTGCGCGCACAGCCTCTCATGGCGCTCGCTCGCCGCATCATAGGCCGGGCGCATCGCGCGGATGGCAAAGGGCATCGCCATCACCGCATTGACGGTGACGACCATGACCGGCGCGATGGCAAAGACATCGCTGACCGTGCGCAGCAGGAGAAACCAGCCGGCGCCGATGACGACGGGCGGCACGACGAGGACGAAGCCGGCGCCGGTGTCGGTGGCATGCTCGAGCAATGAACGGGCACTGGACCGGCGGCGCAGCGACAATGCCCGACGCGCCATGATCAGCGACAGCGACAGCGCCACCGAAAGTAGCGCCGCCGAGAAGGCGAGACCGGCGCTGGTCAGCGTCGCCTGACGCACGGCACTCTCGCCCGCCAGCCGGCCGAGATCGGCGTCGAGGCCGGACGCGACGGTGGCCGCCATTGGTCCGGCGACGAACAGCAAGGCGAGCACGATCAGGACGGCGTTGAACGCTGTTTCTGCTTTGCCGGCCAAGTGATAGCGGCGCGGCGCGACAGGCAAATTGGCGTCGCCGGTCACATTGGCGCCGAGCCGCGTCAGCGCCAGCATGACGGCAAAAGTCAGCGCGATCTGCAGCACCGTCAGCGTCACCGCTCGCGCCGGATCGAAGTCGAAACGCAGCGCCTGATAGATGGCGACTTCCAGCGTCGTCGCCGCCGGCCCGCCGCCGAGGATCAGCACGATGGTGAAGGAGGTGATGCAAAGCATGAAGACAAGCCCGGCGACGCCCGGCAGCGCGGCGCGCAGCACCGGCCACTCGATCAGCCGGAAGGCTGGCCTCGCCCCCATGCCGAGCTGGCTCGCCAGCCGCCATTGATCGGCCGGCACCGTTCCCAGCGCTTCGAGGAACAGCCGGGTGGCCAGCGGCAGGTTGAAGAAGACGTGGGCGACGAGGATGCCCGGCAGCCCATAGATGTCGGGCCAGCTCTGGCCACCGATCGCGGCGAAATAACCGGCGCGGCCATAGAGCGCCAGTATGCCCAGCGCTGCGACAATCGCCGGCAAGGCAAGGGGCACAGTAAACAGCTGCAGGATGAAGCCGCGTCCGAAGAAGCGCGGATGCCGCGACAGCGCCCGGGCGACGAACAGCGCCGGTACGGCGGAAAGCAGCATCGAGAGCGCAGCCTGCCAGAGCGTGAAGCGGACAACGCGCAGGAGATAGAGGTCAAAGGCGGACGCGGCGCCGGAAAGGTCGTGCGCGCCTTCGCGGATAAGGCCGGCAAAGGCGCCGCCGATCAGCAGCGCGATTGCCGCAAGCGCGATGGTGCCGGCGGTGATGCGGGGGTCAGAGGGATAGTGCGCACGCATTTCGTGCTATCCAACCCTACATCGCATGTTGGCTGCTGACGGAAATATTTCATGGAGGTCGAGTTCCCGCCCCCCCCCCTCTGTCCTGCCGGACATCTCCCCCGCAAGGGGGGAGATTAGCAGCTTCGCTCCCCGCCCCATCCTCGCCGCGTTGGAGGTTGACGAAAGCTTTCGAGCGCTTGATCTCCCCCCTTGCGGGGGAGATGGCCGGCAGGCCAGAGGGGGGTGTTCAAGCGCCATCCTGAATTCCTACTTGCTCATCACCGCCAGCCATTCATCCACCCAGGCCTTGCGATTTGCCGCGACCTCTTCCGGGCTGAACAGCAAGGTCTTCGCCGGCTTGACCAGCCTATCAAAAGCCGGATTGAGCGGCTTGTCGGTTTTCCCGGCCGGGAACATCCAGTTGGTCTCCGGAATGACATCCTGGAATTTCGGCCCGGTCATGAAGGCCAGGAACTTCGCCGCCAGCGGGTTCTTCGCGCCCGTGGTGGTGATGCCGGCGACCTCGACCTGCAGATACTCGCCTTCCTCGAACGAGGCCGCCTGGTAGCGCCCGGTGTTCTCGGCCACCATGTGGTAGGCCGGCGACGTCGTATAGGAAAGCACCATCGGCGCCTCGCCCTTGGAGAACAGGCCATAGGCCTCGCTCCAGCCCGGCGTCACCGTCAGCACTTTGCCCTTGAGTTTCGCCCAGGCTTCCGGCGCCTTGTCGCCATAGACCGACTTGACCCACAGCAGCAGGCCGAGGCCCGGCGTCGACGTCCTCGGATCCTGGATGACGATCTTGTCGGCGGCATCGCCCTCGACCAGTTCCTTCAGGCTCTTCGGCGGGCTCTTCAGCTTTTCGGTGTCGTAGACGACGGCGAAATAACCATAATCGTAGGGCACGAAAGTGTCGTCGCTCCAGCCGCCCGGCACGTTGTTTTCAGCCACCGCGCCATGTGGGACAAACAGGCCGGAAGCCTTGGCTTCCGCGGTGAGGTTGGTGTCGAGACCAAGCACGATATCGGCCTTGGTCGAGGCACCTTCGAGCTTGACGCGGTTGAGAAGTGCGACGCCGTCGGCGACCGAGACGAAGTCGACGCTGCAGCCACACTCGGCCTCGAATTCCTTCTTCACCTGGGGGCCTGGACCCCAGTCGGCAGTGAAACTCTCATAGGTATAGATCGTGAGTTTTTCCTGCGCGCACGCAGGGCTTGCCAGTAGCGAAACAGCAAGCCCCAGCGCTGGGACAAGACGGGACAAAAAAATGCGCATCGGCGCCTCCTTCATTCGTGTTGAAAGGAATTGAGGCGTCGGGCTGTCCGAAGCGTCTAATCCCTCCGCCGGTACAAACCGGATCAGGTTCAGCGGGTTGGCGAGACTGCCTCTCAGCCGGTCCGCGAAGATCGCGTCCGGCACCCCGTTAGAGCGTTTCGACACATAGGCCCGGCCAAGGTGCCACGCAAGCGGAAGTTTGCCCGAGCATGATCCCGGAAAGTGGAATCCGTTTCCGGAAAAAGATCATGCTCCAACAAAGAGTGACGGTGCCGCTCGGCCTTCCGTTTCGTCGGCGGGGCTGGTAAGGGCCAGCGGATATGAGCACATTCACCATCTTGCTTGGCGGCGATCTCGTCCGCACGCCGCGGCTCGACCGCCAGGTCGCGGGCACGCGCGTCATCGCCGCCGACGCCGGCATCGGTCATGCCCGCCTGATCGGCCTGATGCCGGAGCTGTGGGTCGGCGATTTCGATTCTGTGCCGGCGGACCTGCCTGCCGATCTCGCCGCCGTGCCGCGGGAGGTGTTTCCTCCCGAAAAGGACAAGACCGATGGCGAACTGGCGATCGCGGCGGCATTGGAACGCGGCGCCACCAGCCTGGTGCTGGCCGGCGCTTTCGGCGGCAAGCGCGCCGACCACGCCTTCCTCCATCTGGCGCTCAGCCTGCGGCTGGCCGAGGCCGGCACAAAAGTGCTGTTGACCAGCGGAGCGCAGGAAGGCGCCCCTCTGCTGCATGGCAAGGCCGGCTTCGACTATGCCGACGGAACGCTGTTTTCGGTGCTCGGCTTTTCCGATCTTTCGGGCCTCACCGTGTCCGGCGCGAAGTGGCCGCTCGACCATGTCGAGGTCTTGTTCGGCTCGTCGCTGACCATCTCGAACGAGGTCAAGTCCAACACGACCGGGGGCGGCCTCGAAATCGCGCTCGGCCATGGCCGCGCGCTGCTGCTCGCCCACCCCTACCCCTTGCCTGAAAGCTGACATGGCCCCGCCCCTTCTCAACCTCGACGGCATAAGACTGACCTTTGGCGGCACGCCGCTGCTCGATGGCGCCGAACTGACGGCGTCCGCCGGTGACAAGATCGCGCTCGTCGGCCGCAACGGCTCCGGCAAGTCGACGCTCCTGAAGATTGCTGCTGGTCTGATCGAGCCGCAAGACGGCGAGGTCTTCCGCCAGCCTTCGTCAACGGTGCGCTATCTCCCGCAAATGCCCGACATGGACGGCTTTGCCAATGTGCGCGCCTATGTCGAGGCGGGGCTTGGGCCTGCCGACGATCCCTACCGCGCCACATATCTGATGGAGCATCTCGGCCTCGCCGGCACGGAGAACCCCAACGATCTCTCCGGCGGCGAGGCGCGCCGCGCAGCACTTGCCCGCGTCATGGCGCCCGAACCCGATATTCTGCTGCTTGATGAGCCGACGAACCATCTCGATTTGTCGGTCATCGAATGGCTGGAAGAAGAGCTTGTCCGGACGTCTTCGGCGCTGATCGTCATCTCGCACGACCGTCGCTTCCTCGAACGCGTCTCGCGCGCCACTGTCTGGCTCGACCGTGGCCAGACCCGCCGCCTCGACAAGGGCTTTGGCCATTTCGAGGAATGGCGCGACCTTGTGCTGGAAGAGGAAGAGCGCGAACAGCACAAGCTCGGCCGCCAGATCGTGCGCGAGGAGCATTGGCTGCGCTATGGCGTGACGGCTCGCCGCAAACGCAACATGCGCCGCCTGGGCGAACTGCAGACCATGCGCCAGCGTTTTCGCGGCCATCGCGGCGCCGAGGGCTCGGCGACCATGGTGGCCAGCGACGCCGCCGAATCCGGCAAGCTGGTGATCGAGGCCAAGAACATCGAGAAGAGTTTTGGCGACCTGACCGTGGTCAAGGGCTTCTCGACCCGCATCCAGCGCGGCGATCGCGTCGGCCTTGTCGGGCCGAACGGCGCCGGCAAGACGACGCTGTTGAAGATGCTCACCGGCGAGATGAAGCCCGATGCCGGCTCGGTGCGGCTCGGCACCAATCTGGAAATCGCCACGCTCGACCAGAAGCGCGAGGCGGTCGATCCGGCCGAGACCCTGGCGCAGTATCTCACGGACGGGCGCGGCGAAAACCTCGTCATCAATGGCGAGCAGCGCCATGTCGTGTCCTACATGAAGGATTTCCTGTTCAAGCCGGAACAGGCGCGCACCCCGGTGCGCGAGCTGTCCGGCGGCGAACGGGCGCGGCTGCTCCTGGCGCGTGTTCTGGCGCGGCCGGCCAACCTTCTGGTGCTCGACGAGCCGACCAACGATCTCGACATGGAGACGCTGGAACTGTTGCAGGAACTTGTCGCCGGCTTTGCCGGCACGGTCATCCTGGTCAGCCACGACCGCGACTTCCTCGACCGCACCGTCACCAGCATCATCGCCCCGGACGGAGGCGGCCGCTGGATCGAATATGCCGGTGGCTATTCCGACATGCTGGCGCAGCGCGGCGGCACCCGGCTCGACGACCGCAAGGCGCGCGCCAAGGCCGAAGCCAGCGATGCGCCGGCGCCGGGCAAGAGCGAGCCGGCAGCGCCAAAAGGGCCGTCGAAGAAACTGTCGTTCAAGCAGAAATTCGCCCTGGAATCGCTGCCCAAGAAGATCGAGGCGGTAATGGCCTCGATCTCGCGTTTGGAAAACAACATCGCCGATCCCGCCTATTACGAGCGCGACCCGGCCTCGTTCCAAAAGACCATCGCCGCCCTCGACAAGGAACGCGCCACGCTGGCCGCACTCGAGGAAGAGTGGCTGGAACTGGAAATGCTGCGTGAGGAGATGGAGGGGTAGCATTGCCTGCGGTCTTTTATGCGCGTATATTGTGCGCATGAAAGGAGGCATCTCCGTGCTTCAATCGACGCCAAAAACTCAGCGGACCTCTGTCAACACGTCCATTGACTCTCAGTTGATCAAGGACGCCAAAGCGTTGGGCATCAACATCTCCCGCGCTGCCGAAGCAGGGATCGCGAAAGCGATTGCGGCGGAGAAAACGCGTCGATGGCAAGAAGAAAACAGGGAAGCCATCGAAAGCTCCAACGAATATGTCCGAAAGAACGGACTGCCATTGGCTAAACACCGGCCGTTCTGATGGCGCGTTACGATTTCTATCGGAGTACCGAGAGCGACGGTTATCTTCTCGACGTGCAGTCAGATATGCTTGAAGGGCTGAGCACGAGGGTGGTCGTTCCTTTGATGCCGCCCGAGATTGCCCCGCTTCCTGGCCGCCGCCTGAACCCGACCTTCGCTATAAACGGCAAAGATCTTGTGATGGTCACACAGTTTGTGTCGGCCTTCAGCGCGTCCGAATTGCGGATGCCAGAGGGAAACCTTTCTAGACATCACGACGACATCGTCGCCGCCCTCGACATGCTGTTCCAGGGCTTCTGAGCGAAGGCAGCCGCTACTGCCGCCCGTCAACCTGCCGTCTTGGCCTGCCAGGCCTTCAGCGCCTCGTCGAACACCTTCTCGCCCGGAATGCCCTTTTCCATGGTCAGCAGCGCCCGGCGTCCGGTCTTGTAGACCACCGGCACGTCGATCCAGTCCTGGCCTCGAAGCAAGGTCATATTGGCGTCCTCGTCGGCCTTGGTGTCGTTGAGCGCCACCAGGAAGAAGCCGTCGGCGATCTTGGCCGGAATGCCGATCAGCGGGCTGCCGGCATCCTGTTCCGAACTCTTCATGGCGACGCGCAGGATGTTGTCGACGCCACCGCCGTCAAAGCCCTCGGGCGTCAGGAAGATCATCTCGATGATGTGGCTGGCCGGCAGCGTCTGGTCGGTATTGCGGCGGATGGTCATGCGCAGCTGGATGTCCTTGCCGGGAATGGTCGCCTCGGCGCGGATCGCCGGCTCGGGCGGCAGGTCGCCGCCGGGCGATTCCTGCACCAGCGACCAGACGATGCTGCCGGGTTCGGCCGAACCTTGCGCGGTCGAGGTGCGTTCCTCGTAGAAGATCGCCTTCTGGCCGACCGCAACGGTCGGCGCGGGAGCGGCGGCCGCCGGCGCAGCGGGCGGCGTGGCGGCGGCATCAGCCGGTGCTGCCCCATTGGCCGGCGGTGCGACGCCATCGGCGGGCGGCGTTGCCGGTGGCGTGGCGGAAGCGTCGGGCGCCGGCGTGGCGGGCGCGCCCGTGGCTGCGGCGTCGCCGGCCGGCGGGGTCGCAGGCGCTGGAGCCGCAGGTGGCGCTGGAGCCGGGGGGGGCGGTGTGGTCAGCGCGGCGACGGACTCGCCCTCGCCGATGCCGCTTTGACCGGCCGCGGGACCGGGGTCGGTTTCACCGCCTTCGGGCGACAGGCGCTGGGTGAACTTCGTTCCCTCGCCGGCAGCGGCCGGTGCCGGTGCATCGGCCGCGGGCTTGGCCGGCGCCGGCTTTACCAGCGGTTCGGTCGAGACCGTCTTGGTGTCGCCGCCGAGGCCCAGCATCGAGCCAAAGGCATCCTTGTTCAGCCAGATGCCATAGCCGCCGCCGGCGACCACCAGAAGCGCGACGACAGCCGCGATCAACCCGCCATAGCTGCGCCTGCGCTCGGCTGGGCGCAGGCGCTGGAACGTGTCCGCGACCGGCTGCTCGTCATTGGCGAACACATCGGCGCTGTCGTCGTCGGCGTCCAGCTCCACGGCTTGCTTGTCGATGGTTTCTGCACGCGCCGCAGGCGACGGCGGTGTCGGCGCGGGCCTCTGCCAGCTCGGCTCTGTCCTGGCGGTCGGCGCCGGCTGCACGGGTTTCGCCGGCTGCCAGGCCGGCGCAGGCGTGGCGGAAGGCTTTACATGACTGGACTGGTTCTTGTTGCGGTCGATGGAGGAGAAGATGTGCTCCAGCTCCGCCAGCGGATCGGATGCCGGCACCGCCCTGGCATAGTCGCGCTCGACGCTCGAGATGGCATCTTCCAGGGATCGCTTCTGCGTGCTTATGGCTTCGGCGGCCAGCGGCGGCGAATACTCCGCAAGCTTCTTTGCCAGCATGGTACGAACGCTGTCATAGATCCGCGTACGCTTTTCGGGCGTTTCGTCGCCGTGCTTGTCGAGCGCCTTTTTCAGAATAGCAACGAAATCTGCCATGCTTCAGTCGACCTGTATTTTGTTTCCGCGCCGGCCCCCGCAAATCGGCCGCGATGCCCGGAAAGGCTTCAGAAAACTAGTCTTGAAACGGATCGGTCACAAGTATCGTGTCGTCCCGTTCCGGGCTGGTGGAAAGGAGCGCGACGGGTGCCCCGATCAGCTCCTCGATGTAACGGACATATTTGACGGCCTGCGCCGGAAGGTCGTTCCAGCTGCGCGCGCCGGCTGTGGTGCCTTTCCAGCCTTCGAGCGTCTCGTAGACCGGCTCGACACGCGCCTGCGCGCCCTGGCTGGCCGGCAGATAGTCGATCGTTTCGCCGTCGAGACGGTAGCCGGTGCAGACCTTGATCTCATCCAGCCCGTCGAGCACGTCGAGTTTGGTCAGGGCGATGCCCTTGATACCGTTGACGGCGACGGCCTGGCGCACCAGCACGGCGTCGAACCAGCCGCAACGGCGTTTGCGCCCGGTGACGACGCCGAATTCGTGGCCACGCGTACCGAGAAATTCGCCGATCTCGTTCTTCTGCTCGGTCGGGAACGGGCCTTCGCCGACACGCGTCGTATAGGCCTTGGTGATGCCCAGGACATAGCCGATGGCGCCGGGGCCCACCCCCGAGCCGGCGGCTGCCTGGCCGGCAACGGTGTTGGACGAGGTGACGAACGGATAGGTGCCGTGGTCGATGTCGAGCAGCGTGCCTTGCGCGCCCTCGAACAGGATGCGTTCGCCGGCGCGGCGCTTGTCGTCGAGGATTTTCCAGACGCGGTCCATATAGGGCAGGATCTCATCGGCGACCGAGGTCAGCTCGGTCATGATCGCCTCATGCGTGACTTCGCCATGGCCAAGCCCGCGACGCAGCGCATTGTGATGCGTCAGCAGCCTGTCGACCTTGAGAGGCAGCGTTTCCAAATCCGCCAGATCCATCACCCGAACCGCGCGCCGGCCCACCTTGTCTTCATAGGCTGGGCCGATGCCACGACGCGTCGTGCCAATTTTCGTCCCGGAATTGGAGGCGGCGTCCTCGCGGAATCCGTCCAGCTCCCGGTGCAGCGACAGGATAAGCGCCGTGTTTTCGGCTATTTTCAGGCGGTCCGGCGTGACCTCGACGCCTTGCGCCTTGAGTTTTGCCACTTCCGCGACGAAGGCGTGCGGGTCGAAGACGACGCCATTGCCGATGATCGACAGCTTGCCTTGCCGCACCACGCCCGACGGCAGCAGCGACAGTTTGTAGACCTTGCCGTCGACGACCAGCGTATGGCCGGCATTGTGGCCGCCCTGGAAGCGCACGACCACGTCGGCGCGCTCCGACAACCAGTCGACGATCTTGCCCTTGCCTTCGTCGCCCCATTGCGAGCCGACGACCACCACATTGGCCATGTTTCTTTTCCCTTGAGATGCCGCCCTGGCGGCCTGGATATGGTTCGAAACGACAGGCCTCTATAGCGTCAAGACCTCGCAAGCGCGACCTTTCTTTGCCGCCGAAAATGCCCTGAGGCACAACAATTTTCGGCTTTGACATCATTTACTTGCGTCGGCGGGGGCAATAGGCCGGCAAACACAACTTCCCAGGCGGCCGGAATCCCGCAATGCATCGACGCGCCTACCTGTTCCTGCTGCTGACCACCCTGCTGTGGGGCGGCAATTCCGTCGCCGGCAAGCTGGCGGTCGATCACGTCTCGCCGATGACGCTGGTCTTCCTGCGCTGGGTGCTGGCCGTCGCGATCCTGCTGCCGATCGGCTGGCGCACGATCAGGGAGGACTGGCAGGTGGTGCGCAAACACTGGTTCGTGCTGGCTGCACTTGGCGCCAGCGGCTTCACTCTGTTCAACACCATTTTTTACACCGCGCTCAACTACACGACCGCGATCAATGTCTCGATCGAACAGGCGGCAATGCCGGTCTTGATCATCATTGCCAATTTCTTCTTCTTCCGCCTGCGCGTGAGCTGGGCGCAGATTGCGGGCGTGGTGCTGACCATCTTCGGTGTCATCTTGACTGCCTGCCACGGCGATCCGCGCCGGCTGCTCCCATTGGAACTCAATTTCGGCGACGCCATCATGCTGGTCGCGGTCGTCCTCTACAGCGGTTATTCGGTCGGGCTGCGGCTGAAGCCGGTGATGCGCTGGCAGAGCCTGATGTTGTCCCTGGCGATCGCTGCCCTCATCACCTCGCTGCCGTTCTTCCTGTGGGAGGTCGCCGCCGGCAAGGTTATCGTCCCCGATATCAGCGGCTGGGTGGTCATCGTCTATACCGCGATCGGCGCTTCGGTCATTTCGCAGATCACTTACATCAGGGGCAACGAACTGATCGGCGCCAACCGTGCCGGGCTGTTCATCAATCTGGTGCCGATCTTCGGCACGCTGCTGTCAGTGCTGATCGTCGGCGAGACATTCCAGCTCTACCAGGCGCTGGCGCTCGTCCTGGTGCTGGGCGGCATTTCGCTCGCCGAATACAGCGGGCGCAAGATGGCGGCACCGAACCGCCGCGGATAACATTTGGCTGCTGCCGCGCTGCGCCGCCGTCGCGATAACTGCTGCCGCGCGCCGACCTGGAACATTTTACCTCTGGCGGAGTTTGCTTGCGTGGGAGGCAACAAGATGAGCCATAACCCTCGCAGCACGGCAAGCATTGCCGGTCACCCCATTCACCCAATGCTGATTCCGTTTCCGATCGCCTTCTTTGTCGGCACCTTCGTTTGCGATCTGATTTTCTGGCAAACAGCCGATCCCGGGTGGGTCACCGGATCGCTTTGGCTTCTCGGCGCCGGCCTGATCATGGGCGCCTTGGCCGCTCTTACCGGCCTGACGGATGTTCTCGGCGATGTTCAGATCCGCAATCTCACGACGGCATGGCTCCATGCCGGCGGCAACGTGCTCGTCGTGCTGATCGAGCTTTATAACTGGTACTCGCGTTATGCCGGTGGAGCGGCGGCTGTGATCCCGACCGGCTTTATCTTATCGCTGATCGTGGTTCTGATCCTGCTGTTTACAGGGTGGAAGGGCTGGGAACTGGTCTATCGGCATCGCGTGGGCGTCTCCGACGGCTCAGACGAATTGACCTGAACCGGCCTCTGCGACGGCCGCCCCAATGATGGGGGGAGGACCGCCGCATCCGCCACGCCGTCAACTACATTGCGTTGACGTCGAACTGCAGCCGCTTGGCCGAGTCGATGGACTTGTGCGCCTTGACCTGTTCCAGCACTTTCTCCGGGAACGGCGCGTCGAGATAGAGCAGCGCGATCGCGTCGCCGCCCGGCCGGTTGCGGCCGAGCTGGAAGTTGGCGATGTTGACGCCGTTCTCGCCGCACACCGTGCCGAGCAGGCCGATAATGCCGGGCGCATCGGCATTGGTTGTGTAGAGCATGTGCTGGCCGACCTCGGCGTCGAGATTGATGCCCTTGATCTGGATGAAGCGCGGCTTGCCGTCGGAGAAGCAGGTGCCGGCGATCGAGCGCGTCATGTGCTCGGTCTTCACCGTCAGCTTGATGTAGCCGTCGAACACGCCCGACTTGTCGCGCTTGACCTCGGCGACGATGATGCCGCGCTCCTTCACCATGATCGGCGCCGACACCATATTGACGTCGGCGACCTGCGGCCGGATCAGCCCGGCGAGCGTCGCACTGATCAGGGCGCGCGTGTTCATCGTCGCGGTCGAGCCGTCGAACAGGATCTCGACCTCGTTGATCGGGTCCTCGGTGACCTGGCCGACAAAGGCGCCGAGCACTTCGGCGAGCTTGACGAACGGCTTTAGCCGCGGTGCTTCCTCGGCCGTGATCGAGGGCATGTTGATGGCATTCGAAACCGCACCCTTGATCAGATAGTCGGCCATCTGCTCGGCTACTTGCAGCGCAACATTTTCCTGTGCTTCCGCTGTCGAGGCGCCGAGATGCGGCGTTGCCACCACATTCTCCATGCCGAACAGCGCGTTGTTCTCCGCCGGTTCGACCTCGAACACATCGACGCCGGCGCCCGCCACCTTGCCGCTCTTCAGCGCCGCGACCAGGTCGGCTTCGACGATGAGCCCGCCACGCGCGCAATTGATGATGCGCACGCCGTTCTTCATTTTGGCGATCGCCGCCGCGTCGATGATGTTGCGCGTCTTGTCGGTCAGCGGCGTGTGCAGCGTGATGAAATCGGCGCGGGCGAAAAGCTCGTCCAGCTCGACCTTGTCGACGCCGAGTTCCTCGGCGCGCTTGTCCGACAGGAACGGGTCGAAGGCAACGACATGCATCTTCAGGCCGACGCCGCGCGTGGCGACGATCGAGCCGATATTGCCGCAGCCGATGACACCCAGCGTCTTGCCGGTGATCTCGACGCCCATGAAACGGTTCTTTTCCCATTTGCCGGCATGGGTCGAGGCATTGGCCTCCGGGATCTGCCGGGCGAGTGCAAAGATCATGGCCACCGCATGTTCGGCCGTGGTGATCGAATTGCCGAAGGGCGTGTTCATCACGATGATGCCCTTGCGGCTCGCCGCGGGGATGTCGACATTGTCGACACCGATGCCGGCGCGGCCGACGACCTTGAGTCTTGTCGCTGCGTTGATCAGTTTTTCCGTGACCTTGGTCGCCGAGCGGATGGCAAGACCATCATACTGGTCGATGACTTCGAGCAGCTTTTCCTTGTCCTTGCCGAGATCGGGCAAATAGTCGACCTCGATACCGCGGTCCTTGAATATCTGGACGGCGGTGGTGGAGAGTTTGTCAGAGACGAGAACGCGGGGCGCCATGGCGGCCTCCTTGAACTGGATTGTCGGGAAAGGGCGGCCCGCAGGCCACCACGAAATCTCAGGCTGCGGCCTTCAGCGAAGCCTTCTGCGTGGCGAAGGCCCAGTCGAGCCAAGGCAGCAGCGCCTCGAGATCGGATGTCTCGACGGTGGCACCGCACCAGATGCGCAGGCCGGAAGGTGCATCGCGATAGGATCCGATGTCGTACGCGACGCCTTCCTTGTCGAGCACAGAGACGATCGCCTTGGCGAAAGCCGCCTGCCCGTCGGCGTCGAGCGCCGCGACATCGGCGTCGGTGAAGGACAGACATACGGACGTGTTGGACCGTGTCGCCGCATCGACCGCGAGATGGCCTAGCCAGGACGATTTGTCGACAAAGCCATCGAGCACGGCGGCATTGGCATCGGCTCTGGCAATCAAGGCATCGAGACCGCCGATCGACTTCGCCCAATGAAGTGCATCGAGATAGTCCTCGACGCACAGCATCGACGGCGTGTTGATGGTCTCGCCCTTGAAGACGCCTTCGATCAGCTTGCCGCCCGAGGTCAGGCGGAAGATTTTCGGCAGCGGCCACGCCGGCTTGTAGGTTTCCAGTCGCTCGACGGCGCGCGGCGACAGGATCAGCATGCCGTGTGCGCCCTCGCCGCCCAGCACTTTCTGCCAGGAGAAAGTGACGACATCGAGCTTCTGGAAATCGAGCCTCTGCGCGAATGCGGCCGAGGTCGCGTCGCAGATGGTCAGGCCTTTGCGGTCGGCTGGAATGAAATCGCCATTCGGTACGCGCACGCCTGAGGTCGTGCCGTTCCAGGTGAAGACCGCATCGCGGTCGAAATCGATCTTGGTGAGATCCGGCAGCTCGCCATAGCCTGTCTCGATCTTTCTGATATCGACTAGCTTCAGCTGCTTGACCACGTCGGTGACCCAGCCGGAGCCAAAGCTTTCCCATGCCACCATGTCGACACCGCGTTCACCGAGCAGCGACCACAGCGCCATCTCGACAGCACCCGTGTCCGACGCCGGCACGATGCCGATGCGGTAATCGGCCGGAACCTGGAGAATCTCGCGCGTCAGCTCGATCGCCTGTTCGAGCTTGGTCTTGCCGATCTTGGCGCGGTGGGAACGGCCGAGCGCAGCATTCTTCAGTGCCTCGACCGACCAGCCGGGGCGTTTTGCGCAGGGACCTGAGGAGAAATTGGGGTTTGCCGGACGGAGTCCGGGCTTCGTATGCGTCGTCATCGTGGTCTATCCTTCCAGATAGTGGCCCCTCGTTGGGGAGGGGTGGCCCACGGACGGCGATATGCGTTCAGCCCTCAGGCGTCAAGAGGAAAGTTTTTGTCGCTGGCGGGATACCGGCGATACGGGATCAGCATGTCGTGGGCTAAAACGCAAACAGCGGATCGAAGAGATCCGCCGTTGGGCTTCCGAACAGCAATCTTCCTACCAGAGGTCGTAGCGCAGGCCGAGCTTGACCTGATGATTGCTGATGCCCTTGCGGATCGGATAGGAGGTCAGGCTCTCGGCCGTGACATATTCGGCATCCGGCGCGGAGAAGTACTGGTAGCCGAGATCTACAGAAACATTCTTGGTCACCTGATAGGCCAGGCCCGCATCCAGCGTGTAGGCGAGGGAATACTGGGTCTTGTTGTCGTTCCGGACGAAATCATCCGTAGGGTCGACATTGTCGGTGAAGTAACTCGCCGACAGCTTGTATTTGCTCCGGACCAGCCCAATGCCGGCGCCGAGGTAGGGCGTGATCCCGACATAAGTGCCGAGATCGACATAGCCATTGACCATGCCCGACAGGGAATAATTTTGCAGCGATGCCGACGCGATGGTCGCACCACCCGGCGGCGGCGTCGCCGAATCGTCAAAGCCGACGCCGATCTTGTTGCCGGGCAGATAGCCAAGATTGACGTCGCCGCGCAGATAGTCGTTGAAGTGGTAGCCGAAGCCGATGCTGGCAAAGGCCGGATCCTGCTTCTCGCTGAAGCTCGCGGGGGCGAAGGTGAAATCCTGATCCTCGTAGCTCTTCTGCGCCAGATAAGAGACGTCGCCGCGCAGATACCAGCCCGAGCCGACCTCGACCGGTTGATAGTCCGGCGCCTGATCGACATAGATCGGCGGATCGTAGTCCGCGGCCTGCGCCGGCGTCAGCGGCACAAGGACGAGTGCGGCGAGCGCCGGCGCTGTCAGCGATTTGAAATTCATGGGTCCCCGGCTCCTGAAATTGGCGCCCGTCATTTTGATCGCAAGCGCCGTTTCACCAAGCATTGTTAACCATAGTGGTTAAGTCAGGGTTAAGGATAACGCGGCGTACCGAATTGATTTCGATTGGGTTTCTTCGGCACACGCGGCCGGTTGAAAACGCGCAAACATCGGCAAACGAAAACCGCCCGGCAAGACCGGGCGGTTCGCGAATTCCTGGATTTCGAAGCGACTACTTGGTGTAGATCGGCTCCGGCTCTGGAACGTAGGGCTCCGGCGATGTGCAACCATTATTGCCGCCGAACTGATAGCGCAGACCGCCTCGTACCTCATGTGTGTTGATGCCATGGTCGAAGCCGGGCCCGGAACTGCTCACGTCGAAGTCGAACATGCGGCCCCCCTCAATGTGAGAGTAGCGATAGCCGGCATCCAGGATCACCCTGTCGGTAAGGCAATAGGACGCGCCGGCCATGAGCGCGTAGGCAAAGCGCCAATTCTTCGACCCGGGGTTGGTCTCGGTTGTGTTCGGGTCGTGGACGGTATCCCATTTGACGTGCGCGCCGCCGATGCCAGCGCCAACATAAGGCGTGATGCCGTGCCAGGTACCGATATCGTAATAGGCGTTGGCCAAGAGCAGCAATGCGCTCATTTTCGACACTTCGACCGATGTCGTAACGCCATCGTTGGTTGATCCGTTGAAGTCCGAAGCGAACCAATAGTCGGCTGTCAGGTCGGTACGGAAATGATCGTTGATCTTGTAGCCAATGCCGGCGCCGAGTGAGAAGCCGCCCTTAAGCTCGCCGGAATCGAAAACATTGCTGCCGGGAGGCGGCCCGTAGGTGATATAGTCGATGCCGCGCAAATCCGATTTATGATAGTCGATGTCGCCGCGGATGTACCAGCCGCCGAAATCGGCCGGCTGCTCGTAGGCGATCGGCGCCGGCGCCTCTTCGACCACCGGCGGCTCCGCCAGATCGGCGGCGAATACTGGCCCGGCCACACCTGCGAACAGCGCGGCAAGGAGGGCCTTTTTTGCTGTATTGAACATGTTTGTCACCCCTGAGAACCGTCGGGAAAGTCCAACTTGCCCGAATGTGATTGACCTCAGTTGTGGATAATGAATTGGAAAAGTTAAAAGGCGTTTAACCCTGTCGATTAACCACGAATTCTCGACATTTTAGCAAACTGTCTCCGCCGGCATAACGCTGGGACCAACCCTGGCCGAAACAAAAAGCCCGCCTGCAGGCGGGCTTGAAGTCTTGAGCCGGCAGTTCGCCCCTGCCGTTGGACGCAGCGCAATCAGGCGGCGCTACGCGTTTCCGAAATAATGTCGACGATGTCGTTGACCACGGCCTCGACCAGCTGTGGGTCGTCGCCCTCGGCCATGACGCGGATCAGCGGCTCGGTGCCGGAGGGCCGTATGACCAGGCGGCCGGCCTTGCCGAGACGGTTGCGCGCGTCTTCGATCACCGCCTTGACCGTGGCTTCCTCAAGCGGCTTGCCGCCGGCGATGCGGACATTCTTCAACAGCTGCGGCACCGGCTCGAATTTCTTCGACAATTCGCTGACCGGCCGGTTCTGCCGCTTGATGCAGGCCAGCACCTGCAGAGCCGAGACCAGCCCGTCGCCAGTGGTCGAGAAATCGGACAGCACAATGTGGCCCGACTGCTCGCCGCCGACATTCAACCCGTGCGCGCGCATATGTTCCACGACATAGCGGTCGCCGACCTTGGTGCGATGCAGCTGCAGCTTCATGTCGCCAAGGAAGCGTTCGAGGCCGAGATTGGACATCACCGTCGAGACGACGCCGCCGCCGGCCAGTCGCCCGCTCTGGTGCCAGGACTCGGCGATCAGCGCCATGATCTGGTCACCGTCGACGATGGTGCCGTTCTCGTCGACGATGACGACACGGTCGGCATCGCCGTCGAGTGCGATGCCGATATCGGCGCGCACTTCATGCACCTTCTTCTGCAGGCCGGCCGGATGGGTCGAGCCGCATTCCTTGTTGATGTTAAAACCGTTCGGATCGACATTGATGGCAATGACCTCGGCGCCCAGTTCCCAAAGTGCTGCTGGCGCCACCTTGTAGGCCGCGCCGTTGGCGCAATCGACGACGATCCTGAGACCCGACAGCGACATTGAGCGCGGCAGCGTGCGCTTGGCGAATTCGATGTAGCGGTCATGCACGCCGTCGACGCGCTTGGCGCGGCCAAGTCCGTCGGAATCGGCGAGCGCCAGTTCGATATCCTTGTCGAGCATGCTCTCGATGCGCTCCTCGATCTCGTCGGAGAGCTTGTACCCGTCGGGACCGAACAGCTTGATGCCGTTGTCGTAATAGGGATTGTGCGAGGCCGAGATCATGACGCCGATATCGGCACGCAGCGAGCGTACCAGCATGGCGACCGCCGGTGTCGGGATCGGGCCGAGCAGGAACACATCCATGCCGGCCGCGCACAGGCCGGACACCATGGCGTTTTCGATCATGTAGCCGGACAGCCTGGTATCCTTGCCGAGCACGACGCGGTGGCGATGGCTGCCGCGCTGGAACGAGAGGCCGGCGGCCATGCCGACCCGCATCGCGATCTCAGCCGTCATCGGAAACTTGTTGGCGCGCCCGCGAATGCCGTCGGTGCCAAAATAACGTCCTGCCATGCTTGCCAGAATCCCCGTCGGTTTTCAGCCGGCTCGTAATGCCACAATTGGTCCGAGCCCGACTATCACATTGTGTGATTGTATATTACCAATTCTTAGAAAATCATTGTAGCAGGCTGTTCGGAGCGTTGGCAGCGTATCATGACACGGTGTTGCCGCAATATAACATTCACACTGGGCCACACTGCGCAGATTGGGCCGGTAAGCCGGACTGTTGGAGGGGCAGATCGCAAGGGTCATCACCTTATCGGGAGAACGCCGTTTAGCATCTGGCGCAGCCTAGCGTTGAGAGCTATTGATTGACACAGGTACAACCTATGGGCGCAGCAATGGGAGAACGCCATGCTCATCCACCGACTTGCAACTTTGACGGGTCTTGCCGTCGCAACCTGGTTCATGGCGGCGCCCGCCAGCGCGCTGACCATGGCCCAGTGTAGTACCAAGTATAATGCCGCCAAGGACGCCGGCACGCTGAACGGGCAGACCTGGAATCAGTATCGGAAGGCCGAGTGCGGCACCGACGCGGCGGCCACCACCGAGACCGCAAAGCCGGCGGCCAAGAAGGCCGCTGCGGCCAAGACGGACACGACCAAGGCCGCCGCTGCTGATAACGGCGCCAAGGGTCTGACGGCCAAGGAATGCAGCGCTAAGTACCAGGCTGCCAAGGCCGCCGGTACGCTCAATGGCGCAAAGTGGAACGACTTCCGCAAGACCGAATGCGCCGCCGGCGCATCCGCCGCGGCAGAACCGGCCAAAGCCACGACCAAGGCCGCAGCCACAACCGACGATGGCGCCAAGGGCCTGACGGCCAAGGAATGCAGCACCAAATACCAGGCGGCAAAGGCCGCCGGCACGCTGAACGGCGTGAAGTGGAACGACTTCCGCAAGGCCGAATGCGCCGCCGGGGCCTCGGCCGCGGCAGCACCCGCCAAGGCAACCACCAAGGCAGCTGCCGACAGCAGCGGCAAGGGCCTGAGCATGGCCGATTGCAGCGCCAAGTACCAGGCTGCCAAGTCTGCCAACACGCTGGGCGGCAAGAAGTGGAACGACTTCCGCAAGGCCGAATGCGGCGCAGGCGCAGATGACGACGACACCGTGCCGGCTCCGAGCGAGGCGACCTATACCAGCGAGCCCGAGAAGCCCTCGGTCAGCGCTCCCAAAGGTGTCAAGTTCCCGGCCGCGATCTCAAAGAAATACGCCGGCGAGACGCCGGCCAAGGGCCGCATGCATACCTGCCTCGAGGTGTATTATGCCAACAAGGACGCCAACACGCTCAATGGCCTGCGCTGGATCCAGAAGGGCGGCGGCTTCTACAGCCTCTGCAATGCCAAGCTGAAGAGCTGATCGCGTAGCCATATTCTCCAGACAAAGGCCCGCGCATCGCAGCATGCGCGGGCCTTTTTATTGCGCTCGAACACACCCGGCGTTGATCGCGTTTACATATCGCGGAAGCTGTCGGCATCATCTATTCGCCCACACTGCCCACCCCAGACATATCGGTGGTTCGCAAAGATTCCAGTTGAACATACGGAGAACAAATGGTATACAAAAGGACATCGAACTTTTGTACACCAGGAGGGTCTTATGTCCAGATTGAAATTGGCGGCATTGGCTGTGACGGCATGGATTGCTTGGAGCGTCGCCCCTGCAAGCGCACTGACGATGAAGGAATGCGGCGAGGCCTATCGCACAGCCAAGGAAGGCGGCACTCTGAACGGCATGGATTGGACCGCTTTCCGCACCGAGAAATGCGCGACGTCAGCTGCGGAGAGTGCCAATGCGGATGCGGTCAAAACCGAGCCGCAGTCGCAGAAGGAAACCAGCGCGGCGGTCGCCCCCGCTGTAGCGCCGACGGGCGTGACATTCCCGACCACCCTCGCCGCCGAATTCAAGACCGAGAAGCCCTCGAAGGCGCGTATGAAGACCTGCCTGCAGGGCTACCACGGCAACAAGGACGCGGGTACGTTGAACGGCCTTCGCTGGATCCAGAAGGGCGGCGGCTATTACAGCCTCTGCAACGCCAAGCTGAAGAGCTGATCGACCAGCAGCGTTTGAAGATCGAAGGCCCCCAACCGCAAGGTTGGCGGGCCTTCTCTTGGGTCTTGCCCCGTCAAGCGCCTTGTTTCGAGAGCTGGAGCAGTGCGACCAGGCTTGTAAGATCGGCATTGGCCTGGCCGGCAGCCACCCCGCGCTTCATCAGGCTTTGCATCGGCAAGACGAGTTCGGTGCTGACATCAGCCGACCTGCTGGCATCGATGAGATTGACGTAGGCATCAGCCTGCATGCCCAGGTTGGAAACGACATTGCTGGTGTGATCGCCACTGTCGATCTGTTCCGCCCACTTCGGCAGCAGGCCTTGCATCGACTGAAGCCAGGAGGCCAGCAGCGGCATGAACTCGCCGGCCGGGATCCCTGCTGCGCCCGTCAATGCCAACGCCTGCAGAACGCCCGCGAACATGCCGTACATGCCGCTCAGAAGCGAGATATCATAGAGCGGCGCGAGGCAAGCATCCTCACCGAGGAATTTGCTGGTGCCGAGCGCTCCGAGCTGCCCCGAACAGGCATCGAACGCCTGGCGCGAACCGCTGTAGAGAATCAAGGCGTGCGGCCCGCCGATCATCGGCGGCACCGCCATGTGCCGCCGTCGATGTAGCTGGCGCCCTGGCTCACCGCCCAGGCCGATATCGCCCACGCCTGCTCGGGCGTGCCGTTGGTGAGATTGACCAATGTGCGGCCCGACAGCGCGTCTCGGCTTGGGCCGAGCACCTCACGAACGGTGTCATAGACAAGCAGGCACGCCACGATCAGTGGACTCGATCTGACGGCTTCCTCGACACTCTTGGCCACAATGGCGCCCTTGGCTGCCAAAGCCTCAGCCTTTGCCGGAGAACGGTTCCACACCGTTACCGCATGTCCCTGGTTCAGAAAGGCTTCGGCAAGCGCAGTGCCCATGGCGCCGAGACCGATTACTGTTATGTCGCTCATTCTGCTTCTCCTTGGTTTGGTTGCGCGGTTACGCCGGTGTCGGGGTCAGGTCCTGGCCAAGGCCACCGTCCACGGTCAGCCGCGCGCCCGTGGTGAAGGTCGCGTCGAACGCCAGGAACAGCACTGCGCGCGCCACCTCCTCCATCGTGCCGTGGCGCTTCATCGGCGTGACCGCGTCGCCGATCGCCATGAAGGCGGCCCGCTCCTCGGCCGAGGCGTCGGCCACACCCATCGTCAGCGTATCGATGAAACCAGGGCTGACCACATTCACGCGGATCCGGCGCGGCAGAAGCTCGGCGGCCAGGACCTTGGCGAAGGCGCGCAGTGCCGCCTTCGATCCGGAATAGACGCTCATGCCGCCAGTGCCGGATTCGTCGGCGATCGACGAGGTGAAGACTATGGCGCCACCATCCCTGATGAGGGGCAGCAGGCGCTGCGCGGTGAAGAAAGCGCCTTTGGTGTTGATGTCGAAGGTGCGATCGTAACTGTCCTCGGTGACCCGCTCGACGGGTTCGAGATTGGCCACCCCGGCATTGACGAGAAGGAAGTCGATCTGGCCAAGCTTCTGCCCCACTTCGGCACCGAGCGTGACGATATCGGCCATGTCTGAGATATCGGACCGCACGACATGAGCTCGCGAAAGCAGCTTGGCTCGCGCGGCCTCGATGTTGCGCTGGTCGCGGCCGGTGACCAGGACCTCGGCGCCGCTTTCGATCAGGGCTTCGGCAACGGCGAGCCCCATGCCGTGCGTCCCGCCGATGACAACGGCCTTCTTGTTTGCGTATCGTGTCATGATCCATCCGTTTTTGACAAAATCCGGCCGCCGACGGCCTTTGCAGGTCGAAGCGAGGTACCGATATGATGTTGTGGTGTTCGCCGATGCCGGCGAGCTGGTTTGAAGCTATGGACCGGCTTGGTTTTTCTCAAGTACCGACAAAAATGTAAGCTACCCACCGATTGCTCAGAATTGGATGAAACATGGGAAAGAAACAGCCAGATAGTTGCGGATTGGGGCCGGCGCTGGAGGTCATCGGCGGCAAATGGAAGGCGCTACTGCTCTGGCAGATTCACAAGGCGCCGGCACGATTCGGTGAGCTGAAGCGGCTGGTGCCTGACATCAGCGAAAAGATGCTGATCCAACAGCTGCGCGAAATGGAGGCCGACGGCATCGTCCATCGCGAAATCTTTCCCGAGGTGCCGCCGAGGGTCGAATACTCGATTACCGAATTCGGCATCGAGCTGGACAATGCCCTGATCCCGCTGGCCAGATGGGGCAAGCAACATGCTGGCCGGACTGACGGTGTGCGCCCCGGCAAAGCAAATGCATCCGCCCCGCATGCTCTTTGATCAACCCTGAACAGCAAAACGCCGCGGATCGAAGCCGCGGCGTTTTCTTGGATCACATGATGTCAGCTCAGCTCGACGGCTGAGGCTCCATGCCGCCTTCGGGCTCGGGACCCTTCTTGCGGCGGCCGGACTTCGGCACAGCCGAGCCGCGGCTTGTGGGGGTATCATCCCCCAAATCTCGCGCGGGCTTCTGCCCGGCGATCAGCTGCTTGATCTCTTCGCCCGAAAGCGTCTCGTATTCGAGCAGGCCCTGCGCCAGAGCGATCCATTCCTTCTTCTTCTTGGTCAGAATGGATTTGGCCGTGACATAGGCCTCGTCGATCAGGCGGCGTACTTCGGCGTCGATGATCTGCGCAGTCTCTTCCGAGACGTTCTGCGTGCGCGCCACCGAATGGCCGAGGAAAACCTCTTCCTGGTTGTCGCCATAGGCGACGTGGCCGAGCTTGTCGGAGAAGCCCCAGCGCGTGACCATGGCGCGCGCCAGCTTTGTCGCCTGCTCGATGTCCGAGGACGCGCCGGAGGTGATGTTCTCCTTGCCGAACTTGAACTCCTCTGCGACGCGGCCGCCCATCATGATGGCAAGCCGCGAGATCATGTATTTGTAGCTCATCGAATAGCGGTCGCCTTCCGGCAGTTGCATGACCATGCCGAGCGCGCGACCGCGCGGGATGATGGTCGCCTTGTGCAGCGGATCGGCCGACGGCACGTTGAGCGCCAGGATGGCGTGGCCGGCCTCGTGATAGGCCGTGAGTTCCTTTTCGGCCTGGGTCATGGCCGACGAGCGGCGCTCGGCGCCCATCATGATCTTGTCCTTGGCGTCCTCGAACTCGGCCATGGTGACAAGGCGCTTGTTGCGGCGCGCCGCCATCAGAGCGGATTCATTGACAAGGTTCATCAGGTCGGCGCCCGAGAAGCCCGGCGTGCCGCGTGCGATCACCTTGAGGTCGACATTCGGTGCCAGCGGCACGTTGCGCACATGCACCTTGAGGATCTTCTCGCGGCCGACGATGTCGGGGTTCGGCACCACCACCTGGCGGTCGAAGCGACCCGGACGCAGCAACGCCGGATCGAGCACGTCGGGCCGGTTGGTGGCGGCGATCAGGATGATGCTCTCGTTGGACTCGAAGCCGTCCATCTCGACCAGCAGCTGGTTCAGCGTCTGCTCGCGCTCGTCATTGCCACCGCCGAGGCCGGCGCCGCGATGGCGGCCCACAGCGTCGATTTCGTCGATGAAGATGATGCAGGGAGCATTCTTCTTGGCCTGGTCGAACATGTCGCGGACACGGCTTGCGCCGACGCCGACGAACATCTCGACGAAGTCGGAACCCGAAATGGTAAAGAACGGCACATTGGCCTCGCCGGCGACCGAGCGCGCAAGCAGCGTCTTGCCGGTGCCAGGAGGGCCGACCAGAAGCACGCCGCGCGGGATCTTGCCGCCGAGGCGCTGGAACTTCTGCGGATCGCGCAGGAACTCGACGATCTCTTCCAGATCTTCCTTGGCCTCGTCGACGCCGGCGACATCCTGGAAGGTGACGCGGCCATGCGCCTCAGTGAGAAGCTTGGCCTTCGACTTGCCGAAACCCATGGCGCGGCCGGAGCCGGACTGCATCTGGCGCATGAAGAATATCCACACGCCAAGGATCAGGATCATCGGCAGGTAGGAGATCAGATAGCTGAACAGCGAGTTGGAACCGTCCGACTCAGGCCGCGCATTGATGGTGACGTTCTTGTCCTGCAGCCGCGAGACCAGCTGCGGATCGCCAGGCGAATAGGTCTGGAAGCCATTGGCGTTGTCGGCGTAGGTGCCCGTGATGCGGGCGCCGGCAATGACCACCGTCTTGACCCGGCCGGCCGCGACCTCTTGCAGGAACTGCGAATAGGGAACGTCGGTCGAGGCCCCGCGAGTCTGCGGCGTCTGGAACAGATTGAAGAGAGCAATGAGCAGGACCGCTATGATCGCCCAGAGCGCGAGATTGCGATAATTCGGATTCATCAATTGTCCCGTTGGTGCCCGCTGGGACACGCGTCATGAGAGGAAACTTGCGCCTAACATAGGGAGAGCGCCCCCCCTTGCCAAGCATAACAGCACGTCTGGGTTAAGCTTTCGCGCCATGATCAACCGGCACTGTGGCGGCCAAAGGGCAAGCCGGGACAGGCGGTGCGCCGATCAACTCGGCCACGGCCTGCGCCAACACCAGATCGAAGCACGGCAGAAAACGGGCAAAGGGCGCAACGGCGGGACTGACGGCGATTGCCGCCGCCGCCGCTACATCCCCTGCAAAACCAAGGCATTCGCCGCCGCGCCATAGCGCCGGTTCCGCAGCCAGGGCGGCGCGCACAAGGCTTGGCGGCGCGCCATCCCCGGCAATCGGCGTTCTGGCGGCGGCAGCGGCGCCAAGCGGCGCGATCAACCATGCACCCGGACTGTCGCCCAATGTGATCGCCCCGGCTTCGATGTCTGGCGTGATCCGCCGGCGACCGTCCCAAAGCAGAGTGCCAGCTATCGGCGCGGAACGCGGCAGGTCGCGCGATTCACGGCGCAGGAAGATGCCGTTTCGCCTGATATCGACGACCGCCCGCGACAATGTGGCGCAAAGCCGACCGGCCCGCATTTGCTCGAACAGCACTTCGCCGCGCGCCTGGTCCGGCAACAAGGCGGTGCCGCCCGTCGCCGCCAGCAGGACACGCAGCGCATAGACCGAGGCTCGCGTGTCGTCAGCTTCGGCAAGACCGGGATCGAGACGGATGAGACCCCTCGCCGGCCGGCTGGCAAATTCACCGATCAGGGCGGCGGCGCGGCGACCGAGTTGTTCGCGCTCGCCGGCGGCCCGCCTGGCCAGGCCGATCGCTTCGGCAAAACGCTGCCCGCTCCGGTCTTCGCCGAGCACGGCGCGGATGCGCGGGCGTTCGAAATTCGTGTCGATGTTGGTCGGATCCTCGACCCAGCCGACATGTTCGCGCTGCAGGAAGGCGCGCAACGCCGCGCGCCGAGCGCCGAGCAGCGGCCGCGCGATCCAGATCCGCCAGTCATAGAGGGTGGCAGGCGCCATGCCGGCGAGACCTCGGCCTGCAAGCTCTCGCCCGTCATTCCGCGCGGCTCGCATCAGGACGGTCTCGGCCTGGTCGTCGGCGGTGTGGCCGGTTACGATCACACCAATGCCTTGCGCCTGCGCTGCCTCGGCCAGCAACCGGTAGCGCGCCTCGCGCGCCGCCGCGGGCAGGCCGGCCGACGGCTTGGCGCCGTGCCAGTTGAGCGTCAGGTGCGCGATGCCGCGCTCGGCACAAAGCTTTGCCACGCTGCGCGCTTCGGCTGCTGCTTCCGGACGCAGGCCGTGGTCGATCGTCACCGCCAGCAGCCGGGCTGTCGGGGCGCTGCGGTCGAGGTGAGCCTTGAGGAGAAGAAGGAGGGCGGTCGAGTCGCTGCCGCCGGACACGGCCGCAAGCGCGCCGTTGGTAAAGTCGATCTGCGAAAAATTCGAAAGGTCAGGCTCGGTATCGAGCATCAATGCATGTCGCGCAAAAGTGGTCCCGGTTCTGGGACAACACGGCAAAGACTAGCACGCCGCCAGCGCCCTCTCCTGCTTGACGCGTTCCTTGAGCGCGGCCGAAATATCGGGATAGCGCTTGCCGATCTCGCCGAAGGTGGCGCAGGCGACATCCTTCTGCTTGAGGCCGACCAGCGACACGCCAAGCTTCAGGAGCATGTCAGGCGCCTTCTTGGCCTTCGGATAGTCCTTGCTGGCGGAGAGGAAAACCTCGGCAGCGTCATGATACTTCTGCTGGCCAAGCAGCGATTCGCCAAGCCAGTAATGCGCGTCCGCCGCCTTGGCGTCCTTCGGGAACCGGGCGATGTGGTCGCGAAAACCCTGCTCGGCGGTGCTGTAGTCGCCCGACAGGATGAACTGGTAGGAGTTGCGGTAGATCTCTTCCGGGTTGTTGGTGGCAGGCAGCGCCGCCACCACCGTGCCGTCCGACTTGCCGGTCTTAGCCCCGGCAGCCGGCGCCTCGGCGGCGGGAGCCGCACCTTCCGCCGGCGCCGCTGCCTGCGTGTTGCCGCCGGCGTCGATTACATTGCCGTTCTTGTCGACGGTGATGGTGCCGAAGGTCTTGGGCAGCGTGCCGTTGATCACCTTGCCGGGATCGCCGGTCTGCGATTCGACGATGACCTCGCCGACGCTCTGGCCGCCATCCGACTGCGCGCCGGCATCGGCCGGCGCCTGGTCTGCCGGGGCCTCGGCGACGCCGGTGCCCGCGCCACCGTCCTGCGGCGCGGCCTCCGATTTCTTCTGGGCCGGCGGCTGCCCGCTGGAGCCGCCTTCCAACTGCTGGAAGCGGAACTCGTTGTCTTCCTGCTGCTTGCGCATCTGCTCCTGCATCTGCAGGATCTGGAAGTTGAG
This sequence comes from Mesorhizobium sp. M0077, assembly GCF_040322955.1. NCBI lineage: Bacteria > Pseudomonadati > Pseudomonadota > Alphaproteobacteria > Hyphomicrobiales > Phyllobacteriaceae > Mesorhizobium > Mesorhizobium sp. M0077. The sequence continues at coordinate 66,282 of NZ_JAMYUL010000010.1, forward strand.
TTCCTCGAGCTTGCCGTTCATCTGCCGGAGCTGATCTTCCAGCCCCGCGGCGGCGGTGCCGTCCTGCTGCTGCGCGATCTGTTGCTGCTCCGGCTTCTCCTTCTTGCCGAAAATGCCGAGCGTCGGCAGATGGAAGGAAAAGCCGCTATCCGCGGGTTGTCCGGTGCCGCTCGCAGAAGCCGCGAAGCCTGATACGAGCAGCAGCGCAAGCGTGCCGCTCAAGACCGATCTGAAATGCATGTGCCTCTCGCCGTGAATATCGTGAGCCTGTTCGCGCCTTCCGATCACAGTGGGACCGGCACGACGCCCTCGGCTCTTAGCAGGAGGCGAGACTTCGGCCAAATTTTGTTTCCGGGTTTGTTTCCGGGGCCGAAACTGAAAAAGGCGGCCACAAGGCCGCCTTTCGCATGGAGGTGTTGCAATTATGCGACTAAGGCCGCCGTCTTACTCATCAGGAGCCGGCGCCGGAGAGCGTGGTGACGGCGCGGCGATTCTGCGACCAGCAGGAGATGTCGTCGCAGACCGCGACCGGACGTTCCTTGCCGTAGGAAATCGTCTTCAATCGGCTCGCCGAGACGCCCCTGGCGACCAGGAAGTCGCGAGTGGCGGCGGCGCGGCGGGCGCCGAGAGCCAGATTGTATTCACGTGTGCCGCGTTCGTCAGCATGGCCTTCGACGACGATGGCGTACTGCTTGTACTGGTTGAGCCACTGTGCCTGCCGCGACAGCGTCGTCTGCGCATCGGCGCGGATCGCGGTCGAGTCCGTGTCAAAGAAGATGCGGTCGCCAATGTTGACGGTGAAGTCCTGCGCCGAGCCCGGCGTTGCGGCACCCGCGCCATTGAGACCGAGATCGGCAGCGTTGTTCGGGGTTTTCTTCGAGGCGCAACCGGTGATGGCGAGCATCGCGATCAGGGCGATCATCGCCGGGTTTCTGGTAAGTGCTGCGATACGGCCCATGCCGCCTCTCCTTCGTATTCGAGTGATCGTATTTCGAGTGATTTCGTTGATCACCCAGTAACCACGTTTGGGTTAACCGGCATTCAAGAAATACGGTTAATGTTTGGTTTCGATCGTCCGTCCACGACCTTCAAATCCACGGTCACAGTTGGCGCGGACCCTAGGCGGAAATGCGGCCGAAACGCGACTAATGAATGGAAAAGGGCCAAACGGGCCCCTTTTTAGCAGGTGTGGCAATTCGGCCGAACCTACTCCAGCAGCGGCGACCAGGCGGGATCCGACGCGAAATTCGCGGTCGGGATCGACTGTTCGTTGCGGCCGGTGAGATCGACGGAAACCAGTTTTGGGCCGCCGGCGGAGTCGCGGAAGAACATCAGCACGCGGCCGTTGGGCGCCCAGGTCGGTCCCTCCTGCTGGAAGCCCGAGGAGAGGATGCGCTCGCCCGAACCGTCGGTCTTCATGACGCCGATCTGGAATTCGCCGCCGGTCTGCTTGGTGAAGGCGACGAGGTCGCCGCGCGGCGACCACACCGGCGTCGAATAGACGCCGTCGCCGAACGAAATGCGGGTCTGGCCCGAGCCGTCGGCGCCCATCACATAAATCTGCGCACGGCCGCCACGATCGGAAGTGAATACCACCTTGCTGCCGTCGGGCGAATAAGAGGGCGAGGTGTCGATGGCGGTCGAGTTGGTCAGCCGGGTGGTCGAGCGGCTTCGCAGGTCCATGGCGAAGATGTTGGAATTGCCGTCATCGCGCAGCAGGCTCATGATCACCTTCTGGCCGTCGGGCGAGAAGCGCGGCGCAAAGGTCATGCCGGGAAAGTTGCCGACCAGTTCGCGCTGTCCGGTCTCGATCTGCAGCAGATAGACCCGCGGCTGGCCGCTTTCATACGACATGTAAGTGATTTCCTGCCGATTCGGCGAGAAACGCGGCGTCAGCACGATCGAGCGGCCATCGGAGAGATAGCGCACATTGGCGCCGTCCTGGTCCATGATGGCGAGCCGCTTCTTACGCGCATTCTTGGCGCCGGATTCGTCGATGAAGACGACGCGTGTGTCGAAATAGCCCTTCTCGCCGGTGAGCTTCTCATAGATCGCATCGGCGATGATGTGGGCGACACGGCGTTGATTTGCGTCGTTGGCGAAAAACTGCTCCCCGGCTATCTGCTGGTTGCCAAAAATATCCCATAGTCGGTACTGGGCGCGGATTCGGCCGTCCGCCTCCTTGCTCACGCTGCCGGTGACCAGCGCCTGCGCATTGATCACCTTCCAGTCATCGAAACGGGGCTGCGCATCCGGATTGGCGATCTTCTCGATGAAAGCGTTCTTGTCTATCGGTGCGAAGAGACCGGAGCGCTTCAGGTCGGCGGTGACGATCTCGGAAATCTGCGCGCCGAGCCCTCCCTGGAAATCTGGGATGGCGATCGGCATCGGTTCGACATTGCCTTTGTTGACGTTGAGCTCGAGGGTTGCTCGAGCAGGCAAGGTGACGACGGCGTTCATGCCCATCGCCATCGCGGCGACCGTCAGGAGCGGCTTGAGGATGGATTTCATGTCTTCTCGCTTCTCTTGCTGATTTCTGGGTGCTCAGGCTACAGGCCAAGCATCGCTCTGGGATCGAAGTTGACGCGAACGTCGGACCAAATGTCATGCTTTCCGGCGGGCACCTGCAGGCCGGCGACATCGCATTTCTGCACAGCGCGAACCGCGCTGCTGTCGAACTGGGGGTTGCCGCTGGACTTCTCGACGGTCGGACGGCCCTCCAGCTTGCCGGAGGCATCCAGGCTGAAACGGATCACCACGGTGAAATCCTCAGAACCCTCAAGCCCAACCGGGAGGGTCCAGCAGCCACCGAGTTGTTCTTCCAATGCCCCTTGCTCGGACTTCGACAGCTTCTGGCCTTGATCCTTGTCGCCGCCTAGCGATGCCTGTTGGGTCGAGCGCTTGGCGCCGCCGCCGGATGGCTTCTGCTTGTCGAGCAAAGCCTTGATGTCAGCCTCATTGAACTGCTTGTCATCCGACTTCGGCTTCGACGAGGCTTCCTTGACTGGCTTGTCAGCGTCCTTGCGGTCCGGTGCCTTGGCGCTTTCGGCCTGCGCCGGCTGCGGCTTCGGCCGTGCTTCGGGAGCAGGAGCGGAAGTCGGAAGCTGCGCTTCTTCCAGAGGCTGCTGATCCGATATGGCTTCGGCGACCGCATCGGGCTTCACGCGTGGCTTCGGCTCTATGGCGGCGGTCGTGTCCGGCTGCGGTGTTGGTGCAGGCTCCTTCACCGGGGTCGGCTTCGGTTCAACCTGCTTCACCGGCTCGGGCTTGACCTCTTCCTTCGGCTGCGGCTCCGGCGCCACCTCCGTCGCAGGTGTCGGCTTCGGCGCTTCCTTTGGCTTCGGCGTGTCCTCGGTCTTCGGCTTTTCGGTCGGGGTCCGCGCCGGAGCAGCCGTCGCTGTTTTCTCCACCGGCTTCGGCTTGGGCTCGTCCGTCACCGGCTTGTCGGTATCAACGCTGTTCTCGCCGATTTTCTGTGCATCTGGCACGATGTCGGGACGCTTGGTCGGCATCGGCGCCGGCTTTTCGTGCATCACCGCCTTCTTGTCGCCCTGCAGCGTCTGCGCAATGGCTTCCATGGGAACGATGTCGACCGCTATCGACTCCACATCCGTGGACGGCAGCGCGGCCGGCGCCGACAGGGTGAACAGGCCGAAAGCCAGTGCCACCGTATGCAGTATCACCGATGTGGTGAGGCCGGTCTTCATCGTGCGTCTACTGATCCTGTTGCTGCAGTGAAATTAGGCCGATATTCTTGTAGCCGGCGGCCTGGATGAGGGCCATGACCTCCATCGCGGCGCCATAGTTGGTCGCCTTGTCGCCGCGGATGAAGATGCGCTCTTCGTAGCCGGTCTTGGAAATCGCCTGCAGTTTGGCGACCAGCTCTTCCCTTGGGATTTCGGTCTCCTGCAGGAAAATCTTGCCGGCCGCGTCGATCGAAACGGTGATCGGCTGGGTGTCGGCGTTCATAGCCTTGGCCTTCGTCTCCGGCAGGTCGACCGGCACTCCGACCGTCAACATAGGTGCGGCGACCATGAAGATAATCAAGAGCACCAGCATCACGTCGACCATCGGCGTGACGTTGATTTCCGACATCAATGCATGGTGGCGGCCGCGCCGCCTGTGTCCGCGCCCGCCGCGTCCTGCCATGCCAACCGACATACCCATCTTCTTACCTCAGCCCTTAGGCGCTACTTTTTCATCGATTTGGCGCGAGAGTATGGCGGAGAACTCATCCGAGAACCCTTCCATCCGCACCGCGATCTTGTTCGCGTCGGATGACAGCTTGTTGTAGGCGATAACCGCCGGTATGGCGGCGAGAAGACCGATGGCCGTCGCCAGCAGCGCTTCGGCAATGCCGGGTGCAACAACCGCGAGACTGGTGTTCTTCGAACCGGCAATCGCCTGGAACGAGGTCATGATCCCGATGACGGTGCCGAACAGGCCGATGAAGGGTGCGGCCGAACCAGTGGTGGCGAGAAAGCCGAGACGGCCCTCCAGCTTCTCCATCTCGCGCGTCAACGCCAGGTCCATCGCCTTGTCGATGCGGGTCTGCAGGCCGAGCGGCGATTTGGCCCCCTTCTCGAAGCTCTTCTTCCATTCGCGCATGGCCGCAACGAAGATCGCACCCATGCCCGTGGTCTTGCGGTCGGCAAGCGTGCGATAGAGCTCTTCCAGCGACTGCCCCGACCAGAACACCTGTTCGAAGCGATTGAGCGACAGACGCATGCGGGCATAGCTGACCAGCTTGTCGACGATGATCGCCCAGGTCCAGACCGAGGCGCAGAGCAGACCGATCATGACCAGCTTGACCACCCAGCTGGCCTGTGTGAACAGCGCCCAAATCGACAATTGCGCTGCCGGATCGGCGAGTGCGGTAGTTTCCATGCTTCAGTCCTTAAGATTTTCCGGGCATCGCTGGCGGCTGGCCCATGGGCATCCCTTGTGGTCCGTTCGCGCTTGGCTTCCGGATTAACCCCAAAATGCACCGTTGGCGGCCTTTTCAGGGCAAATATTGGTGAAAGGAAGGCGCGCGGATTCTTCCAATCTTCACCGATCTCTTCATGAACCGTTATGGTTAAGGATGGGTTAGGAAATATGGCGCGGCGCATTGCCGCGCCAAGGCACGACGCGGGCCATCCATCCACAATCGAATGCGCTGCCGATTGGCCGCTCGTTGCCGGCCGGCAGGCCTGGATATCAGCTTGCTCCTGGTAGAAAGGCCGCGATCCATTCTTTCGGAAAGCGCTTCGGCCGGCCGTTCTCGCCGATGATCGCCGCCTCGACCTTTGCTTCGACCAGAACCTCTGTCCCGCGTTTCAATTGCTGCGCCATGACGATGCGGGCGCCGGAAATATCCTGCGTTGATGTGTCGATGGTCAGGATGTCGTCCATGCGGGCAGGCGAGCGGAAATCTATCTCCATCCGCCGCACCACCCAGACGATCCGTTCGCCGTGCTTGCCTTCGTGAAGTTCTGTGTGGTGGACGCCCGCCAGCCTGAGATAGTCCGAGCGGCCGCGCTCGAAGAATTCGAGATAGCGCGCGTGGTAGACGACGCCGGAGAAGTCGGTGTCGGCATAGTAGACCCGCGCCATCAGCCGATGGCCGAATTCCGTCAAGGCTCCGGAAAGCCCGGCAGCAAGCGCCGCCGATTCACCATGATCGTCCATCGCGCTTTCCTTTTTGCCCCCGGCGGGGCACCTGTCTTGCCAAAATCACCAGCGCAGCAAACCGGATGGCACTGTTGACGGCGAGGATCAAGACCTTGATGGCAGCGCTGCTGGTGCTGGCGGCGTCTGCGCTTCCCGGTCAGGCCGCGAGCTTTTCGATGAAGCGCGGCCTCAACCTCGACCAGTGGACGACCTGGGTCGGGGAAGACAAATGGAACGACCGACAAGCCATCCTGCCCTATCCGGAATGGCGCAAGTTCCTCGACGAGGGTGACCTCAAGGCGCTGAAGGCCGCCGGTTTCGACTTTCTGCGCATGCCGGTCGATCCCTCGCCGTTTATGTCGGATCAGACACTGGCGCTGCGTGACGACCTTTATGCCAGCGTGCGGGACTCGGCGCGCATGATCAACCGGGCCGGTCTGAAAGTGATCGTCGACATGCACCTGATCCCGGCCGGCGGCGGCCGCGAGATCGGCATGGGCCAGGTGATGGACGATCCCGCAACCTTCGACGCCTATGTCGTGGTCGTCCGCAAAATGGCGCGCACGCTTGCCACTGAGGACCCGGCGCAGGTCGCTTTCGAGCCGATTAACGAGCCTATCGTCGACTGCGACAGCGATGGCACCAGCCTGTGGCCGGAGCGTCAGCAAAAGCTGTTCGCGGCCGCGCGCGCCTCGGCCACCAGGCTGACGCTGATCCTGACCGGCGCCTGTTATTCCAATGCGGCTTCGCTGGTCAAGATCGACCCAAAGTCGATCCCCGACGACAACATCATCTGGACCTTCCACTCCTACGAGCCGTTCCTGCTGACCCATCAGGGCGCGACCTGGGCCGGCGATTTCATTCTCTATGTTACCGGGCTGCCCTATCCGCTGACCGCGGTGCCGCGCGCCGAGCTCGATGCGACGCTGGATGCGATCCGCGCCAAGATAAAAGCCGAGGCGCCATGGACCAGACGGAACGGCCTGCTCGCCTATCTCGATGAACAAGCCGCCAGCATGGACACGGAGGAAAAGCTGCTCGGCGTCATGGATGCGCCGTTCGAAAAGGTCGAGGCCTGGGCGAAGGCCAACGCCATCAAGCCCGAAAACATCACGCTGGGCGAGTTCGGCATGATCCGGCAGGAGTATGGCAACCCCTATGTGATGCCGCCCAAATACCGCGCGGCCTATGTCAAGGACATGATCGCGCGCGCCGAGGCGCATGGCTTCTCATGGTCGGTGTGGAGTTTTGGCGGCGCCTTCGGCATCGTCGACGCTTTCAACGGCGAAAAGGCCGAACCCGCCGTGATGGATGCGATCCGCTCGCTCCATTCGCCCTAGGGCATGTCGATATTCAGGTCAGGCCGAGGGAAAATGAGGGGTCCGAAAACCGGAACGGAGCGGACTTTGGTCCGTGACTACCGGAAGCGCAGGAACACCTCATTTGCAGGCCGGCATCACCTGAATACCGGCATGCCCTAACCGAGGTCGATCTGCAGGATCTCCGGCCGCATGCCAAAGCGCACCGGCGCGATGCTGAAGCCGAGTCCGCCTGACACGATCAAATTGCGGTCATTCTCGACGACATGGCCATAGGCAAAGCGGTTGCCGAAGCGGGACGGCACCACCGGTGAATAGCCGAACAGCCTGACCTGCCCGCCATGTGTGTGGCCCGACAGCGTCAGCGAAACCCGCCACGGCACTTTCGGGAAAATGTCAGGCTCATGCGCAAGCAGGATGATCGGTGCCTGGTCGGTGATCTTGGCCAGCGTGCCGTCGAGATCGTCCAGGCCTTCAAATCTGTCGCGGCCTGCGGCCTTGTTCGGTAACAGTGCCAGCTGGTCGGCGAGCCCGGCGATCCAGAAGCCGTATCCATCCTTTTGCAGGCGCACGGCGTCGTTCTCCAGAACCGAGATGCCGGATTCCTCCAATGCCTTGCGCGCCACAGTCCCCGCTCCGGCCTGCTGCGCGAAAGGATCGTGCCACCAGTCGTGATTGCCGAGGATCGACAGCACACCAAGCGGCGCCTTCAGTCCTGACAAGGCCGGCGCCCATTCATGGGCCTCCACCCGGTTCGTCACCAGGGACATGCCTGAGAAATAGTCGCCGAGCAGTACGATCAGATCGGGCTTCAGCACGTTCGCATCTTCGACGAGCGAAGCGATCCGCTCAGGCGTCATCCAGGGACGGCAGGCGTGAATATCGGCAAGTGCTACGACGCGCAGCTTGAGATCTGCAGGCCAATGCGGCGGCGTCAGCTGGTAGCGCTTCACATGCGTCAACAGCATCGGCTCGATGCCGACCGCATAGGCACTGAGCGAAGCCAGCGAGAGGAACGAACCTCCGGCGAATTTCAGGAACCCGCGTCTGGTGATCACTTTTCTGGCTCCGACCTTGATCGGAGCAGTTCGCGCCGACATTGCGACGCCCGATACAATCGAGGAATGCGCCTTCACGCTGGCAGGTTTGAGGAGATTCTGCACAGAAATCCGTTCCGAAGAACAAATGTCCGTTACTCTTCCTGGAACAGGTTGATCTGCTGCTGTGCCAGATCCTTTGGCGCGTCGAGGCCGAGATGGCGCCAGGCGTTGGCGGTCAGCACGCGGCCGCGTGGCGTGCGTTGGATGAAACCCTGCTGGATCAGATAGGGCTCGATAATGTCCTCGATGGCGTCGCGCGGCTCGGAGAGGCCGGCGGCGATGGTTTCGATGCCGACCGGCCCACCACCGAAATTGCGCGCGATCATCGAGAGATAGCGGCGGTCGAGTGCGTCGAGGCCGAGCGCGTCGACCTCGAGCCGGGTGAGAGCTTCGTCGGCAATCTGCTTGTCGACGTGGCCGTCGCCGGCGACGGAGGCGAAATCGCGCACGCGGCGCAACAGCCGGCCGGCGATGCGCGGCGTGCCGCGGGCGCGGCGCGCAATCTCAAGCGCGCCGTCGTCGCCGAGCGGCATTTGTAGGATACGGGCGCCGCGGCGCACGATCTGCTCCAGTTCCTCGACCGAATAGAAATTAAGCCGCACCGGAATGCCGAAGCGATCGCGCAGCGGGTTGGTCAAAAGGCCGAGCCTGGTGGTGGCGGCAACGAGCGTGAAGCGGGCAAGATCGATCTTGACCGAGCGTGCCGCCGGACCTTCGCCGATGATCAGGTCGAGCTGGAAATCCTCCATCGCCGGGTAAAGGATCTCCTCGACTGCCGGATTGAGCCGGTGGATCTCATCGATGAACAGCACATCGCGGTCTTCGAGATTGGTGAGAAGTGCGGCGAGATCGCCGGCCTTGGCGATCACCGGACCGGAGGTCGAGCGGAAATTGACGCCGAGCTCGCGCGCCATGATCTGCGCCAGCGTTGTCTTGCCAAGCCCCGGCGGCCCGACGAACAGCACATGGTCAAGCGCCTCGCTGCGGCCCTTGGCGGCCTCGATGAAGACTTTGAGATTGGCCCGCACTGCGGCCTGGCCGACGAAATCGGCGAGCGTCTGCGGCCGCAAGGTCTGCTCAGCATCCTCGCCGCGCTTTTCCGGGGCAATGAGGCGGGGTGAAAGGCTCATGCGGCCTTCCTCGCACAGGGCAAAGGACCGGACAAGCAATCACTCACCGCGCCAGTTCCTTCAGCCCGAAACGAATGAGCTTCGAGGCATCGGCGTCCTCGCCGGCCGTCTTCAGCGCCGCCGCGACAGCATTGGCTGCTGTGTCGCGCGAATAGCCGAGATTGACCAGCGCCGAGACGGCGTCGGTAATCGGCGCCGGCGCCACGCCTTCGCCGAGCTCCTGCTTAAGGTCGATGGTGCCGGAGGCGGTTCCGGCATAGGCCGGCGCCTTGTTCTTCAACTCGGTGACGATGCGCTCGGCCACCTTCTTGCCGACGCCGGGCGCGCGGCTGACCATGGCGATGTCGCGCAGCGCGATCGCATTGGCGAGGTCTGCCGGCGCCAGCGTCGACAGGATGGCCAGCGCCACCTTGGCGCCGACGCCTTGCACATTGCTCATCAACAGCCGGAACCATTCGCGCTCAAGCACCGACTGGAAACCGTAGAGCCGGATCATGTCCTCGCGCACATAGGTCTCGATGAACAGCACCACCGCCTCGCCGGGCGAAGGCAGCGCGGCCAGCGTGCGCGCCGAGCAATAGGCGACATAGCCGACGCCGTGCACATCGACGAGGCAGAAATCCTCCTCGATCTCGTCCAGCGTGCCTTTCAATTTGCCGATCATGCGTGATCCCTCATGCCAGCGCCATCCTGTAGGCGACGCTTTGCCGGTGATGCGCGTGGCAGATGGCGATAGCCAACGCGTCTGCGGCATGTTCGGTGTCGAAAACGGCTTTCGGCAACAGCACCTTTACCATCATGTGGATCTGCTTCTTGTCGCCATGGCCAACGCCGATCACCGCCTTTTTGACGGCATTGGGGGCATATTCGGCCACAACAAGGCCGGCGCGCGCCGGCACCAGCATGGCTATGCCGCGCGCCTGGCCGAGCTTCAGTGTCGCCACCGCATCCTTGTTGACGAAGGTTTGCTCGACGGCCGCTTCCTGGGGCATGGCCGCATGCAGGATCTCGGCCAGCCCGTCATGCAATTGGCAGAGCCGTGTCGCCAGCGCCGCCTTGTCGTCGGAGCGTACAGTGCCGGAGCTGATAAAGCGCAGCGAGTTGCCGAGGCTCTCGACGATGCCCCAGCCGGTGCGCCTCAGCCCCGGATCGATACCGATAATGCGAATCGCTTCCCTCATGCGCGAAGTCTACCTCCGGCGCACAGCGATGTCAGCGAAATGTGAACAAACCGGAAACGGAGGCGTTTAACCTCGAGCAAAAGCCGTGTTCAGCAGCGTGATCTGGTCGGAAACCGGATTGGCGCGGCGGGCGGCGGCAGGCGTCTCGGCAAACGCGCCGCCATAGATCTCTTCGTCCATGCGGCGCACCAGCGCCTGCAGGCGCAGCGAGCGGGTGACGAGGTCGAGGAAATCCTTCGGCAGTTCGCCCCAGCCGACCGCTTCGTCATGCGCCGAGGCGGTGTCGAGACGCACCTTGGATTTTTCCGAAGCGACCTGGTCGCGGGTCATCTCGCCGGAATTTGCCGCCCGCTGCAAAAGCAGCCAGGAGGCGACTTGCATCAACCTTGTGGTCAGCCGCATCGATTCGGCCGCATAGAGCGTCGCCGCCAGCCTGGACAGCTTCTTGGCCTCGGCCCGGCCCTTGCCGTCAAGATACTCGGCTGCCTGTTCGACCAGGCCCATGCCTTCCTGGTAGAGCGGTTTGAAGGATTGGGAGAAAACCCGGCGTTCCGCCAGCTTGATGGTTTTCGCGATGCCCTTCGAAGGCTCGTTCATCGATACGCCCCTGCACTGCCCCGTCGGCTGATTCGGCTTCTCGCCGTCACGCCGGCACCCTAGATGACTGAAGCTTGAAAATGCGCTTCGCCGCCGGCGAAGGCAAGCACATGTTTAACAAACGGTTAACGCCTGCGCAGGGGCGCCAAGCGGACCAAAAGCAGACAAAAAAAGAGCCGCGGATAAGGCGGCTCTCAGGAGTTTAACAGGGAGGCGTCAAACGAAGTGGCTCCAACCACTCGGTAAGAATCCAGATCACTGGATGGACATAGTAAACACCTGTAAAGCTTAATGAACCCTTAACGGCGCGGATATTTCTTGATCGACCGCTGCCCTTCTGTGCCGTATCAGCACAACGGTGCCCTAAGCCTGATCGTCGGCTTGTTCATGCCTTCTTCCACACAGCCGGCAAGGAAATGAAGGCGAACAGCAGCATTGCCGCATAAAACCCCATCGAGGAGGAAGCCAGCACCGGCTCGATCTCCGGATGGCCGGCAAGTTCAAAGTAAAGCCCAATCATCAGTGCGATGCCGCAGATTGCCGTCAGCCAGAAATGCACGACGGCAATCGTCTTTTGCCCGACCGCTGGAAACAGGTGGTAGAAGAAGGCAAACACCGCCGACATCAGCCAGCCCGCCACCATGGTGTGCGCGTGGGTCGGCATCTGCCCATGGTCATTGGAGATCGCCATATGCAGGCCGAGCGCCATGCCGCACAGGGAATAGATGACGGCCAGGGTGAAGAAATTTCGTGCTACGCCTTGCATGGGATACCCTCGTTGGTTGTTGCAGACTTGGTCCGACCGCGCGCGGCCAAAATGGAGCGTCGGTCGCGAGCGGCTTAGTCCCCGTAGGTTTCAGGATCATGCCGCGAAACCAGCCAATGCCGACACGGCGTCTATCCGGCAAATGCCGGGTATTGTGCGGGCTGGCGGTAAAATCCGGCGACGGCGCCACCGCAACAAGCCGGCACCCACGCGGCATCTTCTGGATACATGTACGGAGATAATCCGCCCTCCTTCGGAAGCAGACGCGCGATAGCAGCGTTTACCCCCGGAACGATGCACAAGGAGCGGCAATGGACTGGTATTCTCTCTTCAAATTCCTGCATGTCATGGCAGCGATCCTCTGGCTCGGCGGCGGTTTCGCCATGCTGCTGGTTTCGATACTCGCCGATCGCGACGGCGACGACGAGACGCTGATGGTCATGCTGAGAACGACGGACAAACTCGGCTTGCGTCTGTTCGTGCCGGCGTCTATCGCGACCCTGGCTTCTGGTCTGGTGCTGACTTCGCTATGGACCGGCTTCTCCGACCTTTGGGTCGTCATCGGCCTTTGCGGCTACGCCGCCGCGTTTCTGACCGGTATCCTCGTGCTGAAGCCTTCGTTCGAAAAGCTTGCCACAATGCTTGCCGCGGACGGCATGACCCCGGCTGCCATAGCGTTTGGGCGCCGCATGATACGGATCGTCAAGTTCGATTTCGTCATCATGATCGTCGTCGTCGCCGACATGGTGCTGAAGCCGACCGCGCACGACATCGCCACTCTCGGCGCAATGGCGGTCGTGGTCATGGGTGGTGCATCGCTGACCTTTGCGAGCGCCCCGCGAACCAAACCGGCAGCCGCCTGAGCGGGATTTAGAGCAGGCCGGCGATCCCGTCCCAAAGCAGCTTGACCGCGACCACGGCCACGGTCGCGTAGGTGAAGGGATAAAAAATCTCCGGCCGCATGCGCCGCACCAGCCAGGCGCCGGCGATGGTGGCCAGCGGCGCCAGCGGCATCAGCACGGCCGACGCCGTCAGGTTGGCGGTGTCGAACTGGCCAAGCGCGAAGTAGGGGATCAGCTTCAGCGCGTTGGTGGCGGCAAAGAAGATCGCCGATGTCCCCGACAGCACCTTCGGATCGAGCCGGATCGGCAGCGCATAGACCTGGAAGGGGGGCCCGCCGACATGGGCGACGAAGCTGGTGAAGCCGGCGACGGTGCCCCAGAAGGCGGCGGCGATGCGGTTGGGCGCCGCCGCATGGTCGGAACCGTGGCGGAACTGGAGATAGAGCCAGCGCAGCACGAAGATCAGCGCGACAGCGCCGACGATCAGCCGCACCATCTCTTCGGTTACGAGCGCTGCCGTCAGCCAGCCGAGCCCAATGCCGATCACCGCGCCCGGCATCATGTCGACCAGCATCTTTCTGTCGTAGACGCCCCACCACGTCCACACCGAAACGATGTCCATCAGGCACAGGATCGGCAGCAGGATGGCCGCCGCCTGCACCGGCGGCATGGCCAGCGCCATCAAAGGCACGCCGACGAAGCCGACAGCGCCGCCGAAGCCGCCTTTCGACAGCCCGACAAGTATCACCGCCGGAATGGCGGCGGCATAAAACCACGGATCGGGGAGCAGACCTGACATGAACTGGAAAAGCTGGAGGGAAGACGGTTGCCCTGCAATAGCCCAGAAACCCTTGCGCCGCGACCGGGAAAATGCCGGCCGTGTCGATCAACTGTGCGTAAAGCGACGGTTCCGGATTTACGGCAAGATCGCCGCCGATGCATAAGGGCGCCGTCCGATGCATCAGGTTTTGACCCCAGGTTTTGGTCCCAGGTTTTGACCCCAGGTTTTTGACCCCAGGTTTTTGACAATGAGCGAACCCCACATCCGCCGCGCCGAAGCGGCCGACCTGCCTGCCATCGTAGCCATGCTCGCCGACGATCCGCTTGGCCGCAGCCGCGAGGATGCGACCGAGCCACTCGCCAAGGCCTATCGCGACGCCTTTGCCGCCATCGACGCCGACCCCAACCAGTTTCTTGCCGTGATGACGGATAGCGGCCGCGTCATCGGCACGTTGCAGATCAGCTATCTCGCCGGGCTGTCGCTGCAGGGCGCCTTGCGCGGCCAGATCGAGGCTGTGCGCGTCGTCGCAGACCGCCGCGGCGAACGGCTGGGACAGCGTCTGCTGGAATGGGCGGTCGAACAGTGCCGTGAACGCGGCTGCAAGATTGTCCAGCTGACCACCAACAAGAGCCGCCAGGACGCGCATCGCTTCTATGACCGGCTCGGCTTCAAGGCCAGCCACATCGGCTACAAGCTGGAGCTTAATTCAGTGGCGGCGGACGGCGCCGGATCGGCTGCGCCTTGATGATGGCGGTGCTGGTCTCCGCCTTGTCGGCGATGCGGTCGAGAAGCTTGTCGAGCTCGCCGATGGAGCGCACGTAGAGCCGGGCCACGAAACAGTCGTCGCCGGTGACCTTGTCGCATTCGCCGAATTCCGGGATCTCCTCGATCAGCTTCTGCACGATGTGCAGCTTGCCCGGCAGTGGCCGCACCCGCACGATCGCCTGCAGCGGAAACCCCAGCGCCTCCGGCTCGATCTCGATGGTGAAGGCGCGGATGACGCCGCGTTCCTCGAGCCGCCGGAGCCGTTCCGAGACGCTCGGCGACGACAGCCCGACCTGCTGCGCCAGATCCTTCAACGAAGTCCGCGAATCCAGGATCAGGATGTCGAGAAGCTTTCTGTCCAACTCGTCCAGCATTTTCATCTCCTAGCAAAAGGGCAGCGCGCGCCTTATTAAATAAGGTGTTGTGCGCTTATCACCTTTCATAAGGCATATAAACCCTCAAGGCGGCATGAGATTATGGCCTCAACAGATAGAGGTATTGTCATGGACAACACGGTACGCGGCACGATCGAGATGACGGCGGCGATGACGATCGTCGGCACGATCGGCTGGTTTGTCGTCATGTCGGGCCAGCCCGTCATGGACGTGGTGTTCTGGCGCTGCGCTTTCGGAGCGGTGGCGCTGCTGATCACCTGCGCGGCACTCGGGCTGCTGCGCGGCAGGCTGACGCTGCGCATTGTTGCCATCGCCGCTCTTGGCGGCGCGGCCATTGTCATCAACTGGCTGTTGCTGTTCAGCGCCTTCTCCCGCGCCTCGATCTCGATTGCCACGGCGGTCTACAACACGCAGCCCTTCATGCTGGTCGGCTTCGGCGCGCTGTTCTTCGGCGAGCGGCTGACCCTGGCCAAGCTGACCTGGCTCGGCATCGCCTTCGCCGGCATGCTGCTGATCGTGCAGACAGGGCCCGATGCGGGTGTCGGTTCCGGCATAACCGGCACAGATTATGTCATCGGCATCGTCATGGCGCTCGGAGCGGCCTTCTTCTGGGCTGTCGCGGCAATCGTCGCCAAGAAGCTCAAGGGCACCCCGCCGCATCTGATCGCGCTGATCCAGGTCTGCGTCGGCGTCGTCATGCTGGCGCCCTTCGCCAACCTCTCGCATTTGCCCGCAGATGCCTGGAGCTGGGCCATGCTGGCCACGCTTGGCGTCGTTCACACGGGCCTGGTGTACATATTGATGTACGCCGCCATCCAGAAACTGCCGACGCATCTGCAGGGGTCGCTGTCCTTCATCTATCCTGTCGTGGCGATCCTGGTCGATGTCATGGCTTTCGGCCACCGGCTGCATCCGGCCCAGCTCGTCGGCGCCGCCGCGATCCTGGTCGCCGCCGCCGGCATGAACCTCGGCTGGACTTTGTGGAAAGCCAAACCAACGGTCGAAAGCCCGCAAGCCGTCAAATGAGCGGCAGAGCGTCTTCTTGCGGGCTATCGTAAACCAAAGCCATCTCATCGATCCCCGCCCGCCTGTTCAAGGCGGGCGCTTTGTTCTATGCCGCAATGCAACCATCTTCGCCCGGCATAGGCGAAACCCGGGATCGAAAGCCATGAACGACGCAACACCCCCCAACCGCTGCCGCATCGTGCTGATCGCACCCAAGGACGCTCCGGCGCAGCGCATTGCGGCTGCCTTCGACGGCGGTGATATCGCTTCCCTGATCCTGCCTGAGAACGGCATGGACGAGGCTGCCTTCCAGGCCTTCGCAGAACAGATCGTACCGGCCGCGCAAGCGGCCGGCATCGCCGTCGTCATCGCCGGCGATACCCGCATTGCCGGCCGTGTCCAGGCCGACGGCATTCATGTCGAGGTTTCCAAGGACGCGCTCGCCGAGACCATCGAACACTTCCAGGGCAAGATGATGGTCGGCGCCGGCGGCGCCAAGACGCGCGACGACGCGCTGGAACTCGGCGAAACCAGGCCCGACTACATCTTCTTCGGCCGCTTCGGCTACGACAACAAGCCGGAACCGCATCCGCGCAACCTGTCGCTCGGGCAATGGTGGGCGGACGTGATTGAGATCCCTTGCGTCGTCATGGCCGGTTCCGCCATCGCTTCGGTAGAAGCGGTGGCCGCCACTGGCGCCGAGTTCGTGGCGCTGTCCAGCGCCGTTTTTGCCGAAGGCGCCGATCCGAAGGCGGCGATTGCTGCCGCCAATGCGCTGCTCGACGAAACCGCGCCGCGCTTCGAGGGCTGACGTGCGCCGACCTGGACTTCCTCTGGCGGTTCTCGTTGCGGCCTTGATGAGCGGGGCAGCGATCGCGGCGGAGACCGTTCCGCTGCCGCAGCCGAGGCCGGACACCAGCGCGCCCGCCCTCAGCGTGCCGGATGCGGTCGCCCCCGATACGGGTGCCCCGAAAGCCGGTGCCACGGATTCCGGCGTCCATATCGAAAAGCCGATCGACACCCCGCTGCCGCAGCCGGCGACAACCGCGCCGCTGCCGTCGGCCGACGCGATCAACCCAGAGCGTTTCGGCGCCAAGCCGGCGGACCCCGCCTATGGCGCTTTCCAGCGCGGTCTTTACAAGACCGCCTACAATCTGGCGCTGGTGCGGGCCAAGAATGGCGACCCGGCGGCGCAAACGCTGGTGGCCGAGATCCTGTCGCGCGGGTTGGGCGTGCCGCTCAACCCAGCGGAAGCCGCCAAATGGTATGCGCAGGCCGCCGAGCAGGGGATTCCTGAATCGCAGTTCCAGTATGCGCTGATGCTGCTCGACGGCCGCTACGTCAAGAAGGACGAGAAGGGAGCTTATGCGTTGATGCAGGCCGCCGCCGAGGCCGGCAACCGGCTGGCGCAGTTCAACTTCGCGCAATTGCTCGTGCAGCAGGATCCGGGCGCCGCCGCCCCCCCCAGGGCTGTGCCTTATTATGAGCGTGCCGCGGCGACAGGGCTTGCCGACGCCCAGTATGCGATGGCGCAGGTCTATGCCAATGGCGTCGGCGGCAAGACCCGCGACGATGGAAAGGCCCGCAGCTTGCTGGCACAGGCTGCCAGGCAGAACTACGACACCGCGCAGATCGATCTTGCCGCCTGGATGATCGAGGGCCGGGGCGGTGTTCGCGACCTGAAATCCGGCTTCAACTGGATGAAGCAGGCAGCTGAAGGCGGCAATGTCGCTGCCCAGAACCGGTTGGCAAAGCTCTATATGGGCGGCATCGGAACCGACCCCGACCTGATCCTGGCCGGGGCCTGGTATGTGGTCGCCCGCCGCGCCGGCCTTATCGATCCGGAGATGGACGATTTCCTGCAAGGGCTGACCGACGATCAGACAAAGCAAGCCTTGCAGAAGGCCAACCGCCTGCCCTGACACGCAACGTCACTGTGTATGATCCAGCACGACCTTGCCGAAGGGAGAGCCGTGTTCGAGATGGCGAAAGGCCTGCGCTGCCTCTGCCCATGGGAAGACCCGGTCGATCACCGGCCGCAGCCGATTGACGGCGAGCGCCCGGTTCATCGCTTCGAAGGACTCGCGCGAGCCGACCGGTATGCCGCGTGCTTTCACCTGGCGTCGGAAGATGTCGAGCGGATTGATCACCCCTTCGCTGCCGCCGAGATAGCCGATGACGTTGATCTGGGCGCCGCGCGCCGACGCCTTGAGCGACTGCGCGAAACTCTGGGGACCACCGACTTCGATGATGTGGTCCGCGCCGCGGCCATCGGTCAGCGCCAGCACGGCCGACGACCAGTCCGGATTGTCGCGGTAGTTGATGCCGTGATGCGCGCCAAGCCCCTTCGCCCGGGCAAGCTTCTCATCGCTGCTCGACGTAACAATGACGCGCGCGCCGGCCGCCCTTGCCAACTGCACGGCAAACAGCGACACGCCGCCGGTGCCGAGGCTGAGCACGGTTTCGCCTGGCTTGAGCTTGCCCTCGGTGAACAACGCATGCCAGGCAGTGACCGCGGCGCAAGGCAACGTCGCCGCCTCGACATCGCTGAGCTGCGCCGGGGCGATGACCGCCGCCTGTTCGTCCAGCCGGGCGAATTCGCTTAGCAGCCCATCGATGGGGCCACCGCGCTGGTATGAGGGTTCGGCCATGGCGAAGCTGCCGCCGACCCATCGCTGCCAGAACGTGCCGCAGACCCGGTCGCCGACCTTGAAGCGGCTGACCTCGGAGCCAACCGCAACGACCTCGCCGACGCCGTCGGAAAGCGGCACCAGCGGCAAGGGGAATGTCGTGTGATAGCTGCCGCGCGCGATCTCGACATCGCGGTAGTTGAGCGCCGTCGCCTTGACGCGGACGATCATCTCCTGACGGCCGGGTTCCGGCGTTGGCCGTTCGACCATCATGAGATTGTCGATGCCGCCTGGGCTCTGCAGTTCGATTGCCTTCATTGTCATTGTCCTTCCGTTTGAAAGGAAAATCGCTTGCCAGGCGGTGGATTTCAAATTCATAATGTTCAGAATGATTATGCTTGCAAAACATCGTTCTGACTATGCTTGAGGAATTGCGCACGCTCGCCCTGTTTGCCGAGGAGGGCTCGATCCAGAAGGTCGCCCGGCGCCTGCCGCTGACGCAGCCGGCTGTGACCCGGCAAATCCAGCGGCTGGAGGACATGCTTGGCACGACGCTGCTCGACCGCCGGCAAAAGCCGCCGCGACTGACGCCGACGGGGCTGGGAGTGCTGGCGCGCGGACGCGATATCATCGCTTCCGTAGAAGCGCTGAAATCCTTCGCCGGAAAGACCGAGCCGGAAGGTCTGTTCCGCCTTGGCCTCGCTCATGGCCTCTCGGACCGCGACATCGCCGGGGCCATCGCCAACGCCGCGGCGGCGTTCCCGAAAGTGTCGCTACGGCTCAAGACCGGCTGGAGCGCCGAACTAATCGGTCAATTCGAACGCGGCGAGCTCGATGTGACGATTGTTCTGCGATCGTCGGATAAGCCAGGCCCGGAAGCGCTTGGCACTGAACGTCTTGGCGTCATAGCTGCGTCCACCGTCCCCGATCCGGAAGACGGTGGCCGGACACCCATGCCGTGGGTGCTTAGTCCGGCCCCTTGCGACGCGCGCCAGAAACTCATGTCCGTTCTGGTCGGCGGAAGGCGTTATTTCGAGATCGCGGCGGAGATACAGGATCCGGCCTTGCAGATGGAATGGGTCCGTCGGGGGCACGGCCTTGGGCTAGTGCCGTTGCGTCTTGCAAGGCGCGGACTTCCCGACGGCCTCATGCTGGTCAACACGGAAGATGTCGACCTTTCCTTGCAGGTCGCCGCACTTCGTTCGCCTCATCTCAACCGGCTGACTGAGGCTGCGGACGCCATCGTCGAGGCTGTCGGCAGAGTCATTGCGGCCCAGGTTTGAGGCTACCAGCCCTTGTCGGGCGATCTGGCATCCCCTTGCCTCTCCTGCCGATTTGTGGTCTTGGGAGCCCGAAATCGCTTGTCCAGCGACCATCCCCATACCAACGGCCAAGCCGTTGGTAGCATCCCGGATCAATCTCATCATGGCCAAGATCAATGGCAACGAAATCCGTCCCGGCTATGTCATCGAGCACGATGGCGGCCTTTGGGTGGCGGTCAGGACCAACACCGTCAAGCCCGGCAAGGGCGGTGCCTATAACCAGGTCGAACTGAAGAACCTGATCAACGGCACCAAGCTCAACGAGCGCTTCCGCTCGGCCGAGACCGTCGAGCAGATCCGGCTCGACCTGAAGGATTTTTCCTTCCTCTACGCCCAGGACGACGCACTGGTGTTCATGGACACGCAGAGCTACGAGCAGCTCGAGCTGGCGAAGGATTTCGTCGGCGACCGCGCCGCCTTCCTGCAGGACGGCATGATGGTGACGGTCCAGCTCTATGAGGACAGGCCGATCGGCATTTCGCTGCCCGACCAGGTGACGCTGACCATCACCGAGGCCGACCCGGTGGTGAAGGGCCAGACGGCCGCGTCCTCGTACAAGCCGGCGGTGCTGGAAAACGGCATCCGCGTGCTGGTGCCGCCATTCATCGGCGCTGGCGAACGCATCGTCGTCGACACCAACGAACTCACCTACATGCGCCGCGCAGACTGACGCGTAGGCAGGAACAGATACGATGGCACGCTCCGCACTTCTCAATGTCATGGTCCAGGCCGCCATGAAGGCCGGCCGCTCGCTGTCGCGCGACTTCGGCGAGGTGCAGAACCTGCAGGTGTCGATGAAGGGACCGGGCGACTATGTCAGCCAAGCCGACCGCAAGGCCGAGGACATTCTGTTTGCCGAACTGTCGAAGGCACGGCCGGGCTATGCCTTCCTGATGGAAGAGCGCGGCATGATCGCAGGGGACGACGACCAGCACCGTTGGATCGTCGACCCGCTCGACGGCACCACCAATTTCCTGCACGGCATTCCGATCTTTTCCATCTCGATCGCGCTGGAGCGACAGGGCCAGTTGGTCGCCGCCGTCATCTACAATCCGGCAATGGATGAGCTCTACACCGCCGAGCGCGGCGGCGGCGCCTTCATGAACGATCGCCGGCTGCGCGTTGCCGGCCGCAGCAAGCTCACCGACTGCGTCATCGGCTGCGGCGTGCCGCATCTCGGCCGCGGCCAGCACGGCAATTTCCTCGTCGAGTTGCGCAATGTGATGGCCGAGGTCTCGGGCGTGCGCCGCCTGGGTTCCGCCGCGCTCGATCTCGCTTATGTCGCCGCCGGCCGCATGGACGGCTTTTGGGAAACCGGCCTTTCGGCCTGGGACATTGCCGCCGGCCTGCTGCTGATCCGCGAGGCCGGTGGCTTCGTCTCCGACATGGATGGCGGCCAGGATATGCTCGAAGCGGGTTCGCTCGTCGCCGGCAACGAGGTCATACAGCGCGCGCTGCTCAAGGCGGTGAAGAAGCCGCTTTCGGCGCGCTGATCACTTGGCATGCCGGCGCGGCGTGCTGAAGCGCCGCAGTCGCAAAACCGCAATCAAAGCTTGAAATACTGCCCGGCGGCCGCCCAGATAAGGGTGACGCAGGATTTTTTATGACGAGCATACCTTCACTATCCTCGCGAGAAGCGCAGCCAGACCAGCCAGTTGAAATCCCTTATGTCGGGCGTTGGCACTACTCGCGTGCGGAGATGATCGCCGATGGCATCGTCCATGCGGTCGGCATCGTGCTGGCGATAGCCGCCGGCTCGGCGTTGCTGGCGCTGGCCGCCTTCCATGCCGGTCCCGGCGAATACATCGCCGCCGCCTTCTTCGTGGTGTCGCTGCTGACTGTGCTGTCGATTTCGCTGACCTACAATCTGTGGCCGGTGACGTCGCCGGCGAAGTGGATCTTGCGGCGCTTCGATCATGCGGCGATCTATCTCCTGATCGCCGCGACCTACACGCCCTTTCTGGCCCAGCTCGACGGCTCGCCGCTGGCGCTGCCGATGATTGTCCTTGTCTGGACCGCTGCTTTGACCGGCATTGCCATGAAAGTGTTCCTGCCCGGCCGCTTCGATCGTCTGGCCATTGTCTTCTATCTCGCCATCGGCTGGAGCGGCGTCGTCCTGGTCAAGCCGCTGGTGGCGACGTTGCCGACGACCTCGATCGCGCTGATTGTCGCCGGCGGCATCGTGTACTCCTGCGGCGTCATCTTCTTCGCCTGGAAACGCCTGCGCTTTCACAATGCCCTCTGGCACGGCTTTGTCGTCACCGGCGCCGGGCTGCATCTTGCCGCCATGGTCGACTGCCTGGTCGTCAACCGCCTCTGAACGGCGTGGTGCGGCCCGACAGTCGGGCAATATTGCCAAGCGCCATTCAATTTGGTCACAATTCCGTTTAGAGTCGCGAATTACGTGATCGGCGGCACTGGAGCGGTTCCAGGGAAGTATGAGCGGCTTCCCGTTCGGAATTGCGTCAAGGCAAATAGAGCATCGGAAACGGGGCACGGATGGCTTTTCTCAGATCCTTCGGCGTGGGCAGGCGTTCTGATGTCCTGATGTACGATCCGCACAAACTGTCGAGCCCGCAGGTCTTCCTCCTGACCATGGTCATCTTCCTGGTCATCGTCGCCTTCATCGCCGCCATCCTCACCCGCCAGATCTCGACCGCTTTCGGGAGCAATCCCGGCCTCAATGGCCTGATCGTCGGCGTCCTTGTGGTCGGCATCCTGCTTGCCTTCGCCCAGGTCGGACGACTGTTTCGCGAAGTGCGCTGGGTCAATTCCTTCCGCGCCGGTTCCGAAACCACCGAGCCGGTGCTGCTGGCGCCGATGAAGGCGATGATCGGCCGCTCCTCGACGGTCGCCTTCTCGACGTCTTCGATGCGCACCATGCTGGATTCGATCGCCACCCGCCTCGACGAAAGCCGCGACACCTCGCGCTATCTCGTCGGGTTGCTGGTGTTCCTCGGTCTGCTCGGCACCTTCTGGGGCCTGCTCAACACCATCGGCTCGATCCGCGAAACCATCGAATCGCTCGATCCCGGCACCGGCGACGCCGCCGCCGTGCTCGATTCGCTGAAGCAGGGGCTGTCGGCGCCGCTGGCCGGCATGGGTACGGCCTTTTCGTCCTCGCTGTTCGGCCTTTCCGGGTCGCTGGTGCTAGGCTTCCTCGACCTGCAGGCCGGCCGCGCGCAGACCCGCTTCTATACCGAGCTTGAAAACTGGCTGTCCTCGGTCACCGATCTCTCCTCCGACATCGCCGTCGCCGACCCGGCCAAGACTGAATCCTCCGACGAGATCCGGGTCCTGTCGGAACGGCTGCGCAGCATGCAGGAAAGCGGCGGCGGCTCCAATCCGCGCGTCGCCACCGCCATGGCCAATCTCGCCGACGGCATTTCCGGCCTGGTCAAGAACATGCGCTCCGAGCAGCAGATCATGCGCGACTGGGTCGAGGCCCAGTCGGACGAGCAGAAGGCGATGCGCAACACGCTGGAAAAGATCGCCGACGCGCTGAAGAAACCCGGGGTCCACTAGCATGGCTCTCGCCAGGGGCCGGCGCACCGATCGCCGGATCGACTATTGGCCGGGCTTCGTCGACGCGCTGTCGACGCTGCTGCTCGCCATCATGTTCCTGCTCACCGTTTTCGTGCTGGCGCAGTTCCTGCTCGGACGCGAACTCTCCGGCAAGGATACGGCGCTCACGCGCCTCAACTCGCAGATCAACGAACTGACGCAGTTGCTGGCGCTGGAGCGCTCGAGCGCGCAGGACAAGGACGATTCGCTGGCCAATCTGCAGGCGTCGCTGTCGGCCGCCGAAGCTGAGAAGAGCCGGCTCGAGCAGCTGCTGGCGCAAGGTGCCGGCGCCGGCGACGCCGCCACCCAGCGCGCCGCGGAACTCGGCGGCGAACTCGACAGCCAGCGCCAGATCAGCCAGCAGGCGCTGAGCCAGGTCGAGATCCTGAACCAGCAGATCGCAGCACTGCGCAAGCAGATCGGCGCGCTCGAGGACGCCCTCAACGTGTCCGAAACGCGCGACCGCGATTCCAACACCAAGATCGCCGATCTCGGCCGTCGGCTCAACGTCGCGCTGGCGCAGCGCGTGCAGGAGCTGAACCGCTATCGCTCCGACTTCTTCGGCCGCCTGCGCGAAATCCTCGCCGACCGCGAGAACATCCGCATCGTCGGCGACCGCTTCGTCTTCCAGTCGGAAGTTCTGTTCCCGACCGGGTCGGAAGTGATCAACGATGCCGGCAAGGTCGAGATGAAGAAGCTCGCCGATGCCATCATCGAGTTGCAAAAGGAAATCCCGCCCGAGATCAACTGGGTGCTGCGCGTCGACGGCCACACCGACAACAAGCCGCTGTCCGGCGCCGGCCGCTATCGCGACAATTGGGAATTGTCGACGGCGCGTTCGACCTCGGTGGTCAAGTTCCTGATCGAGAACGGCGTCCCCGCCAACCGGCTGGTTGCGGCCGGCTTCGGCGAATTCCAGCCGCTCGACCCCGCCGACACCGAAGACGCCCGCAACAAGAACCGACGCATTGAACTGAAGCTCACCGAACGGTGATTTTCAGTCACGCGAAATTGTTTGCCGGCTCAACTCTAGGGCGCAACGCCAGGTCGGCAAGGCCTGAAAACATTATCTTTCTTTAATTACACTTCGCGTTTCCGGGCTCCTACTTTGACGCGCAGGGCCGAGAACCGCCGGCGATGTCTCCCATCGCGACGCGACGGAACCGGACGGCCCGCTTCCGGAAGGCGGAGCGAAAGCGCTTGCCCCTTCCACAGCAGGAGGAGACGCACATCATGCGCTCTTTGAAGACTCTCAGGACTGCAACCCTCACGACACTTCTGGTCACTGTTCCACTCGCCGGCGCCTATGCCGCCGGACATCACAAGGGCGCCCTCGACGCCAGCGACCCGACCGACATGACCGGTCCGCGCGTGACCGGCCTGATCGAGCAGGTGCGGGGCGTCGAACAGGGCATCACGGATGCGCGCGAAACGAAGGGCATCTCGACCTCGGAAGCGCGGTGGCTGCATCTGCGTGCGGCGCATATCGGCCAGGCCGCCGAACGGGTCGCCGCTTCGGACCATGGCCGGATCCCGGCCGCGCAATATCACGATCTGCTGCGCCGCCTCGACAATGTCGATCTGAGGCTGATGTCCGACACCGGCAGCGGCTTCATGATCGGTGATGGCTCCGACGGCGGGAATTATCCGAACGGCTGAGATCCGCTCTGATATCTCCAGGAATGAGGAAGGGACTGTCTGACGCCCCCGGATCTGGCTCCGAGGGCGTCTTTTTTGTCACCAGCCCAGCCACAGCGCAGCGAGGCCCAGCACCGCCGGCACGGTCTGAATATAGAGGATCTTCCGGCTGGCAGTCGCCGCGCCATAGAGGCCGGCGACGGCGATGCAAAGCAGGAAGAACACCTTGATCTGGAATCCCGCCGCGCCGAGATAGAGGCCCCAGATCAGCCCGGCGGCAAGGAAGCCGTTGTAGAGCCCCTGATTGGCGGCGAGCACCTTCGATGCGCTGGCGAAGTCCGGCTTGAGGTTGAACGCCCTGTGCCCGCGCGGTGTGTCCCACGCCACCATCTCCAGATAGACGATATAGAGGTGGATCAGGGCCACCAGCCCGACCAGGATATTGCCGATCATCTTAGTCTCCCCTGCATGGCGGTGTTCCACCGTCAGCCAGCATTCCACGCACCAGCTCACCGGCGCAAGCTGCATAGCCACCTTTGAGGGTTGCCAATCCTGGCGCGTTGGTATCTTTTCCCGCGGTCCAAAACGCGGAACCTGCCATGTCTTTTCAGAAGCTCGATGATCTCGGCCACAAGCTCGAAGCGCTGGAACATGCGCTCGCTATCCTCGGCGCCGACGAGGCGACCCACATGGCCGTCGGCGGCGGCGAGAAGCGCGCCGAAGCCATGTCGTCCCTGGCCGGGATGCTGCATATCAGGGCAACGGCGCCGGAGATCGCCGACTGGCTCGCCGCCGCAGAAGCTGAAGCGCTCAACGAGGAGCAGCACGCGGCGGTTCGGGAGTTGCGCCGGCAATACACCAACCTGACCTGCCTGCCGGTCGAATTCGTCGAGCGCCAGACGGTAGCGCGCATGCGCTCGGAGCAACTCTGGCGCGACCTGCGCGCCAAGAACGACTGGGCCGGATTCCTGCCGGCGCTCGAAGGTGTCATCGCGCTGGTGCGCGAGGAAGCCGCCCTGCGCGCCGACGCGCTCGGCCTCGATCCCTACGACGCGCTGATGGAGCAATACGATCCTGGCAACCGCGCCGCCGACATCACGCCGGTCTTCACCGAGCTGAAGACATTCCTGAAGGGCTTCGTGCCGGAAGCCCTGGCCGCGCAGGAAGCGCGCCTGGCCAGGCATCCCGTGAAGCCGCTCTCCGGCAGCTATGCGATCGACAAACAGCGCGAGCTTGGTCTCGCCATGATGGCTTCGGTCGGCTTCGACCTCACCCACGGTTCTCTGTCCGTATCGCACCATCCCTTCTGCGGCGGCGTGCCGAGCGACGTGCGCATCACCACCCGCTACAAAACGTCCGATTTCCTGTCGGCTTTGATGGGCGTGCTGCACGAGACCGGCCATGCGCTCTACGAGCAGAACCTACCGAAGGCCTGGGCGCACTGGCCGCTCGGCAAGGCGCGCGGCATGGCGGTGCATGAAAGCCAGAGCCTGTTCGTCGAGAAACAGGTCGGCCGCAACCCCGAATTCTGGCGCTGGGCGCTGCCCGTGGTCGAAAAGCATCTCGGCGAAGCCTGGTCGCTGGACGACATCCTGCCGCATGTGCACCGGGTAGAGCGCGGGCTGATCCGCGTCGACGCCGACGAGGTCACCTACCCGCTGCATGTCATCCTGCGCTACGAGTTGGAGCAGGAGCTGGTCTCGGGGCGGCTGCAGGCGGCCGACCTGCCCGAAGCCTGGGACGCCAAGATGCGGGAGTATCTTGGCCTTTCGACCATCGACAACCCAGCCGACGGACCGATGCAGGACGTGCATTGGCCGGGCGCCGCCTTCGGCTATTTCCCGTCCTATACGCTGGGCGCCATGATGGCGGCGCAGCAATGGGCTGCGCTGACGCGCGACCATCCTTCAGCCGACAGCGAGCTTGCCAACGGCAATTTCGCCGCCATCAATGACTGGCGCCGCGACAAGATCTGGTCGCAGGGTTCGCGCTGGTCGACGCCCGAACTGCTTGAGCGCGCCACCGGCGAAAAGCTCAACGCCGGGTATTTCACCGAGCATCTCCGCAAGCGGTATGGTCCCGCCTGATTGCGGGTTGCTACTCCGCGGCACCCCTGAAGGCGCTTGCTCCGGTTTCGAACTGCAGCTTGGCCAGCCTTGCATAGATGCCGCCCTTGGCGACCAGGCTCTGGTGCGTGCCTTCCTCGACGATGCGGCCGCCATCCATGACCAGGATGCGGTCGGCCTTCAGCACGGTCGCCAGCCGGTGGGCGATGACGATGGTGGTGCGGCCCTGCATCAGCCGTTCCAGCGCGGTCTGCACCAGCGTTTCGCTTTCGGCGTCGAGCGCCGACGTGGCTTCGTCGAGCAGCAGGATCGGCGCGTCGCGCAGGATGGCGCGGGCGATCGCCACGCGCTGGCGTTGGCCGCCGGACAAGGTGACGCCGCGCTCGCCGACCTGGCTATCGTAGCCCTTGTCGAGCCTGAGGATGAATTCGTCGGCCAGCGCTGCCCTGGCGGCGGCCTCGATCTCGGCATTCGTCGCGCCCGGCCGGCCAAAGCCGATATTGTCGCGCGCGCTTGCCGCAAAGATGGTGACATCCTGCGGCACGATGGCAATGCGCTCCCGCACTTCAGCCGGATCGGCTTTGCGCACGTCGACACCGTCAATGGCGATGCGGCCGGTTTCGGGATCGTAGAAGCGCAGGATCAGCGAAAAGACGGTGCTCTTTCCGGCGCCCGACGGGCCGACGATCGCCACCGTCTCGCCGGGCTTGACCTGAAAACTCAAGCCGTGGACGGCGGCACGGTCCGGCCTTGCCGGGTAGGAGAAGGAGACGTCGTCGAAACTGATCGCGCCTGTCGCCTTGGCGGGCAGCGGCAGCGGATTGGCCGGCGGTTGAATCGCCGGCGTCTCGTCGAGTATCTCGGTCAGCCTTTCGGCCGCACCCGCCGCCTGGGCAAGCTCGCCCCAGACTTCCGACAGTGCGCCCAGCGCGCCTGCGGCAAACACGGAGTAAAGCAGGAACTGGCCGAGCGTGCCGGGCGACATCGTGCCGGCAAGCACGTCACGCGAGCCGAACCACAACACCGCCACGACCGAGGAAAAGATCATGAAGATGGCAAAGAAGGTGAGCAGCGAGCGGGAGAAGATCGACGAGCGCGCCGCCTGGAAGGCGGCTTCCACCGCGGCCGAGAACCGCCCGGTGACCAGCGTCTCGTTGGTGAACGCCTGCAGCGTGCGCACCGCGCCGATCTGCTCGCTGGCATAGGCGGTCGCTTGCGCCAGCGTATCCTGCGCCTGCCGTGACCGGCGCCTCACCGAACGGCCGAACGCGACCAGCGGCAGCACGATGAGCGGAATGGCCGCGATCACCAGGCCCGACAGTTTCGGGCTGGTGACGACCATCATCGCCACCGCGCCAAGGCCGAGGATGACGTTGCGCAACGCCACGGAGGCGGTGGCGCCGACGGCGGATTTCACCTGCGTGGTGTCGGCGGCAAGCCGCGAGACGATCTCGCCCGACTGGGCGGTGTCGAAGAAGGACGGCGAAAGCGTCGTGACATGCGAAAACACGTCGCTGCGGATGTCGGCAACGACCCGCTCGCCGAGCGTGATGACGAAGTAGTAGCGTCCGGCCGACGCCGCCGCCAGAATGGCTGCCATCGCAACCAAAGCGGCGAAATACTCGGCGATGAAGACGGTGCCGGAAGCACTGAAACCGTGATCGATCATGCGCCGCACGGCCAGCGGCAGCGCCAGCGTCGTCGCCGCGGCGATGGCGAGCGAAATGAGGGCGCCTATGACCAGTTTGCGGTAGCGGAATATGTAGGGATATAGGCGCCTGAGCGGCCCGAGCGAGCGCCTGCGCCCGTCTTGCTCGCCGCTGATGTCCGCCATGACCGTTTCCTCTGGCCGCTCCAGGTGGGCGCGTTCAATATGCGCCTGCCGTGGCCTTGTGATTCAATTCCGGCTGATGTATAGGCTCGCCGACCGTTTTAGAAGCCGTGGCTTTTCAATAGCTGCGGCTTCGAGTTTTAAAAAGGGGCGCATCGACGCAGGCCGCGGGCCCGTCTGTAGCGCCGCAAGCCAGGAAGCACGACAATGAAGGCCGATATCCATCCCGACTACCACACCATCAAGGTCGTCATGACCGATGGCACCGAATACTCGACCCGTTCGACCTGGGGCAAGGAAGGCGATACGATGAACCTCGATATCGACCCGACCACGCACCCGGCCTGGACCGGCGGCCAGCAGACCCTGCTCGACCGCGGCGGTCGCCTGTCGAAGTTCAAGAAGCGCTTCGAAGGGTTCGGCCTTTAAGCCTATCGGCTTTCGCAGATCAGGAACCCGCCCTTGTGGCGGGTTTTTTGTTCAGCGGATCGTGGCGCGGACGAAATCGCCTTTGATGACGATCGAGGGTTTGGCACCGGCAGTGTTGGCAAGCGAACTGTCGACGAAGGACGCCGACGCGGTCACCGAGCAAGCTACGCCACGGGCGACGAGCGAGGATTCCGCGGTCGCGGCGGCGGTCGACGCGCTGATGCGGTCAAAAGAACTCTACAGGGACGTTGACCTCAACCTCGGCCGTATCGCCAGGCGCCTCGGCCTGCCGGCGCGGCAAGTGTCGTCGACGGTCAACCGCATCCACGGATCGAGCGTGTCGCAATATGTCAACGACCAGCGCATCGGCGAAGCCTGCCGCCTGCTGGCGGCCAGCGACGAACCCATCACCCGCATCATGTTCGACGCCGGGTTTCTCAGCAAATCGAACGTCAACCGCGAGTTCCTGCGCGTGACAGGCTTGAGCCCGAAGGCTTGGCGGCTGGAGCATCGGGCCGTCGAAGCGAAATCTCGCGGCCATGCCGTTGCCAGGCGAGACAAAATGAAGGCGGGCGACACCGGTCAGGCGCCGACTAATTCCCGCAGCGCCATGCGCTTGTAGGCGGCGACCAGCCTGTCGCCCTCCTGCCGGTCGACCGAGATCGCCAGCCGCACGGCAGCCTCGCCCATCTGCCAGACAAGGAAGGCCGTCGTCTCCAGCGCCACCGGATCGGCACCGGGATGCAGCCGCTTCAGCACCGTGGTCAGGAATTCGGCATTCGCCCGGCTGTCGGCAAGTTCGAGCTGGCGCAGCGCCTTGTCAGCCTGGGTGCCCGACCAGATGTCGCGCATCACCGGCTCGGCCAGGAACAGCTGGTAGTAGATATCGACCAGCTCCGAAAACGCCTGCCGCAGGCCCTCGGCGTCGACGACATCCTTGAGCGCCGAGGAGATGCAGGCCTGGCTTTCGGCGGTGTAGCGCTCGGCCAGCGCCCAGACGATCGCCCGCTTGTCGGGAAAGAACTGGTAGAGCGAGCCGATCGACACCGCGGCCCGTTCCGCCACCTCGCCCATGCGCATGGCGTCGCTGCCTTGCTCGGCAATCAGCGCCGAGGCTGCGGCCAGCATGCGCTCGACCCGCTCGCGGCTGCGCTGCTGGGTGGGCGCCCGTCGCGGCGATGCGACCTGCTCCTGGGCAGATGCGGGCGTTGCTGTGTCTTCCATGACGGCCTCCGGCCTCGACAAAATCTGCCAACAAACGGCTTGACTCCCAAAATACGAGGGTTTATCACGTTTTGCAAATGTGAGGATTACTCATGTTTGTAAACAAAGGAAACCCACAATGACCGACACCAAACCAGTCCTGATCCTCGGTGGCACTGGCAAGACCGGCCGTCGCCTCGCCGAGCGGCTGACCTCACAGGGCATTCCCGTGCGCATCGGCTCGCGTTCCGGCAGCCCCCGCTTCGACTGGGAGGTTCCGGCGACCTGGGAGCCTGCCATGCAGGGCTTGGGCGCCGTGTACATCAGTTACTATCCCGACATCGCCGTGCCGGGCGCCGCCGAGACCGTCGGCGCCTTCGCCAGGCTTGCGGTGGCAAATGGCGTCACCCGCATAGTGCTGCTCTCCGGCCGCGGCGAGACCGAAGCCCAGCGCGCCGAAGAGATGGTCAAAGCCTCGGGCGCTGACTGGACGATCCTGCGTTGCGCTTGGTTTTCGCAGAATTTCAGCGAAGGTTTTCTCGTCGAGTCCTTGCGGCAAGGCGAAGTGGCTTTGCCTGTCGGCCCTGTTGGCGAGCCCTTCGTCGATGTCGACGACATCGCCGATGCTGCCTTCGTTGCGCTGACCGAACCGGGTCATGTCGGCCAGCTCTATGAGCTGACCGGGCCGCGGCTGCTAAGCTTCGCCGACGCGGTTGCCGAGATCGCCAAGGCGACCGGCCGCGACATCCGCTATATCAAGAGCTCGCATGACGAATTCACCGCCGCGACGGCGGCATACGAACTGCCGCCCGAAATCGCCTGGCTTCTCAACGAGCTGTTCACCGAAGTGCTTGACGGCCGCAACGAGACGCTGACCGACGGCGTCCAGCGTGTGCTCGGCCGCGCGCCGAAAGACTTTTCCGCCTACGCAAATGAAACCGCTGCAACCGGCATCTGGAGCAACTGAGATGATCAAGCTTTTTCCCACCCTCACCA
This sequence comes from Mesorhizobium sp. M0077, assembly GCF_040322955.1. Lineage (NCBI taxonomy): Bacteria > Pseudomonadati > Pseudomonadota > Alphaproteobacteria > Hyphomicrobiales > Phyllobacteriaceae > Mesorhizobium > Mesorhizobium sp. M0077. The sequence goes on from NZ_JAMYUL010000010.1 coordinate 97,494, forward strand.
TCATCGCTGCAATCGGCTCGGGCGTCGTCGGCGGCGTGTTCTTCGCCTTTTCCAACTTTATCATGGCGGCGCTTGCCCGGCTGCCGGTCCCCCAAGGCATCGCAGCGATGAATTCGATCAACATCACGGTGATCACGCCCACCTTCATGACGGCGCTGTTCGGCACCGGCCTGCTCTGTCTGGTGCTTATCGCCGCCGTTCTCATGGGGTGGAGCCAGTCCGGCTCATACTGGCTGCTTGCCGGCGCCGTGATCTATTTGATCGGCAACCCGATCGTGACCATGGTCTTCAATGTGCCGCTCAACGATGCGCTCGCCGCCGTCGACCCGGCCAGCGCCGATGGCGCAGCCGTGTGGGCGAACCATCTGAATCAATGGGTGATGTGGAACCACGTCCGCACCATCACCGCCATCGTGTCGATGGCCAGCTTCATCTTCGCATTACTCTGAAGAATGGCACTCCGAAATGCAGAAGACCTCGCCTCAAGCGGGGTCGTTTTGCGTGTGACCCTTGTGGTCGGAATGGCCTAGATCCCGGTCCGGATCGATGACGTCGCGCACCAGCTGCTTGAGCCTGGCGGCATCGGGAAAGCCGCCGTCGCGCTTGCGGTCCCAGATCAGCACATCGTTGCAGGAAACGGTGAAGATGCCGCCTGTGCCCGGCACCAGCGTCACTTCACCGAGATCCGTGCCGAAGGTGGAGAGCAGCTCCTGCGCCATCCAGCCGGCCCGCAGCAGCCACTGGCACTGCGTGCAATAGGTGATGCGGATGATGTGCAGCTCGCTCATGTCGGATTGAGTTCCGCCAATGTCCTGGTCGATCATGCCGCGCTGAGCTTGGCCATGGTCTCGTCGTCAACCTCGAAATTGGCGTAGACGCTCTGCACGTCGTCATCGTCCTCGAGCGTTGCCACCAGTTTCATCAGCGATTGCGCCCGCTCTTCGTCGACCGGGACATTGTTCTGCGGCTGCCAGATCGGCTTCACCGATTCGGCCTCGCCAAGCGAGGCTTCCAGCGCCTTAGACACTTCGCCCATACTCTCGAACGCGCAGTAGATGGTGTGGCCTTCCTCGTCGGACTCGACGTCATCGGCGCCGGCCTCGATCGCCGCGTCCATCACCTTGTCGGCGCTGCCGGCGGAGGCCGGATAGTAAATCTCGCCGGCGCGGTTCCACATGAACGACACCGAGCCGGTTTCACCAAGCGCACCGCCGGCTTTGGTGAAGGCGGCGCGCACGTTGGAGGCCGAGCGGTTGCGGTTGTCAGTCAGCGCCTCGACGATCAGCGCCACGCCGCCTGGCCCATAGCCTTCATAGCGCACCGCTTCGTAATTCTCGGCATCGCCCATCGACGCCTTGTTGATGGCGCGCTGGATGTTGTCCTTCGGCATCGACACCGCCTTGGCGTTCTGGATGGCCAGGCGCAAACGCGGGTTCATCGATGGGTCGGGCGTCCCGCTCTTGGCGGCGACGGTGATTTCGCGCGCCAGCTTGGAAAACATTTTCGACCGCACCGCATCCTGGCGGCCCTTGCGGTGCATGATGTTCTTGAACTGTGAATGGCCAGCCATGGCACCCCTGTCGTCTTCGGCTAGAGCATCCCGAAGCGAGGTGGTCTCACCTCGTCTTCCCGGGTACTCGAATTCAAATTTCAGAGCCGTCTAAGGTGCAACGCGATGGATGCACGGCGTTCTCTGTCGGAATGGCCGGCTTATAGATAAATCGGCTCAATTCGTCCAGCCGCGCCGGTTCAGCCCTCCAGATCGGATTTCAGCCGGTCGATAATGCTGAGCGCATGGCCGGCATACTGGCTGATCCAGCGGTCGTGGATGTGCTTGATCGGCAGGGCGTTGAGATGGTTCCAGCGCTCTCGCCCTTGGCGCTTTGCCACCACCAGTTCGGCTTCTTCCAGCACCTTGAGATGCAGCATGACGGTGCAGCGATCGATGTCGGGAAACGCCTCGCACAACATGCCGGTCGTCTGCGGCGCATCCTTCAGCCGATCCAGCAATTCGCGACGGCGCGGATGCGCCAACGCCTTGAAAACGTGATCGTCCGCGGTTTGGCTTGACATGTTATGTTTCTATAACATATCGTCGAGCCAATCAAGGAAGGAGCTGTGGATATGTCTCTTGGATTCAGAGTTTCCGGACGCATCGGCAAACCGGTCGCAGAAGTCTTCGACGCAGTCGTCAATCCGGAGAAGCTCAGCGGCTATTTCACCACCATCGGCGGCGCCAGCGGCCCGCTGGAAGCCGGCATCGGTGTCGTCTGGTGGGGAAAAGTGCCGGTCGAGGTCGATGAAGTGGTCAAGGACAGCCGCATCGTGTTGCGCTGGGATGCCACAGATGCCGAGGACAGGCCGGCCTACAAGACACGCATCGAGATGAACTTCGAGCCGCTGGACGATGGCGGCACCCTTGTGACCATTGCTGAATCCGGCTGGCCGGAAGGCGTGGTCGGCCTGCAGAAATCCTACCTCAATTGCGAGGGCTGGTCGCAGATGCTGGCTTGCATGAAGGCCTATGTCGAATACGGCATCAACCTGCGCGACGGCTACTACCGCGGCGAGATGAGGGGCGAGCCGGCCAACGAGACAAACAGATGAACCGCGCAACGGAGCCCGCAATGACCGCGAAAATGACAGGTGGAATCAACATCGCCATGAAAGTCCCGTCACATCAGTACGAGGCGACGATCGCCTTCTATCGCGACGTCGTCGGCTTGAATCCATTCACCGCCAAGACGCCGGCCATCGGCTTCGAGCTTGGCCCAAACCGTCTGTGGATCGACGAGGCGCCGATGCTGAGCCAGGCCGAAGTCTGGCTTGAGCTTTTCACCGACAATTCTGCAGCCATTGCGGATCATCTCGCCAAGGCCGGCGTCGTCCGTTGCGACGCGGTCGAGCCCCTGGGCGAAGGCTTTCGCGGCTTCTGGATCGCCAACCCGGCCAGCATCGTTGACATGGTGCGCGAGCCTGACGCCTGGTGAGCGCAAACCGGACAAGGAAAGGAGCATCGATGGAAATTCACAAAACGCCGACTGCCGAAGCCGGCATGCTGATCAGGCGGCCGGTCGCCGAGGTCTTCGAGGCGATCGTCGACCCGGCCATCACCACGAAATTCTGGTTTACCCACAGTAGCGGCCGGCTGGATAGCCGCAAAGAGGTTCACTGGGAGTGGCGCATGTACGGGGCCTCGGCGATGGTCAATGTCAGCGAGATCGTCGAGAACAAGAAGATCGTCATGCAATGGAGCGATCCGCCGACCACTGTGGTCTGGACATTCACGGAGATGCCCGGCGCCGAAACGCCTGACGGTGCGACCTTTCTTGAGGTCAGCAATTTCGGCTTCGCCGGCACCGCCGACGAGCAGGTCAAGCAGGCGGTCGGCTCGACCGACGGCTTCGCACTGGTTCTTGCCGGCGCAAAGGCATGGCTGGAACAGGGCCTGTCGCTTGGCCTGATCGGCGACCGTTATCCGAAGGGCGTGCCGGGGCGCTAGGATCGCCCCGATCGCCCAGCCTCAATGCCCACCGCTGGATTTCTTCCTTCGCCGCGCCAGCATGTTGAGGCCCTCGACCAGGGCGGAAAAGCCCATCGCGGCGTAGATGTAGCCCTTCGGCACATGATAGCCCATGCCGTCGGCGATCAGCGTCATGCCGATCATCAGCAGGAAGCCCAGCGCCAGCATGACGATGCTCGGGTTCTTGGCGATGAAATTGGCCAGCGGCCCGGCCGCCAGCATCATCACGCTCACCGCCACGATCACGGCGATGTACATGATGGCAATCTCGTCGGTCATGCCGACGGCGGTGATGATCGAATCGATCGAAAAGACGAGATCGAGCAGCAGGATCTGGAAGATGGCGCCGGCAAGCGAGATCTGCAGCGTCTCGCCCATCATCGTATCCTTGTGGTCGTCGGGATCGACGGTGTGGTGGATTTCCTTGGTCGCCTTCCAGACCAGGAACAGGCCGCCGGCGATCAGGATCAGGTCGCGCCAGGAAAAGCCATGGCCGAACGCTGTGAACACCGGCGTCGTCAGCTGCACGATGATGGAGATGGTTGCGAGCAGCACCAGCCGCATGATCAGCGCCGCCGAGATGCCGAGACGCCGGGCGCGGGCGCGCTGCGCTTCCGGCAATTTGTTGGTCAGGATCGAGATGAAGATCAGATTATCGATGCCGAGCACGACCTCGAGCACGATCAGCGTCAGCAACGCGACCCACGCGGTTGGATCGGAAACAAATTGAAAATGCGGCGCCAGGAATTCAACGAGCTGCATGGAGGTCGTCCCCTCTACGATCTAGAGCAGTTTCGTCGCCAGTTAGGTACTATATTCCACCATATCAATGTCACGACCAGAAGGATGGCGCGGTTTCTTCAAGCCGAGGCCCGCGGCGAAACGGCGCGATCTTTTCGGCCAGGCCCGTCCGGTCGGAAATGTCGACGCCGACGCCGCACAATGTCGCCGGTCCGGTGGCCGCCTCGAAGCGGCCTTTCGGAACTTTCGACAGGAAGCGGTTGAGCGGCTCTTCCTTGTCCATGCCGAGCGAGGAATCATAGTCTCCGCACATGCCGGCATCGGACATGTAGCCGGTGCCGCCATTGAGGATCTGGTGGTCGGCCGTCGGCTGGTGCGTATGGGTGCCGATGACGAGGCTGGCGCGGCCGTCGACGAAATGCGCGAAGCACATTTTCTCCGAGGTCGCTTCGGCATGGAAGTCGATGACCACGGCATCGGCCTGCTCGCCCAGCGGACAGGCGGCCAGCTCGCGCTCGCCAGCCTGGAACGGATCGTCGAGCTCGGGATGCATGAACACCCGGCCCATGATGTTGGCGACCAGCACGCGCGCACCGTTTTTGGCGATATAGACGCCGGAGCCGCGCCCCGGCGTTCCCTTGGGGAAGTTGGACGGGCGCAAAAAGCGCTCCTCGCGCGGCGCGAAGATCAGTGCGTCGCGCTGGTCCCAGACATGGTTGCCGGTGGTGACGACATCGGCACCGGCGGCGATGGTGTCGCGAAAAATGTCTTCGGTGATGCCGAAGCCGCCGGCGGCGTTCTCGCCATTGACGATGACGAAGTCGAGTTTGAAATCCGAGATCAGGCTGGGCAGTTGTTCCCGCACCGCCGTACGTCCCGATTTGCCCACCATGTCGCCGAGGAAGAGAAGTCTCATGCCCACTTCTATCCAGAGGCACGGACGCTAGGCAAGCGCTACCCGGGCGATTGGCGCTAACGCCGGCCGAAAGTACCACGCTGCTGTTGAGACGGCTTTGCGCTCGCGCCCGCGACGCGAACTGCCGAAGGTATCATCGGTGACGCCGGCGGTGCGGTGCGTCCGCGCAGCCAGAAGAACCACACGTAGAAAACAGTGAACCCACCAGTAGCGGCCAGGAGCAACAGCCCGCCGCGCCAGCCCTTCATCGCCGCGGTATCGAGGATCGATGGATTGGCAGGGTTGTAATACAACTCCACCGCGTCGCCTTTCGACGCCGTGTAGAGGCCGATGTCCTTTCCCTTGCCGGACCACGTCATCGGTGCATCGTTCGCGACATAGGTGACAGCGACGTTGATGCCTTTCGTGGTGAGGCCATTACCCTGGGCTTCGCTGTAGGAACTGACATCCGTCACTGTGGCAACCGTCTGATGCCAGGCGAACTGGTGGTGCAGGGCCGTTCCGGAAATGTGCAATGCCATCGCGAACAGCGTCACCGCTATGAGGACGAACGGCATCAGCAGGAAGCGTGCGAAGACAAACATGATGGCCGCCATCGGCTCGGACTGTGTTGCCGGAATACTATCCGGCACGTCTTGGAAACGCGTTAAGCGGGATCGCGGTCTTTTAAGCGATATCGAAGCGGCGCAAACCGCTCTCGGTCAGTATTTCCGGGATGATGACGTCGTGCGCCTCATCCGGCACCAGACCCACCTCCTGGCAATCGAAGGCGATGCCGATCAGTCGTGGCGGCTGGCCCTTGTCGATCAGCTTGGCGATGGCGCGGTCGTAATAGCCGGCGCCATACCCGATGCGATGACCGCGGCTGTCGAAGGCCGCGAGCGGCACCAGCATCACCGCGGGATCGAGAACCTCGGCCTCCGCATGCGGACCGACCGTGCCAAAACCCATCTCGACCATCGGCGCGCCGCGCACCAGTTCGCGAAAGACGATGGTGGTCTTGTCGAGGATGGCCGGCAGGCAAAGCCTGGCCCCCTTCTCGCGCAAGGCGAACATCAGCGGCCTGATGTCGACTTCCGATCGCATCGGCCAGAAAGCTGAAACGATCTGACCCGGCTCGATGGCGAGGTGGTCGCGCGCCGTCTCGGCCATCTCAAGCGCGATCTCCACCCGCCACAGCGGATCGAGCGCATCGCGGCGGCCGAGTGCCTCGAGGCGCAGCTGCTTTTTCAGGGCTTTGGGAGATGTCATGCGCGGACGATAGAAAAGGTCGGATCTGGGTGACGTTTCATGAGCGACGTTTTCTACCACATCATCCGCCAAACTGGGCGGATACAGGTAAGTGACGATCCACACAACCGGTGGAGAGAGCGATCCCGGGAACCTACAAAGTAGGTGGGCGCCGTATGAGAAAACCCACGGGTCTTCCCAGGGACAGCTCCCTAAGGATCGTTAAGGCCCCGGGGAAAATGTTCTCCTGCCGGGAAGCGCAGACCGCCAAGCCCAATATAGGCGGCTGGTCGGTCAAGCGCTAGTGACATGAGCCGATGTTTCCATTTCGATCTCACACGCTTGCGTCGCAGCCGGCTCGCCCTTGCACAGGTCAAGCAGCGTCCTTACGGTCGCGCTCACCAACCGAGGAGCAAGTATGCGTTTCGAAGGCACGGCGGCCTATGTCGCCGACAAGGATCTGATGGTGGCGGTGAACGCCGCGATCGCGCTGGAGCGGCCATTGCTGGTCAAGGGCGAGCCGGGCACCGGCAAGACCGAGCTTGCCCGCCAGGTGGCATCGGCGCTCGGCCTCGACCTGATCGAATGGCACGTCAAGTCGACCACCCGTGCGCAGCAGGGACTGTATGAATATGATGCTGTCTCGCGGCTGCGCGACAGCCAGCTCGGCGATGCCAGGTTCAACGACATCAAAAACTACATCAAGCGCGGCAAGCTCTGGGACGCCTTCGCGGCTGGCAAGAAGGTCGTGCTGTTGATCGACGAGATCGACAAGGCCGATATTGAATTCCCCAACGACCTGCTGCAGGAACTCGATCGAATGGAGTTCTTCGTCTACGAAACCGGCGAGACGATCCGCGCCGCTGTGCGCCCCATCGTCATCATAACCTCCAACAATGAGAAGGAACTGCCCGACGCCTTCCTGCGCCGCTGCTTCTTCCACTACATCCGCTTTCCCGATGTCGAGACGCTGCACAAAATCGTCGACGTGCACTATCCCGGCATAAAGCAGAATTTGGTACGGGCAGCCCTCACCCAGTTCTACGAGATCCGCGATGTGCCGGGGCTGAAGAAGAAGCCGTCGACCTCCGAGGCGCTCGACTGGATCCGCCTGCTGGTCGCCGACGACATCGCACCCGAGGATTTGCGCGCCGATCCGAAGAACGCGCTGCCCAAGCTGCATGGCGCGCTGTTGAAGAACGAGCAGGATGTGCATCTGTTCGAGCGCCTGGCGTTCATGGCGCGAAGGCAGGGGTGAGGATCGGCGGTTAGCTAACAGCTATGAGCACGCTTCCGCAGCTTACTCGGCGGGAGCAAACCCTCTCTCCTGCGGCGCGACGCGTTTCGGTCCGAAGATGACGAAACCGATGACCGACAGGGCAAGAACGCCGATCCCGCAATAGAGCATGACCCAGCCGAAGCCATTGACCAGGGCGGCATGCACGATGGCGCCGGATGGGTCGAGGGTTGCGAGCTTCGGTGTCCTCTGCGCAAGGCCCTCCAGATTGCCGGTGGCGATCCTTTCCGCCAGCGCCCGCAACTCGTTCGGCTCCAAAGCCGCGCCGAGTGTGGTCCGCAGGTGGGAAACGATCCCCTGCGTCAGCAACAGGCCGAGCACCGCAATGTTGATGGCGAGCGTGATCAGGCGTGCGCTGATATCGATGCCGGACGCCATGCCGGCGCGATCCGGCGACACCGCGCCGGTCGTGGTGTTGGTGGTCGGCGAATTGGTGAGACCGATGCCGATGCCGGCAATCAGCGTGCCGGGCAGCATGGTCAGCCAGGTGGCGCCCTCGAGCCCGGAGCCGATCCACATGGCGATGAACCCGATCCCCAATGTCAAAAGGCCGAGCGGGATGGCAGTCCGCGCTTGATAGCGCGCGCGCAGCCGCTCGGCGATCGGCGGCATCACCATGAAGGGCAGCGTGTAGACGAGCAGCAGCAGGCCGGTCGTCGTGCTGTCATAGCCAAGCACGCCCGAATAATAGATCGGCAGATAGATGATGAATGGCCAGTAGCTGAAATTCATGCCGATGGCGCCCATGATCGCGCCGGAAAACTGGCGGATGCGGAACACGGAGAAATCGAACATCGGATAGGGATTGACCCTCTCGGCGACAAGGAAAGCGATGAACGCAGCCACGGAGGCTGATATCACGCCGATGCGGGCGCTGGTCCCGAGATCCGCACCCTGCGTGATCAGATAGGAGAAGCCGAAGACAGAAGCCGACAGCGTCAGCATGCCGGCCCAGTCGAGTTTCTGGGCATTGTGATCGCGCGATTGCGTGACGCCGGCGCCGATAAAGGCGAGCGCCAGGATCGCCAGCGGCACGTGGATGAGGAACACCCATTGCCAGTTCGACAGCGCCACGATCAAGCCACCGATGGCGGGCCCGAAACCGAGCCCGATGCCTGAGACGACGCTCCAGGCGACGAAAGCCTTGCCGCGTTCGCGGCCGTCCTGGAACTGATGCGACAGCACGGCGACGCTGCAGGTCAGCATCGCGCCGCCGGCGAGACCTTGCAGGAAGCGGGCGGCGATCAGCAGCGCCGCACTCGGCGCTAGGCCGCACAGCAGCGAGGCGAGGCCGAAGGCGACGGTGGTGATCACCATCACGCTCTTGCGGCCGAAACGGTCGGCCAATGTCCCCGTCGCCATAAGCACCGTCGTGCAGGCGATGGTGTAGGCATTCATGATCCACTGCAAATCCCTAAAATTGGCGGCGAGCACGCTTTCCAGTTTCGGCAGGATCACCGGCACGCTGGAGATTTCGAGCCCGAACAAGAGCGACGCCAAGCACACGCCGGTGAGCGCGATGGTGTTTCGTTGAATTGGCATATCGATCTCTTTCCATCCGAGCAGGAGGCGCTCTTCAAACCGCGACCAGTTTGACATAGAGGAGACTTGACCATGAAAAAAGACTATGCTCGGCTATATCAGAAATGACAAAACGGAATGATTGGCCCAATGGAGTGCTGCGATGACCAGTCTTGATGTGGACGCCGTACGAACCTTCGTGATGGTGGCCGATCTGCAGAGCTTCACCCAGGCGGCATTGGCGCTGGGCAGCACGCAGGCGACGATCAGCGTCAAGCTGCGCCGTCTCGAGGAGAAGCTCGGCGCGCGATTGATCGAAAGAACGCCGCGCCGCGTCAGCCTGTCGGCACGAGGCGCCGTCTTCCTCCCCGCCGCGCGCGACTTCCTTGCCGCGCACGAGCGCGCCATGGCGGAGTTTGCGTCAGCACCATGCCGGCTTGCGCTCGGCTTTGTCGATCATGCCGCCGGTCCGGCGCTGTCCATTCTGATTGCCCAGCTCCATGCGCACGATCCATCGCTGACGCTCAGTTTGAGGATCGACACCAGCACGGTGCTCAAGGAAGCTTTCGATCACGGCGAGCTCGATGCAGTCATCGTGCACCGCGAAGGCGACAGCCGTCCTGGCCGGACCTTGTCGCGCAACCACTATGGCTGGTTCGCAGCACCTTCCTTCGAGTGGCAGCGCGGAACGCCGTTGCGCCTCGCGCTCTTAAGCACCGTGTGCAACTGTCCGGATCGTGTGCGGGCGGTCGAGGCGCTGGACAAAGCAGGCATCGCCTGGGAGGAGGCCTTCGTCGGCGGCGGCGGCGCGGCCGTCAACATTGCGATATCGGCGGGCTTTGCCGTTTCGGCGCTGGCTCACTGCGTCGCTCCGCCCGGCCTGATCGAGGTTGGCCGCAAACTTGGTCTTCCATCGCTTGACCCTTCCGAAGTGGTGCTGCATTCGCACAATCTGGCGCCGCGCGCGCGTGACGCGCTGCAGATGCTGGCGACCGCATTTCGCGAGTACAATTCGCCGGTGGATTAGGCGATGGTGTTTCCGATCTGATTCCGCCGGAATCCGATAAGGCTTTGGAGGAACCGAAATGACCGAGATCACCGTCCGCCCGCTGGCGCTGGCCGACCATGCCGACTGGCGGCGGCTGTGGACTGCCTACCTCACCTTCTACGAGACCAAGCTGCCGGACGAGGTCTACGACATCACCTGGAAACGACTGTTCACGGAAGGTGAATTCGAACCGAAGGGGTTTATCGCCACGCTCGACGGCAAGGCGGTCGGCCTGACCCATTATCTCTATCACCGCTCCGGCTGGTCGGAGAAAAACAACTGCTACCTGCAGGACCTGTTCGCCGACCCTGATGTGCGCGGCAAGGGCATCGGTGCGGCCCTCATTGAAGCGGTCAAGCAGGCAGCCGGCAAGATCGGCGTCAAGAACGTCTATTGGATGACCCACGAAACCAACACCACAGCGCGCAAGCTCTACGACCATGTCGCGCGGCGGACAGGGTTTATCGAGTATGATCTGCTATGATGCGAGCGCGATCGAAATAACGCGGAAGGAGCCGAATGATCCGCTATGTCGGAATCCTGGATGGCAGTGACGGCGTTTGGGGAGTGCGGATGCCCGATCTCGCCGGCTGCCACGGGGCCGGCGCAAACCCGGCTGAAGCGATAGCCGATGCCGCGTCGGCTATGCGCGAATGGGCGGAAGCCCGCATCGCAAAGCACTTGCCCATACCCAACCCACGTACCGTGGCAAATCTTCTGCAATCCGGCGAAATCGACAGTGCCCGTGGCGACTCCGCCGTGACCGTTCGGCATAGATAACGGCCAACCATGTTCCTCCCCTTCTTTCTCGAACTAAAGGCCGCGCGGGTTCCCGTTTCGCTCAGGGAATATCTGTCGCTGCTGGAAGGGCTGGAGGCCGGGCTGGTCGACTATGACGTCCAGGGTTTTTACTACCTCGCCCGCGCCGCGCTTGTGAAGGACGAACGCCATATCGACCGCTTCGACCAGGTGTTTACGCATGTCTTCAAGGGGATCGAGGCGCTCACCGGCCCCGATGCCGTCGGTGTCGCCAACATCCCTGAGGAATGGCTGCGCCGGCTCGCCGAAAAGCACCTGACCGAGGAAGAGAAGAAACTGATCGAGGCGCTCGGCGGTTTCGACAAGCTGATGGAGACACTGAAGCAGCGGCTGGAGGAGCAGAAAGGCCGCCACCAGGGCGGCTCGAAATGGATCGGTACCGGCGGCACCTCGCCTTTCGGCGCCTATGGCTACAATCCCGAAGGCGTGCGCATCGGCCAGCATGAAAGCCGAAATCGCCGTGCGGTGAAAGTCTGGGACGAGCGCGAGTTCAAAAATTTCGACGACGCCGTCGAGCTCGGCACCCGCAACATCAAGGTGGCGCTGAAGCGCCTGCGCCGCTGGGTGCGCGAGGGTGCGGAGGAAGTGTTCGACCTGCCCGGCACCATCCATGCCACCGCCGAGCACGGCTATCTCGATGTGCAGACGCGCCCCGAACGGCGCAACGCCGTGAAGCTCTTGATGTTCTTCGATGTCGGCGGCTCGATGGACGACCACATCAAAAGCGTCGAGGAGCTGTTTTCGGCCGCCCGCGCCGAATTCCGCCAGCTCGAATATTTTTACTTCCACAACTGCGTTTACGAGGGCGTCTGGAAGGACAACCGGCGCAGGCATGCCGAGACCATCCCGACCTTCGATCTGCTTCACAAATACGGCCCCGACTACAAGGTGATCGTCGTCGGCGATGCCTCGATGAGCCCTTACGAGATCGCGCATCCCGGCGGTTCGGTCGAGCATTGGAATCCGGAAGCCGGCAGTGTCTGGCTTGGCCGCCTCATCCAGCAATGGCCGAATGCGGTCTGGCTGAACCCCGAAAACCAGAAAAACTGGGGCTTCACCCATTCGATCGCGATGATCCGCGATCTCTTCGGCGGCCGCATGTTCCCACTGACGCTGGCCGGGTTGGAAGCCGCGACGAAGCAGCTCTCACGCAAGCATTGATATGAGAGGAAAACCGATGACCTGCTTTCTTTGCCCGCAATGCGGCGTCCAGTTCGCGGCAACGCAGACCCCTCCAGAAAATTGCCCGATCTGCGAGGACGAGCGGCAATATGTGCGCTGGGAAGGCCAGGCCTGGATCACGGGGGAAGAACTCTCTGCCGGGCATAGGCTTGTGATGAAGGACGATGCCGGCGTTCTCGCTTTCGGCATCGAGCCGCGCTTTGCTATCGGCCAGCGGGCGCTGCTGGCGCAGACGCCGCACGGCAATGTGCTGTGGGATTGCATCTCGATGGTGAGCGACGAGGCGGTAGCCGAAATCAACCGTCGCGGCGGCCTGGCCGCGATCGCCATTTCGCACTGCCACTATTATTCGGTGATGGTCGAGTGGAGCGAGGCGTTTGGCGGCGTGCCGATCTATCTCCATGCCGACGACCGCCAGTGGATCATGCGGCCGCACAACGCCATCGTCAGCGCGGCGGGCGAGACGCTGGCCATAAACCCGTCGCTGACACTCGTGCGTTGCGGTGGCCATTTTGCCGGCGGCCAGGTGCTGCATTGGAAACGCGATGGCGGTAACGCCCTGCTGTCCGGCGACATATTGCAGGTGACGCCGACGCGTCGCCATGTCAGCTTCATGTACAGCTATCCGAACTACATTCCGCTCAATGCGCCGGCCGTGCGACGCATCGCGGCGGCACTTGAGCCTTTCGAATTCGACGACATCTACGGCGCGTGGTGGCAGCAGAACATCATCGGCGGCGCAAGAACGGCATTTCATGCGTCGATCGCCCGCTATCTTCAGGCGATTGGGTAGGAACTCGGCTGAAAATGCGAGCAAAACACGTAACAAACGCCTATCTCTAAGCGAATATTGCTTGCAACCAACAACAAGCCGCCAAGGCTGAGGAGATCAAATGGACACCCACACCTACCCTGTCACCCGCACCGACGCCGAATGGCGCGCCCGCCTGACGCCCGAGCAATATGCGGTCATGCGCGGCCATGGCACCGAACGGCCCGGAAGCTGCGCCCTGCTCTACGAAAAGCGCGCCGGCACCTTTTCCTGCGTCGGCTGCGACCAGCCGCTGTTCGAATCCAAGCTCAAGTTCGAGAGCGGCACCGGCTGGCCGAGCTTCAATGATCCGGTGCCCGGTTCGGTCGAAAACACCGTCGACCGCAGCTACGGCATGGTCCGCACCGAATGCCACTGCGCCCGCTGCGGCAGCCATCTCGGCCATGTCTTCGAGGACGGCCCGCCGCCGACCGGCCTGCGCTATTGCATCAACGGCGTGGCGCTGAAATTCGAGCCGGCGCCTTAAGCCGCAGCTTGACCACCATCTTCAAAGGGCGGCTTCGGCCGCCCTTTTTCGTGTCAATCTTCTCAGACAACCACCACCAGGATCAGCCAAAGCGTAGCCCCGAGCGTCATCAACGAAGCCTTGGCGCCACTGGATTTTTCCGTGGTTCGCCAGACGGCAAAGGTCAGAAAGATGTTGTAGGGCACGGGCGCGAAATGCACCGCCAGGACGACGGCGAGCGGCAGCTTCAAGCCGAGCAGAATGAGCGCGGCCACCGACGAGGCGATGTTGATCGCCGTGCCGACAAGCACTAGATCGCGCCAGAACAACCGCTCGACCGGCACCGCGCCTTGCCAGCGCGAGTCGAAGAAGGATCCGATGCTTTGCACCAACACCTGATAGCTATCCCTCTCCCAGCACGTCGGTGACGGCGCGCTCGAAGCGCGAGCATTCCGTCACCAGCCAGTCGGCCATGGCCGGCCAGTTGTCCTCGGCATAGCAGTTCACCCGCCACATCGAATTGATGCCGAGGCCCTCGCAGCTCTGCTCCGGCCTGAGCTTCAGCCAGTCTTCGATTGCCGGTTGGAACGGCTTCAGCCGCGACCAGACCCCGGTCGCGCCGAACTTCTCGTTACGGCCGAAAAAGACGCCAACTTGGCTTTGCGCCGGCGCGACATACATGGACAGGACCAGAGCGAAGTCAGGCAGCCCGCGCTGCCAGAACCAGGGTCCGCGCCGCGCCATGGAAGCGCGTTCCTCCGGATGCCGTTCGGCGAACAGCGCCCAGAAGCTGCGTTGGCGGAATTCAGAGGCGCGGCGGGCGCCGAAGTCGAATTCGCTCATGGTTCGATGCCCGTTCCAGCATCATTCCTTGGCCCGAGACTGTTTCGAAATTCGCTCCGGCGATATCAGCCGGAGTAGAATTTCCAGACAGCCTTACACCATGCCGAGCGCGGCCTTGTAGAGATCGAGGATGGTTTCCTCTTCCTGGCGCTCGGCCTGGTCCTTCTTGCGCAGCCGGATGATCGACCGCATCGCCTTGGTGTCGAAGCCGGTGCCCTTGGCCTCGGCGAACACTTCCTTGATGTCGTCGGCGATGGTCTTCTTTTCTTCCTCGAGCCGCTCGATGCGCTCGATGAAGGCGCGCAACTGGCCGGCGGCAACAGTCTGGCTGGTATCTGTGATGTCGTCGGCCATGTTTTTTCTCCGCTACTTTTTAAGCACCGCGATTCTGGCGCGGTAAATTGGGAGCGGGTTCGATGCCCGAGCAGGCGCGGCGGGTCAAGCCATTATCGGCGCTTCGTGAACGGCTGCTGCCAGCCGTCCCCAGTGTGATGGATCCGCGCGTCAGCCAAACGCGATCAACAGATCCTTCGCATCGATCTGATCGCCGGCCTTGACCAGCACTTCGGCCACTGTGCCGTCGCGCTCGGCATGCAGGGCCGTCTCCATCTTCATGGCTTCGATCGACAACAGCACGTCGCCGGCCTTGACCGCTTGGCCGGCGGCAACCGAAAGGGCGGAGACCACGCCCGGCATCGGCGCGCCGACATGCGCCTCGTTGCCGGGCTCGGCCTTGCGCCGAGCCTTGGCCGCCGAGGCGCCATGCGCCCTGTCCGGCACCCGGACACGGCGCGGCTGGCCGTTGAGCTCGAAGAACACGGTGACCATGCCCTTCTCATCGACGTCGCCGATCGCAAGGCAGCGCACTACAAGCGTCTTGCCTTTTTCGATGTCCAGGAAGATCTCGTCTTCGGACTTCATGCCGTAGAAATAGGTCGGCGTCGGCAGCACACTGACCGGCCCGTAGGTTTCCTGCGCGGCGGCGAAGTCGGTGAACACCTTCGGATACATCAGCCAGGAGGCGAATTCGTACTCCGAGAGCTTGCGCTCCAGCTTCTGCTCGATCTCCTTGCGGCTGGCCTTGAGGTCGGCTGGCTTGAGCAGCGAGCCCGGGCGCTCGGTGATCGGCTTGCTTTCCTTCAGTGCCTTCTTCTGCAGCTTCGCAGGCCAGCCGCCGGGCGACTGGCCGAGATCGCCGCGCAGCATCGAGACGACCGAGTC
The DNA here is from genome assembly GCF_040322955.1 of Mesorhizobium sp. M0077. Classification (NCBI taxonomy): domain Bacteria; kingdom Pseudomonadati; phylum Pseudomonadota; class Alphaproteobacteria; order Hyphomicrobiales; family Phyllobacteriaceae; genus Mesorhizobium; species Mesorhizobium sp. M0077. Next base: position 113,112 of record NZ_JAMYUL010000010.1, read on the forward strand.
CGGGAAGGCGATGTCCTTGGCTGGGTTTTCGACGTCGGCAACGGTCAGATCCTGGCTCACCATCATCAGCGCCATGTCGCCGACCACCTTGGACGACGGCGTCACCTTGACGATGTCACCGAACATCAAATTGACGTCGTGATAGGCTTGTGCCACCTCGTGCCAACGCGTTTCCAGCCCCAGCGAACGCGCCTGTTCCTTGAGGTTGGTGAACTGGCCGCCCGGCATTTCGTGCAGATAGACTTCCGAGGCTGGCCCCTTGAGGTCGCTTTCGAAGGCGGCATACTGGTTGCGCACCGCTTCCCAGTAGAAGGAGATTTTGCGGATCCATTGCGGATCGAGGCCGGGATCGCGCTCGGTTCCCTTCAGCGCCTCGACGATCGAGCCCAGGCAAGGCTGCGAGGTGTTGCCGGAGAAGGAATCCATCGCCGCGTCGATGGCGTCGACGCCGCTTTCCACGCCGGCCAGCACCGTCGCCGCCGACAGGCCTGACGTGTCGTGGGTGTGGAAATGGATCGGCAGGTCGGTCGCCTCGCGCAGCGCCTTGAACAGCACGCGGGCGGCAGCCGGCTTCAAAAGCCCGGCCATGTCCTTGACGGCGATGATATGGGCGCCGGCGGCCTGCAATTCCTTCGCCAGCCCGACATAGTATTTAAGGTCGTATTTGGCGCGCGCCGGATCGAGGATGTCGCCGGTGTAGCAGATCGCCGCTTCGACCAGCTTGCCCTCGGCGCCCACCGCGTCCATGGCGACGCGCATATTCTCGACCCAATTCAGGCAGTCGAATACGCGGAACAGGTCGACGCCACCGGCCGCTGCCTGGCTGACGAAATGTTGCACGACATTGTCGGGATAGTTGGTGTAGCCGACGCCATTGGCGCCGCGCAGAAGCATCTGCAGCAAAAGGTTGGGGGCCGCTTCGCGCACTTTGCTCAACCGCTCCCACGGATCCTCGGTGAGGAAGCGCATGGCGACGTCGAAAGTGGCGCCGCCCCAGCATTCCAGCGACAGCAGCCGCGGCAGCGCGCGCGCATAGGTGCCGGCAATGCCGGCAATGTCATGCGTGCGCATGCGGGTGGCGAGCAGCGACTGGTGACCGTCGCGCATCGTCGTGTCGGTGACAAGCACCTCTTTTTGCTCACGCATCCAGGCAGCGAATTTCTCCGGCCCCAACGCGTCTAGCTTCTGCTTGCTGCCATCAGGCACATTGCCGTTGAGATAGGGCACGACAGGCGCTGCCGCATCGGTCTTGGGCATCGGTCGGCCGCGGGTTTCGGGATGGCCGTTGACGCTGACGTCGGCCAGATAGTTGAGCAGCTTGGTGGCGCGGTCCTGCCGCTTCACCTGCGCGAACAGCTCCGGCGTCGTGTCGATGAACCTGGTCGTATAGGAATTGTCGGCGAAGCGCGGGTGGTTGATGATTGCCTCGAGGAAGGTGAGGTTGGTCGCCACGCCGCGGATGCGGAACTCGCGCAGGGCCCTATTCATGCGGGCGATCGCCTCGGCCGGTGTCGGCGCCCAGGCAGTCACCTTCTCCAGCAGCGGATCGTAGAAGCGGGTGATGACCGCGCCCGAATAGGCGGTGCCGCCGTCGAGGCGGATGCCGAAACCGGCGGCTTCGCGATAAGCGGTGATGCGGCCGTAGTCCGGAATGAAACTATGCTCCGGATCCTCGGTCGTGATGCGGCACTGCAGCGCGTGACCGTTCAGCCTGATGTCGGCCTGCGCCGGCACGCCCGACTCTTTCGTGCCGATGGCAAAGCCGTCCAGTATGTGGATCTGCGCCTTGACGATGTCGATGCCGGTCACCTGCTCGGTGACGGTGTGCTCGACCTGGATGCGCGGATTGACCTCGATGAAGTAGAATTTGCCTGTGTCGGCGTCCTGCAGGAATTCCACCGTACCGGCGCCGATATAGCTGGTCTCGCGCGCGATCTTGAGCGCATAGCCGCAAAGCTCCTGGCGCAATGCCTCGCTGAGATAGGGCGCCGGCGCCCGTTCGACGACCTTCTGGTTGCGGCGCTGGATCGAGCAGTCGCGCTCGAACAGATGTACAGCGTTGCCATGCGTGTCGCCGAGCACCTGGACCTCGACATGGCGAGCGCGCTCGATCAGCTTTTCGAGATAGACCTCGTCCTTGCCGAAGGCGGCCTTGGCCTCGCGCTTGCCTTCCATCACCTCGCGGGCGAGGTCGGCTTCCGCGCGGATGGCGCGCATGCCGCGCCCGCCGCCGCCCCATGATGCCTTGAGCATCACCGGATAGCCGACTGTCTTGGCGAGCTGCTTGACTGCTTCCATGTCGTCCGGAAGCGGTTCGGTTGCCGGCACCACCGGCACGCCAACCTCGATGGCCAGATTGCGCGCGGCGACCTTGTTGCCGAGCCGGCGCATCGTGTCGGGCTTCGGTCCGATGAAGGTGATGCCGGCCTCGGCGCAGGCATCTGCGAATTCAGGGCTTTCCGACAGAAGGCCATAGCCTGGATGGATGGCGTCGGCGCTGGACAGCCTGGCGACGCGGATCACTTCCTCGATCGACAGATAGCTTTCGATCGGCCCCATGTCCCTGGCCAGATGCGGCCCGCGCCCGACCTGGTAGCTTTCATCGGCCTTGAACCGATGCAGCGAATATTTGTCCTCCTCGGCCCAGATCGCCACGGTTTTGAGGCCGAGCTCGTTGGCCGCGCGAAAGACGCGGATGGCAATTTCGGACCGGTTGGCGACGAGGATCTTCGTGATGGCCAAGGAAGCAGGCTCCGGACAGGAGGGTGGGGCAGAGGCATGATTAACGCGAAAATGCTGCAGTGCAACCAAAATCGGGGAGAGGTTAAACCGATTTAAATGCGATTCTAGCACCACCGCTCGAAAAGATGCGTGCGATTGGCGTCGCGAGGTGACGCTAATTGTCGTGCCCGCACAAATTCGACCCGGCTAGCGGCTTATCCAGCCACCCTCGCTGCCGCCCTGTCACCAAAGAAAAAATGCCCGGCGCGAGCGCCGGGCATTCCATAGAGCTGTGTTCCAAATTACGACTTCGGGAACCAGGAGATCTTGCCGTCCGGACCCTTCTTCCATTCGTACATGATGTAGCCCGGGAGCTTCGGATCGCCCTTCGCGTCATAGGCGAGATCGCCCAGAACGGTCTTGAACGGGCCCTTCTCGTGCAGCGCCTTGGCCACTTCCACGGGGTCGTTCGACTTGGCCACGGCAGCGGCCTCGGCGATCACCTGCATGGCGGCGTAGGAGTAGAGAGTGTAGGCTTCCGGCTCGAAGCCCTGGGCGCGGAACTTCTCGACAAGTGCCTTGTTCTCGGGGATCAGGCGCGGATCGGGACCGAAGGTGTTGAGCGTGCCGATAACCGCATCGCCGGCGATCGCAGCCAGCTCGTCGGTGACGATGCCGTCGCCCGACATCAGGGTGGCCTTGAGGCCCTGGTCCGCCGACTGGCGGATGATCAGGCCGGCTTCGGTATGCAGGCCGCCCCAATAGATCAGGGTAACACCGGCGTCCTTCATCTTGGCAATCAGCGCCGAGAAGTCCTTGTCGCCGACATTGACGCCTTCGTACATGACTTCGGTCAGGCCGGCTGCGTTCATCGCCTTCTTGGTCTCGTCGGCAAGGCCCTGACCATAGGGGGTCTTGTCGTGGATGACGGCAACCTTGGCGTCCTTGAAGTTGGTCGCGATATAGCCGCCGGCGATGCCGCCCTGCTGGTCATCGCGTCCGCAGGTGCGGAACACGTTCCACAGGCCGCGCTCGGTGAATTTCGGGTTGGTCGCCGCAGGCGTCACTTCGACGATGTTGTTGTCGACGTAGACTTCCTGCGAAACCGGGATCGAGACGCCCGAGTTGAAGTGGCCGATCACGAATTTCACGCCGTCGCCGACGAACTTGTTGCCGACCGAAATGCCCTGCTTCGGATCCGAGACGTCGTCGCCGACTTCGAGCTTGATCTGCTCGCCGTTCATGCCGCCTGCTGCGTTGATGTCTGCAACGGCCGCTTCCGCACCCTTCTGCAGCTGCGCACCGAAGGCCGCATTCGGACCGGTGATCGGACCTGCGACGCCGACGATAACGTCAGCCCATGCATTGCCACCGAACGCGACAAGCGCGGTCAGGGCAACGGCGGACAAAAGTGATTTCTTCATTTAAACGCTCCCATTTACGAGGTGGGCGTGGATGAAACTTTCATGCGATGCCCACCCTTATCGCAGAAAGCGTACTTTGCCGATTTTCAGGCCCTTGTCACGCCGATTCATCCCCGGAACGGCGTTAATGATGAACGTCAACCTTTCGGTTTCCAGCTTAAGATCGAAGCCCGTTCGTAAAGCCAATTATACTGCGTCACCATCTGGTTCGTACGCGTGTATTGATAGCCGACAAATCCCAATATCATGAGCACGATTGTGTCCACGACATAGTATTGCAGCGAAAACATCGTGCCGCCGAACAAGGCATGATGGATGAACCTGATGCCTATGCCGAGACCCAGCAGATAGGCGAACAGCGCCGGCAGGCTGCGCCATGTCTGGGCGCTGGCCTTGCCGGTCATCCATGCCGCCCAGCCGCCGAGCAGACAGGTGACGAAGAAGAACTGCCAGATGGAAGGTTCCTCGTGAAGAATGCCTTGCATGATGAAGACTCCCTAGCATGATCCCGAAAAGTTGCAGACTTTTCGGACAAAGGTCATGCGACAAACAAACAAGTAGGAGCGGAATACCGTATGCATACATTCCGCTCCAAAATCAGTGATGGCCGCCTTCGAGATAGGCCGCCCGCACTTCCGGATTGGCGAGCAATTCCTTGCCTGTGCCGCTCATGGTCACGTTGCCGTTGACCATGACATAGCCGCGCGTGGCGAGTTTGAGCGCGCCGAAGGCGTTCTGCTCGACCAGGAACACGGTCAGCCCTTGCGTGCGGTTCAGCTCGCGGATGGCATCGAAGATCTGCTTGACGATCAGCGGCGCCAGACCCAGCGACGGCTCGTCGAGCAACAGCAGCTTAGGCCGCGCCATCAGCGCACGTCCGATCGACAGCATCTGCTGCTCACCGCCCGACAGCGTGCCGCCGCGCTGGGCAATGCGCTCCTTGAGGCGCGGGAACAGCGCGAACACCTTCTCAGCATCTTCGTCATAGTGCTTGAGATTGTCGAGACCGGCGCCCATCTGCAGGTTTTCCATCACCGTCATGCGCGGGAAAATGCGCCTGCCTTCCGGCGACTGCGCAATGCGCATGCGGGCGATCTCGTGCGTCGGCATCTGGGTGATGTCGGTGCCGGCGAAAGTGATTGAGCCGGCACGAGCGCGCGGCGCACCGAAGATGGTCATCATCAGCGTCGACTTGCCGGCGCCGTTGGCGCCGATCAGCGCGACGATCTCGCCCTGGTTGACGTGGACATCGACGCCGTTCAGCGCCTTGATGTTGCCGTAGTAGGTCTCGACGCCCTTGATGTCGAGCAGCGTTGTCTCGGCCATCACTTACGCCCTCCGCGCGGCTTGCCTGTCGGGGATTTGGTGGCCGCCGGTTTGGACTTGGCCGTTAGACGCTCGGACGGTGCTCTTGGCGCGGAGTTGGCTCTTGTATCGTATTGGGTGGCCTTTGAAGCTCCCTTCGACACTGTGACCCGCTCGCCCTGGCTGTGGCCGATCGTGTCGCTTACCGGGCCGGCGAGATAGGAAGACGATGTGCCTGGTCCGTGAGCCGAATCCGGCCCGATGTCCAGCTGCTCGATGACGTCTTCATCGCCAACCTCGGTCAGCACCGTCTCGACCTCCTCGTCGTCGACGCCGAGATAGGCGGCGATGACGCGCGGGTCGGTACGCACCGATTGCGGGCTGCCGTCGGAAATCTTGCGGCCATATTCAAGCACCACGACATGGTCGGAAATCTGCATGACCACCGACATGTCATGTTCGATCAGCAGGATCGAGGTACTGCTCTTGATGTCCATCAGCAGCGAATTCAGCGCAGCCGACTCCTTCGGATTGAGACCGGCCGCAGGCTCGTCGAGGCACAGAAGTTCGGGCCCTGTGCACATGGCGCGCGCAATCTCGAGGCGCCGCTGCGCGCCATAGGGCAGGTCGCCGGCCGGATCGTCGGCGCGATCGACAAGATCGGCCTTCTCCAGCCAGTGCTTGGCAAGCTCCACCGATTCAGCCGAGGCCCTGCGGTAGCCGCCGATCCCGAACAGGCCCAGGATCGTATAGCCGGATGCCTTCATCAGCTTGTTGTGCTGGGCAACCAGCAGATTCTCCAGCAGCGTCATGCCCGAGAACAGGCGGATGTTCTGGAAGGTGCGCGCCACCTTGGCGCGCGCCGGGATCTCATGATTGGGCAGCCGTTCGAGCAGGAAGCTCGAGCCGTCGGCCCGGTTGAGCGTAATCATGCCTTCCGACGGCTTGTAGAAGCCGGTGATGCAATTGAAGACGGTGGTCTTGCCGGCGCCATTGGGTCCGATCAGAGCGGTGATCTCGCCGCGCTTGGCCTGGAACGACAGATCGCCGATGGCGATCAGGCCGCCGAACTTCATCGAAAGATGCTCGACCTGGAGGATGGCGTCTTTCATACCCGGATTGGTCTTCTGAATGGAGGTCGCGCTCATCAGCCGTGCCCTTCCTTGGTGAAGGAGGAGGAGACCGCTTTTCGTTCACTGAGGAAGGCCGTCGGTTCACGGCTGCCGACAAAGCCGCGCGGCTTCCACAGCATGACGATGACCATCGCCATGCCGAACAAAAGCATGCGGTAAAGCTCCGGGGTGAAATCTTTTCCGAAGACACTTTTCAGGAAATCGAGTTCGCGCAGCGCCTCGGTGCCGCCGATCATCACCAGCGCGGCGACCGCGATGCCGACCAGCGAGCCCATGCCGCCGAGCACCACGATGGCCAGGATGATCGCCGATTCCAGGAAGACGAAGGATTCAGGGCTGACGAAGCCTTGCCGTGCGGCGAAGAAGGCGCCGGCAAAACCGCCGAACATGGCGCCGGTGGCAAAGGCGGTGAGCTTGGTGGTGGTGGTGTTGATGCCAAGCGAGCGGCAGGCAATCTCGTCCTCGCGCAGCGCCTCCCAGGCGCGGCCGACAGGCATGCGCCTGAGCCTGATGGTGACGAAGGCGGTCAGCAGCGCCAGCCCGAGAATGAGATAGTAGAGGAAGATCTTGTAGTAGGCGCTTGACTGGGCGATGTGCAGCACCTTGCCGATATAGTTCGGGTCGGTCGAATTAAACGTCATCAGGCCGAAGAAGGTGACCTTCGGGATGCCGGAGATGCCGGCCGAGCCGTTGGTGACTTCACGCCAGTTGATCAGCACCAGGCGGATGATCTCGCCGAAGGCCAGCGTCACGATCGCCAGGTAATCGCCACGAAGCCTGAGCACCGGAAAGCCGAGCATAACGCCCCAGAAGGCGGCCATGGCGCCGGCGGCGGGCAGCAGGATCCAGAACGACAGGCCGTATTGCGAACCGAGCAACGCATAGGCATAGGCACCGACCGCGTAAAAGGCGACGTAGCCGAGATCGAGCAGGCCGGCGAGGCCGACGACGATGTTCAGCCCCCAGGCCAGCATCACATAGATCAGGATCTGGATGCCGAAATTGTCGACCCACTTCAACGAGCCCTGCAGGCCGCCGGTTATCGACCACGCGTAGATCGACAGCACCACGACGACGAGGATCGGGTATAGCACCAGCGCCGCAATCCCGAGCTTGGTGAAATTGGCGTGGATGAAGGAGCGGAAATAGAAGATCACGCAAGCGAGCGCGTAAATGACGGCCAATGCGCGCAGGAACTGAAGGTAGCCGGCCAGATCGGGTCCCACCAACACCGGCAGGGCGCTGCCGAACGCAACGAGGACAACCGCCAGCACAACGGCGACGATGAAGGCCGGAAGCAGGAAGAAGCGCGACGCGACGCTCGCCGGCAACAGGCCGGTGGCGACATTGGTGATCTTCTGATTGGCCATGAACGGCTGGCCATATGCAATGTAGAAGAAGCGGCCAAGCATGGTCAGCACGACCACGGTGATGAGCAGCAACCAGCGCTGCACCAGGATCAGCTGGTTGCTTATGTTCTGGTCGGTCTTCAGGCCGATGAAGAGAATGAACAACCCCAGCGAGATGGCGCCGGCATAGAACGCTTCGCGCAATGCACGCTGCACGGGGGAGGCGACGGTGTCGCGCTCCGAGGATACGGAAACCGCCATTGTCTCAGACCTTTTCGACTTCTGGCCGGCCCAAAATGCCGGAAGGCAGGAAGATCAGCACGATCGCCAGGATCGAGAACGCCGCGACGTCCTTGTAGTCGATCGAGAAATACGCCGACCACATGCTCTCGATGAAGCCGATCAAAAGCCCGCCAAGCACCGCGCCCGGCAGAGACCCGATGCCGCCGAGAACGGCCGCGGTGAAGGCCTTGACCCCCGGCACAAAGCCGTCGGAAAAGGCGATGACGCCGTAATACATCAGGAACAACGTGCCCGCGACGGCCGCAAGCGCTGCACCCATGATAAAGGTGATCGAGATCGTACGGTCGACATCGACACCGAGCAGCGCCGCCATCTTGCGGTCCTGCTCGCACGCCCTTTGCGCCCGGCCGAGGGAAGTCCTGTTGACCAGGTACCAGAACAGCGCCAGCAGCAGGGCGGTGACGACGACGATGATGATCTGCTTCAGCGACACGCTGATGCCGTTGATGTTGTAGACTTGGCTGACCATCGGCGGGATCGGCTTGTTGCGCGGACCTTGCGTCACCTGGATGAAGTTCGACAGCGCGATCGACATGCCGATGGCGGTGATCAGCGGCGCCAGCCGGAACGAACCGCGCAGCGGCCGGTAGGCCACCTTCTCGATCGTCCAGTTGTAGAGGCTGGTGAGCAGCATCGCCACGATCATCATGATCAGCAGCGCCAGGACGACCGGGACCGAATAGAACAAGGAGCCGAGGATGAGGAAGACAACGAGGGCGGCGAATGCCCCGACCATGAAAATGTCGCCGTGGGCGAAGTTGATCATGCCGATGATGCCGTAGACCATCGTGTAGCCGATTGCGATCAGCCCATAGATCGATCCCAGCGTCAGCCCATTGATAAGCTGCTGGACAAAGTACTGCATGTGTACATGGCTCCCCTGGAATGTCGCCCATGCAGACGCATTCCTTTTCGTATTTCCCCTAGTCGTAAAGTTTCGAGCCCGGATTGCAACGTGATTTTTCAAACGTCGAGCGTGTTTTGCCGGCACGCCTTCCGATTGCCCGTTTTTTTGCTCCCGACCCCTGGACTATCGCGGACCCTATCATTGGCATAACGCAATGTCTTTGACGATTCAGCCGGACCAGCGACCTCATTTCGAAGAAATCCCGGTCAAAATTAGGTGATGAGACGAATCTTTGCGTTGTTGGCGGGTTTCGTTTTTTAGCCACATTCCGTACTGACCAGCTGCAACATGGGTTACTTCCGACTATGGCGGTGGATGCCTCGCCCAACGCGCTAACCTTTCGCTGACTGGTTTCGCCAAGAGGTCCCGCTCTGGGTCCAAGTCTTCGTCTCGGTGGATGATCGGCAGCCTACCGTATCACTTAACCACAAAACCGTGCGCGAACGGATCGCGGTCGTCGATGAATATGGTGTTCAGGCCGGTCATCCGCGCCCAGCCGCCGATCGAGGGAATGATGGCCGGCTTGCCGGCAACAGTGACGTCCTTCTCGACCTTGCCCTTGAACAGCGAGCCGATGATCGATTCGTGGACAAAACTGTCGCCGGCCTTGAGCTTGCCCTTGGCATGGAGCTGCGCCATGCGCGCCGAGGTGCCGGTGCCGCAAGGTGAACGGTCGATCGCCTTGTCGCCATAGAAGACGGCGTTGCGTGCGTCGGCCCCCTCCACCGTCGGCTTGCCCGTCCACAGCATGTGGGACAGCCGGTTGATGCCGGGGTTTTCCGGATGCACGAACGAGTACTTCTCGTTAAGCCGCTGCCGCACCACAGGGCTCCAGGCGATGAAATCGCCGGCGGAATAATCAGCCATGTCGCGAAAATTCGCCTGCGGCTCGACGATGGCGTAGAAATTGCCGCCATAGGCGACATCGACAGTGATCTCGCCAAGCTGCGGGCAGTCGACCGTCAGTCCCTCGGCATAAAGGAAGGACGGTACATTGGTGATGCGCACCTCCTCGACATAGTCGCCGACCTGTTTGTATTCGGCGATAACCAGCCCGGCCGGTGTGTCGAGCCGGAGCACGCCGGGTGTCTTCGGCTTGATCAGCCCATGTTCGATGGCCATCGTCACCGTGCCGATCGTGCCGTGGCCGCACATCGGCAGGCAGCCCGACGTCTCGATGAACAGGATGGCTATGTCGCAATCCTCGCGCGTCGGCGGATAGAGGATCGAGCCCGACATGACGTCGTGGCCGCGTGGCTCGAACATCAGCCCGGTGCGGATCCAGTCATACTCCGCCAGGAAATGCGCCCGCCGCTCCATCATCGTCGAACCCTCGAGCAAGGGACCGCCGCCGGCGACCAGCCGCACCGGATTGCCGCAGGTATGGCCGTCGATGCAAAAGAAGGATTTTTTGGCCATGATTTCCTCGGACTCAAAACCGTTGCGGGCTGAAGGGGGCAAGATCGATCGGCGAAGTCTGCCCGAGAACAAGATCGCGGATCAAGCGGCCGGTGGCCGCCGCCTGGGTCAGGCCGAGATGGCCATGGCCGAAGGCGTAGACAATGTTGGGCGCGGTTCGCGCCGTGCCGATCACCGGCAGCGAATCCGGCAGCGACGGGCGATAGCCCATCCACTCGCGGCCGCCTGACGCGTCCAACCCCGGAAGGAACTGTCTGGCTTTTTCCAGCATGGCCTTCGAGCGCGCAAAATTCGGCGGCCGGTCGAGACCGCCCAACTCGACGGCGCCGCCGACGCGCAAGCCCGTGTCGAGTGGCGTGATGACGAAGCCATGGCCGGAAAAGATCAGCATTCGCTGCACGTCGAAAGCGGTCTTCGGCAGTGTGGTGTTGTAGCCGCGCTCGGTTTCGAGCGGGATGGTGTCGCCAAGCGCCTTCGCCAGCAGATGCGACCATGCCCCGGCGGCCACGACAAGATGTCTTGCCTGCCTGGTCGTGCCGTCGGTCAGCGTCAGCGTCGCGCCATCAGGTTTGGCGGCGACGCGCTCTATGCGCGCCTTTTCGAAACGCGCGCCCAACCCTTCGGCATAGGCCCACACCGCCTTGCCGAGCAGTTTCGGATCGGCGACGGTCTTCCAGCCCGGCACGAAGGTGCCCTTGATGAAGCGCGGCGACAGTCCCGGCTGCAGCCGCGCCAGTTCGTCGCCTTCGACATGGCGAAAGTCGATGCCGAAGCGCTGGCGCGCCGCCCAGCCCGGCAGCCCGGCCTGAAACTCGGCCTCGCTTTCATAAAGTTCCAGCGAACCGTCCTCGCGCAGCATCGGCCGCGTGCCGGAACGGTCGAGCAGTCCCATCCATTCGGCCTCGGCGAGCTTCATCATGTCTGCCTGAGCAGCAAGGCTCGCCTCATATTTTGCCGGTGCGCCGGCGCGCCAGAAGCGGAACAGCCAAGGCAACAGTTTCGGCAGATAGGCTGGCGGGATGCTGAGTGGCCCGAGCGGATCGGCAAGCCATTTCGGCAAGTGCCGCATCATGCCCTTATGCGCCAGCGGCAGCACGTCGGAGAAGGCGAAGGCGGCGGCATTGCCGGAGCTCGTCTCCTCGCAGATGCCGGTGCGGTCGAAGACCGTGACGCTGCGCCCGGCCTCGGCCAGCATGGCCGCCGCGCAGATGCCGACAATGCCGCCACCGACAATGGCGATATCTACCCCTTCTCCCCGTTCACGGGGGTGAGGAGTGGTCCGCGAAGCGGTGGAAAAGCCGACTGCTTGGCTTTCCGAACGACGAACGCCCGGAGCGCCAGCGAAGGGCTGCGGGGCCCGAAGGGCGGATGAGGGGCGGCGGCCCTCCTCTGTGTCCCTGGAATTTCCTTGCACGTCGGCGCTGCCCCTCATCTGGCTGCCGCCATCTTCTCCCCGTGCACGTGCACGGGGAGAAGAAAGCCTTCAGAACTGCGGCAGCTTCGGCCGTACCGCCAGCGCGTCCTTGACGATCTTCTCGACCGCTTTGCGGCGCTCGCCCGACAGCGGCTGGCGCGGCATGCGCACGCGGTCATTTGTGTCGATCGCGAGCACTTCGGCAAGCTTGATGTTTTGGACCAGATAGGTCGAGACATCGAGATCGAGCAGCGGCCGGAACCAGCGGTAGATCGAAAGCGCCTCCTCGCGGCGGCCCTGCTTCATCAGCTGGTAGATGGCGACGGTCTCGCGCGGGAAGGCGACGACCAGACCCGCCACCCAGCCGATGGCGCCCACCGACAGCGCCTCGAAGGCGAGATTGTCGACGCCGGTGAACAAATCGTAGCGGTCGCCGAAGCGGTTGATGATCTCTGTCGAGCGGCGGATGTCGTCGGAGGACTCCTTGATGGCGACGAAGCGCTTGTCGGCGGCCAGTTCCTCCATCTGGTCGACGGTGACGTCGACGCGGTAGGCGAGGCGGTTGGAGTAGATCATCACCGGCAGGTCGCCGGCCTGAGCGACGGCGCGCAAGGCGGCGACCGTCTCTTCCGGGTTGGTGTGATAGATCGGGCTCGGTACCACCATCAGCCCGTTGGCGCCTTCCCGGCTCGCGCGCTTTGCGATGCTCGCCGCCTCGCGGGTGCCCGCCTCGTTGACCGTCAGCAGCACCGGCTTGTTGCCTGCAACTTTCTGGGCAGTCTTCAGCACCTCGATCTTCTCGTCATGCGACAGCATCGGCCCTTCGCCGAGCGAACCGCAGACGATGATACCGTCGCAGCCTGCCTCCATCTGCAAAGCAAAGCAGCGCTCCATCTCGGCATGATCGAGGCGGTCGTCATCAGTAAACTTGGTCGTGACGGCGGGGAAAACTCCGGTCCACATGATCGTCTCTCCATCTGATATATCAGCCGTATATCTATTTGAAAACCGGCTGTCAACGCGGAATTCGTTATGATATATGTGAGATATATCAGGAGCCCACCTTTGATATCCAGTGAGACAGCATACCCCGAGCCGGCCGCCGCCAAGGCCTACCATGTACTCGAGCATATGATCGTGACGTTGGAACTGGCGCCGGCGAGCTTTGTCACCGAAGGCGCCCTCATCGAGAAGCTGGCGCTAGGACGCACGCCGGTGCGCGAAGCGATCCAGCGCCTCGCCTGGGAAGGACTGCTGGATGTCAGGCCACGCGCCGGCATCGCCATTGCCCCGCTTCATCCCGGCGACTGGCTGCGCGTGCTGGATGCCAGGCGCGGCGTCGAGGTGGTGCTGGCGCGCTCGGCCGCCCGCTTCGTCACCCGTGAGGCCGCCGACCTGTTTCATGAGGCAGCCCTTGCCATGCAGAAGGCCGTCATCTCGGGCAATGTGCTGGCCTTCATCCAGGCCGACAAGGCGCTCGACGAGGCCTTGGCGATGGCCGCCGACAACCCGTTTGCGGCCCGTCTGGCCGCGCCCCTGCAGACCCACAGCCGCCGCTTCTGGTTCCGCTACAGGGCCGACACAGGACTGGCCGAATCGGCTGAGCACCACGTCGCGCTAATCCGCTCGATCCTGGCTGGTGACGAAGAGGCTGCCGCCAAGGACGCCAAACGCCTTATGGCACTCCTGCGCGGCCATGCCGAAGTGGCCGCCACACGCTGAACTCCGTCTCTGCTCCAGACTTCCGACCGGTCTTTATCAGGTGCCCGGCAAGACTGCGGCCATGGTCGCCCCGTCCCAGCCTTCGCCAGCCGTGATGATGCAGCTTTGGCCGTGTGTGTCGGTGGCCAGGATGGTCCAGGTGCCCTGGTCGGAGACGAATATCTCAAGCACCACATTCGGGTTCACCAGGCCACGAGCGGCTTGGTTTTCGTGGAACTTCTCGCCGAGCGCCTTGACCAAGTCGGTCCGCGCCGCGCATTGATCGGCTTTGGCCTCGGCGATGCCGGACATCGCGAACACCGCAAAGAATATCGCCGCCACAAGACGTCGTGTCATCTGACACCTCCTTGCGCCAGACGAGAACCCCGGCTGCAACCGGCGCTATTTTGATGGCCTGCACACGGCAGGAATGCAATTTAAGGCAGATGACAGGCTCTTGGTTCCATCGCTTGAACGTGATCGCCAATGTCGGTTTCGTACAAAGAAAGGCCCGGGACGTTGAACCCGGGCCTTCTTGCCGATCTTCGAAATCGTCCGGTCAGTTCATCGTCGGGATGACGAACTCGGCACCGTCCTTGACGCCGGAGGGCCAGCGCGAGGTCACCGTCTTGGTCTTGGTGTAGAAGCGGAACGCGTCCGGACCATGCTGGTTGAGGTCGCCGAAGGACGACGCCTTCCAGCCGCCGAACGTGTAGTAAGCGATCGGAACTGGGATCGGCACGTTGATGCCGACCATGCCGACCTGGACGCGCGAAGCAAAATCACGAGCAGCATCACCGTCACGGGTGAAGATGGCGACGCCATTGCCCATCTCATGATCGTTGGCTAGCTTGATGGCGCTCTCATAGGTCGGCGCACGCACCACCGACAGCACCGGGCCAAAAATCTCTTCCTTGTAGATGCGCATGTCGGCGGTCACATTGTCGAACAGGCAGCCGCCCATATAGTAGCCATCCTCGTAGCCCTGCATGGAGAAGCCGCGGCCATCGACGACCAGCTTGGCGCCTTCCTTGACGCCGGTGTCGACATAACCCTTGACGCGTTCCAATGCCTGCGCCGTCACCAGCGGGCCGAAATCGGCGGACGAATCCGTCGACGGGCCGACCTTGAGGCTTTCGACACGCGGGATCAGCTTTTCCATCAGCCGGTTGGCGGTGTCGTTGCCGACGGGAACGGCAACCGAGATCGCCATGCAGCGCTCGCCGGCCGAGCCGTAGCCCGCGCCGATCAGCGCGTCGACGGTCTGGTCCATGTCGGCATCGGGCATGATGATCATGTGGTTCTTGGCGCCGCCGAAGCACTGCACGCGTTTTCCCGCGGCCGTGCCGCGCGAGTAGATGTAATGCGCGATCGGCGTCGAGCCGACAAAGCCGATAGCCTTGATATCAGGATCGTCGAGGATGGCGTCGACGACATCCTTGTCGCCATTGACGACGTTGAGAACGCCAGCCGGCAGGCCAGCCTCGAGGAACAGTTCGGCGATGCGCATCGGCACGCCAGGGTCACGCTCGGAAGGCTTCAGGATAAAGGCGTTGCCGCAGGCCAGCGCCGGGGCAATCTTCCACAACGGGATCATCGCCGGGAAATTGAACGGGGTGATGCCGGCAACGACGCCAAGCGGCTGGCGCATCGAATAGACATCGATGCCGGGGCCGGCGCCGTCGGTGAACTCGCCCTTCATCATGTGAGGCGCACCGATGCAGACTTCGACCACTTCGAGGCCGCGCTGGATGTCGCCCTTGGCGTCGGCGATGGTCTTGCCGTGCTCGCGCGCCAGGAGATCGGCCAGTTCGTCATAGTCGCGAGCAACCAGTTCAAGAAACTTCATCAGCACGCGCACACGCCGCTGCGGGTTGGTCGCAGCCCATTTGATCTGTGCTTCCTTGGCGTTCAGCACAGCCGCACGCAGTTCCGCCGGCGACGCCAGCGCCACCGTGCCGCGCACCGAGCCGTCCATGGGCTGCATGACGTCCTGCTTGCGCCCGCTGGTCCCGGCGACATGCTTGCCGCCGATGAAATGACCGTATTCGATCATGGTTTCTCTCCCTGAGTTTGTGATGAAGCATTCAACGCCTTTGCAGGCGCGAAGGCAACGCGAGGGGAAACGCAACCGTTGTGCAAGAAATAGACAACGAAGGACGAGTGTGCATTAATTGCCGCAAATTACAGATTGCTGAAAGGCCCGAAGGTTGCGCTCCGTCACACCCCCCTCTGTCCTGCCGGACATCTCCCCCGCAAGGGGGGAGATCAGATGTGGCCGCCGCCTTCGCAAATCTTCAACGCAGCAAAAGAGACGCAGGTGGCGGAGCTGCCAATCTCCCTCCTTGCGGGGGAGATGGCCGGCAGGCCAGAGGGGGGTGGGCGGGAACGCCGCGTTCGCCGCTAGCCCGGACCACCCCCATGAACTGGGATGACGTCCGCATCTTCCTCGCCGTGGCCCGCGCCGGGCAGATCCTTGGCGCCGCCAAGCGGCTGGAACTCAATCACGCCACCGTCTCGCGCCGCATCGCAGCGCTTGAGGATGCGTTACGGACAAAACTGTTTCGCCGGCTTACCACCGGCAGCGAGCTGACGCCGGCCGGCCAGCGCTTTCTCGACATTGCCGAGCGCATGGAAGCCGACATGATCGCCGCGCGCTCCGCCGTGTCGGGCGAAGGCGACGATATCTCAGGCACCGTGCGCATCGGCGCGCCCGACGGGTTTGGCGTCGCATTCCTCGCCACGCGTCTTGGCGCGCTGACCGCGCTGCACCGCGAACTCACCATCCAGCTGGTGCCGGTGCCGCGTTCCTTCTCGCTGTCGCGGCGCGAGGCCGACATCGCCATCACCGTCGAGCGGCCGAGCGAAGGCAGGCTGGTGGCGGGAAAGCTGGTCGACTACACCCTCGGCCTGTTTGCCTCGCGGGACTATGCGCAGGCGCACGGCTTACCCGAGACCGCTGCCGAACTCGGCCAGCATACGCTGATCGGCTATGTCCCAGACCTGATCGTCAGCCCGTCGCTCGACTATGCGGCGGAGTTCAGCCCGGACTGGCGCACCAGCTTCGCCATCTCCTCAGCGCTGGGCCAGGCCGAAGCGGTGCGGTCGGGCGCCGGCATCGGCATCTTGCACACCTTTGTCGCCCGCTCGATGCCGGAGCTGATCCCCGTCAACATCGTGACGCCGATCCGCCGCGCCTACTGGCTGGTCTATCATGAATCGGTCCGGCCGCTGCGCCGCGTGCAGATCGTCGCCAACTTCATCACCAAGGCGGTCGAGAGAGAGCGCGGGCTGTTTGTCTGATGGCCGCGCCGCCTTGCCTTCGCCACAAAATCGGCCAGTGTGGCAACAAGCGCGATGTCGCCTATCATTAAGGATTGGCTGCGCCGGGTGGGACACTTTTTTGCAAAGCTGGTGCGGATCAAAATGCGAGCGGTGCTCGCCATCTTGCCGCTTGTCGCGCTTTCCGCCTGCGCCAATCCATGGACCGAAGTTCCGGAAGCCGAACTGCCCAAGCCGGTCCGTATCGCAATGGCCCGCCCGTCGCCTTTCGTCTTCGGCAATTATTGCGGTCCCGGCACCCGCACCGGCGACCTCTCGGCTCGCCCTGTCAATCGCCTCGACAGCGCCTGCCAAATCCATGACGCCTGCTACATCGCGCGCCATAATCATTGCGACTGCGACGGCGCGCTCGTCGCCTCGGCAAAGGCGATCCGTGATGACAAGACAGCGCCGAAAAAGATGCGCGGCGAGGCCGAGCTTTTGATCGCCACTTTCGCGCTTCCCGTCTGCAAGGTGTTTCCGCAAGGCTTCCTGCCGCCGCGCGATCCGGCTGAACTGAAGACGATGAACGGTGCGACCGGATGAACCGCGCCATCTGCCTGGCCTTGGCCGGGCTGGGGCTGGCGGCCCTTGCCGGTTGCGCCGCCCCGATCCGGCACAGCTGCGATTTCTTTCCCGATGCGAAGGATTGCGGCCGGCCGTCGCTATCGGCCGACACGCCGGGACCGCAGACTGCAGCAGCAGCGTTTTTCGGCGATGCCGGCGCCCGCGACTATGAAAGGCAGTTTCTGGCGCTGCTCGCCCACAACCAGATCGGCGCCATCGACAGGGCGAACGGCACCGGTCCGTTCGGACATGACCGCCACGCCATCGCCAACCGCGATTTCCAGGCCACCTACCGGACGCTGGAACGGCTGGCGAAGCCGGTTACCGCCGAACAGATGCCGGCAGTGAGCGGCACAGCCGGCGAAGGCCATTTCAACGGCCGTTGGCGCGTGTCGCGGCAGACGCTCTATGTCAACGCCGCCGCGCGGCCCTCCGCGCCAAAGACGTTCAGCTTTTCCGGCCTGCAGGCGCGCTCGGTCGAGATCGTGATGCGCCAGGCGGGAAAGCAGCCGGTTGAGATATCGGGCGCCTGCGACGGGGCGCTGGCGATTCGCGCCGGCGGTGGCTCGCGCAGCGTGGCGAGCGGTGCCGCCTTCCGCCTCCGCCTGTCGGCCGGGCAAACCGCCAGCCTGTTCCCCAGCGATGGTTTGAACCGCTGCAGTCTCAAGCTCAGCTCCAGTCTGGCGCCGGCAGGCGCCCCGCTCACCATCCTGCGCGAAGAGGTTGCCTATCCGGCGATAGCCGCGCTCGACAGCCGCTACGAGCGTTGTCCAGTGCCCGGTCCATCCGGCCTGGATGAACTCGCCCGCGTCTTCTATGCCGGCCGCTGGCTGTCGCAGAGCTGTTCGCTGCCGCTCGGGTCACCGCGCCTGTTACGCAAGTCGCGCGACGGCTTCAACGCCAAGGTCGAAGCGCTGCTCGGCGCGCCTTTACCCGACAGCGCCTTCGACAAGGCCGACCCCGAACTGCCGCTCGATTTCTCGCGCGCGCCGAAACTCAAGCTGGTCTATCTGTCGTCGCTGGAGTTCAAGGCCGATTTTTCCGGCCGCGTCATCGAGCGGCTGATCCGCCATCACGCAGCCCTCGGCACCAAAGTGCGCATCATGGTCACAGACGTGCTGGAGCGCGACAAGGACGATGCCCTGCTGCACCGGCTGGCGGCCGATTATCCCAATGTCGAGTTGCAGGAATATCGTTGGCGGGCCGACCACGGCGCGCCGGTCGACGAGCAACTGTCACAGCTGCACAAGACCCATCACGTCAAGATGCTGGCGACGCTTGCCGAGGATCCCGCCCGCTCGCGCGTCATCATCGGCGGCCGCAACATTCATGACGGCTTCCTGTTCCACAAGCCGATCGACCTGTCGCGCTATCCGAACCTCGAGCAATACGGCAAGACCGACGGCCTCTCGCTCAACTACTATTCGAACTGGAGCGATTTCGACATCGAGTTTGCCGACCCGGCCACGGTCGAGACGCTGGCCGCGCATCTCTCGACATTGTGGCTGCGCGACGCCGACACCAACATCGCAAGACCCTTCTCCATTCCGGTGCGCTCCGACAGCCGGCGCCCGCCGGGCACGGTGCGCCATTTCATTTCCGTGCCCTACGAGGACAACCATGCGCTCGAGACCTATTTCGTCGAGCTGATCGACACTGCCCGGCACCATATCGAGATCGTCAATCCCTACCTTAATCTGACGCCGAAGCTCAGCCTGGCCATCGAGCGGGCGCTGGCGCGCGGCGTCAGGATCGACATTGTCGGCCGCATCGACCTCAAGGGCGATATTGGCGGCAAGCTGCTGACCGCGCTCAACAAGCTGTTCGTGGAGAAATATTGCGACCGCATCAACATCCGCGAATTCAAGGCGCCCGATGTCGTGCTGCACTCCAAGATCATGATGATCGACGAAAGGCTGGTGACGATCTCGTCGGTCAATCTCAACAACCGCAGTTTCTTCCACGATCTGGAGAACGGCATGACGGTGCTCGACCCTGCCTTCTACGCCAGGATGCAGCCGGTCTATGACGACTATGTCGCCCATTCGAACCCGGTATCGACCAAGGTGACGATACCGTGGGCCTACCGATGGCTGTTCTCGAAGGGTTGGGTGAAAGAGGCGTTTTGAGGGGCTGGCGACGCTGAAGGAATGCCGTTCTGTAGCGATCCTTTACACCCCCTCTGTCCGGTAGGACAGAGGGGGTGCTGGCCCGCCAGCTTTAAAAAGCACCCCTACCTCAAATACCGCTCCGGCCCCAGCTCCCGCACATCGATATCAGGCACCTTGCTGGAGATGATGTCGGACAGCACCTTGGCCGAGCCGCAGGCCATGGTCCAGCCAAGCGTGCCGTGCCCGGTGTTGAGATAGAGGTTGGAGAACTCGGTGCGGCCGACCAGCGGCGGCCCGTCCGGCGTCATCGGCCGCAGCCCGCACCAGAAGGACGCCGCCTTGAGGTCGCCGCCATCCGGGAACAGATCGCCGACCGAATGTTCGAGGGTGCGCCGGCGCGATTCATGCAGCCTGAGATCGAAGCCGGAAATCTCCGCCGTGCCGCCGACGCGGATGCGGTCGCCGAGCCTGGTGATCGCCACCTTGTAGGTTTCGTCCATTACCGTCGACACCGGGGCGGCGACCGCGTCCTTGATCGGAACGGTGATCGAATAGCCCTTGACCGGATAGACCGGGATCGGGCGCCTGAGCAGGCGCATGAAGCGCGCCGAATAGCTGCCCAGCGCCAGCACATAAGCGTCGGCCGCGCGCGAGCGCTGGTCGGTGCCGACGCTGACGATGCGATTGCGGTTCTTGGAGAAGCGCCGGATCTGCGTACCGTACTCGAACGTGACGCCGCGCGCCACGCAGAGCTCGGCCAGCCGATCGGTGAACATCTTGCAGTCGCCAGTTTCGTCGCCGGGCAATCTCAGCCCGCCGACAAACTTTTCCCGCACGCCGGCCAGCGCAGGTTCGGCGCCAATGCAGCCTTCGGGATCGAGCAACTCGTAGGGAACGCCATATTTCTTCAGCACCTCTACATCGCCGCCGGTGCCGTCGAGCTGCTTTTGCGTGCGAAACAGCTGCAGCGTGCCCTTGGTCCGCTCATCATAAGCGATGCCGGTCGCCTCGCGCAGCGCCTTCAGCGTGTCGCGGCTGTATTCGGCGAGCGGCACCATGCGCGCCTTGTTGATGGCATAGCGATCCGCGGTGCAATTGCGCAGCATCTTGATGAGCCATGTCCACATATACGGATCGAAGGCCGGCCGCACCACCAGCGGGCCGTGCTTCATCAACAGCCACTTGATTGCCTTCAGCGGAATGCCGGGGCCGGCCCAGGGCGAAGCATAGCCCGGCGAGATCTCGCCGGCATTGGCGAAGCTGGTTTCCAGCGCCGGCCCTTTCTGGCGGTCGAACACCGTCACCTCGTGGCCGGCCTCAGCGAGATAATAGGCAGTGGTGACCCCGATAACGCCGCCGCCCAACACGAAGATCTTCATCGCATCACTCTCCACGACGACTTCCGTCAGAGGGCCGCCGCCTCCTGTCTGCCGGATTCTGCGGCGTCCGCCAAGGGGCGGCGTGTCGCGGCTCTATTCGTTGATATAGCGGCGGTGGAAGCGGGGGCCGAGACTGGTCAGGATTTCATAACCGATCGTGCCGGCATGACCGGCGGCGTCATCGACGCTCTGCGAGGGGCCCAGGAGTTCGACAAGGTCGCCCTCGCGCAGCCGGCCGGCCGGCAGGGCCGAGATGTCGAGTATGATCGAATCCATCGACACCCGCCCGACAAAGGGCAGTCGCACGCCGTCGAGCCAGGCAGCCGAAGCCGCGCGCCGGTGCCAGCCATCGGCATAGCCGAGCGAGATCGTGGCCGCGCGCAAGGGACCGCTGGCCAGAAACGCATGTCCGTAGCCGACGCCCGCGCCCTTATCGATGCCGCGTGTCTGGATGATCTTTGCCTCGAGCCGCACCACCGGCAGCATCGGGTTCGCCTCATCAGGCGTCGGATTGATGCCGTAGAGCGCAGCGCCAGGACGCGCGAGGTCGTACTGATAGCGCGGCCCAAGAAAGATGCCGGAGGAATTGTCGAGCGACGCCGGCGCCTTGGGCAGCATTTTGCGCAGCCGTTCGAACTCTTTGAGCTGCGCGTCATTGGCCGGATTGCCCGGCTCGTCGGCGCGGGCCAGATGGCTCATGACGAGGACGACATCGACGCCGGCGAAAGCATCGGCCGTAAGCGCCTCGACCTCTGCCGGCGCCATGCCCAGCCGCGACATGCCGCTGTCGACCTGGATGGCGGCCTTGAGCTTGCGGCCGGCCTTTTGGCCTGCCTCGCTCCACGCCTTCAGTTGCCCGGTGCTGTTGATGACGGGAACAAGGTCGGCGGCCACCGCTTCAGGTTCCGAGCCCGGCGGCAGGCCGTTCAGCACATGGATTTCCAGCTTCGGTCCGAGTGCGTCGCGCAGCGCGACACCCTCGGTGAGATGCGCGACAAAGAAGCTGTCGCAGCCTTCGGCAACCAGTGCCGCCGCCACTTGCCGCGCGCCGAGCCCGTAACCGTCGGCCTTGACGACGCCGGCGCAGCGCGCGCCGCCGAGCTTTGCCTTCAGCCGCCGGTAATTCTCCCTGACCGCGCCGAGATCGATGGTGAGAATGGCGCCGGCCGCCGCTTCGCTGATGGTATCTTTGGCTTTATGCATCGCAGATCCGACGAAGTCGGCGCTGCCCCTCATTGTCCTGCCGGATATTTCTCCCCGGCCCTGTACGGGGAGTTGAAGAGCGGTCCGCGTAAGGCGGACGAAAAGCCAACTGCTTGGCTTTTCGAGTGACGAAAGCCGGCAGGCAGGTGAGGGGCAGCCCATACGCTGCGCTAAGAGGCCATTGCCCGGCGTCGTTCATATGGATCTCGTGGCTGCGGGTGTCCCGATCAATAAAGCACGAATCAGGTGCCGTGCGAACCGTCACATCCAGCTAGGCAAGATGACGGAACGTCGCCACCACATCCTCATAGACGTTGCGTTTGAACGGCACTATCAGATCGGGCAGGTCCTGCATTGGCCGCCATGCCCATTCATCGAATTCGGCGGTGTGGCCGCCGGGCGGCGGATTGATCTGGATCTCGCTGGCCTCGCCGTGAAAGCGGTAGGCGAACCATTTCTGCGTCTGGCCGCGATAACGCCCCTTGAGGGCTATGCCGACCAGATCGGGCGGCAGGTCGTAATTGATCCAGTGCGGCGCCTCGGCCAGCAGCGTGACCGAGCGCATGCCGGTCTCTTCATAGAGCTCGCGCCCGGCCGCCTGCAGCGGCTCCTCGCCCTCGTCGATGCCACCTTGCGGCATCTGCCAGAGCTGCGTGGTGCCGGCGAATTCGCTGTCCGGCTCGGCGATGCGGTGCCCGACCCAGACCAGCCCGTCGCCATTGAGGATCATCAGCCCGACACAGGGGCGGTATGGCAGCGTCTCGGGGTCGATCTTTTTAGCCATCGGAGTTTAAAGCCGTTCTGAGATTCGCTCCGGCGAGGCAGTGGCGAATGATTTCGAGAACCGGAGCGGAGCGTACTCAAAGTAGGCTTGCCCCGGAAGCGGAAAACTTGGGTTCGTTCCAGTCACTGCCACCCGGCCCCGTTGCCGCCGTTGCGGTCGAATGGCAGAGTAATCCCATGAAAAATATTCAAATCATCGACGGCGCCTTGAACGCAACCTTCAGCGTGTTCGAGGCAACAGAGGAGGAGTACGCCGCCATCTTCCCGGATGGAAGAGACATGGAACTGGCCGAAGATTTATTTGAGCGGCTTGGTGAAGACGAGGCAGGTCGCGTGCTGGCGCCGCTTTGGGGTCGTCCCATCCTGAAACGCGATGTGCTCGGAATCCACGGCACCCTGTTCTACAACAACGAATATCGGCGGAGACACATCCCGCAATCAAAGCGCGAGGTCGACTGGGATGATGGTTCAATCAATCAGGCCCAGAGAGAGCTCTTTTCTCGGCATCGTTGAAAATCGCCACAAGCGCCGGTCAGCCCTTTTCCGGGTCGATGGCCACCGCCGAGATCGGCACGATCTCGATGCCGCGCTTTTTCGCTTCGACCGCCCAGAACGCCACGGTGTCGACGGTGAGGTCGAAAGCCGAGCCGATGCCGACGGCGGAGCCTTTGGCACGCGCGGTCGCTTCCAGCGCGTCGAGCTTTTTCAGGATGGCGCCGCGGTCCTGCACGGCGTCGATTGCCGTATCGCCGGCGACGAACGGCACACCGTCCTTCAAGGCGAGATCGGACGCCAGGCTCCGCGCGGACGAGCCGTCATCGACATAGGCAAGGCCGCGCTTGCCAAGCTCGGCCATGAACGGCCCCATCGCTGTCGCGTCGGCCGAAAAGCGCGCCCCCATATAGTTCATGACGCCGGTATAGTTGGTGGTCCGCGACAGCGCCCAGCGCAGATTCTTCAGATTGTCGTCCGGGCTTGCCGCCACTGTCAGCGTGTTGCGGCCGGGATTGACGTTGGGATAGTCGAACGGTTCGAGCGGCACCTGCATGACCACCTCATGCCCGCGCTGCCGTGCCGCCTGCATCCAGCGGCCGATGCTGTTGCCTTGCGGCGCAAAAGCCAGCGTCACTTCGGCCGGCAGCTTGGCGATCGCGGCCTGCGTGCCGGTCTGCGACACGGCAAGCCCGCCGATGACGATTGCCACTCGAGCGCCACGCGAACCCGACCACGGCCGCGCATAGACATCGAACGGCCGCCGGCCGTCAGCGGCGCGAACCGGGAGTGGGCCGGTGTCGCTGGCCTCGATCAGCGCCCTGTCGGGGATATGCGCGATCTTCAGGTTCTGGCCGATCGTCGACGGGTCGTGGATGACGATGGCTGCATTGGGCGGGCCGTCACCCTCCTGGGTTTGCACATGGATGATCTGCGGACCGCTGGCCTTGGGCGTTTCCGCCTTCGGCGCTGCCGCCGTCGCTTGAGCAGTGGGTGCTGCGGCCGCGGGCTCGGCCGCCGCCGTCACCTTTGGCGTCGAGACCGCGATTGCTTCCGGTTTGCGGAACGGCTTCTCGCGCAGCGCGATCGCGCCGGAGATGCCGACCGCGGCCAGCACGACCAGCGTCGCCGCGACGGCGCCAGCGCTGATCCCGCGCGACGCAGCACGCGGTCGGGCGGCCTGTCCGAGTGGGCGTTCGATGTCCTTGCCGATGTCAGCCAAGCCGCATCCCCGGGCGCATGATCGGCGAAATCTTTTCGCCATGCGCAGATCCAAAACTGACGGCGCGTCCCCTGCGCCTTTTGAGGCGCAGCGCCCAGCGGTCCCCGAATCAAACTGCCGGAACCTCACGGTCCCGGCAGCATTGCATCGCTTCGATTGGGCAGCCAGAGCTACCAGTCGATTTCACTGGTTAAGCACTGCCTTCTCCGGATTCGGCGGGAATGCCGGATCGGTCTTCTGGCCGCGCAGCAGCTGTTCGGCATAGATCAGCTGCAGATCGTCCTTCGGATCCGGCGGCACATAGGCAGCCGAGCCCGAGCCGGTATCGCTCTCGTCGGCGCCCTTGATATGGCCCTTGAGGTCCGATTCGCCGCGCGTCAGGTCCCTGCCCTGCAGTTCGGGCGGCAGCGGCTGGTCGACCTTGATGTCGGGCGTGATGCCCTTGCCCTGGATCGACTTGCCGGACGGCGTGTAATAGAGCGCCGTCGTCAGGCGCAGCGCGCCGTTCTCGCCAAGCGGGATAATGGTCTGCACCGAGCCCTTGCCGAACGACTGCGTGCCGACCACTGTGGCGCGGCGCAGATCCTGCAGCGCGCCGGCGACGATCTCGGAGGCGCTGGCCGAACCGCCATTGACGAGCACGATCAGCGGCTTGGCGCCGATGTCGTCGCCTGCCTTGGCGTCGAAGCGTGTGACGTCCTTCGGGTCGCGGCCGCGGGTCGAGACGATCTCGCCACGGTCGAGGAAGGCGTCGGACACGCTCACCGCCTGGTCGAGCAGGCCGCCCGGGTTGAGGCGCAGATCGAGCACATAGCCCTTGAGCTTGTCGTTCGGCACCTGCTTCTTGATGGTGTCGATGGCGTTCTCGAGGTCGTCATAGGTCTTTTCGGTGAAGGAGGTGATCTTCATGTAGCCGATGTCGTTCTCGACCCGGAACTTGACCGCCTTGACCTTGATGATGTCGCGCACCACCGTCAACTCGATCGGCTTGTCGGCGCCCTGGCGCAGGATGGTCAGCTTGATCGGCGTGTTGACCAGGCCGCGCATCTTTTCGACTGCATCGTTGAGCGTCAGGCCGCGAACCTCTTGGCCGTCGATCTTGGCGATATAGTCGCCGGCCAGCACGCCTGCCTTGGCAGCCGGGGTGTCGTCGATCGGCGTGATCACCTTGACCAGATCGTTCTCCATGGTGACCTCGATGCCAAGGCCGCCGAACTCACCCTTGGTCTGCACACGCATGTCCTGCGCCTGCTCGGCATTCATGTAGGAGGAGTGCGGGTCGAGCGAGGTGAGCATGCCGTTGATGGCGTTTTCGACCAGCGACTTGTCGTCCGGCGGCGTCACATACTGCGCCCGCACGCGCTCGAAGATGTCGCCGAAGATCGCCAGTTGCTTATAGGTCTCGGAGCCTGCAGCGTTCGCCGTCGAGCCGGGCGCGCCATAGACCAGGCTCATCGCTGACGCGCCCATCAGCGCACCGGCAATAAGAAGCGACAGTTTCCGCATCATTTCACGTCCTTCCAGAGAAGCGGTCCGCCCACCATGGGGTCGGATCGACGGGTTTTCCATCCTTGCGGAACTCGACATAGAGTTCCGGCGTGGCATTTCCATTCTTCGAGGCCGAGGTGCTTGCCACCCGGGCCTCTCCCATCGCGCCGACCGGCTCTCCTGCGAGCACCGACTGGCCAGACGCGACGCTGATTCTGCTCATCCCCGCCAGGACGACATGATAGCCGTCTCCCGCATTGAGGATCAAGAGTTGACCATAGGAGCGAAAAGGCCCCGCATAAAGCACATTTCCGTCCGCCGGTGCCGTGACGATGGCTCCCGATTGTGTCGCAACCATGTCGCCAAGCATCACCGCGCCGTTACCGTCATCGGCCCCGAAACGCAGCTTGATCTTGCCGGTGACCGGCAGCGAGACTTGTCCCTGAAGTGCCGAAAACGGCGCGGCGGCGGTGAGGCGGTTGCCTTCCGGCACGGGCAGCGAAGCCAGCTCCGTCGACGCGGTTGTGCCTGCATCGGCGTTATCGGCGTCCGGCTTATCGCTGTCGGCCGCTTTCTGTTCGCCTGCCTTGACGGCATCCGCCGCCTTGCGGCTCTTGTCGGCTTCAAGCGAAGCGATCAGCTCTTTCAGGCTGCCGGCCTTGGCCGCAAGCGCCTGGGACCGCTGCTTTTCAGCGGCCATCGCCGTCCACGTGTCCGCCTCGAGCTTCTGCTTGGCTTCGAGCAGCATGGAGAGGCGTTTCTTTTCCGCCGTCTGCTCGCCGACCGCCGCCGTCAGCCGCGTCCGCTCGGCCTCGATCGAGGCCGTCACCCGGGTCTGTTCCCTGAGGTCGGCCAGCAATTTGTCGGTCTGCTGGCGCAGTTCCGGAACCACTGCGCCGAGCAGGATGGCGCTGCGCACCGACGACAGCGCGTCTTCCGGCTTGACCAGGATCGCCGGCGGCGGATTGAGCCCCATGCGCTGCAGCGCCCCCAGCACCTCGGCCAGCACGTCGCGCCGCGCCGCCAGCGAGACACGGATCTTCTGTTCCTCGCCCTTCAGTCCTTCGAGCCTGGCGCCGATATCCTCGATGTCCTGGCCGAGCTTCTGCTCGGTCATAGCCGACTGGATAAGCGCCGCGGTGATCGAGGCATGGTCCTTCTTGACCGAAGCAATGTCGGCGGCGAGCTTGGCCAGCCGTTCGGACGACAGCGTGATCTCGGCCGACACCTTCTCATATTCGGCACGGCTCAGATCGGGGTCGGGCGCCACGTCCAGCGTATTTTCGGCCCGTGCAAGCCCGAGCGACAGCAAAACCACCGCCGCAGCGATGCCGCAGCGCGCGTGCCGGAAGCCCGTTCGTGATTTCCCGTTGTCAGCCATTGAAGCCCGACTCTATGCGTGGCTTCGTTAACGAACCATCAACCATGATCGAACCGAAGCCTAGCACAAAACAGCCGCGCATTGGGGCGGAAATCCGGACGATTGACCCTCGACCCACTGATTTACGAACGGTGGTAGGGATGTCCCGAAAGAATCGTTGCCGCCCGATAGAGCTGCTCGCCCAGCATGACACGCACCAGTTGGTGCGGCCAGGTCGCCGCGCCGAACGAGACCATCAGCTCAGCCTGATCGCGAATCGACTGGTCGTGCCCGTCGGCGCCGCCAATGGCGATGACCAACGCCTTGCGTCCGCCATCGCGCAGCTGGCCGATACGGCTGGCGAAATCGTCTGAGGACAGGTTTTTGCCGCGTTCGTCGAGCAGGAACAGTGCCGTGCCCGGCTGCAGCTGTGCCTGCAGCTTCTGGCCTTCCTCGCGGCGGCGCTCATTGGCGTTCTGGGCTCGTCCCTCGGCGATCTCGGCGACACCAGAGAATTCGAACCCGATCGCCGGGCCGCTCTTGGCGAAACGCTCGAAATAGCGGTCGGCGAGCTCTCTCTCGGGGCCGGCCTTCATCCGGCCCACGGCATGAACTGCTATCTTCATCCCTGCCTCGGCGAGCTTTCAATCCATGTCGCACCCAGGATGGTTACGACATGAGA
This sequence comes from Mesorhizobium sp. M0077, assembly GCF_040322955.1. Taxonomy (NCBI): domain Bacteria; kingdom Pseudomonadati; phylum Pseudomonadota; class Alphaproteobacteria; order Hyphomicrobiales; family Phyllobacteriaceae; genus Mesorhizobium; species Mesorhizobium sp. M0077. Next base: position 141,396 of record NZ_JAMYUL010000010.1, read on the forward strand.
CGGAGCTCAGTGCAAGGTCTCTTCCTCGAGGTCCGGCGCCTGCCACATCTTTTCAAGATTGTAGAATTCGCGGACTTCTGGGCGGAAGACATGGACGATGATGTCGCCTGAATCGATCAGGACCCAGTCGGCGCCGGACAGCCCCTCGACGCGCGCCGTGCCGAGACCGGCATCCTTGAGCGCCTTGAGGAGGTGGTCGGCGACAGCCGAGACATGACGGTGCGACCGGCCCGACGCGATGACCATATAGTCGCCGAGGCTCGATTTCCGCTGAATGTCGATTGAGACAATATTTTCGGCCTTGGAGTCTTCCAGACTGGCAAGGACTGTCTTGATGGCACGGGACACGGCGTCATCTACGCTGATCCTGGCCGGCGAAGGCATGATGTCAGCCTTCTTCCGCAATGCTGTTCTCAGTGTATTTCCTTTCGCAGCAAGAACAACCAAATCACCCACGAAATCAGGTGACACCCTATAGATAGGCAGAGTTCCCTTGCAGTTTCAAGACGGGAGGCCCTGCCAGCGCGAACGCAGTGCAAGACTTCCGGTTCCGGAGCCTTGAGAAAAATCGGAACCCATGGCCGCGGCAGGGGTTATCGACACACCCCCCAAACGGATTCTCCTGATGCCAATCGACCCCCAGAACACGTTTCTCACCGTGCAGGCTGGCCTTGCGCAACTCAGCACGCTGATCGTTTCCTATTCCTTCTCCGCCATCGGCGCCATCATCCTGCTGGTCGTCGGCTATCTCGTCGCCGGGCTAGCAGAACGATCGATCTCAGCCGGCCTCGGCCATATCCATGGTTTCGACGCGACGCTGCGCCATTTCTTCTCGAAGATCGTGCGCTACGCCATCCTGATCCTGGTCGTCATCATGGTGCTCGGTCAGTTCGGCGTGCAGACGGCTTCGATCATCGCCGCCATCGGCGCCATCGGGCTGGCCATCGGCCTGGCGCTGCAAGGCACGCTGCAGAACATCGCCGCAGGCATCATGCTTCTGGCGCTCAGGCCATTCCGCATCGACGAATATGTCGAGGTCGGCGCCATTTCCGGCACCATCGAGGAAATCGGCTTGTTCGCCACCAAGCTCCGCACGACAGACGGCGTCTATGTGCTGGCGCCCAATTCGACGCTGTGGAACCAGCCGGTGCGGAATTTTACCCGCAACGGCGTGCGCCGCGGCGACATCACGCTGACCATCGGCTCCTGGAACGACATCGACCTGGCGCAGAAAACCATGCTCGGCGTTGCCGGCGGCGAGCGCCGCGTCAAGCGAGAGCCGGCGCCGATCGCCTTCGTCGCCACGGTGGGCGATGCCAGCGTCGCCATCACCTTGCGCTACTGGACCACGGCGGCGGATTTCTTCGCCACCCAGATCGATCTCACCAAACGCGTCAAGCAGGCGTTCGACGCCGAAGCCATTTCGGTTCCCGCACCTCCGCCGGAGGCTCGACAGGAAACTGCCGCCACCAGGCAGTAGGAGCTGTGAAACCGTTCAGCGCTGATCTTCCGGGGCGTAGGCGAGCTCCACCGGCAGCGGCGCCTGCGCCGACATCGGCGCGAAACTGCTGGTCTCCGTAGCGGGGACGGCGCGCGTGGTGGCCACTCGCCACAGCACGAACAGGCAGAAGACGGTGGCGATGACGATGGCCACATAAATGAAGGCCTGCGTGCCATAGACAGCCGACAGGGCCGTCACGATACCCGGCACGATGAACCCCGACAGCGACCAGGCAAACAGCAACGAACTCGACAGCGCCACCATGTCGTCCTTGCCGGCGCGATCGGCGGCGTGTGCGCTGGCCAGCGAATAGATCGATTCCGAAGCGCCGTCCCAGATCACATAGATCACCACCAGCACCGCCAGAGCGCCACCGTCAAAGCCGATAGCCAGAATACCGGCAACGATGGCCAGTGCCGCAGCGCCGGCCAGCACGTAACGGCGATCGGTACGATCCGAAATCCAGCCGAGCGGGATCTGCAGGATCAGCGTGCCGACGGGCATGGCCGACAAAAGCAGCGCCACATCGGCCTGGCTGTAGCCCTTGGCCGTGGCATGGATCGGTGCGAACCCGGCGATCGCCATCGACAGGCCGCCGACGGCCAGCATGCCGGCCACGCCGACCGGCGAGATCCGCCAGGCGCGGCCAAGCGCCACGGAGGCTGCGCGAGGTGGCGGCGGTTGAGCCAACCGCGTCATGCCGACCGGCAGGATCGACACCGCGGTGAAGGCAATGCCGATCAGCGGCGCCTGCGCCGTCGCGATGTCGACCGCCGCCAGCAGGGCATAGCCGACGCCAAGTCCGGCGACATAGGCGACGTAAAACACCGCCATCACCCGGCCGCGAATGGCGTTTGCGACGGCATCGTTGAGCCAGCTCTGGGCGACGATGAACAGGCCGCATATTGCAAAACCGTAAAGCGCGCGCGCCGCGATCCACAGCAGCGGGTAGGTGCCGGCGCCAATGGCAGCATTCGACAGCGCTATCAGCGCCGACAGCACCATGAAGGCGCGGGCGTGCCCGACGCGGCGCACCAGCGGCCCGGTCAGGATACAGCCGGCAAGTCCGCCGGCAGACAGGCCGGTGATGATCAGCCCGGCCCAGGTCGGATCGAAGCGCTCGACGCCAAGCCGGACCGGGATATAGGCGAACATCAACCCATTCCCGACCGCAATCAGCGCCATCGACACGATTACGCTGGCAATGGCGATCACGGGCGCCGGCGGGGTGCCATGATCGGGGCCGATGTCGGTCTGGTTCACTGAAGTGGCCATATCCAGCGCAGCATCGCCCAGCCAATCGCGAAAGGCCGCCGTAAAAGCGACATCGGCGATCTGGTCTTACGGAGTTACCTTGGCTTGCTGGCGAATAGCACTCGATGACAGCGACGAGCGTGGGCCGTGGATGAAGGTCCAGGCCGGCGCCTTCATGCGGGCGAGCCGGGGCGCGTCACCCTCGTCGACGCGGGCATAGTCGAAGGTCTTGGCCACGACCGAGGACAGGAAGGACAGCGTCGCGCCCGGGCGGTCGATGACGGCGATCGGGAAGGTCATGACGATCTGGCGCCAGCGCTGCCAGCGATGGAAATCGCGAAGTGAGTCAGCGCCCATGATCCAGACGAAGTCGACGCCGGGATTGCGCGCCTTGACCAGAGCCAGCGTGTCGGCGGTGAAGCGAATATGATGCGCCGCCTCGAAGGCGGTGACCTTGATCTTCGGGTTCTTGGCGACCTGCTCCGACTGGAGCAGCCGGTCGCTCAGCGGCGCCAATTCCCTGGTGCTCTTCAGCGGATTGCCTGGCGTCACCATCCACCATAGCTGGTCGAGCGCCAGCCGCCTGAGCGCGATTTCCGCCACCAGCGCATGACCGGCATGCGGCGGGTTGAACGAGCCGCCGAACAGGCCGACGGCAAGGCCCTTTTCGGCATGCGGCATGCGGAGGTAGTGCGAGGAAAGAGGCGCCCCACCCTCCCCCTTGTGGGGAGGGTCGATCCGCGAAGCGGAGCGGGGTGGGGGGATTGCAGAATTCAGCGTCGTACCCCCACCCGGCTCGCTGCGCTCGCCACCCTCCCCACAAGGGGGAGGGTAAGGCCAGCGCTCAAGGCCTCACCTGTCCCGACCCGCGCACGCGGTATTTGAACGAGGTCAGCTGCTCGACACCAACCGGTCCGCGCGCGTGCATCTTGCCGGTGGCGATGCCGATCTCGGCGCCCATGCCGAACTCGCCGCCATCGGCGAACTGGGTGGAGGCATTGTGCAGGAGAATCGCCGAGTCGATCTCGCTGAAGAAGCGCTGCACAGCCTTTGCATCCTCGGCGATGATCGCCTCTGTGTGGTGTGAGGAGAACGTCTCGATATGGTCGATGGCGCCGGCAATCCCGTCGACCAGTTTTACCGCGATGATGGCGTCGAGATATTCGGTCACCCAGTCGGCATCGGTCGCCGGCTTGGCGTCGAAGAACAGCTTCATCACTTCCTGATCGGCATGGATCTCGCAGCCGGCGGCGCGTAGCGCGTCGAGGATCGGCACCAGATGTGTGGAGGCCACCATGCGGTCGACCAGCAAAGTCTCTGCAGCGCCACAGACACCGGTGCGCCGCATCTTGGCGTTGACGGCGATCCTGACCGCCATGTCAAGATCGGCCGAGCGGTCGATGTAGAGATGGCAGATGCCTTCAAGATGGGCAAAGACCGGCACCCGCGCCTCGCTCTGGACGCGCCCGACCAGGCTCTTGCCGCCCCGCGGAATGATGACGTCGAGATTGCCGCCAAGCCCTTTCAGCATCTCGCCGACGGCGGCGCGGTCGGTGGTCGGCACCAGCTGAATGGCGTCTTCCGGCAGGCCGGCGGCCTTCAGCCCCTCGACCAGGCAGGCATGAATGGCGGCGGACGAATTGAGCGAGTCCGAGCCGCCGCGCAGGATCACCGGATTGCCGGCCTTGAGGCAGAGCGCGCCGGCATCCGCCGTCACATTCGGCCGGCTTTCATAAATGACGCCGACAACGCCGAGCGGCGTGCGCACGCGCTCGATCTGCAGGCCGTTGGGGCGATCCCAGGCGGCAATCACATCGCCGACCGGGTCCCTGAGCTCGGCGATTTCACGTATGCCATCCGCCATGGCACGGGTGCGCGCCGGATCGAGCTTCAACCGGTCCATGAAGGAGCCGGACAAGCCCGATTCGTGTCCGTTAGAGACATCGATGGCGTTGGCGTCGAGAATGTCCTGCTCACGCGAAATGATCGCGTCGGCCATGGCGACGAGTGCGGCATTCTTGGCGTTGGTCGTGGCGATAGCCAGCGGTCGGGCGGCGGCGCGCGCATTGCGGCCCATCCGTGCCATCAAACTGGCTACATCTTCGCCTTGGTGTTTGTTCAACATCTGACCGCTCCGGTGAAGCCTGGTGGATTTACACGCGGCCGGCCTTCGCGGCAATGGCCGCAAATTCGGGAGAGCAGAGTGAAGAGCGCCGCAGTCTTGTTTGCTTTGGCCACGATGCTGGCGCCCACCGGCCTTCGCGCAGCCGATTACTGCGATGACAAGATCGAACTCGGCGAGAGCCCCGATGGCCGGGCCATGACCATGGTAGGTTCGATGATGTCCCTCGTACTCGCTGAGCGCTATTGCGGCGCGCTACCGACGCCGTTTTCCCAAATCTACGTCGTAGTTGAGGAGGGACATGGATGTGGGCCGCGTGTGAGGCTTGAAGCAGAATTCAAGAAAAAGATGGAGGAGGAAAAAGCGACAGACGCAATGATGGCCGACTCAGTCATGCACGACCTCATCGCAGACGGGACGGACCTCCCCCAAGCCGAAATGGATGAACGTGCCAAGGCTATCATTGAAGGACAGTTGGGAGGTTGCAGCAAGCTTCTGAAAATTCAACGGGACGTTCAGGAGAGGTATCGCAACCCGCCCAAATGGCCGCGTGAACCTGACAAGTAGCGCGCCGTCAATCGCAGGGCCGCGCCTCACTCGGCCGCGCCGCTCACTACCAGATCGTCGCGGTGGATCATCGCCGAGCGCGCCTCGTAGCCGAGCACGGTTTCGATCTCGGCGGTCTTCAGGCCTGCGATCCTTACGGCATCGGCGGCATCGTAGGCAACAAGCCCGCGCGCGATCTCGCGCCCTTCCGGCGACAGGATCGCCACCGTGTCGCCGCGCGAGAAATTGCCGCTGACCAGCCTGACGCCGGCCGGCAGCAAAGATTTGCCGGACAGCAGCGCACCGATGGCGCCGGCGTCGACGGTGAGCCGCCCGGCCGGTTCGAGCTGGCCGGCGATCCAGGTCTTGTAGCCTTTCACCGGATTGGCGCTCGGCCTGAAGAAGGTGGCGCGCTCGCCACGCTCGATCGCCATCAGTGGCGACAGCCTGGTGCCCGAGGTGATGATCATGGCGGTGCCGGCGGCGGTGGCGATCTTGCCGGCATCGAGCTTGGTGCGCATGCCGCCGCGCGACAGTTCGGATGCGGCCGCCCCGGCCATAGCCTCGATATCGGGCGTGATGCGGTCGACCACCGGAATGAATTTCGCATCGGGATCGCGCGCCGGCGGCGCCGTATAGAGCCCGTCAATGTCGGAGAGCAGCACAAGCAGGTCGGCGCCCATCATCGTCGCCACCCGGGCCGCCAGCCGGTCATTGTCGCCATAACGGATTTCGGAGGTCGCCACCGTGTCGTTCTCATTGATGACCGGCACCGCCTTCATCTTGAGCAGCGTCGAGATCGTCGCGCGGGCATTCAGATAGCGACGGCGCTCTTCGGTGTCGCCGAGCGTCAGCAGGATCTGGCCTGATTTCAGCGCGCCCTTGCCCAGCGCGTCCGACCACGCGCCGGCCAGCGCAATCTGCCCAACGGCGGCCGCCGCCTGGCTCTCCTCGAGCTTCAGCGCCCGTTTGCCGAGACCGAGAATGGTGCGGCCGAGCGCAATGGCGCCGGACGAGACTACCAGGATCTCGGCGCCACCATTGGCCAGCACCGCGATATCCTCGGCAAGCGAAGCCAGCCAGTCGCGCTTCAGGCCGCTGGTGCGGTCGACCAGCAAGGCCGAACCGATCTTGACCGTGATGCGCCGGTATTTTGTCAGCGACCGCGCCGTCATCGCTATCGGTCCCAGCGGGTCTCGACGGGAGCGGCAGCCCTGTCGCGCGCTTCGCCGACAACCGCCATCAGCGCGCGCAGCACCGCTTCGACGCCCTCACCGGTGGCCGCCGACAGCAGCATCGGCGCGCGGCCGGCAGCGCGTTTGAGCGACGCAACCTTCTTCTTGCGCTCATCGGCGTCTAGGATATCGACCTGGCTGAGCGCGACGATCTCGACCTTTTCGATCAGCCCATTGCCATAGGCGTCGAGTTCGGCGCGCACGGTCTTGTAGGCCTTGCCCGGGTTTTCCTCCTGCGCCGAGACCAGGTGCAGAAGTACACGCGTGCGCTCGACATGGCCGAGGAAGCGGTCGCCGATGCCGACACCCTCATGCGCGCCCTCGATGAGGCCCGGAATGTCGGCGATGACGAATTCGCGCGCATCGATGCGGGCAACGCCGAGACCTGGATGCAGCGTGGTGAAGGGGTAGTCGGCGATCTTCGGCTTGGCCGCAGTGACGGTTGCCAGAAAAGTCGACTTGCCGGCATTGGGCAGCCCGACCAGGCCGGCGTCGGCAATCAGCTTCAGCCGCAGCCAGACATTCATCTCTTCGCCGGGCTGGCCCGGATTGGCGCGGCGAGGCGCCTGGTTGGTCGAGGTCTTGAAATGCTGGTTGCCGAAGCCGCCATTGCCGCCCTTGGCCAGCAGGAAGCGCTGGCCGACCACGGTCAGGTCGCAGATCAGCGTCTCATTGTCCTCGGCAAACACCTGGGTTCCGGCCGGCACCTTGAGCGTCACATCGGCGCCCTTGGCGCCGGTCATGTTGCGGCCCATGCCGTGGACACCGGTCTTGGCCTTGAAGTGCTGCTGGTAGCGATAGTCGATCAGCGTGTTCAGCCCATTGACCGCTTCCAGCCAGACATCGCCGCCGCGGCCACCGTCGCCGCCATCCGGGCCGCCGAACTCGATGAATTTTTCGCGCCGGAACGACACAGAGCCGGCGCCACCGTCGCCGGAGCGGATATAAACCTTGGCTTGATCGAGAAATTTCATTGGACTACGCAGTTTCTGTTGGCCTTGCGGCTTTGCTTTAGATCTTGCGCCTTGCTCTAAACCAAGGCGCGGCCAAGGGCGAGGCCGTTTTGCGACTAAAGCGCCGGATGCCCTTTTGCCGGGGACGCGGTAGCAGTGTTCGCGGACGGAGCTTGAGGGGCGCGGGAATGAAGGTTGTAAGCTACAACATCCAGTACGGTATCGGTCTGGATGGCCGCTACGATCTCGGCCGCATCACCGAGGCGGTTCGCGGCGCCGACGTGATCGCGCTGCAGGAAGTGACCCGCAACAATCCGAGGAACGGCAACCGCGACATGGTGGCCGAGATCGGCGAGGCGCTGCCCGAATATTTTGCCGCTTACGGCAGCAATTTCGAGGTCAATGTCGGCTCGCGCCTGGAGGCCGGCCGCGCCATCACCACCACTTTCCAGCTCGGCAACATGGTGCTGTCGAAGACACCGATCCATCTGTCGCGCAATCTGCTTTTGCCGCGCAGCCGCAGCCTTGAGGCGATGAACTTCCAGCGCGGCGCACTCGAGGCGCTGGTCGAGACCCCGCTCGGCTTCATCCGCTTCTATTCCACGCATCTCGACCATCGCAGTCCGGTTGAACGCGCCAGCCAGATCCGTTTCCTGCGCCAGCGCCTGTTGAACTATGCCTTCGAGGGCGGCGGCCTCTCCGGCATTCCCGAGATCGGCCTGCCGGACCTGCCCTATCCCGAAGCCTTCATCGTCATGGGCGACTTCAACATGCTGCCCGGCTCGCCCGAATATGTCGAACTCGTCGGCCGCCCGGACCATGAATTCGGTATGCCGCTGACCGCCGATCTCGCCGTCGACGTCGCCCAGCGCCTGAACACACCAGACGTCGTCACCTGGGTCGATCCCACGCGACCCGAAGACACAAGCCGCCACAAGCGCATCGACTACATCTTTACCTCGGCCTCGCTCGCCGGATCGCTGAAGCGCCTGTGGGTCGACCCGCAAGCGGTCGGTTCGGACCATCTCCCGATTTGGGTCGAGATGGGCTGAGTTGAGCCCGATCCACAACCAACGTTTCCAAACCTGTCGTTTGGAGGCACGCGCCTAGGTGTGTTGAGATTCAGGTCAGGCCGAGCCGAAAACACTGGTTTTCGAGAACCGGAGCGGAGTGTACTTAAGTACGTGCACCGGAAGCGTATAAAACCCGCGTTTGCAGGCCGGCCTCACCTGAATATCAAAACACCTAGAAATGCACCCAGTTGCGCAGGCTGATCCAGGTCTTTCTGTCCAGCCGGTACCGCTCGACCGGCACCTGGCCGGCGACGATCGAGTTCAGCATGCCCTGGCCGGCATACTGGAAGCCGCATTTGTGGATGACCCGGCGCGAGGCCGGATTGATCACCCGCGTCGAAGCCTGCAGCACCTGGATCGAGGTCCGTTGGAAGGCGAGGTCGACCAACGCGTGCGCGGCCTCCGTCGCATAGCCGCGCTTCCAGTAGGGCTCGCCGATCCAGTAGCCGAGCTCCAGCCCGCGATCGGTCATGTTGAGGCCGGCGCAGCCGACGAAAATGTCGGTGCCGGCGAGCGTCAGGGCGTAGGCGATGCCGGCCCGGCGCGACCGGGTCATGGCCAGGAAGGCGCGTGCCTCGGCCTCGCCATAGGGGTGCGGCATGCGGGCCAGCATCTCGGCGACATGACGGTTGTCGGCAAGCTCGACCAGTTGCGCGATGTCGGCTTCGCACGGGGCGCGCATCACCAGCCGCTCCGTGGCCAGCACCGGGCAATCTATCGCGTAACTTTCGTCTTCGGTGTCTTCCGCTTCGGCAACCATTCGACGTCCTCCAGGCAAGAAAAAAGGGGAGATGGAAAACCCATCTCCCCTGATCCTTTTCCTGGCTCCATTCACTGGTTTGGCCAGACACCGGTTCCCGAGATGGGCGCCGGTTTTATAGTGCGGAACCGGCTACTCCGCGGCTTTGGTAATCGGGTTGACCGATACGTAGGTTCGGCCGTTGGCTTTTTTGTTGAAGGTGACTGCGCCGGTCTCGAGCGCAAAAAGGGTGTGGTCCGTGCCCATGCCGACATTGACGCCGGGATGCCAGGTGGTGCCGCGTTGACGGATGATGATGTTGCCCGGGATGACGGCTTCGCCGCCGAACTTCTTCACGCCCAGACGCTTGGAATGCGAGTCGCGACCGTTGCGCGACGAGCCGCCAGCTTTCTTGTGTGCCATCTAACTAACTCCGATGCGCCCTGGGGCGCTTGAATGGTCTTATGAACGCGTTCGCGTTCCGTTTCAAGTCCGATCCGGCGACCTTGTCGCCGGTTCGTTTTACTTCTTCGCCAGTTCCTTGGCCTGCTCGCGCCAGTCGTTGATCTGGTCGGTGCTGAAGGGCATGTGCGCGTCGATCTTGGCCACGTCCTTGTCCGACAGCTTGGCAAGCTGGGCGAAGGTGGTGATGCCCTGCTCGTGCAGCTGGCCGGCGGCAACCGGGCCGATGCCCTTGATCACGGCCAAATCGTCCGGCTCGCCCTTCGGCGCCTTGAACAGCGGCGCGGCGACGGCGGTCTCCGTCTTGGCTTCATCCTTCGGAGCAACCTCGGCTTTGGCTTCCTTCTTCGCCTTGGCTTCCTTCGGCGCGGCCTCGGCCTTCGCCTCGGGCGCTACGTCAGCCTTGACTTCCTTGGCTTCCACCTTGGCTGCGGCCTTCTTGGAAGGCTTGGCGCCACCCAGCAGGATCTCGGCGATCCGCACGGTGGTCAGAAGCTGGCGGTGGCCGATCTTGCGGCGCGAATTCTGCCGGCGGCGCTTCTTGAAAGCGATGACGGTGCGGTTCTTGCCCTGCTCGACGACTTCCGCCGTGACCAGAGCGCCATCGACGAACGGGGCGCCGAAGGTGACATTTTCGCCTTCGCCATGGGCGAGGACGCTGCCGATTTCGACGATATCGCCGACATTGGCTTCGAGCTTCTCGATCTTCAGGAGATCGTTGGCGGCAACGCGATACTGCTTACCGCCCGTTTTAATGACTGCGAACATTTTTTGCCTTTCGCTGTTCGGTCGGCCTCGATGAGCCGCGTCACGCGGTTCGGCCGTCTTTTTGTCAGTCTGCGGGTTCGAAAAACAAGCGGCGTGGAAGAACCCTCCACGCCGATTGCGCGCTTCCCCTAACCGAAGGTTCGCTACGAGTCAAGGCAAACGGCCGGATTCCTTGGCCATGCGGCCTCCTTGCCGCGCCCGATCCCTCTGGTCGAGACCGGTTGGTCTATCTGCCGACGTGGCCGCGGCGCAGCCCTCCCGGCAAAGCCCGCACAGGAAGCTGAATTTCCCCGCGGATTTGGCCTTGTAACCTGCCCGCCCAGCCGTTATCTAGTGCGCCGCGCCGGCAACGGCCGACCATGACCGCGGAGAGGTGGCAGAGTGGTCGAATGCACCGCACTCGAAATGCGGCATGGGTGCAAGCCCATCGGGGGTTCGAATCCCTCCCTCTCCGCCACCCTACGCCCTGCGGGCTTCGGGTGGCAGGCAACCCGGAACCGCATCTGGGCGTAGGAGTGTCGCCCGAAGCTACGAAGTAGCGTAGGGGGACCGGAACGAAGCAGGATGCCCTCCGAAGCTTCAGCGTAGAGGCTGCCGCTAGGCAACAAGGCCTTGCCTCATTTGGTTTACCTCTTCGATCGGGACTGGATGCCCGGTGAGGAAGCCCTGCATCAAATTTACCCCCAGGCGCTGCAGCAATATGTACTGCTCCTCCGTTTCGACGCCCTCGGCGAGCACGACATGGCCGAGATTGCGAAGCAGCCCGACCATGTCCCGCAACAGGCTCAAGCCACGAGACGTCTGGCAATCGTGGAGGAAGCTGCGATCGATCTTGACCACGTCGAATTTGAAACGGCGGAGCCATGTCAGGCCGGCAAATCCCGTTCCGAAATCGTCCAGCCAGATCTGAACGCCGAGTTTTCGCAACCGCTCCACGTTTCTGACCGCTTGCGCCTCCAGAAAGATGTCACTGCCTTCGGTGATTTCGATGGCCAGTTTCTGTGGCGCAAGGCCGTGCCTGCCAAGGATTTCGGTGATCCGGAGTGAAAAGTTGGGAGCCTTGAGCTGAAGAACGGAGACGTTCACCGTCACGACCGAGCCCAATCCGTATTCCGCCATGTCACCGCAGGCTCGATCGATCAGCCACGTACCCAGTTCCACGATCGCTCCGGTCTGCTCGGCAACGGGTATGAACACGGACGGACTGATCATGGTGCCGTCGAAGTCGCATACCCGCATCAGACTCTCGTGGCCCAGCACGCGTCCCGACGCCAGCTCGCGAATTGGCTGGTAGGCGACAGAAACGAGCTGGTTGGAAACTGCCACCTTCAGCAGTTCTGAAAGATTTTCGCCGGAGCGATCCTGGCTGGTGGCGTGTGGGTCGTAAATCGTGAACGTAGCCCGACCGGCAAACTTGGACGCGTAGAGTGCGCGGTCAGCTTCCTGCAGCAGGATTCTAAGCTCTATGCTCTGATCGGCGCGCGTCAACGACGCTCCGGCACTGATCGTGACGATGTTGAGCTTGTCGCCCCGGTCAGGGTGGTAGATATCCAAATCCTCTACAGCGCGACAGAATTTCTTCGTTATCTCATGAAGGTGAGCCCGCCCGGTGACCTTGCAGAGAATGACGAATTCTTCTCCGCCATAGCGGGCCGCGATGGCGTTGTTGGCAGCCGCCATCTCGGAGAGGACATGGGCGAGTTTGATCAGGCAATCGTCGCCGGCCTGATGACCAAGTCCGTCATTGAACCTTTTGAAGTAGTCGACGTCGATCAGAATGAGCCCTATCTCGTCGTCGTCCGCGGCCCAGTCTTCGCGCAGCTCCGAGAATTCTCGAATGATCGCCCTGCGGTTCTTCATTCCCGTGAGCGGATCGGTGTCGGCGATTTCGGTTAGCTTTTGCCCCTTCTTGATAGCAGCCTGCTCCTGGAATTGTGCCCGAAGCGCGTGCAGGAAGGTCTGGTAACGCTCCAGGCTCAGCCGCCACGAAAGATAAAGCGACAAGACGAGGCAGTTCACGAAATAGGCCGACAACACGACCCGACCGGCGATGTCGGCCTGAAGGGAGAACATCGCGGCGTACACAAAGCTTGCGGCGACCGTCGCGGAGGCAAGGGCTGAAAGCCAAAAACGGAAGTTGAAGAACAGATTCGCACCCAGGATGAACACGGTGCCAAAAACCATGAAATGGGAGAGGGCATCCTGATGCTCTGTTCCAACAGCGGAGACGAGCCACCCAAGGGCACCGGAGACAATCGCCAGCGCTGCTACAAGGTGCAAGGTGGCAAGGGCAAAGCCCCGTCGGGCGACAAATTCGACAAGCGCAAGGGAAGTGATCCCTAGCGTAACGCGCGTCAAAACAAGCCGGCCGGCGATATCCGGAAAAAGAAACCAATCGAAAAGGCCATAGGCCACATAGCTGAATACAGCAGCCGCAATACCCCATCGCACAAGACTGCGATTCTCATCGGCATCCTTCTGCAGGAACAGTGCCAGCAGTTCCGGATCGGCGGAATGCCACCGCGGACGTCCAATCGCTGCCGCCACCTTCTGGGCAACGTCCTCGCTCAGTTGCATCGCAACGCTCCTCCGCGATCTGCAGTAGCGAATGCAACAGCCGACGTCGCCTGCGGTCGGGGAATGAAGACGCCCCTGTCCGCAGGAAAAGTCAGATGTCGCTAACCGAGGGTAAACGGGTGGTTCGGATTTAGCCAGTTTTGCAGAATTGATGGCCGCTCCATCGATTAAAATTTTATTAAAATTTTATTAAAATTGTTAGCATTGGTTGGCGGCGCACCTATGCTGCTGGCCGGGGACCGGGGCGGTAACCGGAGAGTAAACGGCATGCCTATCAAGCCAAAACTGCAGCTCGACCAATACAGCCTGGTCACCACCAGGCTGATGAAGAAACATGTTGCGACCTCCGAAGAGGCAGCTGACTCCGACGAGTTGAGGGACAGCACGGCCCAGCTCGCCCTGATACTGGACCTTGCTCATCAAGCCTTTGCGCGACACAAACCGGCCGCCCCCATTGTCCATCGTTTGGCGGGGCGACTCCACAAGCTCCGCCGGCAGGTTGCTCCCGCGGTTTGGCAGAAACTCGTTCCTTTGGCTCAGCAGCATCGGGTTGCGGAATATTTGCTCCAGGACCCGTTCACGCGGTGGTCGGTCGAAAAACCGCGCGGGTATTCAGGCGATGCAGGCCTGCTGGATATTTACTACAAGCATCCGATCGCCGACGAAATCGTGGCCTCGTCGACCTTACTTGGTCGGCAAATCTATGCGTACACCAGTGAAGCTGCCAGTTCGGTGGCGGGGCGCGAGCGGCGGGATATTCTGGCCAGGACCGTGGACGAAACGGCCAGCAGTGTGGAAAAGGCGGAGGTGCTGGCGATTGCCTGCGGCCACCTCAGGGAAGCCGAACGCTCCGACGCGTTGGCCAAGCATAAACTGCAACGCTGGATCGGCCTGGATCAGGACTCCGTCAGCGTAGCCACCGTGAACAACGACTTTGCCGGCACGGCCGTCGAGGCACTCCAGGGCTCCGTACGCGGCATCCTGCGCCGCGCTTACGCCCTTGGCACATTCGATCTCGTCTACGCATCGGGGCTTTACGATTACCTGCCGCGCGCCATCGGCGTCCGCCTGCTTCAAAGAGCCATGGAACTCGTCAAACCCGGTGGCGAATTCCTGTTTGCCAATTTCAGCGACGAGATCACGACGGATGGTTACATGGAGACTTTCATGGATTGGCCGCTCATCCTACGTTCGGCCGACGATATGTGGGACATCATCAATGCCGCCCTCGGCGGGAGTCCTTTCGACGCGAAAGTCTACTATGGCTCGAACCGGAATATCGTTTACGGCAAGGTGAGGAAGGGCGATCTCTAACTAGGCGCGGGAATCGCGCGCGCATCCCCGTAACAAGGTAGGTCTGCCATGACGAGGCCATGTCTTCGCCGGCTTTACGGCGACGGGCGAGCAGGTCGTCCGGGCTGCGGGCGGCCTACGCCGTGTTCGTTCTGCTTGCCGCCATACAGATGTGGCGGCGGTTCCAGCAGCACGACGGTGCTGCCCGCTCGGCGGGCTGCGTCTGGCCGTGTTGCTGGCACTGCCGCTGATCGCCAGGCTGTCGGTCGTGCAATGCAACGCGACTGGCCGGCCTGATCAGGCCTCGAAATAGCGGGCACGATCGAGATCGGCGATAAGCCCCGGCCCGGTCAGCTGCCATCCCAGCGCAGTGCGGGTCTGCTCACTTGACGCCGACAGGTCCCTGCCGATGAAATGCCCGAGAAAGCCGAAATGCGCAGCCGCGTCCTCGGGGCCTATGGAAACGACCGGCAGGCCGACCCGGCGGCCGATGATCTCGGCGATCTCTTTGCTCGCCACGCCCTGTTCGGCAACCGCATGATAGCTGACGCCGCCCGCCCCCTTCTCCAGTGCCAGCCTGTACAGGGTGGCGGCGTCGAACCGGTGCACCGCCGCCCAGCGATTTGCGCCGTCGCCGACATAGGCCGAGACGCCCTTTTCACGCGCAATGGCAATCAGCATCGGCACGAAACCGTGATCGCCCTCGCCATGGACGGTCGGCGCCAGCCGCACCGTCGATGCGCGCACCCCGCGCGCTGCGAGCACCACGGCCGTTGCTTCCGAAGCGCGCGGCATGGAGGCCGATGGAGGCGCGGGTTTGTCGTCTTCGGTTGCCGGCCTTCCCTGCGCAAAACCGGCGAGGCCGGAGGTGACAAGCAGCGGCCGCTCGGAACCCTCGAGCGCCGCGCCGAGCGTTTCGATGGCGCGCTGGTCAACTGCGCAACTGGCGGCGAATCTCGAAAAGTCGTGGTTGAAGGCCGTGTGGATGACGCCATCCGATTGGGCAGCGCCGCTGCGCAGGCTGTCGAAATCCTCGATATCGCCGCGATGCGCCTCGGCACCCGCGGCCACGATCGACTCCGCACCTGCTTCCGACCGCGCGAGGCCAAGCACCTGATGGCCCGCCCCGAGCAATTCCCGCACAACAGCCGAACCGACAAAACCGGTAGCCCCGGTAACGAACACACGCATGATGATTTCTCCTTGGTTTTTGTCGAGGGCCGTACAGGCAGCCCGTTGCGAAGGAGATAGAAGTTTGAGATCATACGATCTATACTGTAAAATCCGAGATATCTTCGCAATCGTCCGAGAACGCTCATGGATCCGCTGTCAGACGTGCTGTCGCTACTGAAGCCGCGCAATTACCTGTCGGCTGGGCTGGAAACCGGTGGCGACTGGGCGATCCAGTTCCCTGACCAGCAGGCCGCCATCAAATGCGGCGCCGTGGTGTCCGGCCGGTGCTGGCTGTCGGTCGAGAGCGTCGCTGAGGCGGTGCGCCTTGACGCCGGCGACTGCTTTCTGCTGCCGCGCGGCCGACCCTTTCGGCTTGCCAGCGATCTTGGCCTGCCGACGGTCGATGCCCGCACGATCTTCTCTCCGGCGCGCACTGGCGGCATCACCGTCCATAATGGCGGCGGCGATTTCCTCCTGGTCAGCAGTCGCTTCACGCTGTCCGGCGACCATGCCGGCATCCTCTTGCGGATGCTGCCGCCCATCGTCCACATCCGCGGCGAGAGCGACCATTCGGCGCTTCGCTGGCCGGTGGAGCGGATGATGCAGGAATTGCGCCAGCGGCGTCCCGGCGGCTTTCTCATCGTCGAGCACCTCGCCCACATGATCCTGATCGAGGCCTTGCGCCTGCATATGACCGCGCAAGGCAATGTCGGCTGGCTGTTCGCACTGACC
This sequence comes from Mesorhizobium sp. M0077, assembly GCF_040322955.1. Taxonomy (NCBI): domain Bacteria; kingdom Pseudomonadati; phylum Pseudomonadota; class Alphaproteobacteria; order Hyphomicrobiales; family Phyllobacteriaceae; genus Mesorhizobium; species Mesorhizobium sp. M0077. The sequence goes on from NZ_JAMYUL010000010.1 coordinate 157,824, forward strand.
GACAGGCAGATCGGCGCGACGATCGGCGCCATGCACGAGGACCCTGCACATGGCTGGACATTGCAGCAACTGGCGGAGCGCGCCGGCATGTCGCGATCGACTTTTGCGCTCAGATTCAAGCAGACGGTCGGGGCCTCACCCCTGGATTATCTGACGCGCTGGCGCATGATGCTGGCCGGCGACAGGCTGATGCATTCCGGCGATCCCGTCTCCGTCATCGCGCTGGCGCTCGGCTACGAATCCGAAAGCGCCTTCAGCACGGCATTCAAGCGCGTCATGGGCTGTTCGCCGCGGCAGTACAGCCGCCGGGAGCCGGACCTGACTGCGCAGGCCGAACGCGAAGCCGCCTGAGGCGGCGATCCGAGCGCCTTGATTACCTTGCCCTTAGAGGCTGTAGCGCGAACGAAACTCGGTGAACGACATCGCCAGATTGTTCTCGTCCACATGGCCGGTGATTCCGTCCACACTGCGCGAGTCGAGTTGTAGCGGGCGAGCCAGAGCGGACAATTGCCGAAGCCGCTCGGATTTCCCAGCGCGCTTCGACCGCTGCGGCCCTTCTGCTCAAATCGATCCCTTGCTTGCTCCATGGCATGCGCTTGACAATCGACTGATTCGCAACCCTTCGGGGATATAAGTATTCCAGTTAACTTAGGGATAATCGGCAGGAGGAACTAGATTTCAGACGCTCAATTGGCACGAGCAAAATCGCGTTTTTCATGCTTTCAGAATGACTTGCTCGCGTGCTGGCGGTTAACCGGCACCAACTTCTCCGATTTCCTTGCCTCTACGGCTGGGTAGCGCAATAGGGTTAATTGCGCGATTGCTAATATGCCTATATCTTAGGCGGCGCGGGGGGCCTCATATCTTCCCGCAGTGGCCGGTGCGGTGAAGCCCCACAAGCATGCCCAACCTGCACCGGCCATTCCCTATGGCTGGGTATGGTCTTCGCGCTCGGCAACTTTTCCAAGAGCTTCCGTGAAGCCTCTAGGACGCGTCGCGTTTCGGCGATGGTCGATTGCAGGGAGTCCAGTTGGCTCTCCGCTCGGAGCTGGCTACGGCGGGCGCTTTCAATGAACTGGTGGTCAGGTTCCCACCGGTCTTTCATCAGGCTTAGCCTCTCTGCAGACGAACGAACTTGTCGAGATGCAGGCGTATCCGCTGGCCCTCAGCATAGGACAGCGCAAACGGTTCAATCACGAATGATCGGGTAATTTCCTGGTCTTCCTTGGCCACAGGAACGGACCATTCGCCGCCGGTTCGACCACTTCCACGCAAGGCAATGCTTTGCGGATTGGACCCACGTTTCCACCACAGCCTCTATACGAAAAGCAATGGTAACCTCGAGTTTTATACTCCCGTCGAAAGCGGGTTTTCAACAACAAAGATGGTCTGAATCATACCATTCGGCTCAGCGGATCGCGGCTGCCGACGTAGCGTCTCCAAGGCCGAGAAAACCGCCACCCGCGCGCAACAGCGGGTTTCCATAATCACGGCTACATCCGAGAATCGACCGCTTAGATTCAGGAATGTGTGGTTTGTCGTCACGGTTCCATACAATTTGGAAGGCCATTCCCCTACGGCAGGGTAGCGCCAAAATGAAAGGATAAGCGGGCGGGCAAGTTGAAGGCGTACTGATGCCGGATCGGGCTTTGGTCCAGCAACACCCTTTCAGCCTGGCGTCTCGGAAAGGTGCGCGGCAATGGCGCTGACAAAAATCGCGCCGAACTCCTTGAGCTTGGCGGCGCCGACGCCATTCACCCCGGCGAAATCGTCGAGGTCTTGCGGACGACGCTCGGCCATGTCGATCAGTGTACGATCCGAAAACACCACATAGGCCGGCACCTGGCGTTCCTTGGCCAGACGCAGCCGCAGCGTCTTGAGCGCCGCGAGCAGCGACGCATCTACATTTTCGCTCTGGGGGCTCTGCCCGGCGCGAGCCGCGCGGCGCGCGGCGCGCGTGCGCATCTCGACCCGATACTGGAACGGCACCTCGCCCCGGCCGAGTGCGTGGCCCTTGTCCGCGATGGCCAACCCGCCATGGCCGGCCGGGTCCGGCATCAGGAAACCGTTCGCGACCAGCTGGCGAATCATAGATTGCCAAAAATCCTTCTTGTGCGCGGCGCCATTGCCGAAGGCTGCCAGCCTGTGATGCCCCCTTGCCGCGATCTTTTCAGTCTCGTGGCCGATGAGGATGTCGATGACATGGCCGGCGCCGAAGCGCTCGCCGCTCTGCGCCACCGCCGCCAGGATGAGGCGCGCCTCGGCGGTGCCGTCGGTGCGCGGCGCCTGTTCCAGGCAATTGTCGCAATTGCCGCAAGGGACCGCCTCTTCACCGAAATAACCGAGCAGCACCTGGCGGCGGCACTCGGCCGTCTCGCAATAGCCGATCAGCGTATCGAGCCGGCCATGCGAGCGGCGCTTGTGCTCGACAGCGGCGTCCTCGTCGTCGATGAACATGCGGCGCATGCGGATATCGCCGAGGCCGTAAAGCATATGCGCCTCAGCCGCCCGCCCGTCACGACCGGCACGGCCGATCTCCTGGTAATAGGCTTCCAGGCTGCCGGGCAGATCGGTGTGGAAGACATACGCGACATCAGGCTTGTCGATCCCCATGCCGAAGGCGATGGTCGCCACCATGACGACGCCCGACAGGGTCATGAAGGCGTTTTGATTCGCATCGCGCGCCTCCTTGCTCATCCCGGCGTGATAGGCGAGCGCGGCGACGCCGTTCTTTTCGAGGAAGGCCGCCATCTCTTCGGTCTTCTTGCGCGACAGGCAATAGACGATGCCGCTACGCCCCTGATGGCGTTCGATGAAGTTGAGCAACTGCCGCTTGCTGTCCTGCTTGGGCTCGATAGCGAGCTTGATGTTGGGCCGGTCGAAGCCAAGCACCTGCGTTTCGACACGCCCGCCAAACAGCCGTGTCTCGATGTCTGCCCGCGTCGTCTCGTCCGCCGTCGCCGTCACCGCAATGATCGGTACGTCGGGAAAGATGCCACGCAGCTGCGACAGGTCTTCATATTCGCGCCGGAACGCCGGCCCCCACTGCGAAATGCAATGCGCCTCGTCGATGGCGATCAGGCTGACATCGAGCCTGGCAAGCGCATCCAGCATCCGCTCGGTCATCAGCCGTTCCGGCGCGAGGTAGAGCAGCCGCGTCTGGCCCGACGCGACGCGGCGCCATGCCGCGACATTGGCATCACGATCGATCGAGGAATTGATCGTATCGGCGGCGACGCCGGCGAGGCGCAGTGCCGCGACCTGATCCTGCATCAGCGCCACGAGCGGCGAAACGACAATGGTCAGCCCACCCTTGACCAGCGCCGGAACCTGGTAGCAAAGCGATTTGCCGGCACCCGTCGGCATGACCGCCAGCACGTGGCGGCCGCCAAGCAGTGCCTCCATCACTGCGGCCTGTCCGGGACGGAAATCGTCGAAACCGAACACGTCCTTGAGGACACGTCGTTTGGGATCGTGCGTCGGTACGCTCGTCGTCGATATCTGCATCACTGATGTTTTCGATCGGCCGCCCGAAGCAGCGGCGTGGACAGAACGATTAGCGCAGCCCCTGCGTGACCACAACAAGCAGCAGCAACACCCCACCGGCGATCGACCTGGTTGGCATCGTTAAACCTATCTTCACCATGTTGCGGCACCGTCAAACCCTGCGGCGATGTTTCGAGTACCGCTGCGCCACGAGCGCACAGGCAACAGCCCGCGCCTCCCCAGGAGGCGCGGGTTTCCTGTTTCTGGAATTGCCGAAAAGGTTCAGGCCAGGAAATCGGCGCGGTGCGGGGTAAAGCTGTCGACCAGGCGCCCGGCCTCCAGCGCCTTGACGCCGTGCACCAGATTGGACGGCACGATGAAGCTGCCGCCGGTCTCGATGGTCGCGGTGCGGCCGTCGATGGTCACCTCGAAGCGACCTTCGGCGACATAGCTGGCCTGGACATGCGGGTGCGAATGCAGTGCGCCGACGCCGCCCTTGTCGAAGCCGAACTCGACCATCATCAGCTCATCGGTGGAGACGAGAACGCGGCGTCTGTTGCCGTCCGGCGTCGGCGTCCAGGCGCTCTCGCCGGGCTGTGCGAAAATCTTGGCTTCAATCATGACCATCTCCTCATCGCGCCAGCCAGCCGCCGTCCACGGGAACCACCGCGCCATGCATATAGTCGGACGCTGGCGCCAGCAGGAACACGGCGGCATCGCCTATGTCTTCCGGCCCGCCCCAACGTCCCGCCGGGATGCGTGCCAGGATGGCAGCACTGCGGTCGGGATCGGCGCGCAACGCCTCGGTGTTGTTGGTTTCGATATAGCCGGGCGCAATGGCGTTGACGTTGATGCCTTTTGCCGCCCATTCGCAGGCAAGCAGCCGGGTTATGCCGAGCGCGCCATGTTTCGACGCGGTGTAGGACGCGACACGAATACCGCCCTGGAAACTCAGCACCGAGGCGATGTTGACGATCTTGCCGCGCTGCCCGGAATCGGCCAGCACGCGCCTGGCAAAACCCTGGCTGAGGAAGAACAGCGTCTTCAGATTGACGTCGATGACGTCGTCCCAATCGGCCTCGGAGAAATCGACCGCATCGGCGCGGCGGATGATGCCGGCATTGTTGACCAGCCCGTCGATCGGGCCGGTCTTCTCCCACACCTGGTCGAGCATGGCCTTGGCGGCAACATGATCGGCAAGATCGCATCGCACCGCCTCGAACTGGCCACCGGCTTCCGCGACTTGTCTTTCCGTGTCGTCCATCGCCGAGCGGCCGACACCGATGACGGTGCCGCCGGCGCGCGCGATCGAGACGGCGATGCCTTGGCCGATGCCGGTGTTCGCGCCGGTGACCAGGATACGCTTGCCGGCCAGGCTGAAGGAGGAAGGGCCGCTCAACGCAATTCACCCAGCGGCACCGGGTCGACATCGGTGTAGTCGACATTGTCGCCGGCCATCGCCCAGATGAAGGCATAGTTCGAGGTGCCGGCCCCCGAATGGATCGACCAGCCCGGCGACAGCACCGCCTCCTCGTTAGCCATCACCAGATGCCGCGTTTCGTCCGGCTCGCCCATGAAATGGAAGACGCGCGCCGTCTCCGGCAGGTCGAAATAGAGATAGGCCTCCATGCGCCGGTCATGCACATGGCAAGGCATGGTGTTCCACACCGAGCCCGGCGCCAGCTGCGTCATGCCGACGACCAGCTGGCAGGTCTTGACGCCATCGGCATGGATGAACTGGAAGATCGAGCGCTCATTGCAGGTTTCCTTGCTGCCGAGGTCGAGCCGCTTGGCGTCGCCGATGCGGATCAGCCGGTTGGGATGGGTGTGATGCGCCGGGGCGCTGAGCAGATAGAATTTGGCCGGCGCTGCCTTGTCGGCCGACGCGAACGACACGTCGGTGCTGCCCATGCCGAGATAGAGCATGTCACGTGCCTGCAACTGGTGGGTCTCGCCATTTGCCGTCACCGAGCCGGCGCCGCCGATGTTGACGATGATCAGCTCGCGGCGGTCGAGAAAATTCTTGGTCCCCGTCGGCTTGATCGCCTCCAGCGGCAGCGCTGTCCCTTCCGGCACGGCGCCGCCAACGATCATGCGGTCATAATGGGTGTAGGTCAGGCTGATGCGTCCCTGCTGGAACAGGTCGTCAATATGGAAATTGTGACGCAGTTCGTCGGTGCCCATGGAAGCAGCGGCGACCGGGTCGATGGCGAAACGCGAGGTGAAATCGGTATGCGGGTGACTTTGAGTCATTGCTGCTCCAGCTGAATGAATGGCTATTTGGTTGCCGACGCCTTGACCGAGTCGGCGTAGTAGACCTGGCGGGCGTGCAGCCGCTCGCGGTAGCGCTCTTGGCTGGCGGTTAGATGAGCGCGCATCGCCTCGCGCGCGGCTTCGGCGTCGCCTGACGTGATCGCATTCAGGATCACCAGATGCTCGCGCTGCAGCCCGCGCTGATAGCTGTCGGATTGCACAAGTTCCGTCGACCAGGGCGAGGTCACGTCGCAGGGAATGGCGCGGCGTCCGAGCACATCGAGCATCTCGACATAGAACGGGTTGTTGGTGGCGCTGGCGATTGCCCGGTGGAAGGCGAGATCGGCCGGACCGGTCGGCTCGCTGTTGAGAAGCAGCCGTTCGAATTCGAAGAACGCTTCCTGGATCGCTGCTTCCTGCGCGGCGTTGCGGCGAATGGCGGCGAGCCCGGCCGATTCGATTTCGACGGCCAGGCGCACTTCGAGCACATTGAGCGCGATGGAATCCTTGCTGCCCATGTCGGCGGCGAGCGCGCCGAACATCGTTGAGATGTGCTCGGTGACGAACACGCCTGCGCCCTGGCGCGCCTCGACCAGCCCGTCGGCGGCGAGCTTGGCCAGCGCTTCGCGGATGACGGTGCGGCTGACGCCGAAGGTCTCGGTCAGCTGGCCCTCGGTCGGCAATTTGTGGCCGGGCAGGATCTCGCCCGCCTGCAACTGCTTGCGGATCGCCGCAACGACGGTCTCCGACAGTTTGGGTTTTCTCTCGACCCTGAGATCAACAGCGCTATCCGATGCCATATCGCACCCCTGTTTGAAGACGCCTATTTGAACACGCTCGGCAACCAGAGCGAAATCGCCGGAATATAGGTCACCAGCCCCAGAACCACGATGCCCGCGCCATAGAACGGCCAGATCGAGCGCATCGCTTCCCAGACCGTAATCTTGCCGACGGCACAGGCGACGAACTGCACCGTGCCGACCGGTGGCGTGTTGAGGCCAATGCCGAGATTGAGGATGGTGATGACGCCGAAATGCACGGGGTCGACGCCGTAATGGGTGACCAGCGGCAGGAAGATCGGCGTGCAGATGATGATCATCGGCCCCATGTCCATGAAGGTGCCGAGCAGCAGCATCAAGACGTTGAGCAGAAGCAGCACCACCAGCGGATCGGTGGAGATGGCGTTCATGCCTGCGATCAGCAACACCGGCACTTTGAGATAGGCCATCAGCCAGCTGAACGAGGCCGCCGTGCCGATGATCAGCAGCACCATTGAGGTCGTGCGCACCGCGCCCTTTGTGGCATGGACGAAATCGCCCCAGGCCATCGACCGGTAGACGAAGACGGTGACCAGCAAAGCGTAGATGATGGCGATGCAGGAGCTTTCCGTCGCCGTGAAAATGCCCGAGCGAACGCCGCCGAAGATGATCCCGATGAGCAGAAGTCCGGGGATGGCGATGACCGCCAGCTGGCCGACACGCGAGAAGCCGGGAAAAGCCTCGACCGGGTAGCCGCGGCTGCGGGCGACGAAATAGGCGGTGACCATCAGCGAAGCGGCGAACAGCAGACCAGGCAGGATACCGGCGGTGAACAGGTCGGCGATCGAAATCTTGCCGCCGCCGGCGATCGAATAGATGATCATGTTCTGCGACGGCGGCAGAAGCAGCGCGATCAGCGCCGCCATCGAGGTGACGTTGACGGCATAGTCGGCTCCGTAGCCGCGCGCTTTCATCTGCGGGATCATCAGCCCGCCGACGGCAGCGGCTTCCGCCACAGCCGAGCCGGAAATGCCGCCGAACAACGTCGCGGCGATGATGTTGACCTGACCGAGCCCACCGCGGACATGACCGACCAGCGAGCCGGCAAAGGAAACGATGCGCTGCGCGATGCCGCCGCGCACCATCAGGTCGCCGGCAAAGATGAAGAACGGGATCGCCATCAGCGAGAACGCCGACATGCCCGACTTCAATTGCTGGAACACCACCAGGGGCGGCAGGCCGAGATAAAGCACGGTGGCGAAGGACGCCGCACCCAGGCAAAAGGCGATCGGCGTGCCGGCAAACATCAAAAGCGTGAAGACGCCAAACAGGATCCAGAGTTCCATCTAGGCCTCCTGCACGGCCGGCATTTCCGGCACTTCTTCGAGATTGATATCCTTGTCGATGTCGGCGCCGGACCAGCGCAGCGCGATGCGTTCGGCCGAGAACAGGCAGATCAGAAAGCCGCCGGCAACCAGCGGCAGATAGTCGAAACCGCCGGGAAGTTCGAGCGCCGGGATGATGGTCCGCCAGGTCAGCCCGACCAGCTTGCAGCCGTACCAGACCATGCCGAAGCCGAAGCCGAACGCGATCAGGTCGGACAGGGTGCGCAGCGCCCATTTGCTGCCCTTGGGCAGGATATAGAGCAGCACGTCGAAGCCCATATGGTAATTCTCGCGCACACCGACGGCAGCGCCCAGGAAGATGAACCAGTTCATCAGCATGATGGCGGTGACTTCGGTCCAGCTCGGTGACGCGTTGAGCACGAAGCGGGAAAACACCTGGTAGGCAACAAGCGCGGTCATGGCGACCATCCCGATGCCCGCGAGATAGAGCGCACCGTCGCAAATCTTCGAAAGCACCGCGCTGAAGCGCGGTGGCGCTCCGCTCCTGGCCGTTCCCGCAGTCATCCGATCCTCCCGGTCTTTCCGTCGCCTAAAAGCGATTGGCGGGGCGGCGCCATGCCGCCCCGCCAGAAAATCACTTGGTCGCCTGGATGCGCGTCGCGAGGTCCTTGAGCTCCGGCGTCTTCAGATACTTGTCGTAGACCGGCTTCATCGCATCGATCAGCGGCTGCTTGTCGATCTCGCTGACCTTGACGCCGGCCTTCTCGACGATCTCTCGCGACTTCTTCTCCTGCGCGTCCCACAATTCGCGCATCTTGACGACGCTATCCTTGGCCGCCTGCTTGACGATCGCCTGGTCTTCCGGCGTCAGTCTGTCCCAGCTCGATTTCGACATCACCAGCACTTCCGGCACGATCTGGTGCTGGTCGACGGTATAGTGCTTGGCGACTTCGTAGTGCTTGGCGGATTCGAAGCTGGGCCAGTTGTTCTCGGCGCCGTCGATGACACCGGTTTCGAGCGCCGAATAGACCTCGCCATAGGCCATCGGCGTGGCATTTGCGCCAAGCGCGTTGACCATATCGACGAACACGTCGGACTGGATGACGCGGAACTTCATGCCTTTCAGATCGGCGATCGAGGTGATGTCCTTCTTGGTGTTGTAGAAGGAACGGGCGCCGGAATCGTAGAAGGCAAGGCCGACCAGATCATGCGTCTCGAAGGCCTCGAGGATCTCGTCGCCGATCGGCCCGTCCATGACATGGCGCATGTGCTCGACCGAACGGAACATGTAGGGCAGCGACGGCACCGCGGTTTCCGGCACGATGCCGTTGAACGGACCCATCGAGACGCGGTTCAGATCGATGACACCGGTCTGCGTCTGCTCGATCGTGTCCTTTTCCTCGCCGAGCTGCGCCGAATGATAGACCTCGACCGAATAGCGGCCGGCGGTGCGCTCCTTGATGAGCTCGCCGAGATATTTGACCGCCTCGACAGTCGGATACCCGTCCGGATGGGTGTCGGCCGAGCGCAGTACGGTCTGGGCGCCGGCAACGCCGATCATCAGCGAGCCGAAGGCGAATGTGGCTGCCACCAGTTTTGAAAAATGCAACATGACTGTCTTCCTCCCTTTTAAAATTCCACGCGCCCGGCTCACAGCCGGTACGCCTTCTTGGCAAGCGTGTAGGCAAGCTCCCGCGCCAGCTCATGCGCCTCGTCCTCACGCAGCCGGTGCTCGGCGACGAGACGGGCGAGAAAGGCGCAGTCAACCCGGCGCGCCACATCGTGGCGGGCGGGTATGGATGGAAAGGCGCGGGTGTCGTCGTTGAAACCGACGGTGTTGTAGAAGCCGGCGGTCTCGGTGGTCATCTCGCGGAACCGGCGCATGCCTTCCGGGCTGTCATGGAACCACCAGGCAGGCCCGAGCTTCAGCGCCGGATAGACGCCGGCCAGCGGCGCCAGTTCGCGCGCGTAGCTGGTCTCGTCGAGCGTGAACAGAATGATGGAGAGGTCGCGCTCCAACCCGACGCAGTCGAGCAAGGGTTTGAGCGCCGCGGCATAGTCGGTGCGGGTCGGAATATCGAAGCCTTTGTCGCGGCCGAATCTCTGAAAAATTCCGGGGGAATGGTTGCGCCATGAGCCGGGATGGATCTGCATTACCAGCCCGTCGTCGCGGCTCATCTTGGCCATCTCGGTCAGCATCTGGGCGCGAAACAGCTTGCGCTCGCGCTCGTCGTCCGAGCCGCGGCGGATGCGGTTGAACAGCTCTTCCGCCGCCGCATCGGAAAGATTGGCGGTCTCGGCCGTCGGATGGCCGTGGTCCGACGAGGTTGCGCCGAAGCTTTTGAAGAAGGCGCGGCGATTGTGATGCGCGTCGAGATAGCCGGCCCATGTGCCGGTGTCGCAGCCGGCGATCTCGCCCAGACGATCGAGATTGGCCGAAAATCCTTCGAAGTCGGGATCGACGACGGCATCCGGCCTGTAGGCAGTGATGACGCGGCCCTGCCAGCCGCTGTCGCGGATCGTCTTGTGCCATTGGAGATCGTCGAGTGCGCCCTCGGTCGTCGCGATGACCTCGATGTTGAAGCGCTCGAACAGCGCGCGTGGGCGATAATCGTCGCGCTGCAAAAGCGCCGCGATGGTGTCGTAATGGCGGCTAGCGGTGCTGGCGTTGAGCGGCTCTTCGATGCCGAACAGATGCTCGAGCACATGGTCGAGCCACAACCGCGTCGGCGTGCCGCGGAAGAGGTAATAGTGCTCGGCGAAGCGCCGCCAGATCGCCCTGGGATCGGTCTCGACCGGCGAGCCGTCGAGGGTCGGGACGCCGAGATCTTCCAGCCGCACGCCCTGGCTGAACAGCATACGGAAAATGTAGTGGTCGGGCACCACCAGCAATTGCGCGGGATCGGGGAATGGCTCGTTGAGCGCATACCAACGCGGATCGGTGTGGCCGTGCGGGCTGATGATCGGCAGGTCCTTGATGCCGGCATGGAGATCGCGCGCGATCGACAGCGCGCGCCCTTCGGCGGCAAAAAGCAGATCCGGATCGGTCATTCCCGCCACGTCGTTCCTCCCAGGGGCGATATCGGTAGGATTGGAAAGAAATAATGTCAACATACAAAAACTGGATTGTTGTATGATGACTTTTAACCGGCGTCAGGTCATTGTGCGGCGGAAGAGCGGATGTTACGCCGCTAGCAGATCCCGCCCCGCACACCATCCAGCGACAAGCCGCGCCATGACCAGCAGACGCCTTTCCAACGCAACAGTGCAATCCTTGCCGGCCTCGGTCGCGGTCCCCCCCTATGATCGCGCCAGTGTCGCCCCAGGCATCGTCCATCTCGGCGTTGGAGCCTTCCACCGTGCCCATCAGGCCGCCTATGTCGATGACTGCCTAGCGGCCGGCGAGACCGGCTGGGGCATTGTCGGCGTCTCGCTGCGCAGCCCCGACACGCGCGATGCGCTGACGCCACAGGACGGGCTCTACACGCTGGCGGTGCGCGGCAGCGATGGCGAAGCGCTGCACATTATCGGCTCGATCCAGTCGATGCTGGTCGCGCCGGAAGACCCCGGCGCGGTGCTGGCCGCGCTGACCGACCCGCGCACCCGCATCGTCACCCTGACCATCACCGAAAAGGCCTATCTCAGGGCCGCCGACGGCAGCCTCGACGAAAACCATCCCGATATCGTCCACGATCTGGGCAATCCCGGATCTCCCAGGACAGCGCATGGATTCCTGGCGGAAGCGCTGGTGCGACGCCGGGCCGCCGGCACGCCGCCCTTCACCGTGCTTTGCTGCGACAACCTGCCGGCCAATGGCGCCACGCTGCACCGGCTGCTGGTCGGGTTTGCAAAACTGCGCGATGCCGGCGCTGCTGCTTCAGGCGACGCTGCCCTCGCCGGTCATATAGCCGATGACGTTGCATTCCCATCGAGCATGGTCGACCGCATCGTGCCGGCAACCACCGATGCCGACCGGGCGCGCATCGCGGTCGAACTCGGCCTCGAGGACGCCTGGCCGGTGATGACCGAGCCATTCCGGCAATGGGTGATTGAGGACAGGTTTCCAGCCGGCCGGCCGGCCTGGGAGAAATTCGGCGTCACCATGGTCGAGGATGTCCGGCCGTTCGAGGACATGAAGCTTCGGCTGCTCAACGGCGCCCATTCGGGCATCGCCTATATCGGCCTGCTCAGCGGCCACGTCACGGTCGACCGCGCCTTCGCGGATCCCGCGATCCGCGCGTTCGTCGACCGGCTCTGGGCCGAGGCCATCCCGACCTTGCCTAGGGATGCCGGGCTCGACACCTCAGCCTATACGGCCGAACTTGCCGAACGTTTCTCCAACACAGCGCTTGCCCACCGCACGGCGCAGATCGCCAATGACGGCAGCCAGAAATTGCCGCAGCGCATTGTCGCTACCGCCATCGAGCGCATCCAGGCCGGCCTGGTCCCGGAGCATCTGACGCTGGTGATCGCCGCCTGGATCGCCGCCTGCGAGGCGCGCGGCAAGGACCTACCGGAAGCCCACTTTACCGATCCGCTCGACGCGGCGCTGGCGGCGCTCGACGAACGACGGATGCTGGAACGAGTAGCGGCGGTGTTCGACTGGGCCGGCTTCGCCAGCGGCAAGCCCGAGCGGCAGACGCTGATCGAACTGGTCGCCGCTCATCGCGAGCATATCCTGCAAGGCGGGATCGTGCTTGCGCTCTCAGCGCTCGGCATACCGGAGCCGACAAACGTAGGCTGAAGGTGGTCCGGAACCGCCCATTTCAAGCCTATTGTCCCGCCGGAGCGTCCAGCCTCTGCCGCGACGAATACTCCGTGCCTTGCGAATTCCAGAACAGTCGCACTGCCTTACCGACCAGGTTTTCGGCAGGAACGAAGCCGACACTGAGCCGGCTATCGGAGGAATTATCCCTGTTGTCGCCAAGCACGAAATAGTGGCCTTCGGGCACGTCGAACACCCGCGTGTTGTCGGTTATTGAATTGTCCGTAAGACTGATGACGGAATAGGAAACGCCGTTGGGGAGGGTTTCACGTTGCAGTCTGGCGCTTTGGGGAGAGTCCTCGGAGCTGTACGGACCAACATCCTCGAGTTTGACCGCCACACCATTGATGCGAAGGATTCCGTCGACCATCTGGATTTTGTCGCCCGGCAGTCCAACGACCCGCTTGACGTAGTCGATGCTCGGATCCGCTGGAAATTTGAACACCACAATATCTCCGCGCTTCGGCTCGGCGGCAAAGACCCGGCCTTCGAAGGGCAGCAGCCCAAGAGGAACACTGTAGCGGCTGTAACCATAGGCAAACTTCGAGACGAAGAAATAGTCGCCGAGTTCCAGCGTTGGTGTCATGTTGCCTGCCGGGGTCGAAAACGGCTGGAAGAGGAATGTGCGGATCGCTAACGCGGCTCCGTAGGAGGTCAGCACGGCCAACAGCAGCACCGAAAGGCCGTGTGAATACCACCGGTTCGGTCTGTATCGTGACGCGAAAGGCACGACGAGCGCTACCCACAGGACCATGAGACCTAAACTGGAGAGATCCACCAGCCAGGCGAGATCGACCCCCGGCAGAACCGGGAATCCCACATATGTCAGCGCAATGCTTATGGCGCTGATCACCACCAGGCTGGCAACCGCCGGCCGGCCGGCGCCGATCCAAAGGAACCCGCCGAACGGACCGCCAAAGGCCGCGATCAGCGCCGTCGTCCACCGGGATCGCGAGGCCGCTTCCGGTTGCGTTGTCTGTTCCGTCATCGGCCACCCCAAATCGATAGACAGCCGGACTGTCGAACAACCAGAAAGCAGGGGCAAGCCCCGATCCGACTGTACCGCCGCAGCCAAATCGCGGTTCCGCCGGCGCCATCGCCTGATACAAGCTCATCTCGCCCTGACTGGCAGCCGGCATGCCGCCACCCGATCTGATCATGCTGGCTGCCCGCCCCGAAATCCCGCCAAGGCCCTGCGCCTATGCGAGACGATCCAGGATGGCGGCCGCAACAAAAAAGCCGGGCTGAGCCCGGCCTTTTCTTCAAGTCATTCTGCGGCTTACGCCGGCAGCAGTGCGCCTTCGAGCGTGGTCAGCTGGGCGAGGAACTGCTCGGCCTTGCTGCGGGACTGATCGTCCTTGGCGTCAGCGGCGTCTTCCTTGGCTTCCTGGATGCGGCGGGCGAGATCGGCGCGGTCGATATCGCCGACGGCAACCGCCGATTCGGCCAGCAGCGTGCAACCGGCCGGAACGATGTCGGCAAAGCCGCCGAACACCACATAGCGCTCTTCCTTGCCGCCGGCGGTCTTCAGCGTGACGACGCCCGGCTTGATCGTGGTCATGACTGGCGCATGGTGCGCCATGACTGTCATTTCACCTTCGGCGCCTGGAATGACGACGGACTCGACCTGCTCGGAAACCAGGAGGCGCTCCGGCGAGACCAGTTCGAACTTGAAAGCTTCAGCCATGTCAATTTAGTGAGTAGGGAATAGTGAGTAGGGAGTAGGGAGAGGACAGCTGTCCTGATCACCCGGCCGCTATTCACTACTGACTACTGACTACTCCCTATTGCCTTGATTACGCTGCTTCTGCCGCCAGGCGCTGAGCCTTCTCGACCGCTTCGTCGATGCCGCCGACCATGTAGAAGGCGGCTTCCGGCAGGTGATCGTAGTCGCCGTTGCAGAGGCCCTTGAAGCCCTTGATTGTGTCGGCGAGGTCGACCAGCTTGCCCGGCGCACCCGTAAACACTTCGGCGACGAAGAACGGCTGCGACAGGAAGCGCTCGATCTTGCGGGCGCGGGCCACCGTCTGCTTGTCCTCTTCCGACAGCTCATCCATGCCAAGGATGGCGATAATGTCCTGCAGCGACTTATAGCGCTGGAGGATCGACTGCACCTGGCGGGCGACGGCATAGTGCTCCTCGCCGACGACCAGCGGATCGAGCATGCGCGAGGTCGAGTCGAGCGGATCGACGGCGGGGTAGATGCCCTTTTCCGAGATCGCGCGGTTGAGCACGGTCGTCGCGTCAAGGTGAGCGAACGAGGTCGCCGGCGCCGGGTCGGTCAAATCGTCGGCCGGCACGTAAATCGCCTGCACCGAAGTGATCGAACCCTTGGTCGTTGTGGTGATGCGTTCCTGCAGCGCACCCATGTCGGTGGCCAGCGTTGGCTGGTAACCCACGGCCGAAGGAATACGGCCGAGCAGCGCCGACACTTCAGAACCGGCCTGCGTGAAGCGGAAGATGTTGTCGACGAAGAACAGCACGTCCTGGCCCTGGTCGCGGAAATATTCGGCGACCGTCAGGCCGGTCAGGCCGACGCGGGCACGCGCGCCCGGCGGCTCGTTCATCTGGCCATAGACCAGTGCCGCCTTGGAGCCTTCGCCGCCGCCCTTCTTGTTGACGCCGGACTCGATGAACTCGTGATAAAGATCGTTGCCCTCGCGGGTGCGCTCGCCGACGCCGGCGAAGACCGAGAAGCCGCCATGCGCCTTGGCGACGTTGTTGATCAGCTCCTGGATCAGAACCGTCTTGCCGACGCCGGCGCCGCCGAACAGGCCGATCTTGCCTCCGCGGGCGTAGGGCGCCAGAAGGTCGAGCACCTTGATGCCGGTGATCAGGATCTGCGCTTCCGTCGACTGTTCGACATAGGTAGGCGCCGGCTGGTGGATGGCGCGCATCTCGATGCCGTCGACCGGGCCTTCTTCGTCGACCGGCTCGCCGATGACGTTGATGATGCGGCCGAGCATGCCCGGGCCGACCGGAACGGTGATCGGCGCGCCGGTGTCATAGACGTCCTGGCCGCGAACCAGGCCTTCGGTGGAATCCATGGCGATACAGCGCACGGTGTTTTCGCCCAGATGCTGGGCAACTTCGAGCACCAGGCGGTTGCCGACATTGGAGGTTTCGATGGCGTTCAAAATGGCCGGCAGATGATCGCCGAACTGCACGTCGACGACGGCGCCGATGACCTGGCGAACCTTGCCGATGGCGCCGGTCTTCTTGACGGCAACGCTCGTCGTCTTCACTGCCGGGGCCGCGGCCTTGGCGGGCGCGGCCGCCTTCTTGGCCGGAGCGGCCTTCGCCACTGCTGCCGGAGCCTTTGCGGCCGCCTTGGGGGCCGTCTTCGCGGGGGTCGCTGCTTTCGCCATCGTCTTTACCCTTCTCGTCCTTTGTTTCTCACGCTCCATCAGAAGGTCGATGACCTCCTGGCGGTCGCGCCTAGAGCGCTTCGGCGCCCGAAATGATTTCGATCAGTTCCTTGGTGATCTGCGCCTGCCGCTGGCGGTTATAGGTGATCGACAGTTTGTTGATCATGTCGCCGGCATTGCGCGTTGCATTGTCCATGGCGCTCATTTTGGCGCCCATCTCGCCGGCTGCGTTTTCGAGCAGCGCGCGGAAGACCTGGACCGAGATGTTGCGCGGAATGAGGTCGGTGAGGATCTCGCCCGGCTCCGGCTCGTATTCGTAGACGGCATTGCCACCGGCGGTCGCTTCGGCGGGAGCGGAAGCCACGCCGGCAGGAATGATCTGCTGCGCGGTCGGAATCTGGCTGATCACCGACTTGAACTGCGAATAAAACAGCGTGCAGATATCGAAGCCGCCTTCGCCGAACAGATGGATGATCTTACGGGCGATCGCATCGGCATTGACGAAGCCGAGCTTCTTGACATCGCGCAGGTCGACGCGGTCGATGATCAGCGAGGCATAGTCTCGGCGCAGAATGTCGAAACCCTTCTTGCCGACGCAGATGATCTTGACCTGCTTGCCGTCGGCCAGAAGCCGGCGGATATGGTCGCGGGCCAGACGTGCGATCTGCGAGTTGAAGCCGCCGCACAGGCCGCGCTCGGCGGTGCAGACGACGAGCAGATGCACATCGTCCTTGCCGGTGCCGGTCATCAGCGCCGGGGCATCGCCGCCGCCGCCGATCGCCTGCGTGATATTGGCCAGCACCGCACCCATCCGCTCGGAATAGGGACGCGCCGCCTCCGCTGCTTCCTGCGCGCGGCGCAGCTTCGCCGCGGCGACCATCTGCATCGCCTTGGTGATCTTCTGCGTCGCCTTGACCGAGGCGATACGGTTACGAAGGTCTTTTAATGAAGGCATGCTTCAAACCTGATCCCGAGCGTCCGGCTTCTTCTCAAGCGAAGGTCTTGGCGAAGGCGTCGATCTCGGCCTTCAGCTTGGCGCGCAGATCGTCCGACAGCGCCTTTTCCTTGCGGATGCCGTCCAGCACGTCCTTGCCGGCCGAGCGCATATGGCTGAGCAGGCCGTGCTCGAACTTGCCGACCTGGTTCAGCGCCAGCTTGTCGAGATAGCCGTTGACGCCGGCGAAGATCACCGTGACCTGCTCCTCGACCTTGAGGGGCGAGAACTGCGGCTGCTTCAACAGTTCGGTCAGGCGCGAGCCGCGGTTGAGCAGGCGCTGCGTGGCGGCGTCGAGATCGGAGCCGAACTGCGCGAACGCAGCCATTTCGCGGTACTGCGCGAGCTCGCCCTTGATCGAGCCGGCGACCTGCTTCATCGCCTTGATTTGCGCCGACGAACCGACGCGCGACACCGACAGGCCGACGTTGACCGCCGGACGGATGCCCTGGAAGAACAGGTTGGTTTCGAGGAAGATCTGGCCGTCGGTGATCGAGATCACGTTGGTCGGGATGTAGGCCGACACGTCGTTGGCCTGCGTCTCGATGATCGGCAGCGCGGTCAGCGAACCGCCACCCAGATCGTCGTTGAGCTTGGCGGCGCGCTCGAGCAGGCGCGAATGCAGGTAGAACACGTCGCCCGGATAGGCTTCGCGACCCGGCGGGCGGCGCAGCAAGAGCGACATCTGGCGATAGGCGACGGCCTGCTTCGACAGATCGTCATAGCTGATCAGCGCATGCATGCCGTTGTCGCGGAAATATTCGCCCATGGTGGCGCCGGTGAACGGCGCCAGGAACTGCATCGGCGCCGGATCGGAAGCTGTGGCGGCGACGATGATCGAATATTCAAGGGCGCCGCGCTCTTCGAGAACCTTCACGAACTGCGCGACCGTCGAGCGCTTCTGCCCGATGGCGACGTAGACGCAGTAGAGCTTTTCCTTTTCCGGCCCGTTGTCGTGCACGGCCTTCTGGTTGAGCATCGTGTCGAGGATGATCGCGGTCTTGCCGGTCTGGCGATCGCCGATGACCAGCTCGCGCTGGCCGCGGCCAACGGGGATCAGCGCATCGATGGCCTTGAGGCCGGTCGACATCGGCTCGTTGACCGACTTGCGCGGGATGATGCCTGGCGCCTTGACGTCGACGCGCTTGCGTTCGGTCGCCTTGATCGGGCCCTTGCCGTCGATCGGATTGCCTAGCGCGTCGACGACGCGGCCGAGCAGGCCCATGCCGACAGGCGTATCGACGATGGCGCCGGTGCGCTTGACGATGTCGCCTTCCTTGATGTCGCGGTCGGCGCCGAAGATGACGACGCCGACATTGTCGGCTTCGAGGTTGAGCGCCATGCCGCGGATGCCGCCGGGGAACTCGACCATTTCGCCGGCCTGGACATTGTCGAGGCCGTAGACGCGAGCGATACCGTCACCGACGGACAGCACCTGGCCGACTTCGGAGACCTCGGCCTCCTTGCCGAAATTCTTGATCTGGTCTTTGAGAATTGCGGAAATTTCCGCGGCGCGGATGTCCATCAGCCGACCTCTTTCAGTGCAAGCTTGAGCGAATTGAGTTTGGTTTTGAGCGACGTATCGATCTGGCGCGAGCCCATCTTGACCACCAGCCCGCCGAGCAGCGACGGATCGACGGTAACAGTGATGGCCACGTCCTTGCCGGCGACGCTTTTCAGCGCGGCCTTGAGTTCCGTCTGCTGGGCAGCCGTCAGTTCATGCGCCGAAGTGACCTCGGCTGATGTCTCACCGCGCTGTTCGGCAGAGATCCGGCGAAATGCCTTGATCATGCCGGGCACCGCGAAGAGCCGGCGGTTGCGGGCGACGACGCGCAGGAAATTGCCGGTCAGGCCAGTGATGCCGGCCTTGTCGGCGATCGACGCGATTGCCTTGGCCTGGTCCTCGCTGGAGAACACCGGGCTGTTGATGAGGCGCGTCAGGTCGGCGCTGTCATCCAGCATCCTGGCGAAACTGTTGAGGTCGGCCTCGACCTTGGCCACCGAATTCGACTGCCGCGCAAGTTCGAACAGCGAACCCGCGTAGCGTTCTGCGACACCCGAGATTGGCGATGACGATTGAGCCACGGACCGTCTTTTCTCTTGTCTGAGGGGCCGCAGATTGTTGGCGCGAGCAAAAACTCTGGCTAAATCTTTGACCTTACTAAGTTTTTCCAAGCACGGAGGCGCGGCTTCCGCTATCCCCGGCCGAAAGTCGATTGCCGTCTAGCACAGGCATTTTAAGACCGCAATGCGTCGTCCCGCATTGCTTTTCGGGCACTATTGTCGCATCCGGCCGCAGAGTTCAACTGAAGCCTTTGGATTGGCTGCCGATTCAGGGCAGAAAGCCGAAGACGAAGGCAAGAGGCAACGCGGCCAGGACGAGTTCGACGACGATCGACGCCCAGTTGAAAGGCGTGTTGGCGCCGTCCGACATCATCGACAGCAAACGGCCAAAAGCGGTGAACAGCCAGGAAAAGCCGAGTGCCATATAGAGCCACGGCTGCGCCAACAGAATGCAGCACAGGCTGACGCCGAGATAGAAGCCCGACATCCGGCCGCGCCCTTCCGCGATTGCCGCTCCCCTTTCGGGCCGGACCTGCAGCCGCAGAATCCGAAATGCCAGCCCTGGCGCGAGGAAAAACAGCAGACCGAGCGCCAAGGTGACGACGGCGCTGGACCAAGCCAGCCATTCGCCCTGGCTGGTCGGCCACGGAAACGCAAATTCCATCTTGCTTTCATCCCCTCACAGCAATGCCGGATGTATTGAATGTCGCTGCAAAAAGAAGTCAAGCGCGCGGCAGTTTTGGCACGCAATTCGTTAAGGAGCGGAAGGCTGTTTAGGCCGCGCGCGCGTCCGGCCAGCATCGTGGCCAACCTGTATTATCAGGCGACGCCTCCCTCCTATCTGCAGGACCGGTTTTGCACAGCCAAAGGCCCCGACACCGATCGCCTTTATTTCCTGACCAGGCACCTCAATCTGGCCGGCACGGAAGCAGATCGATGGAAGCTGAAAGTTGTCGGCAGCGGCAATGTCGCCGTGGCCGCCCAGCCCTGATCTCTGTTTTGGCCCTTCAGGGCAGCATGAATGCGACCGCCGCCTCGGCATGGATGCGCGTGGTGTCGAACACCGGAATGTCGAAATCGCGCTCGCCAATCAGCATGGTGATCTCGGTGCAGCCCATGATGACGCCATCGATCTTCTCATCGCGCCGCAGACGGGCGACCTCGTCGATATAGGCCGCCTTCGATGCCGCGTTGACGATGCCCCGGCAGAGCTCGTCGTAGATTACCTGGTGCACCATGTCGCGCCCGGCCTGGTCCGGCACCACGGGCTGCAGCCCGTATTTCTCCGTCAGCCGGCCCTTGTAGAAATCCTGCTCCATGGTGAAGCGGGTCGCCAGCAGCACCGGCCGCTTGACGCCGGCGCCCTTGACCGCGACGGCCGTGGCGTCGGCAATGTGGATAAGCGGGATCGACACCGCCGCCTGCACCCGGTCGGCGAGCTTGTGCATGGTGTTGGTGCAGATCAAAAGCCCCTCTGCGCCGCCCGCCTCCAGCTTGCGCGCCGCATCCGCCAGCAGCACGCCCGCACTGTCCCAGTCGCCATGATGCTGCCGGTCGGCGATTTCGGCGAAGTCGAAGGAATAGAGCAACAGCTTTGCCGAATGCAGCCCGCTCAGCTGCTCGCGCACGATCTCGTTGAGCAGGCGATAATAGATCGCCGTCGATTCCCAGCTCATGCCGCCGATGAGGCCAAGGGTTTTCATGCGCTGAGCCTCCAGCAGGACCGAACGATCTCTCTCACAGAAAAGCTTTAGGGTTGATGTCAACCTTAACGCGCGCCGTACCACGCTCTTCGGCCCGCCTCCACAAACATCACCGCGCGCCCGATTCGGTCATCCTCGCATTGGCGCCGAGATGATGCAGGCTTTGTATCGTGTGCCTTGAACTCCAGGCAACCGGCGGATCGGGCAGATCGAGATCGAACTGTGCCCGCCCGAGCAGCGAATTGACGATCTTGGCGCTGCGCCAAGCCATCAGGCTGAGCTGCGGCTCGGCTATGCCATGGCTGAGCCGGCCGGCATTGAGTGCGTAGATCCGGCGGTCGTCGGGCCCGTCCCATTCGACCTCGAAGCTGGCGTTGAGCCTGTAATGACCGCGCTCGTCCAGCGCGATCCTGTTCATGAGCGGCGCCATGCAATCAGGAATGGCAAAGGCATAGCCGGTGGCCAGAACCACCGCATCCACGGTGCGCGTCTCGATGGCGCCGTCGAAGCCGTTGCGCATGATCAGCCGGTATTCGCTGCCTTCCCGCGTCACGTTCAGCACTTCGCGGTGGGGCGTCATGTTGACCGCCGTCGTTTCCTCCGAGAGGTGCCGCAGCGTGTAAAGCTGGCGATAGATCGCCTTCAGTGTGCTCGTCGATGCGCCGTCACCGGCAAGCAGTTGCTGTTCCAGGATCGTCTCGCGCCGCCCTTGCGGCAGCCGATGGAAGCTTTCGACATAGCCCGGCGTGAAGAGTTCGTCGGTGAAAGGCGAGTCGTCCAGTGGCAGGAAATTCGGCCGCATCGAGATCCACTCGATTTCGCGGCCGGCGAAGCGGTCGGAGGAGATCAGATGCAGAAGCACTTCGGCGCCGCTCTGGCCACCGCCGATCACGGCGACACGCTGTCCGCTCAGGCGATCGAGGCGGTTGGCGGCCTGGGCGTTGTGGAAGCATTGATCGGAGGCCGCCGCCCGCGCCCAGGCGGGGATGTTGGGCACCAGCCCGACGGCAATGGCGAGATTGCGCGCGTTCACCTGCTCGCGGCCGATACGCAGCCTGAAATTCGTTCCGTCGAAGTCGATCCGGTCGACGGCGCTGGCGAAGCGCAGCGAAGACAAGTTCTCGCCGACCCATCCGAGATAGCGGGCGAATTCCGGCCGCGGGATGGCTGAGAAATCCGCGTTGAGGAATTCATAGAACCGCTTCTGCGCGACCAGATAGGACATGAACGACCATGGGCTGGTCGGATGCGTCGCGGTGACGAGATCCTTGAGGAAGGATGTCTGCAGTTCGACGCCCGGCAGCATCATGCCCGGATGCCATTCGAGCCGCGTCGCCCGATCGAAGAAGCGCGCTTCGACGCCGTCCACCGCATCGAGATGGGCGGCGAGGCTGAGATTGAACGGCCCGATGCCGATGCCTGCGAGGTCAAGCGTATGGGTCATGGCGAACTCCTTATGGAGCTGGCTGGGCTGATGGGAGATCGCCGGGCTGACTCGGGGTTAAGCGGATTGTCGAGCGGTGTGCCAAGGTCGGGCAGAGGGCGTTCGCCGCTGTCGCCGTAGCCGATGGCGAAGCGCACCTTGTTGATGGCGATGCGTGGGATCTTCGGAGCAAACAGATCGAAGAGCGCGAACCGTTCCGACAGCTCAGGGTTCTGCGCCTGGTAGCGCTGGATGGCGGCGGCCAGGATGGCGTAGAAAGTCCTCTCGTCGAAGCGGTCATAGGCGGCCAGCGCCTCGGATAGGAAGCGCAGAACGCTGACGATGTGTCCCGTTTGCAGATGCTGGAGAAGATGTGCCGGCGGCCGGCGCTTCAGCGTCGACAGGATTTTGGGGTCGAGGCCGGCCAGTTCGGGAAACGGCTGGTCGACGAGATCGAGGTCGCCCTGGAAATCCTTGACCGCCACGCCGAGAGGCGTCGCTCCGTCGAGGATGATGGTGACGTTCTGGCCATGGGCGATGAAGCCGACGCCGTAACGGCACATGAAGTGATAGAGCGGCACGAACACCGTGGAGAACAGGCGATCGAGCCATGCCTCCGGACCAAGGCCGGACTGCTCCACCAGGGCGCTGGCGATCGGCCTGCCATGGGCGTCGCGCTGCGGCAGGGCGCCCATCATCATCGGCCGCTGGCCCGCTGTCAGAACCTTTTCGAGGCTTTCGCGCCATATGGCGCCCAGCATCTCGCAAAATTGATAGGGCGCGCCTTCAACGCCGGCGTAGTGCGGATGCGGATAGAAGGCGCCGGCGACTTCCTGCAAGACCTTGACGTCCTTGAGCACCGGGTCCGCGGCCGCCACCGTGGCCAGCCAGCGCGACAGATCGGCGCCGATCGCCATGTATTTGCCCGGCACGCCGCGCCACGCTGAGGTGTTGAGGACGGTCAGCGGCAGCTTGACGTGCAGCGCCTCGGGCCGTGCCACATTGGCAAGAGTGCGCAGCGACTGCAGGGGCAGGAACGCGTCGCCGAACGGACCGAGCGGCACCAGCCGGCCGGCGGCAATCTCGCCACCATATTGCGAGGCGATTATCGCCTGCCACTGCCAGGGGTGGACCGGCAGCAGCCTGTGCGTCGATCGCGAGATCCCGGCGGCGCTGAAAGCCGCTTCGAGCCTTGCGCGCTCGTAGTCGCCGAGTGCGGCCTGCAGCAGCGCCTCTTCGTCGAGCCCGCAGTCAAGCGCCAGCAGGCAGCGATCGCTGGCGGCGGCAAGCCAGAAGAGCTGGAATGCGGTGGCCGATTCTGGCGCGTAGCGCTCGAAGTCGTCCCGTCCCCAGCCAAGCCGTCCCTTGTTGGCAGGGGCCTTCGGATGGCCGTCGAGCAATGCCTGCAACTCGGTATCCGGCAGCGCGGCTAGATCGGCGGCCGGTCGATTGCCGCGTGCCTTGGCGATCCGCATGTCGGCCATCAGCGTGTTGTAAAGCTCCTTCGCATAGGTGCAGAATGTTGCCGGCGACATGCCGAGCGTCTCGCGCGCGTCGGCGAAGAAGGCGACCGCATCGTCGACCGGCAGCTCGATGCCGGCGTCGCGAGTCAGCGTCTCCGGACGGACGGCGATCTGGCCCCACAGGCGCCGCGTCGCGGCAAAGCGATAGGTCACGCCGGGGCCGGGCGTCAGCTCCCATCGGCCGGGCGAAAGCTCGCGCGGCGACAGGCACTCCTCGAAGGTCAGTTCGGAAATGGCCTTGGCGACGGCGTCGCGGTTGATCGCGGCCCAGCGTGTCGCCTCCCCCGCTTTGGCAATCGGTTGCTGCACCGTCACAGCGGCACCTCGCGGAAGAAGCGCTCGCGTTCGCAGCAGACCAGCGCCGCGCGCTTGTGCGGGAAGTCGAACTCCTTGACCTTGTCGTAGGCGGCGCCGGCGCAATAGCTCAGCATCTTCTGGTGCGCGGCGCGTGGCTCGCCGACGACGCGCTGCGTGCGCGGCTCGTCGAGGAACAGATAGTGGGTGACGGAGCGGAACAGTGACAGCGTCTTCGGCCGGCCGAGATGGCGCATATTGCCGATCAGCCCATGCCAGCCGCGGTCCCAGTCGAGCGGCTCATAATAGGGCCCGAGCCGGTCCTCCTTGGCCCAGTAGAACTCGAAATAGCCGGTCGGCTCGCCGTCGAAGCTGGCGATGACGCCGAAAATATGCGGATCGCTTTCCTGCTCGGCGAGATATTTGTCGAGATCCTCATGGCTCTGGGCAAGTTCCCAGAAGAAGGCGACGCGGCCATCGTTCATCCAGCGATGGAAGAGGTCGAGATCGGTCCGGCGGTCGATCGGCCGCAGCGACACGGTGAGGCCGATTTCCGGAATCCAGCGTTCGTACATCGGGCCGCAGGGGCGCGGTTGGCGCAATGGCGGCAGCCGGTCTTCCGGGCCGATAGCGGTCGTCAATGCCGGATAAGTGACATGCGAGGCCTGGCTGCGCCACAGCAGCGGCAGCTGGCGCAGGACCGAGCGATGGATGACGGCGCGCTCCGGTTCGCCTGCGGCCGTCTCGGTGGCCAGCGCCGAAACCGGCCACAGCGTCTTGGCCGCCGGCAGGAAGGCGCAGTCGAAGGAAGGATGCAGGCGCAGCGCGGCGTCGACGAGACCTGCCAGGATTTGCGGTTGGTCGAGGCGGCCGCCAATGAACGCGACATCGTCGATGAGCAGGCGGCCATCCGCGTCGGAGATGCGGGCCTGTCCCACCGCTGTTCCCTCAGCGTTGACCAGGCTGACATGGCCATCGCCGGCACGGATGGCGAGCGGCTCCGCGGCCGAGGCCAGATGCTGCCATCCTTCGTTGCCGGCGACGGTGGCGGGTGACCAGTTTTTCGCAGCCTCGATGTTCATGCGTATTCTCTCACATGCAGGGGGTTCGGAAGCTCGACGTAACCTGCCAGCGGGTCGGTCACTTCGGTGTTCTCATTGATGTCGCGCAGCGCGATCAGGAAATTGCCCTTGGCAGCAAGCGTCGGCGCGTTGAGCAAATAGTCGACGCAGGACCGGTCAGCCATCGGCGTGGCGGCCAGCCGCTCGAGCGAGCGGCGGAATATCGCCAGCAGATCGTCTTCGTTGGTGAGGCCAGCGGCCGCAAGGGCTGCGACGGCGGCGAAAGCGCCATTGACGACCAGATAGTAGCCGAACAGCTTCGCGGCCGCTTCCGCTGGGAAGACATGATCGCCCGCCTGACCAGCCTCGGGCACGAATTCGCGCAGCCTGGGCAGGAATTCCTCGACATAACCGGTGCCCTGGCAGTCGCGAAAATAGAGCGCATTCGGCCAGCCGCCGGCGAGGCCGACGACGAGGTTCTGCTGATGGGCGCCGAACAGCAGGCCGAATTCCGAGAAGGCAACGATAAACGGCTCGATGGCGGCATGAAGGAAACGCTCGAACCACAAACGCGCCGTTTCCTCGACAGGTCGCTTCTCGTCGCGGGCGATACGGTTGACCAGGTCGGACAGATGGCTTTCGGTACGGCCGGGATGGCGCTCGCAAAGCGCGCCGAGAACGGCAGCCGGCGGATTGCCCGTGCCGCGAAACGGATTTTCGCGAAACGAGACGATGGTATCCGTCATCAGCCGGCCGTCTTCGTCACGCAGGCCGAACCAGGCGGGCTCACCCAGCACCGTCATGGTCGGGCAGCGCCGCTGCAAGGCATAGCCGAGCTTGCCCTTGACCAGCCGGTGCACCGAAAGGCCGCGCCGGCACTCATGCTCCTCGACGATGCGCCTGGAATTGGTCAGGCGCAGGCTGAGCGAGAATTTCAGCATCCACTCGGCTTCAGCTGAATGAACCGTGCGCAGCGAGGTCGTGGCCCGCCACGCTGGTCCGCCGAGCCCAACATCGACGATACGGCCGGCGCAAAACAGGCGCTCGACGCGGTCTTCCAGCATGAGCCGTACGGCCTGCCACGGATGCATCGGAACGAGAACCTTGCCCTGTTGCTTGCCAGCCCGAGCAAGCAGCTGCGGATCGCTGGCGGCAAGCCCGCGGACCATCTCGGTGACATCTAGTGGCTCGACGCTGCCCCCAGTGAGGATGGTCGGGTCGACGGCCCACCAGCGCAGTTTGAACGCATTGCGGTATTCATGCCCGAAGCGCGCGGAATCCGTGTGCGTGAACTCTTCGCGACTCATCGGCGCCGGATGCACGGCATGGCCGAAGCGCAGGGCGCTTTCGGCGTCGATGAAATCAGGATCGCCTTCGGAGAAGGGCCGCGACGATCCACGCGCCGCAGTCGCGTCAGCGATTGCGGCGATGCTGGCCAGGCTGCGGCGCAGGAAGGTCAGTCGGCTTTTCGCTGTCGCCCGGCCGGCAATGTCGGGATCCGCCAGGATCAGCGCCAAAAGGCTGAAAAGGTCGATCTCGGTCGCTTCGCCATCGGCCCCCTCGTTACTAATATCGAGGCGCCAGAGCGGCATCGCTAAATCGTGGTAACCAACCTTCGAGCGATGCCGCGCCTCGACGAGCACCGCCGCGCGCGAGGCAGGGAAATTCAGACGCAGCACGGCTGCCTGCGGCCGAAACAGCCCGGTTTGCCTGGCGTTGACGAATTCCCAGCCATCCCATTCACGCAGCAACGCGTTGAGTAACGGGCTTAATGCTGAGGAAGATTCAGGTTTTACTTGTTCCATGTGCATCCCCATAAATCCTAATAATAGCGAATGCATTTACGTTTATACATTGTCGTCTTTAAACATTTGTGTTGATTATCTGTTCTAAACAAGAAATAAGCTTGGTCTTATGACGACCGGTATGAAAAATCGATCTTCGCTTCTGCGCCGCCTGGCGATCGCGGTCTCGGCAATCGGCTTCGGCCAGTCGGCCTTCGTATCGCTCGTTCCCCTGGTGATGGAGCGGCTGAGGCTCGACACGTTTGCTATCGGCGCGGCAACTGCTGTCGGCGCGGCGGCCTTTCTGGTCGGCTCGCCGCTGTGGGGTCGCATGGGCGAGCGGCTTGGCCATGCCAGGCTGCTGCGCTTGCTCGGCCTCGCCATGCTGGCCGGCCAGACGGTGTTCGCCATTCTGCTGATAGCCGGCATGGGAGCCGCGCTCGGCATCGCTTTGCTGATGCTTTCGCGAACCGTGTACGGTTTTGCCGCGTCCGGCGTCATGCCGACGGCGCAGGTCTGGGCCAGCCGCTCGGTTGCCGATGACAGGCGACAGGCGGCGCTGGGACTGCTTGGAGCCGGCGTCAGCATGGGGCGGCTGGCTGGTGCGCTGGCGGCAACGGCTGCCGTCCTGTCGCCGCTGCTGCCGCCCATCCTGTTCCTGTTCAGCCCGCTGTTGCTGTGGCTCGCGCCGGGCAAAGGGGAAGCCGGCGGACGGAGCGACGGCAAGGCAGCCGACGTCGGCCGTGGAATATCGCCCTTCGATCGCCGCGCTCTGCCTTGCCTGGCGATGGGCTTGTGCCTGACGCTCGGCTTCGGACAGGTGCAGATGATGCTCGGCCCGATGGCCCAGCAGCGTTTTGGCCTTGGTGCGACGCAGGCCACGACGGTGACCGGCCTGGCCCTGATGCTGGTCGCCATCGTCATGGTTTTGGTCCAGGGACTGCTCATGGCGCGCCTGCGGCTGGCGGAGCGCAACAGCGTCGTCGTCGGCTGTCTCATGGTTTGCGTCGGCATGACGGCGCTGGCCGTCACGGCCAGCCATGTTGCCTCGGCAGTGTCTCTGGTGGTGGCGGCGGCCGGCATTGCCCTGGCGACACCCGGCTACACCGCCTGGCTGATGAAGCGCCTGGAGCCCGGCGAGCAGGGCGCGGCGGCCGGCTGGCTCACCAGCACCCATGTGCTCGGCCAGAGCATCGGCGCATTGGCCGGCGGCTTCGCCTTCACGCTCTGGCCTTTTGCGCCACTGGCTGGCTGCGCGGCGTTGGCGCTGGCCGCCGCCTGTCTCGCTGCCATGGTTCGTGAGACCGGGCGTTAGGAAGACCGCGCTCATTCGGCGACCTCCGGCAATGGCGGCATCGGAGTACCCGGTTGGGCTTTTGCGGTATCGGCGAAATGGGCATTCAACATGCGATAGGTCGCCACCACGGCTATGCCCGACAGCACGGTCGCCAGGGTGAACAGCGCGGAGTAGCCGAGCATGTCGGCGAGGCGCCCGGCAAGCATGGAGCCGACGAGGTAGACGATAAGCTGGGCGCAGGACAGGATGGTGAAGTCGGTGCCCGGCTGGTCCGACGACGTCACGGCCATGAACAGGCTGTAGAGCGCCACGATCTCCATGTAGCGCACCAGCGTCTGCAGGAACGAGGCGCCGAAGATCGGCCAGAAGCCGGCGATAGCGCCGAAAGCGTGCAGCGCGAAGATCAGGAAGCAGATGGTTCGCAGCGCGCCGAGCAGGCCGAGCACCGAGGCGGCGCCCCTTTTGTGCAGCAGCCATGCCGCCAGCGCCGAGCCGCCGAGCCCGACGGTGAGCGCGGCGCCGCCCGAGAGATAACCGATGATGTCGAGCGGCACGCCGGCATCGACGAGATAGGAGCCTTCCATCGACTTCACCAGCCCCTCGCTGGCGCGGTAGATGAGCGCGATCCACAGGATCTGGCGTGCCTCGGGCCGGCGCAGGAAACGCAGGATCGAGGGGCGGTCGATGGCCGCCTGCAGCGCGCCGGCGACGGGATCGGTCTCGCGCATGGCGAAGGCAGCAAACAGCGGGATGACGGACAGCGCGGCCACCATGGCCACCATGGTTTGCCAGCCGGCATGATGATAAACCAACAGGCCGAGCGTGCCGCCGAGAACGACGCCGAGCGCGACGGCGCCGCCCTGGATCGCATTGCCGATCGGCCTGTCCTTCGGGTCGAGATATTTGGCCGCGTAGCCGTCGGTGGCGATGTCCTGGGTCGACATCAACAGGCTCACGACAAGGCCGACGGCAAAGATACCGGCGACATCGGTCGGCTCGATCCAAAGCATGGCCGCGATGCCGGCGATGACGCCGATCTGGGTGATGATGACCCAGCCGGCGCGATGGGCGCGGGCCACTGGCCGAAAGTGATCGACCAGCGGCGCCCACAGGAATTTCAGCACCAGCGGCAGCATCAGCAGCGCCATCATGCCGATGGCGGTGCGCGACACGCCTTGCTCGCGCAGGATCGGCGGGATCGTAGCGGCAAACAGATAGCTCGGGATGGCCTGCGCCAGATAAAGGCAGGCGAGAACGACGAAAAGCCGCAGGCGCGAAAGCCCGGCGGGCGCCGGCCGGTCTGTGTCGCCGCTCATTTGAGATAGTCCTTCGGTGCGTAACCGTTCAGGAAGGCGCCGGCCTCCGCCCGGCTGCGGGTGACGAGCACTGGAAAGCCGAACAGGCTTTGCCAGACGCGCTGCATGTTCTCGTCGGCGGCGGTGCGCACCAGTGCGCAGGCGCGACAGATCTTTTCGAGCTGCTCGCGTTCCGCCTTGTACCAGAGGTTTTGCGCCTTGCGCTGGGCGTCGCTCAGCGCGATCTCGATGCCGATATCGACCAGCAGCACGAACGGCTCTAGTTCCTGCGAAAGGCGGCCGAGCGCCTCGATATAGCGCGCGCCATCCGCCGGATCGGCGGGCGCTTCTGCCAGCAGCGAGACCAATGCACCGTTTCGTTGGAGAGACACCGCCATCGCCGCCCTCAGAATGTGATCTGGTAGGACAGAGCGACCGAACGTCCCAGACCCGGAACGTCGGCGCCGCGGGTCGCCGATGCGGAAGGGTTGATGTAGTAGGTGTCGAACACATTGCGCACGGCAAGGTTCAGCACGCTTTCATTGCCGAACGTCTTCGAGACGGCGAGATTGACCAGTGCTGCACCGTCCAGTTCCTGGGTGGCGATGCGGTCGCGTCCGGAAAACAGCTCCAACTCGCTGCGCAGGGTCAGCTCGTTCTCGAAACGGGTGGTGAGATAGACCAGGCCCTTGTAGGTCGAGGGGACACGGTTGTTCGGCAGATACTCGTTCGCTTCGATGTGGCCGTCGCGATCCGCGTCGTATTTGCCTTCGACATAGCCGACCGATCCGCCCAGCGTGAACATGCCGCTGAGGTCTGCCTCGAGATTGGCTTCGACGCCCCAGATACGTTCCTTCTGCTGCGACACCCGGTTGTTGACGATGTCGTAGCTGACGCCGTTGTCCGAGGTCGACAGATAGGTGCTGACGCCGCCGCGATAGTCGCCCCAATCGCCGCGCAGACCGGCTTCCCAGGTGTTCACCAGCTGGGGTTCAGGCGCGATATCGGCATAGCTGATCGCGTAATCCGGCGCGTTGGTGCACGGCAGCAGCGGCCGGATGGCGGTGCCATAGGCGTCGCAGGTTTCGGCGTTGGAGTTCAACCCGGCCCGGCGGGTGAAGCCGCCAATGTCGGTCAGGCTGTAGCCTTGCGAGAAATTGCCGAAAAGCTGCATCCTTTCGGTCAGATCGTAGACGGCGCCGGCGTTGAAGGTGACGGCGTCGTAGTCGAACGAGCCGCCGGTCACCTGGATCGCCGGCAGGCCGATAATGTTCCGGCCTAGCAGAACGGCAGCGGCAGGCCGGGTGAAGTCTTCAACGTTGAGATAAAACTGGTCGTAGCGCGCGCCGCCGCTGATGCGAAAGCGATCCGTCACCGAAATTTCGCCCTGCGCAAACAAGGCAACCGAGTTCTGGGTCGTGGGCGAGATGGCGTCCTGACCGTTGGTCAGGCGCTGATCGGTGGCATCGAAGACGTAGTCGGCGCCCCAGGTCAGCGTGCTGCCCTGAGTGATAAAGTTCATCGGCGTGTTGACGGTCAGGTTGACGCCGCTGCGCCGCGATTGCAGCGCCGTCTGGTTGAAGTCGGCGGTCGGGTCCGTACCCGGCGGCAGGATCACCGGCCGCGTCGGGTTCGTCGGTAAATACACCTGGCTGTTGACGGCCGAGAATTTGGTAAAGGGCGACTGCTTGAAGATGTCGTTGTAGAACGCCTTGACCTCGAGGTTTCCGAGCGCGAAGTCGCTGTCGGTGTATTTGGCGGTCAGATATTTCGAATCTTCCTTCAGCGGCTTGCCTTCATAGGGATCGCCGAAATCCGGGGAGACGGGATTGGTCGTGTAATCGGTGAACCAGTCCGGCTTCTGGTTGGCATAGGTCCAGTCGACGCTGGCCTCGAAGCGCCTGGAATCGAACTGGTAGCCGGCCACGCCGAAGAGATTGCCCGTGCCGGTGCGGTCGCCGCCGCCTTGCCCAAGCATGGCGTCCGAAGCCATCTCGTTGCCGTGGCCGTCATAGGTGCGGCGCGACAGATCACCGGACGCCGAGAAGAAATAGTCGAAATCGCCTTTCTTGCCCTCGACCGAGACTCTGGTGCTTGGCTCGGCCGATTTGCCGGGGTTCTCGGTGAAGGCGGTGACACCGGTGCGCACCGTCACCTTCGGCTTGTCGCTGTCGCCGCGTTTGGTGATGAAGTTGATCGTGCCGCCGGTGGCGCCGGCGCCATAAAGGCTGGAAGCGCCGTTGATGACTTCGATGCGCTCGACCGAATTCAGGTCGATCATCGACAGGATGCGTGACACGTCCCGCAGCGGCGTGTTGCGTGGCACACCGTCGACCATGATCAGCACGCTGCGGCCGCGGAAGGTTTCCGAGGCGCCCGAAATGGTCTGGTTGCGTGGCGCGTAGCCGGGGACGATGCGGCTGATCAGGGTCGCGGCGTCGATGTTTTCCTGCGCGGCTTCCTCGACCTGTTGCCGTTCCACGACCTGAACGGACTGGGCAACGCTGGAAATGGACCTTTCATTGCGGCCGGTGACCAGGATCTGATCGAGCACGGTGGCTCCCTGCTGGTCCGTCGGAGCGGCTTCCTGGGCAAATGCCGCGCCTGCCATAATCGACGAACCCAAAGCCGATGACCAAAGAAGCGTACTGAAAAATCTGCGCATGCTGTCCCCATCCATGCCCTGGTCCCCAGCGCCAGAGCGGAAAGGCCCAGTTATAATTCATGATAAAACGAGTCAACATTTATTTTGTGGCTTTTCAAATCAGGATTAGTCAGCGAACGGATGGGAGCCGGGTACATGAACGGCGCGCATTTTAGCCGGCACTAAGATGCTGAGTTTTCTTGACAAACGGCTTACGGGCGGCCGGCGGCGGCGTCAGCCTTTGTGCTTACAAGAAGCTCTGCGGATCGATGTCGACCTGCACGCGGACCGAGCCGCGCTGCTTCGGCCCTTCGGCCAGCATGGTGCGGATGAAGCCTTGGATGTCGGCGCGCTTTTCACCCTGGATCAGCAAACGGAAACGATGGCGCCCACCGAGCAGCGACAGCGGCGCCTCGGCCGGACCGAGCACGAACAGGTCGCTGGCCTGGGGTGCTGCACGGCGCAGGCCGCGCGCGTGGCCTTCGGCCTCGGCCCGCGTCACCGCACTGACGATGACGCCGGCAAGCCTGCCGAAGGGTGGCAGGGCTGCCCGTTCGCGCTCAGTGATCTCGCGTTCGTAAAAGGCCTCGGCATCGCCCGAGACGATCGCCCGCATCACCGGATGGTCCGGCTGGAAAGTCTGCAGCAGGCCGAGGCTTTTCTTGCCGGTGCGGCCGGCGCGGCCGGTCACCTGGCTGAGCAACTGGAAGGTGCGCTCAGCGGCGCGCGGATCGCCATTGGCGAGGCCGAGATCGGCATCGACGACACCGACCAGCGTCATGTTGGGAAAGTTATGGCCCTTGGCGACCAGCTGCGTGCCGATGACGATGTCGGCCTCGCCATTGGCAATGGCCTCGAGCTCCAGCCGCAGCCGGCGCACTCCACCCATCAAATCGGATGACAGGACGATCGTGCGCGCGTCGGGGAAATGCGCCACGACTTCTTCAGCTATCCGCTCGACGCCAGGCCCGCAGGCGACCAGATGGTCGAGCGTGCCGCATTCCGGACAGGCCTCCGGCCGCTTCTCATTGTGCCCGCAATGATGGCAGACGAGTTGGCCGCGAAAGCGGTGCTCGACCAGCCAGGCCGAACAGACCGGGCAGCCGAAGCGGTGGCCGCAGACACGGCACAGCGTCAGCGGCGCGTAGCCGCGCCGGTTGAGGAACAGCAGCGACTGTTCCTTCTTCTCCAGCGTACGTTGCATCTCACCGATCAGCAGCGGCGACAGAAACCCCCCGCGCGCCGGCGGCGCGCGCCGCATGTCGATCGTCTTGAGATCGGGAAGCGCGGCTTCGGCAAAGCGCGCCGACAGCACCGCCCTGCTGTAGCGGCCCTGCTGCGCATTGACCCGGCTTTCGACCGATGGCGTCGCCGACGCCAGCACCACCGGGAAGCCGCTGATATGGCCGCGCACCACCGCCATGTCGCGGGCATTGTAGAAGACACGGTCCTCCTGCTTGTAGGCGGGGTCGTGTTCCTCGTCGACGACGATCAGCCCGAGCTCGCGGAACGGCAGGAACAGCGCCGAGCGTGCGCCGGCGACGACGCGCACGCCGCCTTCCGCCACCTGTCGCCAGACCTTTTCGCGCATTCGGGGCGGCAGGTCGGAATGCCATTCCGCCGGCTTGGCGCCGAAGCGCTGCTGAAAGCGTTCGAGGAAGGCATGCGTCAGCGCGATCTCCGGCAAAAGGATCAAAACCTGCTTGCCCTGGTCGAGGGCTGCCGCCACCGCCTCGAAATAAACTTCCGTCTTGCCTGAACCGGTGACGCCGTCGAGCAGCGTGACGTTGAAAGCAGCGGCCGTGACATTGGCGCGCAGCATGGCGGCCGCGTCTGCCTGGTCCGGCATCAGCTCCGGCATGGCGTAGGAGGGATCGGGCGCGGCGACCACCGGTCGAGGCGGGATCATCACCGTCTCGAACACGCCTTGCGCCTTGAGCCCCTCGACCACCGTCGACGACACGCCCGCCGCGTGCGCCAGGCCGGATCGCGTCCAGGCAAGCCCCCCTTCCGCCGTCTCCAGCACGCGCGTCCTGGCATCCGTCATCCGGTCGGGCATGACGAGGGTCCGCTGCAGGCCCTCGATCCATGGTTCGGGATCGAACGCCTCCGGCGCGCGCAACAGCATGCGCGCCACCATGCCGGGCGGCGACAGCGTGTACTGCGCCACCCAGTCGACAAAGCGGCGCATGCCGCGGTCGATCGGCGGGCAGTCGAAGACCTGCTCGATCGGCCGCAATTTCCTGGCGTCGACCTGTTCGGTCACGCCATCCCAGACGATGCCGGCAACCTGGCGCGGTCCCAGCGGCACGCGCACGATCGAGCCCGGCACCACGCGCATGCCGGCAGGCACAGCGTAGGTGTAGGGCCGTTCGGCCGGCATCGGCACCAGCACCGGCGCGGCTGCGACAAAGGGCGAATCTTCGATCATCGGGCGTGACCTTGCCCCGACTTTGGTCTAGATCAAAGGGCAACCCGGAATGTGCATGGCATGCACATGGAAATCTTTCAGGAGACCCCCATGAAATTTTTTGTCGACACCGCTGACATCAAGGACATCAAGGAACTGAACGACCTGGGGCTGCTCGACGGCGTGACCACCAATCCCTCGCTGATCCTGAAATCCGGCGGCAAGATCGCCGAGGTCACCAAGCAGATCTGCGACATCGTCAAGGGCCCGGTTTCGGCCGAGGTTGTTGCGGTCGAATACAAGGACATGATGGCCGAGGCCAACATCCTGGCCAAGATCGCCGACAATGTCTGCATCAAGGTGCCGCTGACGCTCGACGGCCTGCGCGCCTGCAAGACGATCCGCACCGAGATGAACCGCATGGTCAATGTAACGCTGTGCTTCTCGGCCAACCAGGCGCTGCTGGCGGCCAAGGCCGGCGCCTCGTTCATCTCGCCCTTCGTCGGCCGCGTCGACGATACCGGCGCGGACGGCATGGAACTGATCCAGGAGATCCGGCAGATCTACGACAATTACGATTTCGACACCGAGATCCTCGTCGCTTCGGTTCGCACCGTGAACCACGTCAAGCAGGCAGCCCTGATCGGCGCCGATGTCGTTACCGCGCCGGCCGCGACGCTGAAGGCGCTGGTCAAGCACCCGTTGACCGACAAGGGCCTGGATCAGTTCGCAGCCGACTGGGCCAAGACCGGCCAGAAGA
Organism: Mesorhizobium sp. M0077; assembly: GCF_040322955.1. Lineage (NCBI taxonomy): Bacteria > Pseudomonadati > Pseudomonadota > Alphaproteobacteria > Hyphomicrobiales > Phyllobacteriaceae > Mesorhizobium > Mesorhizobium sp. M0077. The sequence goes on from NZ_JAMYUL010000010.1 coordinate 193,052, forward strand.
TCGGCTGAGATCGGGTTCGATACAAACGAAAAAAGGCCGGGAAACCGGCCTTTTTATTGCGGACTGCTAAAGTCGAGTTGGCAAGGCCAGGGAATGCTCAGGCCTTCTTGCCGTGCCTGACCAAGTCCTGGGCGACCGACAGGCTCACCATTTCAGCCAGTTCGCGTGCGGCGCGGTTCTCGGCGTCGAGCTGCGCCCGGTAGGAGGCGAACTCCTGCGTCGGCTTGTCGAAGGATGATGGGATCGACCGTTTGCCGGTTGCGATCACCACGCCGGTCCTGGCATCGGTCAGCACATAGTTTGCGGTCAGCGTCACCGTGCCTGCCGTCGGCTCGTCTTCGTCGGTCTGGATCTGCACCACCGCGGCCGATTCGACCAGTTCGGTGACGCCGAGATCGAGCATGTAGACCGGCGCCGGCGGCTCGCCGGCGCCTTGGCCAAAGGCAAAGATCAGATTGTTGCGGACCTGCTGGGCGTAGCGTGTCTTGACCGGCTTGACCGCGATCGACGCCAGTTCCGCCGAAGCGCTGACCGTGGAGCCGGCGCTCAGCGGCGCGCTGGAATAGAGCGGCCTCACCGTGCAGGCCGAAACCAGCGCCACCGAGGCGACCATGCCGTACAGCGCTGCGCGGCGCAGCAATAGCGTCGTCTTTTCCAGATCAGGCCCCATCCTTCTGAAGTCAAGCAACGACATTGACGATCCTCTGCGGCACGATGATCACCTTGCGGGGCGCCTTACCTTCCAGCGCTTTCTGCACGAAGTCGAGAGCCAGAACCGCTTTTTCGACCGCACCTTGGTCCGCGTCGCGGGCAATTGTCAAATCGCCGCGCTTCTTGCCGTTGACCTGAACCGGGAGCACGATCTCGTTGTCGACCACCAGTGCCGGATCGTAGACCGGCCAAGGCCGTTCGGCGACCAGATCGGTGCCGCCGAGCGTGTGCCAGCACTCTTCGGCCAGATGCGGCATGACCGGCGCGACCACATGCACAAGGATCTCCACCGCCTCGCGGCAGGCGCCTTTCAGAGCCGCGTCGGCCTTGCCCTCGGCGACGTCGTTGAGCGGCGTGGTCAAGGCATTGGCCAGCTCGTAGATGCGGGCAATGGCACGGTTGAAGCCGAGCTTCTCGATATCCTCGCCGATGGCCTTCAGGATCTTGTGCGCGGCCTTGGAAACGGCGCCGGCCTCGCCCTCCTGCGCCGGCTGCGGCTTGACGCCGTCGAGCGTCTCGGCGGCGATCGACACCAGGCGCCAGACGCGCTGGATGAAGCGATGTGCGCCGGCGGCGCCATCGTCCGTCCATTCGACGTCGCGCTCGGGCGGCGAATCCGACAGCATGAACCAGCGTGCGGTGTCGGCGCCGTAGCCATCGGTGATGTCTTCCGGGCTCACCGTATTCTTCTTCGACTTCGACATCTTTTCGAGCGAGCCGATCGCCGCCTCTTCGCCGGTGGCGATCTCGATGGCGCGGCGCTTGCCGCCGACATCCTCGATCCTGACCTCAGCCGGCGACAGCCAGCGGCCATTGTTCGACGCACCGCCGACGCGGTAGGTCTCATGCACCACCATGCCTTGCGTGAACAGGCCCTTGAACGGCTCGGCCAGGTCGAGATGCCCGGTCGCGCGCATGGCGCGGGTGAAGAAGCGCGAATAGAGCAGATGGAGGATCGCGTGCTCGATGCCGCCAATATACTGGTCGACGGCCAGCCAGTCATCGGCAGCCTTCGGCTCCGTCGGCTCGTTGGCCCAGGGCGCTGTAAAGCGCGCGAAATACCAGGACGAATCGACGAACGTGTCCATCGTGTCGGTCTCGCGGCGCGCATCCTTGCCGCATTTCGGGCACTTCACATGCCGCCAGGTCGGGTGGCGGTCGAGCGGATTGCCGGGACGGTCGAACTCGATGTCGTCGGGCAGCTTGACGGGCAGGTCGGCCTTCGGCACCGGCACGACGCCGCAATCCTCGCAATGGATCATCGGGATCGGGCAGCCCCAGTAGCGCTGACGTGAAATGCCCCAGTCGCGCAAGCGGAAGTTCACCTTGCGCTCCGCCATTGGCCGCCCGCCTATGGTCTTCTGCTCCAGGAGCTTTGCCACCTCGTCGAACGCCTGCTCCGGCTTCATGCCGTCGAGGAAACGCGAATTGATCATCACGCCGTCATCGACATAGGCCTCTTCCGTGACCTGGAAGGTCTTGGCGTCGGCATCCTCCGGCATCACCACCGGGATCACCGGCAGGCCGTATCTGTTGGCGAAATCGAGGTCGCGCTGGTCGCCCGACGGGCAGCCGAATATGGCGCCGGTGCCGTATTCCATCAAAACGAAATTCGCGACATAGACCGGCAACGTCCACGAGTCGTCGAACGGATGCACGACGCGGATGCCGGTGTCGAAACCTTTCTTCTCGGCCGTCTCCAGTGCGGCCACCGACGTGCCCATATGCCTGATTTCGTCGATGAACTTGGCCAGATCGAGATTGGTCTCGGCGGCCTTCCTGGCCAGCGGATGGTCGGCGGCAACCGCCATGAACGACGCGCCGAAAATGGTGTCGGGCCTGGTCGTGTAGACCTCCAGTTCCTTCGCATCGCCAACCGGAGCGGCCAGCGACCAGCGGATCAGCAGCCCTTCCGAGCGGCCGATCCAGTTCTGCTGCATCAGCTTGACCTTTTCCGGCCACTCGCCGAGACCATTCAGCGAGTCCAGCAGGTCCTGCGCGTAGTCGGTGATCTTGAAGAACCACTGCGTCAGCTCGCGCTGTTCGACCAGCGCGCCCGAGCGCCAGCCACGGCCGTCGATGACCTGCTCGTTGGCGAGCACCGTCATGTCCTCCGGGTCCCAGTTGACCTTGGAGGATTTGCGCGTCACCAGCCCCTTTTCGACGAAATCGAGGAACAGCATCTGCTGGCGGTGGTAATAGTCGACGTCGCAGGTGGCGAACTCACGCGCCCAGTCCAGCGACAGGCCCATCATCTTGAGCTGCTCGCGCATGGCGGCGATGTTGGCGTAGGTCCATTCCTTGGGATGGACCTTGTTCTGCATCGCCGCGTTTTCGGCCGGCATGCCGAAAGCGTCCCAGCCCATCGGGTGCAGCACGTTGAAGCCCTTGGCCCGCTTGTAGCGCGCCACCACATCGCCCATCGTGTAGTTGCGGGTGTGGCCGATATGGATCTTCCCCGAGGGATAGGGGAACATCTCCAGCACGTAGTATTTCGGCCTTGGATCGTTGTTATGCGCTTCGAACAGCTTCTTTTCGGCCCAGGCCTTCTGCCATTTGGGCTCTGACGCGCGCGGATTGTATCGTTCGGTTGCCATCGGATGATTTTCACTTAAAAGCAGGCGCAGACCGCCGGACAAGGCCCGGTGGCCAAGGTAAATGTCGTCGCGGTGTTCACCATGGATTGCCGGACCCGTCAACTGCGGCGAGCCGGCCAAGACGATTAAAGACAGGCAGGATATGGACATGGCCAGCGCCGTCGAACAGTTTTTCGCCGTCAAGACGAGGATCGCTGCCGCCGAGCGCGAGGCCGGCCGCGACGCCGGTTCGGTGACGCTGGTTGCGGTGTCGAAGACTTTTGAGACCGACGTCATCCGCCCGGTCATCGAGGCTGGCCAGCGCGTCTTCGGCGAAAACCGCGTGCAGGAAGCGCAAGGCAAATGGCCGGCCTTGAAAGCGGAATTCCCTAATATCGAACTGCATCTGATCGGCCCGCTGCAGTCGAACAAGGCGAGGGAAGCCGTCGCTCTCGCCGACGTCATCGAGACCGTCGACCGCGAAAAGCTCGCCGCCGAACTCGCCAAGGAAATCGTGCGCCAGGGCCGCACGCCGAAACTCTACGTCCAGGTCAATACCGGCTCGGAGCCGCAAAAGGCCGGCATCGAGCCGGGCGACGCCGTTGCCTTCGTCGCCCGCTGCCGCGATGTCCATGGCCTCGCCATCGAAGGCCTGATGTGCATCCCGCCGGCCGACGAAAACCCCGGCCCGCATTTCGCCCTGCTGGAAAAGCTCGGCAAGGAGGCCGGGGTCGCAAAACTGTCGATGGGCATGTCCGGCGACTTCGAGACCGCCATAGCCTTCGGCGCCACCAGCGTCCGCGTCGGCTCGGCGATTTTCGGCGGCCGATAAACCTCGGTGATCTCGCCGCCCTAACAGTAGCATTGTTGCTGCATCGCTGCAGCGATGCTATATCTAGCCAAGCTAGCTAGGTACCTTCCATGAACTGGCATCTGCAGGACGCAAAAAACAATCTCTCGAAGCTGGTTCAGCAGGCTCGTGAAAAGGGCCCGCAGACCATCACCTTGCGTGGAAAGCCCGCTGCTGTCGTGTTGGCCGCTGAAGAATACGAAAGGCTCGTCGGCTCTAAGCCCTCACTTGCGGAATACCTTCTTTCCGGTCCCGAATGGGACGACGACTTCGTCGAAGAGGTCAATCGCCGCTCCAAGGGGCCCGGCCGAGACGTGGACCTCTGATGTTTCTTCTGGACACGAACATCGTGTCGGATGCGCGAAAGCGAGGGGGGCCAGTGGCGGATTGGATAATCAAGCAAGAGCGCCAGTCTCTGTTTCTAAGCGTCATCACGCTCGGTGAAATCGCACGCGGAATCGAAATGAAGCGGCGAAACGACCCCGACACTGCAAACCATTTAGCAACGTGGTTCCACGGTCTGCGCCACAGCTACGAAAACCGAATTCTCGGCATAGACGAGAACATCGCTGCCCAATGGGGTCGCATCTCCGCGATCCGCACGCGCGGCGACGCAGATGGGCTTATAGCCGCGACGGCGCTCTTCCACGATCTCATACTGGTCACACGCAACGTCGCCGATTTCGACGATACTGCCGTCACAATGTTCAACCCTTGGGAAGCCTGACCCGCCTCTGTTGATCCGGTGTTGGGTCGGCCGCAGGTTGAGCCAGAGCCGGCCCATCATTGTGCCACCACTGGAAACGAAACGCACCGTTCCTATTTGCTTGGCGTCATCACCAATCTGCTGGAGCCGCCACCATGCGCTACAATCAACTCGGAAATACGGGGATGTTCGTCTCCGAACTGTGCCTCGGCACCATGACCTTCGGCGCCGCCGGCGAGAATGCCCAATGGGGCCTGATCGCCAGCCTCGACCAGAAGGGCGTCAACGACATCGTTGCCCGTTCCATCGCCGCCGGCGTCAATTTCTTCGACACGGCCGACGTCTATTCATTCGGCCAGTCCGAACGCCTGCTTGGCCAGTCGCTCAAGGATCTTGGCGTCAAACGCTCGGACGTCGTCATTGCCACCAAGGTGCATGGCGCCATGGGCCAGGGCCCGAACGAGCGCGGCTCTTCGCGCGGCCACATCATGGATTCGGTCGAGGGCAGCCTGGAGCGGCTGCAGCTAGACCATATCGATCTCTACCAGCTGCACGGCACCGACACCGTGACGCCAGTCGACGAGACGCTGCGGGCGCTCGACGATCTCGTTGCCAGCGGTAAGGTCCGCTATGTCGGCGTCTCCAACTGGGCGGCCTGGCGCATCGCCAAGGCGCTGGGCGTTGCCGAGCGCAAGGGATTTTCCCGCTTCGAGACCATCCAGTCCTATTACTCGATCGCCGGCCGCGACCTCGAGCGCGAGATCGTGCCGCTCATCAACGAGGAAAAGCTCGGCCTGATGGTCTGGTCGCCAATGGCCGGCGGCCTGCTGTCGGGCAAATACGGCCCCGGCGCGCCCGGCAATGGCGAAGGCCGCCGCGCCGCCTTCAACTTCCCGCCGGTCGATGAGGACCGCGCCTGGGCGGCCGTCGCCGTGATGCGCGAGATCGCCCAGAAGCACGGCGTCAGCGTCGCCACGGTGGCGCTCGGCTATGTCCTGGCCAAACCTTTCGTCATGAGCGTCATCATCGGCGCCAGCCGCATGGAGCAGCTCGAGCAGAACCTTGCCGCGGCCGAGGTGAAGCTCGACGCCGACGATCTCGCCAGACTGGATGAGGTCAGCGCGCTGCCGGCCGAATATCCCGGCTGGATGCTGGAGCGTCAGGGCGCCGGTCGCCGCCCGGCGCCGTTCACCCCGAAGAAATAGTCACCGCTGTCGCCTGATGCTTGGGGGGTCATCTGGCTCCCCAACGTCTTTTCAACTCATCCGCACGCTCTCGACCAGAAAGTCGAGAAACGCCCGCACCCGTGCGGGCAAATGCCGGCCTTGGCCGACATAGACGGCGTGGGTAGGCTCCTCGTCGCCCGGATTGAAATCCTCCAGCAGCGCCGTCAGCCGCCCCGCCGCGATGTCATCGGCCACATGCCAGTGTGCCAGCCGGGCGATGCCGGCACCGCCGACCGCCATCAACCGCATCGACTCGCCATCGCCGACCAGCGTGTTTCCGGTGATCGGCACCATGACGGCGTTCCCGGTTGCATCGACAAACGACCAGCCATCGACATGCCGGACAAAGCCGAAAGCCATGCGATTGTGCCGGCTGAGATCGGCTGGAATCAGCGGTGTGCCATGTGTCTTGAGATAGGACGGTGCGGCAACGACCGTCATCCGGGTTTGCCCGAGCTTGCGCGCCACCAGCCGCGATTCGCCGAGCGGCCCGGCGCGGATGGCGACGTCGGCACGCTCAGCCATCAAATCGATGACGCTGTCGGTCAGCACCAGATCGACCGAAATCTCGGGATAGCGTTCGAGGAAATCAGGCAGCAGCGGGATCAGCCGATGCACCCCGAAGGGCACATAGGAGTTGACGCGCAGCCGTCCGCGCGGCGCGGCACCCACGGCCGCCTCGCGCTCGGCCGCCGCCATATCGGCTAGGATGCGCACCCCGCTGTCATAGAACGCCGTCCCTTCCGGCGTCAGCTGCAGCTTGCGCGTCGAGCGGGTGACCAGCCGCGCGCCGAGCCTTGCCTCCAGTCGCGCGATCAGCTTGCTCACCGCCGACGGTGTCATACGCAGCGAACGAGCCGCAGCCGAGAAGCTGCTCGCCTCGACGACGCGGACGAACACTTCGATCTCGCCGGAACGGTTGATGTCGGGTCTGGCCATCTGTGAATCTATTTCACAGGAAATATGCCCAAGGCAAGTCTGGTTCACAAGGCATGGCAACACGATCTCTGCGGTCGGGGCGCGGGTCTGGACAGCGCGCTCATTCGAGTTCGAACTGGAAACCGCCATGCCTCTTGCTCTCTACGCCCTCGCTGCCGGCGCCTTCGGCATCGGCGTCACCGAATTCGTCATCATGGGGCTGCTGATCGATGTCAGCAAAGATCTCGGAGTCTCGATCTCGGCCGCCGGCCAGTTGATTTCGGGCTACGCGTTGGGCGTCGTCATCGGCGCGCCGCTTTTGACCATCGCCACCGGCAACTGGCCCCGCAAGACCGTCCTTCTGGCCCTTATGGCGATCTTCACGCTCGGCAACCTCGCCTGTGCGATCGCCCCCGACTACTGGACGCTGATGGGCGCCCGCATCATCACCGCCTTTGCCCATGGCACTTTCTTTGGCGTCGGCTCGGTGGTCGCCACCGGCCTGGTCGCGCCCAACAAGAAAGCCTCGGCGATCGCGCTGATGTTCACCGGACTGACTATCGCCAACATCCTCGGCGTGCCCTTCGGCACCTGGCTAGGCCAGGCCTTCGGCTGGCGCGCCACCTTCTGGGCGGTAACCCTGGTCGGCTTGGCAGCCTTTGCCGTCATCCTGCTTCTGGTGCCGCGCAGCAAGGAAGCGCCCGAGAAGACCAATCTGCGCGCCGACCTCGCCGTGCTGCGCCGCACGCCGGTGCTGCTCGGCCTCGCCACCACCGTGCTCGGCTATGCCGGCGTCTTCGCCGTCTTCACCTACATCGCCCCGCTGCTCACCGAGATCAGCGGCTTCAGGGAGGCCGCGGTGTCGCCGATCCTGCTGGTCTTCGGCGGCGGTCTTATCGCCGGCAATCTGCTTGGCGGCAAGGTCGCCGACCGCTGGTTGGTGCCAACGGTGCTCGGCAGCCTCGTGGTGCTGGCGTTGGTGCTGGCCACAATGACCTTCGCCGTCCACAGCCAAATCCTGGCCGTCATCTATGTCGGCCTGCTTGGTGCCGCCGCCTTCGCCACCGTGGCGCCGCTGCAGATGTGGGTGCTGGAAAAGGCGCAAGGCGCGGGCCAGAGCCTCGCCTCCTCCTTCAACATCGCCGCCTTCAACCTCGGCAATGCCGCCGGCGCTTGGCTTGGCGGCGCGGTGATTGCCCATGGCCTCGGCCTCGGCTCACTAACCTGGATCGCCGCTTTGCTGCCGGTCGTGGCTCTTGGCGTCGCTGCCCTGGCGCTGCGCCTCGATCGCGCCCCCACAATCGGGGCGCCGGTCTGCGCCCAGTCATGAGCATCACGCGCAATCCTTCTTCGACATCATCAAGGAGCATAAAATGGATTATCGACGTCTCGGCGCATCGGGCCTGAAAGTGCCCGCACTCTCTTTCGGAGCCGGCACTTTCGGCGGCTCCGGGCCGCTGTTCGGGGCCTGGGGCAACAGCGACGCCAAGGAAGCGCGGCGGCTGATCGACATCTGCCTCGAGGCCGGCGTCAATCTGTTCGACACCGCCGATGTCTATTCGAACGGCGCCTCCGAGGAAGTGCTTGGCGAAGCCATCAAAGGCCGCCGCGACGCGATGCTGATCTCGACCAAGACTTCGCTGCCGATGGGCGACAGACCGGCCGACTACGGCTCGTCGCGCTCGCGGCTGATCAAAGCCGTCGACGCCGCCCTGAAGCGCATGGGCACCGATTATATCGACCTGTTGCAGCTGCACGCCTTCGATGCCGGCACGCCGATCGAGGAGGTGTTGTCGACGCTGGACGACCTCGTGCGCGCCGGCAAGCTGCGCTATGTCGGCGTCTCCAACTTCTCCGGCTGGCAGGTGATGAAATCGCTGGCGGAAGCTGACAAGCATGCTTATCCGCGCTACGCCGCGCATCAGGTGTACTACTCGCTGGTCGGCCGCGACTATGAATGGGAGCTGATGCCGCTCGGTATCGACTAGGGCATCGGCGCGCTGGTGTGGAGTCCGCTCGGCTGGGGCCGCCTGACCGGCAAGATCCGCCGCGGCCAGCCCCTGCCGGAAAAGAGCCGGCTGCACGACACCGCCGATTTCGGCCCGCCGGTCGCGGACGAACATCTCTACCGGGTCATGGATGCGCTTGATGCGATGGCTGAAGAGACCGGCAAGACCGTGCCGCAGATCGCCATCAACTGGCTGTTGCGGCGCCCGACCGTGTCCTCGGTCATCATCGGCGCCCGCAACGAGGAACAGCTGCGCCAGAACCTCGGCGCCGCCGGCTGAGCATTGACGCCGGAGCAGGTCAAAAAACTCGACGCTGCAAGCGAGGTCACAGCGCCCTACCCGTACTTCCCTTATCACCGCCAGGAAGGTTTCGCCCGGCTGAACCCGCCTGCGGTGTGATCGCCGACGTTGAAGCTGCCAATCTCCCCCCTCGCGGGGGAGATCAGCTATACTGCCGCTCAGTGCAGCACGAACTCCCCATCCACCTTCCGCCATTCGTTCGGCGCGATCAGCTTCTGGTGCGTGTAGCTGATCGAATGCAGCGGCCCGTCGAGCCTGGCCTTCCAGAACTCGATGAACTTGATCAGCACCGGAAACTTCGGCGCCAGATCGTAATCCTGCCAGATGAAGCTCTGCAGCAGATGCGGGTGGTCGGGAAAATGGTATAGAATCTTGGCCGTGGTCAGGCCATACCCCTTGAGCATCAGGTCCATTTCGGAATGATCGCGCATGACAGCCCCTTGGCCTAGTTGATTCTCCATTCCTCCCAACACCGAATTGTGCGCGCCGTTCCTTAACTGTCTATGATTTTCCTGATCCCAGTCGGGTTTTATGCACGAAAACATACAGTTAGCAGCGACCGCTGCCGAGTGCTGATACAACCTGAACGGGAGCTGCGGCATCCCGCCACGCGAATCCAACGTCTAATGTTGCCGTCAGCGCGGAACTGTTAATAATGCCGCCGAATTCGCGGCTGCGTCGCCGTGATCCTGGCTGTGGTCAAGCCGGCGGGGTGGTTTGGGAGGAAAGTGAAGACATGTCCGAGGTGAAGATCCACCGCGTCCAGCCGGCGTGGAAGAAGAATGCGCTGATCGACAATGACACCTACCTCAAATGGTATGCCGACAGCGTGAAGAATCCGGACAAGTTCTGGGGCAAGCACGGCAAGCGCATCGACTGGTTCAAGCCGTTCAGCAAGGTCAAGAACACCTCCTTCGAGGGCAAGGTCTCGATCAAATGGTTCGAGGACGGCGAAACCAACGTCTCCTACAACTGCATCGACCGCCATTTGAAGAAGCGCGGCAACCAGACAGCCATCATCTGGGAAGGCGACAATCCCTACGACGACAAGAAGATCACCTATAACGAGCTCTACGAGCATGTCTGCCGGCTCGCCAATGTGATGAAGAAGCACGGCGTCAGGAAGGGCGACCGCGTCACCATCTACATGCCGATGATCCCGGAAGCGGCCTACGCGATGCTGGCTTGCACCCGCATCGGCGCCATCCACTCGATCGTCTTCGGCGGCTTTTCACCGGACGCGCTGGCCGGCCGCATCGATGACTGCAAGTCGACCTTCGTCATCACCGCCGATGAGGGCCTGCGCGGCGGCAAGCCGATCCCGCTGAAGGAAAACACCGACAGAGCGATCGAAATCGCCGCCAATTCCGGCACCAAGGTCGAAAAGGTGGTCGTCGTGCGCCGCACCGGCGGCAAGACCGGCTGGGTCCAGGGACGCGACATCTGGTACCATGACGAGATCGCCACGGTGAAGGGCGACTGCAAGCCGGAGAAGATGAAGGCCGAGGATCCGCTGTTCATCCTCTACACCTCAGGCTCGACCGGCAAGCCGAAGGGCGTGCTGCACACCACTGCCGGCTATCTCGTCTATGTCTCGATGACCCACCAATATGTCTTCGACTACCATGACGGCGATATCTACTGGTGCACCGCCGATGTCGGTTGGGTCACCGGCCACAGCTATATCGTCTATGGCCCGCTCGCCAACGGCGCCACCACGCTGATGTTCGAGGGCGTGCCGAACTACCCCTCGCAGTCGCGCTTCTGGGAAGTCATCGACAAGCACAAGGTCAACATCTTCTACACCGCGCCGACGGCGCTGCGCGCGCTGATGGGCGCCGGCGACGAACCGGTGAAGAAGACCTCGCGCAAGTCGCTGCGCGTGCTGGGCTCGGTCGGCGAACCGATCAATCCGGAAGCCTGGGAGTGGTATTTCAACATCGTCGGCAACGGCAAGGTGCCGATCGTCGACACCTGGTGGCAGACCGAGACCGGCGGCATCCTGATCACGCCGCTGCCCGGCGCCACCGACCTCAAGGCCGGCTCGGCGACGCGGCCCTTCTTCGGCATCAAACCGCAGCTGGTCGACGGCGAAGGCAAGGTGCTGGAAGGGGCGGCCGACGGCAATCTCTGCATTGCCGATTCCTGGCCCGGCCAGATGCGCACCGTCTATGGCGATCACGACCGCTTCGTGCAGACCTATTTCTCCACCTACAAGGGCAAATACTTCACCGGAGACGGCTGTCGCCGCGACGCCGATGGCTATTACTGGATCACCGGCCGCGTCGACGACGTCATCAACGTTTCCGGCCACCGCATGGGAACGGCCGAGGTCGAATCGGCGCTCGTCAGCCATGAGAAGGTGTCGGAAGCAGCTGTCGTCGGCTATCCCCACGACATCAAGGGCCAGGGCATCTACAGCTACGTTACCTTGATGAAAGGCGTGGAGCCGAGCGAGGAACTGCGCAAGGAGCTCGTGGCCCATGTCCGCAAGGAGATCGGCGCCATCGCCTCGCCCGACAAGCTGCAGTTCGCGCCCGGACTGCCGAAAACCCGCTCCGGCAAGATCATGCGCCGTATCCTGCGCAAGATCGCCGAGGACGATTTTTCCGCACTCGGCGATACCTCGACACTGGCCGATCCGGCCGTGGTCGATGATCTGATCGCCAACCGCCAGAACAAGAAGGGCTGAGGGGATTTGATGGCTGCACTGGGCGCAGTCACGGAGCTCTGGCGTTACCCTGCAAGTTCGCTTGCCGGCGAACGCCAGGACGCCATTTCGGTCGGCCTTGAAACCATCGACGGCGACCGGCTGTTCGGCCTTGTCGATGTCTCGGACAATGAGATCGCGCGGCCCGACCGCGACGCCAAGTGGCACAAGGTGCCGCGCATCCGCACCCGGCTGAGCAAGGACCGCAAGCTGGAGATCGCCGTTTCCGACGGCGACTGGCTGGTAGCGCCGGGCGCTGAATGCGACAGCGCCGTCTCGACCTATCTCGGCTTCGCCGCCTCGATCCGGCCGTTCAGCCAGGACAACGCTCCCGGCTACACCGGCCCGCTGACCGCGGCGCGCTACCGCAAAGCGCCGATCCATCTCTTGACCACCGCATCGCTGGCCCGGCTCAAGGCGCTGCACCCCGAAGGCATTCCCGATCCGCGCCGCTTCCGCCCCAACATCGTCGTCGACATGGCGGCGGTCGAAGGCTCGTTTCCCGAGACCGAATGGATTGGCCGCAAGCTTGCCATCGGCGACCTGCTGGTGACCGTCTCGGAGCCGTGCCGCCGCTGCGGCTTCACCATCATCAGCCAGGACGGCTTCGACCACGATCCCGGCATCCTGCGCAATCTGGTCCGCCACAACGCCCATAATCTCGGCGTCTATTGCACTGTGGACAGGCCTGCCCGTGTCGAGATCGGCGCGCCGATGCGGTTCGTGTAGGCCTCTACCGCGAGGCAGCGAATCGCAGACCTTGGAAAGCGTGGGGTTCGGCCCCGAATCCTATCCCTACCGATACAGATCCGCCCGTGTCGGCGGCAGCCCGCTCGGGCCGCGTGCGCGTTTGGTGACGACGGTCTGAAAAATCTGCGCCGAGGCGCGCTCGAAGGTGATCGAGCAGCCGGTGAGATAAAGCAGCCACAGCCGTGCCTTGGCCTCGCCGACTTCGGCGACCGCCTCGTCGAAGCGAGCCTGTAGCCGCTGGGCCCACAGCCGGCAGGTGCGCGCATAGTGCTCGCGCAGATTCTCGACGTCGTAGACCAGGAAGCCATGCGCCTCCAGATTGCCCAGCGTCATGCCGATCGTGTCGAGTTCGCCGCCTGGGAAAATGTATTTGAGCAGCGCCTTGAACTCCGGCCCCTTGCGCAAGGTTTTCTTCAAGTCGCCCTTGCTGCGCCTGGTGATGGCGTGGTGCAGATAGATGCCGCCGGGCTTCAGCAAGCGATGGATGGTCTTGAAATAGGTGGCGTGGTTGGCGAGGCCGAGATGCTCGAACATGCCGATCGACGATATCTTGTCGAAGGAGCCTTTGAGCTCCGTATAGGATTTGATTTCGATGGTGATGCGGTCCTGCAGCCCTTCGGCGCGGATGCGCTCGCGGGCGAGATCGGTCTGCGCCTGCGACAGCGACACGCCATGGCCGACGACGCCGTAATTTTTGGCCGCATGGATCAGCATGGCACCCCAGCCGCAGCCGATGTCCAGCAGCTTTTCGCCCGGCTTCAGCCTGAGCTTGCGGCAGATATGGTCGAGCTTGTCGGCCTGCGCCTGGTCGATGCCATCGGCGAAATCCTTAAAGTAGCCGCAGCTGTAGACCATGCGCTCGTCGAGGAAGAGCCGGTAAAAGGCATTCGAAATGTCGTAGTGATGCTGGATCGCCTCCTGGCTCGACCCGCTGACATAGGGGTTGCGACCCGACAGATCGGTGCGTGCACTCATCTGCTTGCGTGACAGGAGCACCGCCGGCAGGTCGCGCAGGATCGCCAGCTTCGGCAGCGACTTGAGCTTGGTCCTGAGCTTGCCTTGCGACGGCAGTGCGTAGAAATCGAAAATCGTCCCGTCTTCGATGTCTATCGTCTTGGAGATCCACATCTCGATCAGCGTCGACAGCGATGGCCGCTTCACCACCTGCCAGACGATGTCCTGGTCGTTGATGGTGAGCACGGGCCCGATGGCGGGACCGATCCGCTCGCCGGTCCACAGCTTGACCGCAAAACCCGGCTTCAGCGTTTCGATCACCGTTCGCACGATGCGCGCGGCCTTCTCGGCTGCCTCCATGGCCATCCTCCCGAGTCCTGACAATCCACCTTGCATGGATTTTGCCCGCCCTCGCGGCTCTTCGCAACCCGGCGCAAAAGGCGGCTCGCCAGCTATTTCAAATCGGCATCTTGTTTTTTGCTGCAACGCACCCCATCATCTGTACGTGTTCAACAAATCGAAAGGAGGTGATCCGATGTCGAGTGATTTCGTTTTCCAGAACGTGGCCTCAGCGGATTGCACTTTCGGGAAGCAGTCTTCCCGTTAAGGCGCGATAAGCGCGGCGGGTGACCTCGGTCGCCGCCATTGGCCGCGCCACGGACGGAAACACGGAAGGCCGCCGGCTTCGTCAAGAAGCGGCGGCCTTTTCCATTTCCGGATTGTGTGTCGAAGCAGATCAGAATCCGGTCACGCCAGCATCCGCGCGCTGATCGTCTTGTCGACGCCGTGATAGGGCGGATTGAACAGCTTGCCTTCCTGCTCGTAGGTCCAGACCTTGAACAGCGAGAGTTGGTGTGGGCCGAAACTGTGCAGCAGCGGGACATCCGTGGCATCGCGGCCGCGCGCGATGACGACGCGGCCGATCCTGGGTTTGTTGTGGCGCGGGTCGAACGTGTACCACTTGCCGTCGAGGAACACTTCCATCCAGGCTGAAAAATCCATCGGCGCCGGGTCGGCCGGTACGCCGATGTCGCCGAGATAACCGTTCACATAGCGGGCCGGGATGTTCATGCAGCGGCAGAGCGTGATCGCCAGATGGGCGAAGTCGCGGCATACACCAACCTGCTCCTCATGCGCTTGGGCTGCGGTACGCGTCGACCGCGCATAGCCATAGCCGAAGGACAGCCGGTTGTGGACATAGTCGACGATCGCCTGCACCCGCGCCCAGCCGGAGGGAACATGGCCGAAAAGCTGCCAGGCCAGACTGCTCAGATGATCGGTCTCGCAATAGCGGCTGCCGAGGAGGTAGCCGAGCACATCGTCCGGCAGTTCCGCCACCGGCACTTCCCTGGCCAGCGTGTTGACCGCGTCAGGCTCGCCGCTGTCCTCGACGGCTGCGTCATAGAGAATGCGGAAACTGCCGGCGGGTACGGTGAAGCGGCGGCAGGTATTGCCGAACAGATCGTGATAGACCTTGCTCGGCACTGAAGGCGACGTCAGCACGCGCGTCTGCCGTTTGATGTCGGCCTGACGATCCCTGTGGATATCAAGCAGCGAGATGACCGGCGTGGCGCCGACGCATTCAATGGCGATTTCGTAGCCGAGCCGGATCAGCACAATGATTGCCCCTTCGATCCCGTGGAAAACAGTATGCTCAAAACGCCAGAGGCGGGACCATGGTTCCCTGGAACTATCGAAAAGGCTCTCCCGCGGCTTCCCAGGCAGGCGTGGCGACGTTACGGTCGAACGACATGTTTCGACCTCCCGAAACGATCCCTAACCCGTGGAAAATCTGATGTTTGCAGGCAGAAAATTCGCCGCGTTCCTGTTCGATATGGATGGCACGGTGCTCAATTCGATCGCCTCGGCCGAGCGCGTCTGGGCGGCGTGGGCGCTTAAGCACGGTCTCGACGTCGAAGCCTTCCTGCCGACGATCCATGGCGTGCGGGCGGTCGAGACCATCACCAGGCTGGCGCTTCCCGGCGTCGACCCTGTTCATGAGGCGTTTGTGCTGTTGCAGGCCGAGTCGGACGATGTCGAAGGCGTGCTGCCGATCGCCGGCGCAGTACGGTTTCTCAACGCGCTGCCGGCCGAGCGCTGGGCGATCGTCACCTCCGCGCCGCGCCCGTTGGCGCTGCTGCGCATGCGGGCCGCCGGCATCCCGGTTCCCGCCTTGGTGGTCGCGGCCGAGGATGTGTCGCACGGCAAACCGGCGCCCGACTGTTTCCTGCTGGCGGCAAAACGGCTCGGCGTCGACATCGGCGACTGTCTGGTCTTCGAGGACGCACCGGCCGGTATCGCGGCGGCGGAAGCAGCGGGCGCGTCGGTGATGGTGATCAGCGCCACTCACCAGCATCCAATGACGACTCAGCACAACTCGATTGGCGGCTACGAAACCGTCTCCATCGCCATCGATGACAGCGGCTGGATGACGCTGGGGGCACAGCGCAGCGCGGCCTGAGGAACTGGAGGACTGGAGGACTGGAGGACTGGAGGACTGGAGGACTGGAGGACTGGAGAACTGCTGTGCGCCTTTTTCTTCAACTCTTCAGCTCACCAGTTCCCCAGTTCTTCCGTTCCTGAACCCCTAGAAATCGCTAGCCAGTCCCTTCACTTCCCAGTCGCCGTAGCGGCCGGGTTCCTTGCCGCCGCGGCCGCCGATTTCCTTCGGCAACGCAGCTTCCTTCTGGCGATACGCTTCACGGCGCGCCTCGGCTTCAGCCAGCGCTCGGCTGGCCGCCGGCGTCAGGTCCTTCTCCCGGTCGGCATCGGCTTTGCTGGGTTGGTCGGTCATGCGATAGTCCGGGCGGATTGAAACAAAGGGCGGCGTTTCCCATCATATAGCCATGAGTTCACCCCGATCGACCTTTTTTTGCCACGGCCGCACAGGGAGCAGATGATGAGCACGCTACGCACCACCATGCTTCTGGCCGCGATGACGGCGCTGTTCATGGGCGTCGGCTTTCTGATCGGCGGCACCGGCGGCATGATGATGGCCTTCCTGGTCGCCGCGGGCACCAATCTGTTCAGCTACTGGAATGCCGACAAGATGGTGCTGTCGATGAACCGCGCCGTCGAGGTCAACGCGAAGAACGCGCCCGAATTCCACGCCATCGTCGAGGCGTTGGCCAAGCAGGCCGGCCTGCCGATGCCCAAGACCTATCTGATCGACAATCCGCAGCCGAACGCCTTCGCCACCGGCCGCAATCCCGAGAACGCCGCGGTCGCGGCCTCGACCGGGCTGCTGGAGCGCCTGTCGCATGAGGAGGTGGCGGCAGTCATGGCGCATGAGCTGGCCCACATCCAGCATCGAGACACGCTGACCATGACCATTGTCGCGACACTCGCCGGCGCCATCTCGATGCTCGGCAATTTCGCCTTCTTCTTCGGCGGCAGCCGCGACAACAACAACCCGTTCGGCTTTGTCGGCGTGCTGGTGGCGATGCTGGTCGCGCCCTTCGCCGCCATGATCGTGCAGATGGCGGTCAGCCGCACCCGCGAATACGAGGCCGACCGGCGCGGCGCCGAAATCGTTGGAAATCCGCTTTGGCTGGCATCAGCGCTTGACAAGATCGCCCGCGGCGCCGAACGCATCCGCAACCCGGATGCCGAACGCAATCCCGCGACCGCGCATCTCTTCATTATCAATCCTCTTCACGGCGAGCGAATGGACAGCCTGTTTTCGACCCACCCGAACACCGACAACCGCATCGCCGCGCTGCAGGCGATGGCGCGCGACATGGCAGGCCGCCAGCCGGCGCCGCGCCAGGCGCCGACGCCAGAGCCGATCGAAGAATTGCCGGCCGATGCCGAGCAAGGTCCGTGGGGCAAGGCAGCACGCCCCACGCAGCCGACCAAACCGGCCAAGCCGAAAGCCAATCCGTGGGGCCGCAATCCGACCGGACCCAAAGGTCCGTGGTCGTGAGCGGCGCCAGATCCCGGCCCGCACATTCAGGCGATCGCGAAAACAGCTCGGACGAATTCGTCGCCGGCCTCGCCGCGCGCAAGGCCGCGGCGCGGCTGCTGGCCGCCGTTATCGACGCCAAAACGCCGCTCGACGGGCTGACGGACCACGAGAACGGCCACCCGCAATACAAGGTGCTCGACCTGCGCGACCGCGGCCTGGTGCGCGCCATACTGGTGACCGCGCTGCGCTACCGCATGACCATTGCCGGGCTCCTCGCCCGCCGCCTTGAAAAGCCGCTGCCGCCCAACGCCACAGCGCTGTCGCAAATCCTGCATGTTGCGGCGGCGCAGATCCTGTTCCTCGACATCCCCGACAGCGCCGCCGTCGATTTGGCTGTGACCCACGCCAAGTCGGACCCACGCACGCAGCGCTTTTCCGGCCTCGTCAACGGCGTGCTGCGCACTTTGGTGCGCGCCAAGGAAACCGAACTGCCGGCAGCTCTTGCCGCCACCGATGAGGCGCCAAAATGGTTCTCCGATCGCCTGAAAGCTGCCTATGGCCCTGAGATGACCAGACAGATCCTGGCGGCGCATCGCGTTGAGGCGCCGGTGGATTTCACGGTCAAGGCCGATCCCGAACTGTGGGCCGAAAAGCTCGGCGGCATCGTGCTGCCGACCGGCACGGTGCGAGTGGAAAAGCTCAGCGCCTCCGTCACCGAACTGCCGGGCTTCAGCGAAGGCGCATGGTGGGTCCAGGACGCCGCCGCCAGTTTTCCGGCGCGGCTGTTCGGCGATGTCAAAGGATTACGCGTCGCCGACCTCTGCGCCGCCCCCGGCGGCAAGACCGCTCAGCTTATCCTTGCCGGCGCCAAAGTCACCGCCTTGGACACCTCGAAGAACCGGCTGGCGCGGCTGACGCAGAACCTCGAACGGCTTGGGCTGTCCGCCGAGATCGTGCAGGCCGATCTGCTGAAATACCAGCCGGCGGAGCTTTTCGACGCCGTCCTGCTCGACGCGCCCTGCTCTTCCACCGGCACGGTTCGGCGCCACCCGGACGTGCCATGGACCAAGACGGTAGCCGACGTCGAAAAGCTAGCCGATCTGCAAGCAAAGCTGCTCGCCCGCGCCGTCACTTTGGTCAAACCGGGCGGCCGGATTGTTTTTTCCAACTGTTCGCTGGACCCGATCGAAGGCGAGGATCTGTATCGCGCCTTTCTGGCCGGCAACAAGACCGTCGCCGACGATCCGCTGCAGCCCGGCGAAATCGCTGGCATCGACGCCTTCCTGACCCCGCAAGGCACGCTGCGCACCACACCCGCCGATCTTGACCTTGGTTCGCCAGGGGTTTCCGGCCTGGACGGCTTCTTCGCCGCCCGCATGCGACGTCTGGCCTGACTCCGACGCGACGACATGCCTAAAGCATGTCGTTCAGACTCCAGTGCTTCCCCCACCTTGCATCGATCTCATCATCGACATTCTGGTAGCGGATATCGGTGGAGAGCCGGATACGCCCCTCCGCGCTCTGGTTGGTCGTCGAGGCGTGGATCATATAGGGCGAGTGGAGGACGACATCGCCGGCCTCGAAATCCGCGATCAGCCAGCGTGTATCGAACCGCTCCGCCATGTCGGGCAGGTCCTTCGACACCCAGCCGCCCTCGCTCATGTTCCTGTTGTAGGCGCTGATGCGCTCCTGCGGGCTCAGCCCGGCATTTTCCCTGGCGAACCGGGCCTCCATGTCGAGGCCGATGGCGTGCGATCCCTCGAGATAGACCAGGCCGCCCATGTCGACGGGAACGTCGCCGATCGGGATCCAGGCAGTGACGATGCGGCTGGTGCCGCCGCGCAGATAAACGAGGTCGTAATGCGCCGGCGTCGCCACGGTGGTGCCCGGTTGGGTGAAACGCATGATCTTGCGCTTGTGCAAGTAGGACAGCCCGCCGACGAACGCATCCATTAGCCGGGCCATCAGGGGCTGTGCGCAGAACCCTTCATAGGCGGTGGAGCGAACCAGCGCCATCAACCGGCGATCGGCGAGCTGACGGTCGAACGTTCCGGCGGCCGCCGCCAGGCCAAGCGCGGGATCGGACCCGGGCTGCAGCAAGCCGGTGTCGGCCAGATACGAAAACACCCAGCCGCGAAAATCGATGACGTCGCGGCGCGGCAGCATACTTTTCAGCCAGACATAGCCTTGCTCGGCAAGGAGGCCGCGAATGGCATCGATGCCGACCCCGGCGTCGGTTGGCACGAGATGACCCAACCGGTTCGGCGCCATCGATAATGTCTTGCCGTTGGCGTTCAGATCGATTGACGCAACAGGAATCCGTCGTTGCGTGCCACCTGTTGAGCTTGACATTTCAGCCACCTGCGATTTTCCATCCTTAGCTGGAAATGCCATACTGTTCGCACGCTCGCCCATGGACGGAACGAAGCCATGGACTTTTCGCTCATGAACGATCACCCTTACGCGCTCTACAGATCCGCACCGGCCGCGGCCGGCGGCCTGTCGGTTACAGGGATTGGTCGGCATCGCGTCACGCAGGCGATCCAAGCGCGCAAATTGCCGGAATTCGCCGTGGTGCTGATTGAGGATGGTCAAGGCTGGCTTGAAACCAGGACAGCCGGCATGCAGACGATCCGAGCGCCGGCCCTGTTCTGGCTGCTTCCCGGGAGGATGCATTCCTACGGGCCGGATGCATCGGGATGGCTCGAACGCTGGGCGCTCTTCGACGGCGCCTTGATACGCGATTTCACCCGGCTGCGGCTGATCGCCGAGGACGCCCCTGTCGTCCCCTTGCGCGACCTCGGCAAAATGCAGCGGCTGTTCGACAGGCTGCATGGTGAGCTGTCGCTCGATACGATGCTGAGCCAGGCAGAAGCCGCCGCCACGATGCATCGCATCGTCGTGCGTGCTGCCCGCCAGGCAATGGATTGGAACAACCGTCAACGAAATCCCGGCTTCCAGCATGCCGACATGCAGCCCATCATCGACGAATTGCGCCGCTGCGCGTGCGACCCGGTCGATCTCGATGCCTTCGCCGCAAAATTCTCGATGTCGCCGGCAACCTTGCGGCGCAGATTTGCGCGGGCAGCCGGCATGTCGCCCAAGGCCTTCCAACTGCGCACGAGGCTCGACCGCGCCAAACAGATGCTGGCCGCCTCCGATTCGCCCATCGAGTCCATTGCGGCCGCCGTCGGCATCCACGACGCCTTCTATTTCTCCCGTCTGTTTCGCGACCGGGAAAACTGTTCGCCCAGCGAATTTCGGTCTCGCCACAACCGCAAGTGAGTGCCGGATTGCCGGGCTTAAACCCGCGAAGCGCTTGACTTTTTTCGGGGCGGGTCGGTGGCCGGCAGCGTGAGGCGCTTCACGTCGGCGGAATTCGACTTCGCACAAGTTCTTGAATCATATAAGCTTGTGCTGGGGTACCGGAACATGATGCCGAAAAGTGTGACGCGGTTTTCGGGCGACAGCATGCTCTATCTCCAGGCGACGAGGAGGGGTTTTGGCACTGGCTGCCGGCAGCACGACACGTCTGTGGACGCTTGTCGCTAAGGAGTTTTGGCGCAAGACGCGCCGGCGCCTTCGCGCAGGGCCAGTCTATCGCTGGCGCTATTCCGGGCGCACGCCCGAACGCGTCCTGATTGCACCGCCCGACCTCAGGCTCGCCGATCCGCAGATCGCGCTCGAGATTTATTATGGCCGCTATCCGCTGTCGGGACATCTGGTCGAGACCGGCGGCAAATCGCCATTCCAGATCGACGTCGCCAACCGCGGCTGGGTGAAGACGCTGCACGGCTTTCGCTGGCTGCGCCATATGCGCGCCGCCGGCACCGAGCTGGCCGCCGCCAATGCACGCGCGCTTGTCTCCGACTGGATCGCCATGCATGGCAACCAGATTTCCGGCATAGCCTGGGAGCCCGGCACCACCGCCAAGCGAGTCATTGCCTGGTTGCAACACTCCTCGGTTGTCCTACAAGGGGCCGAATTTCCGTTCTATCGCGCCTTCCTGAAATCGCTCGCCGTGCAGATCCGCTATCTCCGCTCGATGGCGCGCGAAATGCCGGACGGCAAGGACAGGCTGCGCGCTCGCATCGCGCTTGCCTTCGCCGCGCTGTCGCTGCCGGCGCCGGCCTCGGCACTGCGCGGCGCCACCCGCAACCTGGCGGAAGAACTCGACCGCCAGATCCTTCCCGATGGCGGCCATATTTCGCGCAACCCGATGGCGGTGCTCGAATTGCTCGCCGATCTCCTGCCGCTGCGCCAGACCTATGCCAATCAGGCAGAAACGCCACCGGCCGCCCTGATGGGCGCCATCGACCGCATGCTGCCGGCGCTGCGCTTCTTCCGCCATCAGGATGGCAGCCTCGCCCGCTTCAATGGCATGGGCGCCACCATCCACGACCGCATTGCCACCATCTTGCGCCACGACGACACCGCCGGCGCGCCGCTGCTGCACGCGCCGCATTCCGGCTATGAGCGGCTGTGTATGGGCGGCGTTACGGTAATTGCCGATACCGGCCCGTCGCCGGCCGTCGATGTGTCCAACGCCGCGCATGCCGGGTGCCTGGCCTTCGAACTCTCGTCCGGTCGCCAGCATTATATCGTCAATGCCGGCATCGACACCTATGGCGCCGCCGAATTCCGGCCGCTGGCCCGTGCCACCGCGGCGCATTCGACCGCCACCATCAACGACACCTCGTCGGCGCGGTTTTCCCATTCGCTGCGCGTCAACGACCTGCTCGGCTCACCCTTGCTCGGCGGCCCGCAGCATGTGCCTTGCAAGCGCATCGACCAGAAGGGCACGCAAGGGTTCATCGCCCGCCATGACGGCTATATGCAGCGCTTTGGCTTCCTCCATGAGCGCGAGCTGAAACTGTCGAGCGAGGGCAATGTGCTCGCCGGCAGGGATCGCTTCCTTCGCCCGGGCGGTGCGGCGATCCGCAACAATGGCCGCGACTTCGTCGTGGTGCGCTTCCACATCCACCCTGATATCAACCTTTTGCAGGACGAGCATGACCGCCTGGTGCTGACCGCCGACCAGGCCGACACCTGGGTGTTCACCTGCACCGAAGTGGTGCCGGAGGTCGAGGAATCGATCTATTTCGCCGGCCTTGGCGGCCCGCGCCGCAGCCGCCAGATCGTGCTCGCCTTCAAGGCCTCGGAGATCGCCGAGGTGCATTGGCAGCTCACGCGCACCGGCATCGCCGGCTATCCCGAGAACAGCTGAGCGTCGTTGCCGGCGCCGGCTTGATCGAGCTTCCGGCTTGATTTCCTGACCTCATGTGCTACGGCCCGGCAACGCTCTCCAATCAGCCCTGAAAGGCCGCCAGCCCATGGCCGTCGCCGCCAAGAACATTCCGGCACCCGACCTCGTTCCGGTCCGCCGCGCCCTGCTTTCCGTCTTCGACAAGACCGGCCTGACCGACTTCGCCAAAGGGCTGGTCGCGGCCGGCGTCGAGCTGGTCTCGACCGGAGGTACGGCAAAGGCGATCGCCGAGGCGGGGCTGGCGGTGCGTGACGTCTCGGAACTGACAGGCTTTCCCGAGATCATGGACGGCCGCGTCAAGACGCTGCACCCGTCGGTGCATGGCGCACTGCTCGGCGTGCGCGACGATCCCGAACACGCCAAGGCGATGCACGATCACCGCATCGAGCCGATCGATCTGCTCGTCTGCAATCTCTACCCGTTCGAGGAGGTCCGCCGTTCCGGCGCCGACTATGCCGCTGTTGTCGAGAACATCGACATTGGCGGCCCGGCGATGATCCGCGCTTCGGCCAAGAATCACGCCTATGTCGCCATCGTCACCGATCCCGGCGACTACGCCTCGGTGCTGAACGCGCTGGAGATGAACATCGGCTCGCTGTCGCTGGATTTCCGCCAGAAGCTGGCGGCCAAGGCCTTTGCCCGCACCGCCAGCTACGATGCGGCGATCTCCGGCTGGTTCGCCGAAACGCTTGAGATCGAGCACCCGACCTGGCGCGCCTTCGGCGGCAGGCTGGAAAGCGTCATGCGCTATGGCGAGAACCCGCATCAGAGCGCCGGCTTCTACGTCAATGGCGACAAGCGGCCCGGGGTCGCCACGGCTCGCCAGTTGCAGGGCAAGCAGCTGTCCTACAACAACATCAACGACACCGATGCCGCCTTCGAGCTGGTCGGCGAGTTCGATCCCAACCGCTGCGCCGCCGTTGCCATCATCAAGCACGCCAACCCGTGCGGCGTCGCCGAGGACGCTTCGCTGGCTGCTGCCTATGCGAGAGCGCTGGCCTGCGACCCGGTTTCGGCCTTTGGCGGTATCGTTGCCATGAACCGCATCCTCGATACCGAAGCGGCTCAGGAGATCGTAAAAACCTTCACCGAGGTGATCATTGCGCCGGACGCGTCGGAGGACGCTGTCCGCATCATCGCCGCCAAAAAGAATTTGCGACTGCTGGTCACCGGCGGTCTGCCCGATCCGCACGCCGGCGGCATCACTGTGAAATCCGTCGCTGGCGGCATGCTCGTCCAGGGCCGCGACAACGCGGTGGTCGACGATCTCGAGCTCAAGGTGGTGACCAGGCGCGCGCCGACGGCGGCCGAGATGGCCGACCTCAAATTCGCTTTCCGCATCGCCAAGCACGTCAAGTCGAACGCCATCGTTTACGCCAAGGACGGCGCCACGGTTGGCATCGGCGCCGGCCAGATGAGCCGCGTCGATTCCTCGCGCATCGCCGCCCGCAAGGCGCTCGACGCGGCGGAAGCAGCTGGCCTCGCGGAGCCGTTGACCAAGGGCTCGGTGGTCGCCTCCGACGCTTTCTTCCCTTTCGCCGACGGGCTGATCTCAGCCATCGAAGCCGGCGCCACGGCGGTGATCCAGCCCGGCGGCTCGATGCGCGACGACGACGTCATCGCCGCCGCGGATGAACATGGCATCGCCATGGTGTTTGCGGGCGTGAGGCATTTTAGGCATTAGGCGCCGAGGCGGATGAGGGGTGTTTCAGCGGAGTGAGACGTTGGTGTCTTCTGGAACACCGCTCATCCGTCGCCTGCGGCGACACCATCTCCCACAAGGGGAGAAGGAAGAGCCGCGCTATTCCACCGGCTGATCCGCCGGGTACGGCGTCCAGATCAATATCGCGATCCCCACGCCGAGGAACAGCACGATTGCCGCCATGCCCAGCCGCGCCGAGCCGCTGGCGAGCGTGATCGACGCCACCATGAACGGCGCCAGGAAACTCGTCGCCCTTCCGGCCAGCGCATAGATGCCGAAATAGCGGCCGGATTCGGCTGCGGTCACGCTGCGCGCCATGTAGGAGCGTGACGACGCCTGCACCGGTCCGAACGCCAGCCCGATCAACAGGCCATAGAAAATGTAGGCCTTTTCCGCCGCCGTGCCGAACAGGCCGCCACTATCGGCTCCCGGCATCATCCAGGCGCCGAACAGCGTGTAGCCTGGCCCGGTGGAAACGATGCCGATGGTGGCGATGCTGAGCAGGACGAGCGAAATCATCACGATGGTCTTGGAGCCAAGCGCGGTGTCCAGCCATGCGGCAACCAGGCAGCCGACGATGGCGACGACGTTGAGAATAATGCCGAACATGCCGATCTCGGTGATCGACCAATGGAACATCGCTGCCGCAAAGGTGCCGCCCAAAGCGAGCAGCGCATTGACGCCGTCCTGATAAATCATGCGGGCGACAAGGAAGCGGAAGATGCCTTTGCGCCGGCGCACTTCAGTCAGCGTCGACTTCAGTTCCGACAGCCCCTCGCGCACCGCCGGCCCGATCGGAATGCCTTTGATGGCGTCCGGCGTGAAGAAGAACATCGGCAGGATGAACAGGAAATACCAGCCAGCCGACAGCGGCCCGGTGGCGCGCGCGTCCTCGCCGAGTTTCGGGTCGAGCCCAAAGAGCGGGTCGATGCCGATGATCGTCTTGCCGGTCTCCGACGAACCCGCCAGACAGGCGACGACAAAGATCAGCGCGATCATGCCGCCGAGATAACCAAGTCCCCAGGCAATGTTGGAGACGTGGCCGATCTCGCTCTTCGGCACCAGGCGCGGCATCATCGAATCGTTGAACACGGTCGAGAATTCCGCCGCGACCGAAGCGAGAGAAAAGAACAGCACCACCAGGAAAAGGTTCGAGCCGGGAGCGGCGAACCATAGCAGGCAAAGGCTGATGATCTTGATCGAGGCGAAGAACGCAATCCACGGCTTGCGCGGCCCGGTCTGGTCGGCAATCGAGCCGAGGATGGGAGACAGCACGGCAATGACCAGGCCCGCAACAGCGATGCCGTAGCCCCAGGCCGCCTGGCCTGAGACCGGATCGCTCGCCATGCGCGAGACGAAATAAGGCCCGAAGATGAAGGTGGTGACGACGGTGAAAAACGGCTGCGCCGCCCAGTCGAAGAACATCCATCCCCAGATGCCGCGCCCGGATGCCCGCTGCACTGTTTCTACCGCCGCCATGATGATTCCCCCGGACACCGCGCTTGTCGGACGCCATGTCTGCATGTTTCGAATGCTCATGCAAACCGCCAAAGATTCGCGCTGCCCCTCACCTGGATGTCGCCGCTGTCTACCTGCATAGAGACGCGAAGAAAGGCGCCGCGCCTCTACCTCCCCCTTGTGGGGACGTCGGACCGAAGGTCCGGGTGGGGTCGGTGCCGCACCCCCACCCCGCTGCTTCGCAGCGACCCTCCCCACAAGGGGGAGGGTAAAGTCCCGAGCCTCACATCCCCGTCAGATCGCTCATCAACCCCGAAGCCACCGACAGCCTGGACACGGTGATATCCCCGCCTTCGGTCAGCGCCTGCAGCCGCTCGCGAATGCGCGCCACGCGCTCGCCGCCGGCTTCCAGCCAGGCCGCCACAGGATCCGCCGTCCCGGCATGGCCGGCGAGAGCCGCCACCGCGATGCCGCGCCGCGCCGCGCCGATCGTGTCGGTGGCGCGCGACAGCGCCAGCTGGTCGTAATAGTCCGACGGCGTGATAGAACGCGCCGCCTCTTCGACGCGCGGAATGCGGAAGGCATCGCTGACGGCGAAGAACGCCTTGGCCGAGGCGACGACGTCGGCATTGGCCGTGCGCGCCGTCAGTGCGATGTCCGGGATCAGTCCCGCCACATCGGCCATTGCCAGCTGCCCGGCGAGCTTTTCCGGGGCGCCGGCCTTGAAGAGGCCGTGCCGCTGCTCCTCGACCCGCTCGCGCGAGAAGGCCGGTAGCAGCGAGAGCAGCTTCGGCTCCAGCGCCATGCGCGCCTCTTGCAGTTCGGCAATGCGCTGGCCGAGCGCTGCGGTGCCGGCATCGTTCTTCAGATACCAGCCGCTGGTCACGAAGATAAGCCGGCTGACGGACTGGTAGAGATCGAGCTGCGCCTGGCCGTCGATGTGGCTGTCCAGCGCATGGATCTCCCGATAGAGCGCCGGCAACGCGAAGCCGTCGCGCACCACGGCGAAGGTGCGCACCACGTCGGCCGCGCTGCGCCCCGTGGCTTCCTGCAGCCGGTTGACGAATGACGGTCCGCCGCGATTGACGAGATCGTTGGCGACGACGCGGGCGATGATTTCGCGGCGCAGCCGGTGACCATGGATCTCGGCCGCATATTTCTTCGCCATCCGGTCAGGGAAATAGCCCATCAGGTCGCGGTCGAAATGCGCGTCGTCAGGCACGTCGCTGGCGACGATGTCGGAAAACAGCACGATCTTGGCATAGGCGAGCAGCACGCCAAGCTCCGCCCGGGTCAGCGGCTCGCCACGCGCCTCGCGCTCGGCAAGGGCAGCCGGCGACGGCAGCGTCTCGACAGCGCGGTCGAGCAGGCCCCGAGCCTCCAGCGCCGCCATGAACCGGCTCTGGTGCGCGATGTCGGCAAGGCCGCGCTTGCGGGCGATGGAGAGCGCGAGCGTCTGTTCGTAATTGTTGGACAGCACGAGGCCGGCGACCTCGTCGGTCATCTCGGCCAGCAGCTTGTTGCGCGCCGGCCGGGTCAGCGACCCCTTGCGCATGGCGGACGCCAGCGCGATCTTGATGTTGACCTCGACGTCGGAGCAGTTGACGCCGCCGGAATTGTCGATGGCGTCGGAGTTGCAGCGGCCGCCATTCATACCGAATTCGATGCGGGCACGCTGCGTGACGCCGAGATTGGCGCCCTCGCCGATCACTTTGGCCCGGACATCGAGCGCGGTGATGCGGATGGCGTCGTTGGCGCGGTCGCCGACTTCGGCATTGGTTTCGCCCGAGGCCCGTAAATACGTGCCGATGCCGCCGAACCACAGAAGGTCGACGTTCGCCTTGAGGATAGCGGTCATGATCTCGGCCGGGGTCGCGGTGATCTTGGCGAGGCCAATCGCCGCCGCCGCTGCCGCAGGCAGCGTGATCGACTTCTGGCTGCGCGAGACGATGACGCCGCCTTCCGACAGCTTGGTCTTGTCATAGTCCTGCCAGGACGAACGCGGCAGCGCGAACATGCGCTCGCGCTCGGCCATCGACGCCACTCTGTCTGGATCGGGATCGATGAAGATGTCGCGATGGTCGAAGGCGGCGATCAGCCTGGTCTGCGGCGACAGCAGCATGCCGTTGCCGAACACGTCGCCCGACATGTCGCCGACGCCGACGACGGTGAAGGGGGTGGCCTGGATGTCGCGGTTGATCTCGCGGAAATGCCGCTTGACCGCTTCCCAGGCGCCTTTGGCGGTGATGCCCATCTTCTTGTGGTCGTAACCGGCCGAGCCGCCGCTGGCGAAGGCATCGTCGAGCCAGAAACCGTGTTTCTCCGAAATGGCATTGGCGGTGTCGGAGAAGGTTGCCGTGCCCTTGTCGGCGGCGACGACAAAGTAGGGGTCGTCAGGATCGCGCCTGACGACGCCGGCTGGGGGTATGACGCCATCGAGGCCGATATTGTCGGTAATCGACAGCAGGCTGGAAACGAAATTCTTGTAGGCCGAGGTGCCGGCCTCGAAGATGGCGTCGCGGCCGGCGCTCATCGGCAGCTTCTTCGGATAGAAGCCGCCCTTGGCGCCGACCGGCACGATGACGGCGTTCTTGACCTGCTGCGCCTTGACCAGGCCGAGCACCTCGGTGCGGTAATCCTGGGCGCGGTCCGACCAGCGCAGGCCGCCGCGCGCAACCGGGCCGAAGCGCAGATGCACGCCTTCGACCTCGGAACCGTAGACGAAGATCTCGCGCCACGGCCGCGGCGCCGGCAATCCTTCGACCGCTTGCGAGTCCAGCTTGATCGCCAGTGACTGGCCCCGCGCCTTCGTTCCCGCAACGAAATGATTGGTGCGCAACGAGGCTTCGATCAGGTTGAGATAGCGGCGGATGATGGTGTCGTCATCGATGTTGGGGACTTCCTCCAGCGCGTCCTTGATCTTGGCCTTGAGGTGCTTGGCGGCGACGACGCCTTCCGTCTCGGCGGTCGGGCCGAGACGAGCGACGAACAGTGCATGCAGGCCGCGCGCAATGTCGGGATAGCGGTTGAGCGCGGCCGCGATGAAATCCTGGCTCTGCGGGATACCGGCTTGCTGCAGGTAGCGGCCATAGGCGCGCAGAATGCTGACTTCGCCCGACCACAGGCCGGCGGTCTGGGCAAGCCCGTTGTAGCTGTCATTGTCGATGTCGCCGCGCCAGACCGACAGGAACGCGTCCTCGAACAGCGCGCCGCCATCGCTGAGGTCGATCGGCTTGCCGTAGCTGTTCTCCAGTTCCATGTCGTGGACGAAGACGGTGTCGCCGCCGTCCTCGCCAACTTCGAAGGTGCGCTCGCTGATGACGCGGAAGCCGATGTTTTCCAGCACCGGCACGCGACGCGACAACGCTACCGGGCTGCCGTGGTGGTAGATCTTCAGCGCTGCCTGATGCGGTTTCTGCTCGGCATGGCGGTAATAGTCGATGGCGATCGGGTTGGCGGTGCTGATGCCGGCGATGCGCCCCGCATCCTTCAGCGCGATGGCCGCGCTGAAGGAATCGCGATAGCTCTCAGGCAGACGCGCGGCGATCGCCTTCAGCGATGGATCGCCGCCGACGGCTTCCGCGGCTTCGGCCAGCGCGTCGTCCCAGGTTCGCACGATATCGCGGATCGCCGCTTCGATCGCCGCCTGCTCGACCTTCGGCGTCTTGCCGCCCGAGCGGCCGATGATGAAATGCACACGCGCCAGCCCGCCCTCCGGAAACGCCGGATAATAAGCCGACAAACGGCCCTCGAAGACGGTCTTGAGATAGGTGCCGATCTTCTCGCGCACGACGCTGTCATAGCGGTCGCGCGGCACGAAGACGAGGATCGACACGAAGCGGTCGAACTGGTCGGCGCGCACCAGCGCCCGCACCCGCGGCCGCTCGACCAGGCCGAGAATGGCCGCGGCGTGCTTCTTCAGGATCGGCACCGGCACCTGGAACAGTTCGTCGCGCGGATAGCTCTCCAGAACGTTGATCAGTGCCTTGCCGGAATGGTCGTGCCGGTCGAAGCCGGACTTGGCGATGATGGTCTCGGCCTTTGACCTCAGATACGGGATTTTCATCACCGAGCGCGTGTAGGCAGTCGAGGTGAACAGGCCGACCATGCGCAACTCGCCGGCAAGCGCGCCCTTGGCGGTGTAGGTTTTGACGCCGATATAATCGAGATAAATGCGGCGGTGCACCAGCGACTTGGCGTTGGCCTTGGTGACGATCAGCGGCTCCGGCCCATGCAGGAAGGCGCGGATTTCGGGCGTCGTCGTCACCGCCTCGGTGCCGCGCCGGAGCACCAGCACATCCGGGTCGGCGAGGATGCCGAGACCGGGTTTGTCGGCGCGCTCCAGATTGCCGCTCTCCGCGCCGCCGGAATATTTGAACTCGCGCATGCCAAGGAAAGTGAAATTGTCGTCGCGCAGCCATTCAAGGAAGGCGATGGCCTCGGCAACGCTCTTCTTGTCGAGCGGCACGGCGGAATAGCGGAATTCGGAAATCGCCTGGTCGAGACGGGCGAGCATCGGCTTCCAGTCGCTGACGGCGGCGCGCACCTGGTTGAGCATCTTGCGCAGGCGGTCGGCCAGCGCGTCGGCCTGCTCCGCCGTCAGGCGCGGAATATGGACATGGACGACGCTCAGGCGGTCGTGATTGCCATCGTCCTTGAGGGCGCTGCCGTCGCCGAGGATCTCGTCGACGCCGGCCTTGCCGTGACGCACGACGATGACCGGATGGGTGACCAAAGTCGGTTCGCCGGCAGTTTCTGTGATCTCGCCGAGGATCGAATCGAACAGGAACGGCATGTTGTCGTTGACGACTGTGATGATCGTCATCGGGCGGCCCTCGCGGGAGACGCCCGACCCGGCATCGACGGCGACGACACTTTGGCCCTTCTTGTGGGCGGCGACCGCACGTCCTGCCAGGTCGGCGGCGCGCTCCAGGTCGGCGGCGTCATAGGCGGCAATGTCTTCGGCCGGCGCGCGGGCCAGCAGATAGTCGGCGAGCCTGGCCGGCTTCCCGTCGGGTTTCACCCCGGCAGTGGCTGTTTTCTTCGGCTTAGCTGCGGATTTCACGCTCGCCATGTTGTCCTCCCGTCACATGCTTTTACGACTATGGTAGCAGATGACCGCTGTTTGGCGACAAAGGTTTGACGGCTCGATAAGAATTACAGGAATTCGACAGTCAGGCGGCGGTGAACGAAGAGGGAGACCCCATGTCCGGCAAAATCAGCGCACTTGACCTCGGTATCGCGGAACTGAGCGAGGCGACAAAAGCCTATTTCGCCAAATGCGAGGAAAAGCTCGGCCTGGTTCCCAACGTGCTTCTTGCCTATGCCTTCGACGAGAAGAAGCTGCGCGCCTTTACCGACACCTACAATGATCTGATGCTGGGTGAATCCGGCCTGTCGAAGCTGGAACGGGAGATGATCGCGGCCGTCGTTTCCTCGATCAATCACTGCTATTATTGCCTGACCGCGCATGGCGCGGCGGTGCGCCAGCTCTCCGGCGATCCGGCTTTCGGCGAGATGATGGTGATGAACTTCCGCGCTGCCAATCTTTCACCGAAACAGACGGCGATGCTCGAACTCGCCGTCAAGCTGACGGAAGAGCCGGCAAAGATCGTCGAGGCGGACAGGGAAACACTGCGCAACGCCGGCTTCACCAACCGCGACATCTGGGACATCGCCTCGACCGCCGCCTTCTTCAACATGTCGAACCGCGTGGCGGCGGCCATCGACATGCGCCCGAACGACGAATACCACTCAATGGCGAGGTGAAAGTTTCCTTCTCCTCGTAGGAGAGGTCAACGCGCCGCGATGGCCCCGGCAGCGCCGGCCATCGTCGTGGCGCTGATTCGGTTGGCGATCTTCATGGCGCGCTTGCTCTTCAACAGTTTGCGCGCCTGTGAGGCCGCGACGACCCAGGCGAGATCGATGGCGATCAGAACCACCGCCATCGTCGCCGTCAGTTCGACCCAGCCGATGACACTCACCGAAGCGAGGTCGATGATCGTCGGCAGCAGCGCCAGATAGAACATCATGATCTTGGGATTGCCGAGCGTCACCGCCATGCCGGCAAAGAACAGCTTTGTCGCCGAATCCTCGCGCGGCATCTCGCCTTCTTTTGCGTCGACAGGTGCGGTCCACATCTTGAAGGCGAGGTAGGCGAGGTAAGCGACGCCGATCCATTTCACGACGACGAAGGCGAAATGAAACGTCTGCGCCACGACCGCCAGCCCGAACACCGCCAGCGACAACCAGATGCCCTCGCCGATCCACATGGCAAGCAGGAACGGGAACACGTCGCGAAAGCCCTTCGAGATGACGCGGGCGACAAGGGCTGCGATCGACGGTCCGGGCGAACCGGCGGCGACGAACAAAGCGGCGGCGAAGATCAGGAGCGAGGTGAGGTGCATGACGGAGCCTTCGAGCGTTGGATGGCGAAGAATATCCGATCGGCGTCAATTTGGCACCCCTCTGCCTGATGGGCCAACGAACGCGACACATTTCGGAGATCGGACTTGCCCGTGCCAGCGGTTTGAGAAAGGATCGCGGCCGTGAAATCAATCGTCATCCACGCCGCAAAAGACCTGCGCATCGAAGAGTCCGATCCGGGCGTGCTGGGCACCGGACAGGTCGAAATATCGGTCGAGGCCGGCGGCATCTGCGGCTCGGACCTGCACTATTACAATCATGGCGGCTTCGGCGTGGTGCGCCTGCGCGAGCCGATGATTCTGGGACATGAGGTCGCTGGCACGGTGAAGGCACTTGGCGCCGGCGTTTCCAGCCTTGCCGTCGGCGACCGCGTTGCGATTTCGCCCAGCCGGCCCTGCAATGCCTGCCGCTATTGCCTGCAAGGCATGCAGAACCAGTGCCTCAACATGCGCTTCTACGGCAGCGCCATGCCGATGCCGCATATACAGGGCGCCTTCCGCCAGCGCCTCGTCGCGGAGGCCTGGCAGTGCCACAAAATCGCCGACCATGTCTCCATCAACGAAGCCGCCTTTGCCGAGCCGTTCGCGGTAACGCTGCATGCCGTGAACCGCGCCGGTTCGCTGCTCGGCAAGCGGGTTCTGGTCACCGGCAGCGGGCCGATCGGCGCGCTGTGCATCCTGGCGGCGCGCGTCCACGGCGCGCGCGAGATCGTCGTCACCGATGTCATGGACGCGGTTCTGGCCAAGGCCAACGAGATCGGCGCCGACCGCACCATCAATGTCGCCACAGATGCCGACAAGCTCGCTGGCTACAATGTCGAGAAGGGCAGTTTCGACGTCATGTTCGAATGCTCCGGCAATGAGCGCGCGGTGCGAGCCGGGCTCGATGTGCTGAAGCCGCGCGGGGTGCTCGTGCAGCTCGGCCTAGGCGGCGACATGTCGCTGCCTCAGAATCTCATCGTCGCCAAGGAGATCGAAATGCGCGGCTCCTTCCGTTTCCACGACGAGTTCGCGCTGGCCGTCGATCTGATCAACAACCGTCGCGTCGACGTTAAGCCGCTGCTGACCGGCATCTATCCAATGGACGAGGCGGTTGCGGCTTTCGAGATCGCCGGCGACCGCACCCAGTCGATGAAGGTCCAGATCGCATTCAGCTGAACATAGCGGAACCGCGTGAGAGCTTGCATGCACGCCACTTCGTGGCTAGAAGAGCCGTCCCGACATTCATTTCGAGCTTCATTTTGCCTCAGTAACCGCCGGTCTCGCCAACTCCCCTGATCACACTTGGCAGGGCGCCGCATCAAGCGGTGCCTGCTCCATTTCACGTGTTCCTCAGGCGGCGGTTCGAGACCGGTTTGGCACTGCTGAACCGCTGTCGCGCGCTTGTCGCCCGTGACACCTGATTTCCAGAGAACCGCAGCCTCTCGCCACGCCCTGCCCGCCAGGGCATCTCGACATTGCCGACCTGAAGAACTTCCACACTGGAAGGTCTTCCGGCTTGTCCCAACATCTCGCTATCTACTGGGCAATCGCGCCCGAAATCGCACCTCGACCCCTGGTCCACTGCAACCGCTGCAGCGCCGTGAAAGCCTATCGCTGCAGCGACAAATTCCGCGTCAACGCCAATGGCAAACGCATTGATGTCTGGCTGATCTATCGCTGCATCGACTGCGACAATTCGTGGAATTTCGGCATTTTCGAACGCTGCAACCGCCGCGACATCGAACCCGCGCTGCTGGCAGCGCTCGAAAACAACGATCCGGCCCTCGCCCGCCGCCATGCCTTCGATGTCGTGGCGTTGCGAAACCGGGTCGGCCGCGTCGAGGAGTTTCCCGATGTCGCCGTTCACAAACACCGGCTCGGCGGCGAAGGCAGACCCGCAGCCGCGCTTGAAATCAGGCTTGGGCTGGAAATGCCGACATCGCTGCGGCTCGACCGTCTGCTCGCCGGCGAACTCGGCATCTCCCGATCAAGGCTTCAGGCGCTGGAGGAGAAACGATTGCTGGTTGTTGTTCCCGAAGGCGCCAGAGCTTTGCGCAAGCCGGCCCGCGACGGCACGGCGATTCGCATTGACCTGGCCGACGAGCCGGATCGTGAAGCCATCATTTCGGCTGCCGTGGGTGAATGACAAGAGGGGCGAAGCACCGGTGCTTCGCCCCTCTCGAATTTAGACAATCAGACGATTACGCCGCGCCCACAACCTTGGCCGACTTCTCGAAGCGCTTGCGCTCGTTCGGGTCGAGATAGAGCTTGCGCAGGCGGATGGTCTTCGGCGTCACCTCGACCAGCTCGTCGTCCTGGATCCAGGCCAGCGCGCGCTCCAGCGTCATGCGGATCGGCGGCGTCAGCTTCACCGCCTCGTCCTTGCCCGCGGCGCGGATGTTGGTCAGCTTCTTGCCCTTCAGCACGTTCACTTCGAGGTCGTTGTC
The DNA here is from genome assembly GCF_040322955.1 of Mesorhizobium sp. M0077. Taxonomy (NCBI): domain Bacteria; kingdom Pseudomonadati; phylum Pseudomonadota; class Alphaproteobacteria; order Hyphomicrobiales; family Phyllobacteriaceae; genus Mesorhizobium; species Mesorhizobium sp. M0077. Next base: position 227,949 of record NZ_JAMYUL010000010.1, read on the forward strand.
ACGGCTATGGATGCCGATGATCATGCCCTGATAGACCTTGACGCCCGGGTCGATGACCATCGGGCCGCGGTCTTCGAGGTTCCACATGGCATAGGCCACTGCCTCGCCCTGTTCGTTGGAGATCAGCACGCCGTTGGTGCGGCCCGGCAGTTCGCCCTTGTAGGGCTGGTAGGCGTGGAACAGCCGGTTCATCACGGCGGTGCCGCGCGTGTCGGTCAACAGTTCCGACTGGTAGCCGATCAGTCCGCGCGTCGGCGCGTGGAAGACGATGCGCTGACGGTTGCCGCCCGAAGGCCGCAGCTCGACCATCTCGGCCTTGCGCTCCGACATCTTCTGCACGACGATGCCGGCGTGCTCCTCGTCGACGTCGATGACGACTTCCTCGACCGGCTCCAGCAATTCACCGTTCTCGCCCTTCTGCATGACGACGCGCGGACGCGACACGGCGATTTCAAAGCCTTCGCGGCGCATCGTCTCGATCAGCACGGCCAGCTGCAATTCGCCGCGGCCGGAAACGAAGAACGAATCCTTGTCGGGCGATTCCTCGATCTTGAGCGCGACATTGCCTTCGGCTTCTCGCAGCAGGCGGTCGCGGATGACGCGGCTGGTCACCTTGTCGCCTTCGGTGCCGGCGAGCGGCGAATCATTGACCAGGAAAGACATGGTCACGGTCGGCGGATCGATCGGTTGCGCATGCAACGCCTCGGTCACCGCCAGGTCGCAGAACGTGTCGGCGACAGTGCCCTTCGACAGGCCGGCAATTGCCACGATGTCACCCGCCTGCGCTTCTTCGATCGGCTGGCGCTCGAGGCCACGGAACGCGAGGATCTTGGAGATGCGCCCGGTTTCGATCTGCGTGCCGTCATGGTGGAGCACCTTGACCGCCTGGTTGGACTTCAGCGTGCCGCTCTCGATACGGCCGGTAATGATGCGGCCGAGGAACGGATTGGCTTCCAGGATGGTGCCGATCATGCGGAACGGGCCGGGATGAACGGTCGGCTCCGGCACATGCTTGATGACGAGGTCGAACAGCGGCGCCAGGCCCTGCTCCTTCGGGCCTTCCGGATTTTCCGAGACCCAGCCATCGCGGCCAGAACCGTAGAGGATCGGGAAGTCGAGCTGCTCGTCGGTGGCGTCAAGCGCTGCAAACAGGTCGAACACCTCGTTGACCACCTCGACGTGGCGGGCGTCCGGACGGTCGATCTTGTTGATGACGACGATCGGCTTCAGGCCGACCTTGAGCGCCTTGCCGACGACGAACTTGGTCTGCGGCATGGGGCCTTCGGCGGCGTCGACCAGCACGATCGCCGAATCCACCATCGACAGGATGCGCTCGACCTCACCGCCGAAATCGGCGTGGCCGGGTGTGTCGACGATGTTAATGCGGGTGTCCTTCCAGTCGACCGAGGTCGCCTTGGCCAGGATGGTGATGCCGCGTTCCTTTTCGAGGTCGTTGGAATCCATGGCGCGCTCGGCGACGCGCTGATTGTCGCGGAAGGAACCGGATTGCCGCAGCAATTGGTCGACGAGGGTGGTTTTTCCATGGTCGACGTGCGCGATGATCGCGATATTACGAATTTTCATTTTGTGGTCTCGGGAGCGTTGCAGGCAGCAGGCCAAAAGGCGCCGCCTCTTTCGGTTGCGCGGCTCATACAGGGTTTTTCGCAATTGCGAAAGAGGAGGCGCACCACCAAATACTCATCAAATCTTAAGCATCTCGGAGTGAGATGGTTTTGTTAACCAAGGCGGGAACCTTTCTGGGCCCGGGTAGTTCGAAATTCATGACCGACAAACTCAACCGATTTTGGCCCCTCATCGCTTCGGTCGCATTCGCTGCCGTGCTGGCGGCCAATGCCGCTCAATCGGCCGCCACGGTGAAGGAAGCCAATCCGGCTTCGTCGTCCGACCGGACGGCCGAGCAGATGTTTGCCGACGCCCCTGATGGCGTCGACCCCGTGGTCACCGGCCCGGTCAGCGCCTCTTTCAAGCAGAGGCAGCAGGTTGCTGGCTGCGACAGCGCGGTGTGGCCGAAGATTCCGACGGTTTGCTACCCGGACTGACGGTTGCCCATTCCAGGCATAGCGATCCTTCGCACCGACCTACAGGCTTACGCCGACCGCACCGGCGCGAGCGTCACCAGGGGGAGATTAGTACCGCGCCTTACGCCGCTTGCGGCTCCGGATCGAAAGCCGGCCTGCTCGTATTGATTAGCAGCGACAGACACGCAGCCACGATCGCCGTCATGCCGGCGATCAGGAAGGCCAGTTCGTAATTGCCCTGCAATTCGCGCATGGTGCCGCCGAAGGCAGCGGCGGTGGCGGCCCCCACCTGGTGGCCGGCGACGATCCAGCCGAACACGATCGGGCCGCTGCGGTCACCGAACGCCTCGTTGGCGAGCCTGAGCGTCGGCGGCACGGTGGCGATCCAGTCCAGACCGTAGAGCACGGCGAAGATGATCAGGCTGGTCACCGAGAAGCCGGAATAGGGCAGATAGATCAGCGCCAGGCCGCGAATGCCGTAGTAGACGCCGAGCAGCTTGCGCGGGTCGAAACGGTCGGTGAGCCAGCCCGAGAGCGTCGTCCCGATCAGGTCGAAAATGCCCATAAGCGACAGCAGGCCCGCGGCCTGTACCTCGGGGATGCCCATGTCGCCGCAGAAGGAGATCAGATGCGTGCCGACCAGCCCGTTGGTGGTGAAGCCGCAGATGAAGAAGGTGGCGAACAGATACCAGAAGACGCGGGTGCCGGCGGCGCGGCGAAGCGTGTTGAGCGTATGCGCCAGGAAATTGCCTTGCGATGCCGGCGATACCGGCGGCACGTCATCGGCCCCGGCGCCATAGCGCACCATGCCGATCGAAGCGGGACGCTCCGGAACCAACAGCCAGACCAGCGGCAGAAGACAGGCGGTGGCGATCGAGACGGCGGTAGCGACGGGCTGCCAGCCGCCCGACTGGGCGAGCGATGCCAGCAGCGGCAGGAACACCAAGAGGCCGGTGGCGCTGGAGGCCGACATCAGCCCCATCACCAAGCCGCGATTGGTCTTGAACCAGCGGTTGACGATGGTGGCGCCGAGCACGGTGGCGACCGCGCCGGAGCCGATGCCGGAAAACACGCCCCAGGTGAGGAACAGGTGCCAGGGCTCGGTCATCAGTAGGCTGAGCGCGGTCGAGCCCGACATGATCACAAGCGAGGCAAGCAGCGTGCGGCGCAAGCCGATACGCTCCATCAATGCGGCGGCAAACGGCCCGGTCAGGCCGTAAAGGAAGATGCCGATCGCAGCGGCAATCGAAACCGTATCGCGCCCCCAGCCGAAGCTTTTATCCAACGGCAGCATCATCACCGAGGGTGCGGAACGAAGCCCGGCCGCGATCAACAGGCAAAGGAAGATGACGCCAACCACGACGAAAGCGTAGCGCTGGCCAAAGGGACGGGATTGAGCTATCATGTTACTGACCGGTACGTTGCAGGGTGAGGACATGTATACGTACCGATCGGTAACACGTCAATCGAGTCATACCATGCCAACGGACAAAAATATTGAACTGACCATCAAGGACGGTCATGCAGCCGCACCGCCCAAGGCTGCCAAGAAAATCCTCGACGTGGCCTACGACCTGTTCTACCGCCGCGGCATCCGGGCGATCGGCGTCGACGAGATCGTCAAGCGCGCCGGCGTCACCAAGCCCAGCCTCTACCGCAGCTTTCCCTCCAAGGACGAGCTCGCCGCTTCCTATCTCAGGCAATATGACCGTGAGTATTGGGAGCGTTTCGACGAAGCCGTGGCTGCCCATCCCGGCGACCCACGGGCACAGCTCAGGGCTTTCCTGACTCGCGTCGGCAAGCGCACGCAAAGGCCGGACTATCGCGGCTGCGGCATGACCAACGCGGCGGTGGAATATCCCGAACATGGCCATCCGGCGCGCGTCGTCAGCGAGGCCAACAAGCAGGAGTTGCGCCACCGCCTGCGCGCGATGGCCGCAGCGATGGGCGCTAAAGACCCTGACACGCTCGGCGACGGCCTGCTGCTGTTGATCGAAGGCGCCTATATCAGTGGCCAGCTCTTCGGCCTCGGAGGCCCGGCGGCAGCGGTCGCCCACAACGCCGACCTGCTGATCGAGGCGAGCTTGAAGAAATAACATTTCGAACGTTGGCGCCGCCCCTCACCTGCCGGCATCCTTTCCCGGAAATGGGGCGAGGAACGCTCTCATCACGATTTCGCCAATTGCCAGCGTTGCAAGGTTGTCGCCAGCGGCGCAGCCGGCCACTTTCTCCCGTTCAGGGGGAGAATTGCCCGGCAGGGCGATTTGGGCGGCGCCAACGTTGAGATTGGCACGCTAGGCCGGCCGCAGATTTGGCGATAGGCTGGGGCGAACTTCACGGGAGACGTCCGCATGCGAACCCTGCTGCTTGTTCCATTCGCCCTCGCCGCCCTATCCCAAACCGCCCATGCCGACGGCATATCAAGCGTCTACACCGACCTCGACTCGCAAAAGGACTGCGTCACCTATGCGCAGGCGCAGGAAGGCGACGGCGAATGGGCCGAACTCGCCTGCTCCGGCTATCGTGGCTATCCCGTGCTGATCGCCTATGACGACGCCCGTGAATCGCTGTTCTACGGATTTCCGCCCGGCGGCGACATGACCTCGGTCTGGGAGAGCTTTTCCGGCTTCAACTCGTCCGGCGCCAAGGTCGAATGGCGCATCGAGACCAAGGGCGACGTTGCCGTTCCCTTCGCGGTGATCCACCGCCGCTCGATCAGCAATCCCGAGGATGAGAACAAGCCGACCGAAGTGCTGCTCGTCGCCAAGGTCGCCCAGATGGAAGCCCGCGACGGCTGCACCATCGGCCTCGTGCTCGCCACCGGCAACCCTCAGGCCAACGACCAGGCGCGCAAGCTGGCGGACGAAAAGGCGAAGAGTTTCGCCTGTGGCAAGGACAAGCACACCGTCATCGGCAACGTGCCGGCGTTTGGTCGGGTGGATAACTAGCCACGTGGGTGCAAGGCACCCCCCTCTGCCCTGCCGGGCAGAGGGGGGTGCCTCGCGGTGGCGTTTGCCGCTTACTTGAACGAGACGCAGGCCTGTCTCGGCGCTACTTTGCCGCCTTCGCCCGTGCGATCGCGTCGACAATCATCTTCTTGGCGTATTTGGAATCGTGCCAGCCTTCGATCTTGACCCATTTGCCGGGCTCGAGATCCTTGTAGTGCTCGAAGAAGTGCTGGACCTGGTCGCGGGTGATCTCGGGCAGCTGCGTGTATTCGGTGACGTTTTCGTAGCGCAGCGTCAGCTTCGGCGACGGCACGGCAATGACCTTCTCGTCCTGGCCGGCATTGTCTTCCATCACCAGCACGCCGATCGGCCGCACATTGATGACGCAGCCCGGCACCAGCGCGCGGGTGTTGCAGACCAGAACGTCAATCGGGTCGCCGTCGCCCGAGAGCGTGTGCGGCACGAAACCGTAATTGCCGGGGTAGCGCATCGACGTATGCAGGAAACGGTCGACGAACAGCGTGCCGGCCTCCTTGTCCATCTCGTACTTGATCGGCTCGCCGCCGATCGGCACCTCGATGATGACGTTGATGTCCTCGGGCGGGTTCTTTCCGATGGCAATGGCTTCGATACGCATGGCTTAAATCCCTCTCTCGATGTCCACGATCGATAGCGGGCGGCGCGGCATGGTGCAATGCGGCGATTGGTACGGAGCGCTAATGGAAGCGCACGGTTTGTGATGATTTGTAACCGAGACCGGTCATTCCCAGACGAAGGCGACCTTCTTCAGCGCCCTCTGCTCGAAAACCTCGACGCCTTCGGCAACATCGCGGCCACCCGCGCCGGCATAGAAGGAAAGCGCATTCTGGTTGTCTTCCAGCGCCCACACCACCATTCCCTTCAGCCCGTGGTCGGCAAGCCGCGCCCGCGCCGCCTTGAACAGCCGGCTGCCGAGCCCGATGCCCTGATATTCCGGACGCAAATAAAGTTCGTAGATTTCACCCTGCTGCTTCAGCTCGCGGGCGCGGTTCTTGCCGATCGTGGCATAGCCGGCGATGGTGCCGCCGATCTCGACCACCAGAACGGTGGCAGCGCGGCGGATGGCGTTGGCCCACCAGTCGGCGCCGCGGCGGTTGATCATCGAGGTCAGCGAGCGATGCGGGATGATGCCGGAATAGGCGCCCTCCCAGGCCAGCTGGTGCACGTCGGCAATGGCTCCGGCGTCGCGCGGTTCGGCTTTCCTGATGTCGATGCTCAGCGTATTCATGATTTGTTAACCATAAACCCGCATCGGCCATTTGCAAGAGTCGAGGTCAGCCCGCCGACCGCTTTCTCACAGCCGATCGCGACACTGCTGACAATGGGCAAAGCCTGCCTGGAAAACGCACCCAGCCGGCGCGGTCAGGCGTCCGTCCGGGTAGCGCGTGCTGGCTTTTCAGATCTCGACGAGATGATCGTCCAGTTCATTGGCATCGCCCGACGTCACCGGGAAATGCTCGGCCAGCACCGCGCCGACCTGCCCGATCGCCTTGACGAAGCCGTCGGCGAGCCGGTCGTGACCGGCATGCTGCAGGAGATCGCGCAGCACGCCGTCCCAGACATGCTGGCCGACCTTGCTGTCGATGCCCGAATCGGCGACCACTTCGGCATAACGCTCGGCGATCGACACGAAGACCAACACGCCGGTGCGCGCCGTGGTGCGGTGGACATTGCGGGCGAGGAACTGCCTGAGCGCATTGTGATGTGCCGCCTGATAACGCTGCCGGCGCGGCACCAGATGGATGCGCAAGCCCGGCAGCGCCCACAAAAGCACCAACACCGAGGCCAGTGCCAGCAGTTGGACAATGACGAAATGCGGCAGCCGGATCGACAGCCACCAGGCTTCCAGCCCATAAGCGACGGCGAGGCTGGCAATCAGCATGCCTGATGTCGCCATGAAGGCGGCGGGAAAGAAATAGCCGTCGCTGGCATGCGCAACGACGCAGTAGATCTCGCCGTCGGTTTTGGCCTCGGCCGCGCGGATCGCGGTGGCGATGCGCTCATGGTCCTGTGGGCTGATCGGTCGTGTTGCCATCTTCTCTCACCAGCTCCCTGAAGACCCGCCACCGCCAGACGAACCGCCGCCGCCTGAAAACCCGCCGCCGCTGCTTGAGCCCGAAGACCAGCTGCTGCCCGAACTTCCCGATGACCATCCGCTGCCCGACGACGAACTTGTTGTCCAGCTGCTGGAGCCCGAGGACGATCCGCTCGGCCCCTGGCCGTAGCGAAAGGTCATGCCCAGCCATTTATACACGCCCGGCGACAGCTTGGTGCCGAAGATCGGCGGCAGGAAGGCCATCGCCAGGCCGCCGAAGAACATCGCCGCCCACAGGATCAGGAAGACCGCGACGACGGGATCGATGGGCGTGCTGCGGTCGGCCGGGTTGCGCTTGCCGCGCGCCTCCAGCTCTTCCGGGTTGCCTTCCAGCACCATGACCATGTCGTCGACGGCCTTGGAAATGCCGCCGGAGAAATCACCGGCGCGGAACGCCGGCACCATGTCGTTTTCGATGATCAGTTTGGTGTGCAGGTCGGTCAGCGTGCCTTCCAGCCCGTAGCCGACCTCGATGCGCATCTTGTGGTCGTTCTTGGCCACCAGCAGAAGCACGCCGTTGTTTTCGCCGGCCTGCCCGAGTTTCCAAAAGCGGAACAGCCGGTTGGCGTAGGGTTCGATCTCCTCGCCGTCGAGGCTGTTGATCGTGGCGACGACGATCTGGTCGGAGCCTTTGGTCTCGAAATCCGCGAGCTTCTGCGTCAGTGCCGCCTTGGTCGCGGCGTCGATAATACCGGCATTGTCGACCACCCGCCCGGTGAGTGCCGGCAGGTCTGCCGCCAAAGCTACAAACAGCATGGTGAGCATCGTCAACAGCGCGATGCCGATCGTCGCGGCTGCGCGGCCAGGTCTTGGCGGATTGAAGACGCGTACTGTCATGCCGTCACCAGTTCCCCTCAACCACCATGACTGTCCTCAATCACCATGATCATGTCGTCGACCGCTTTGGAAATACCGCCGGAGAAATCCCCGGCGCGGAAGGCCGGCACCATGCCTTCAATGATCCGTGTGGCGTGCTGGTTGGTGAGCGTGGCTTCCAGCCCGTAGCCGACCTCGATGCGCATCTTGCGGTCGTTCACGGCCACCAGCAGAAGCACGCCATTGTTCTTGGCCTTCTGGCCGAGCTTCCAAGCGTTGAACAGCCGGGTGGCGTAAGGCTCGATCTCCTCGCCGTCGAGGCTGGGAACCGTCGCGACGACGATCTGGTCGGAGCCTTTGGTCTCGAAATCGGCCAGTCTTTGGGTGAGCGCCGCCTCGGTCGCGGCATCGATGATGCCTGCATTGTCGACGACACGACCGGTGAGGGCGGGCAGTTCCGCCGCCAGCGCCGCGAAGCTGACGAGCAAGACCAGCAAGGCAGCGCCGGTCATCGTGGCGAAGCGGCCATGCCAGGGATTGGCGATGCGTGTTGTCATCTCGTCACCAGCTTCCCGAGGAGCCGCCGCCGCCGGACGAACCGCCGCCGCCGGAAAAGCCGCCACCACCGCTTGAACCCGACGACCAGCCGCCCCCGCCCGAAGACCAGCCGCCGCTGGACGACCGCCGGCCCGGCTCGAATGTCATGCCGAGCCAGCGATAGCGGCCGGGACCGAGTTTTTGGCCGAAGATCGGCGGCAGGATGGAGGCGGCCATGCTGCCGAAGAAGATGATTGCCCAGATGCTGATGAAGACGCCGAAGAACAGATTGTCGGTATTGATGGGCGGCTTCTGGTTGCGCTCGCCGCGCGCCTCCAATTCCTCCGGATTGCCTTCCAGCACCATCACCATGTCGTCGACGGCCTTGGAAATGCCCCCGGAGAAATCGCCGGCGCGGAACGCCGGCACCATGTCGTTTTCGATGATCAGCTTGGTGTGCAAATCGGTCAGCGTGCCTTCCAGCCCATAGCCGACCTCGATGCGCATCTTGCGGTCGTTCGGCGCCACCAGCAGCAGCACGCCGTTATTTTCCTTGGCCTGGCCGAGCTTCCAGAAGCGAAACAGCCGGTTGGCGTAAGGCTCAATCTCCTCGCCGTCGAGGCTGGGGATGGTGGCGACGACGATCTGGTCGGAGCCTTTTGTCTCGAAGTCGGCGAGTTTCTGGGTGAGCGCGGCTTTGGTTCCCGCGTCGATAATGCCGGCGTTATCGACGACGCGGCCGGTCAGCGCGGGGAGGTCGGCGGCGAAGGCGGTGAGGGGCAGGAAGACGGCCAGAAAGGCGAGAAGAACACCAAGGTTGGCGTTCCTTCGCGTCCCCCTCTGTCCTGCCGGACATCTCCCCCTCGAGGGGGGAGATTGGCAATCTCGCTGCCGACGCTCAGCCGGCAACGCTGATATTTGGCGCAAGGACAGAAGACAGCTGATCTCCCCCCTTGAGGGGGAGATGTCCGGCAGGACAGAGGGGGGTGTGAAGGAACGCAAGGCTGGCAAAGGCCAAGCTCACCCAGACGTCATCACCCGCCCTGCTTCGTGCCGAAATCGACCTTCGGCGGCTGCATCTTGTCTTCTTCGACGGTGAAGTTGGCGAAGGGCTCGTTGCTGCGGAACCAGAAGGTTGCCCATAGCACCGACGGAAAGGTCCTCAGCGTCAGATTGTAATCCTTGACCGCCAGGATGTAGTCGCGCCGCGCCACGGCGATACGGTTCTCGGTGCCTTCGAGTTGCGCCTGCAGCGCCAGGAAATTCTGGTTGGCCTTGAGGTCGGGATAGGCCTCCGACACCGCGATCAGCCGCGATAGCGCGCTGGTCAGCCCTGATTGCGCATCCTGGAACTTCTTGAGCGCTTCGGGGTCCTTCAGCGTTTCCGGCGTCACCGTGATCTGCGTCGCCTTAGCGCGCGCTTCGACCACCGCATCGAGCGTGTCCTTTTCATGCGAGGCATAGCCCTTCACCGTCTCGACCAAATTGGGAATGAGGTCGGACCGACGCTGATACTGGTTCAGCACCTCGCTCCATGCCGCCTTGGCGTTTTCCTCCGCCGTCGGGATGGTGTTGAAGCCGCAGCCGGCGAGCAGAGGCAGCACGACGGCCATCATCAGCACGGCCGGCAGACTGCGGAAAGGGAAGGCAAGGCGCTGGGCAAACATGGTGAGGTCCCTCGACAGAAGTTGCATGCGAAGCATTAGCACAATCCGCGCTCAAGAAAATGTCTGCCGCTGGCGCGCATTCCTGGCGCGCATTCATGCGCCGGCGAGGCCCTGTGATTGATCGCGCGAACACGATATGGTTGCCGGCAAACAGGACAGGATCATGGCGGAACGCCGCGACGATGACAGCGAATCGCGCCGCATTATTGAGCGCGTGGCGAACGAGGGCGGCCTTGGCGGCGCATCGCTGGTGTCACGGGCAGCGAAAGGCGCCCGCGATCATGTTACCGCAGCCGAGGCCGACCGATCCGATCCGATCGAGGTCTGGGGCACCCGCATCGGCCGCACACTTGGGCTCATCGTCGCCCTCGGCCTTTTGATCTGGCTCGTGTACTACGTCTCCCGGGGCAGCTAGAGCATGATCCTGAAAAGTGGGAACCGGTTTTCTCGGACAAGCGGGAACCGTTTTGTCCGGAGATCATGCTCCAACCAAAGAGATAGATCAGGATGACGATTCAACGAAAAATTATCCGTATCTAGGATTTTCCATGAACAGCGAAAAAGCCGACGCGCCGCGCGCGGTCATCGTCATTTCCAGCCATGTCGCCCGCGGCTCGGTCGGCAACCGCGCCGCCGTGTTTGCGCTGGAGACGCTGGGCTTTCCGGTGTGGGCGGTACCGACGGTCATCTTGCCCTGGCATCCGGGCCACGGCCGCGCCACGCGCATCGTGCCGCCGCTCGACCAGTTCAAGGCGCTGATGGCCGATCTCGAGCGCGCGCCCTGGCTGGGTGAGGTCGGTGCGGTGCTGTCGGGCTATCTCGGCGAGGCCGGCCAGGCCGACGCCGTCGCTTCGCTGGTCGCGGCCGTCAAGGCCAAGACGCCGGAAGCGATCTATATATGCGATCCGGTGATGGGCGATTCCGGCGGGCTCTATGTGCCCGAGCCGACGGCCGCCGCGATGCGCGACCGGCTGATGCCGATCGCCGACATCGCCACCCCCAACCGCTATGAGCTGGAATGGATGGCCGGTGCGCCTTTGCCCGATCTGAAATCGGTGATCTCGGCCGCCCTCCATGCCGGACCGTCAACAATGCTGGTGACGTCGGCACAGTCGATGATGACCGGCGGCACCGGCAATCTGCTGCTTGACGGCACCCAGGCGCTGCTGGCCGAACACCGCCTCATCGACAAGCCGCCGAATGGCCTCGGCGACCTGACTGCGGCCGTCTACCTCGCCCGCATCCTGTCGGGGCAGCCGCCGATCAAGGCGCTGCAATCGACCACCGCCGCCGTCTACGAAATCCTGGCGCGAACCGCCAAGCGTGGCGGCGACGAGCTGCAGCTTGAAACCGATGCCCAGAGCCTGTCGCACCCGATGGCGATGGTGCAGCTGCGCCACCTCACCCATCCGGGGCGGGACCGCCGGGCGTGACCTCGACCCTGGTCGTCGGCGTCGACGGCTGCAAGGCCGGCTGGATCGCCGTCCGCCGCGATCTGGATGCCGCGCCGTCAGTCCGCGTCTTTCCCAGCTTTGCGACCCTGCTCGACGCCTTGCCCGCCGATGCGACAGTGGTCGTCGACATGCCGATCGGCCTGCCGGACGTCTCGCAAAGAGGCGGGCGCGGGCCGGAGACCTTGGTACGGCCAATGCTCGGAGCACGGCAATCCAGCGTCTTCTCTATCCCGTCCCGCGCGGCCCTCTACGCCGACATCAGCGACTTCACCACGGTCGAGGCCTGGTATGAGGCGCATCGGCGCGCCAGAGAGGTGGCCAAGGCGACCTCCGATCCGCCACGCGGCGTCTCGATCCAGGCCTTCGGCATATTTGCCAAGATCCGCGAGATCGACGCGCTGCTGATTGTGCGTCCGGAACTGCGCCGCCGCGTCTTCGAATCGCACCCCGAAGTGGCCTTCTGCCGGCTGAACGGCGAAAACCGATGACGCTGCCGAAGAAGATCAAGGGCGCAGTCAATCCTGCCGGGATGGAAGAGCGCAAGGCACTGCTCTGCCGGCACGGCTATACCAGAGCTTTCCTTGACCAGCCGCCGCCACGCGGTGCTGCCGCCGACGATTTCCTCGACGCCGCAGCGATGATGCTGATTGCCGGACGCATTGCCGGCGGCGAGGCAAAGCCGTTTCCCGACCCGCCGCTTGCCGACCGTTTGGGCATTCCCCTGGCGATGTGGGCGTGAGGCAAGCGGCGAGCCATGCGTGCGGCATGGCGATTTGCGACGAAGCCATCCGCAATTCGGCATTGCCCGCGACGGGCATTTGCCGTTAGAGCCTTTCTAACTTGAAATGAGCTGCCGTCGCTAACCCCGAAAGGCTTCATCCCTAGCCCATGCCCCATCTCCCCGAACATCTTTGGACCGGCTACCGCAACTTCATGAATGGCCGCTATCTCACCGAGAGCGGACGCTATCGCGAGCTCGCCCGCGAGGGGCAGGCGCCCGAAACCATGATCGTTGCCTGCTGCGATTCCCGCTCTGCCCCCGAGGCGATCTTCGACGCCGGTCCGGGCGAACTGTTCGTCCTGCGCAATGTCGGCAATCTGGTGCCGCCCTATGCACCGGACGGCGAGTTCCACTCGACCTCGGCCGCGCTCGAATTCGCCGTGCAGAGCCTGAAGGTGAAAAACATCGTGGTGATGGGCCATGGCCGCTGCGGCGGCATCCGCGCCGCGCTCGACACCAATTCGGCGCCGCTGTCGCCCGGCGACTTCATCGGCAAATGGATGAGCCTGATCGCGCCGGCGGCCGAAACCGTTTCGTCCAGCACGTTCATGACGGCAACCGAACGGCAGACGGCGCTGGAGCGGATTTCCATCCGCTATTCGATCGCCAATCTCAGGACCTTCCCTTGCGTCTCCATCCTCGAAGGCAAGGGGCGGCTGTCGCTGCATGGCGCCTGGTTCGACATCTCGACCGGCGAGCTCTGGGTGATGAACAAGGACACCGGCGACTTCGAGCGGCCGGATTTGACGTAGACCCATGATCCCGAAAAGTGGGAACCGGTTTTCGGATAAGGGCATGGTCAAATAAGAGGAGGCAAGAATGCGGGTTTGGCCTGCGATCGCTTTCGCCGTAGCGGCGCTGCTGATTTCGCTCGTCCCTGCCCGCTCCGATGACGGCGCCATTATCGACCGCTGGTATTCGGCGCTGCTGGTCGCCGATCGCACCGAATTGTCGGACCTGCTCGCCGACGATGTCCGCATCAAGCTCGACGATCTCGGCGTCGTGCAGTCGAAGCAGGAGTTCATCGCGTCGATCGACGAATGGAAGGGCGCGGTCGCCGGCGCCGCAATCCGGCATCGCGTCGAAAAGAGCGAGGCCGGCGTCACCACTGTCATCGCCTGCTATGATTTCCCCAACAATGACATGCTGATGCAGGAAACGTTCGCCGTCACCGGCAACCGCATCACCGCCAGTTCGCAAGCGGCGATCGCGGAAAATTGCGACGGCTTCTGACGCGGGCTTGAACGGCCGCGCTGTTGCGCCGCGCCAGTCATCGCCCTACATCGGTCAGCAAGCTCCGCCAATCATCGAAAGATCCCCCATGCCGTCCACGAAAACCGTCGATCTCGCCGCCCATCCGCTGACCAAATGGCAAGGGCCGCTCGGCCTGCCGGATTTTGCCAGCATCGGCGACGACGATTTCTCCTCGGTGTTCGACGCGGCGCTGAAGGCACATGAGGCCGAAATCGATGCGATCGCCGGCAACAAGGATGCGCCGACCATCGAGAATACGCTGGCAGCCCTCGAGCTCGCCGGTGAGCCGCTCGACCATGTCTCGTCGATCTTCTGGTGCCGGGCCGGCGCCCACACCAACGATGCGATCCAGGCGCTGGAACGCGATATCTCGCCGAAGATGTCGCGGCATTTCTCGGCGATCTCGATGAACGAGAAACTATTTGCCCGCATCGACGACCTCTACCAGCGCCGGGAGACGCTAAAACTCGACGCCGAGACGCTGCGGGTGCTGGAGAAGACCTGGAAAGGCTTTGTGCGATCGGGCGCAAAACTCGACGCCGACGGCAAGAAGCGGCTGGCCAACATCAGCGAGGAGCTGTCCTCGCTCGGCACGACCTTCGGCCAGAACGTGCTGGCCGACGAGCGCGACTGGGCGCTTTTCCTCGACGAGGCTGATCTTGCGGGCCTGCCGGACTTCGTGAAGAGTTCGATGGCCGAAGCCGCCGAGACGCGCGGCCAGAAGGGCCGCTACGCCGTCACTTTGTCGCGCTCAATCTATGAGCCGTTCACGACCTTTTCTGAACGCCGCGATCTGCGCGAGACCGCTTTCCGCGCCTTCACCATGCGCGGCCAGAATGGCGGCGCCAGCGACAACACCGCAGTGGTGCGCGACATGCTGAAATTGCGCGCCGAAAAGGCCAGGCTGCTCGGCTATGCCTCGTTCGCCGCGCTGAAGCTCGACGACACCATGGCCAAGACGCCGAAGGCGGTGCACGACCTCCTCGACCCGGTCTGGGAGAAAGCGCTGGAGAAGGCCGCCGCCGACCAGAAGGAGCTGGAGCGGCTGGCGACCAAGGCAGGCAGCAACGAAAAATTCGCCGCCTGGGACTGGCGCTTCTACCAGGAGAAATTGCGCGCCGAAAAATTCGACTTCGACGAGGCGGAACTGAAACCCTATCTGCAACTCGACCGGGTCATCGACGCCTGCTTCGACGTCGCCACAAAACTGTTCGGCATCACTTTCGAGGAGAAGAAGGGCATCGCCGCCTGGCATCCCGACGCGCGCGTCTTCGTGGTGAAGAACGCCGATGGCAGCGAGCGCGGCCTGTTCCTCGCCGACTATTTTGCCCGATCCTCGAAGCGTTCTGGCGCCTGGATGAGCGCGCTGAAGTCTGGCTACAAGCTTGGGGATGGCTCAAAGCCGGTGATCTACAACATCATGAACTTCGCCAAGCCGCCGGCGGGGGAAGCGGCGCTGCTGTCGGTCGATGAGGCCAAGACCCTGTTCCACGAATTCGGCCATGCTTTGCACGGCATGCTGACCGACGTCACCTGGCCGTCGGTGGCGGGCACCTCGGTTTCCCGCGATTTCGTCGAACTGCCTTCGCAGCTCTACGAGCACTGGCTGACGGTGCCCGCAGTGCTGGAAAAGCATGCGCTGCATGTCAAGACCGGCAAGCCGATGCCGAAGTCGCTGCTCGACAAGATGCTGGCCGCCCGCACGTTCGGCGCCGGTTTCGCCACGGTCGAGTTCACAGCGTCGGCGCTGATCGACATGGCGTATCACGCGCGGCCGGATGCGCCGGCGGAACCGCTGCGTTTCGAAGCCGAAACGCTGGAAAAGCTTGATATGCCCGACACCATCGCCATGCGTCATCGCACCCCGCATTTCGGCCATATCTTCTCCGGCGACGGTTATTCAGCCGGCTACTATTCCTACATGTGGTCGGAAGTGCTCGACGCCGACGCCTTCGCCGCCTTCGAGGAGACTGGCGATCCCTTCAACCCGGCGCTGGCGGAACGGCTGCGGAAGAATATCTATGCCGCCGGCGGGTCGAAGGATCCGGAGGAGCTGTACACGGCGTTCCGCGGCAAGATGCCTTCGCCGGAAGCGATGATGGTGAAGCGGGGATTGCTATAGCGCCGCCTTGTCTCCCCCCTCGAGGGGGAGATGGCCGCAAAGCGGCCAGAGGGGGTCGGTCCGACTGGGCTCGACCTCCTGCGGCAGATGAAGGTCGGCGCTTCACGCGCGAGGACCCCCTCTGTCGCCTTTGGCGACATCTCCCTCTCAAGCGGGGAGATCACCAGCGCCAAGGGTCAGCCACCCGTGGCCACACCGGCCGCGTCAGCTTCTTGTAATCCGTCACCGCCGGATTGCTCGGATACGAACTCGGCGCCGAGACATAAATAATCTCCGCCGCGATCGGTTCAAAGCCGGCGTAGAAATGGTTGGTCGACTTGATCAGCAATATGTCCTTCGACAACGGATCGACGCCGATGTTGGAGAAAATATCCGGCTCGAAGGTCTGCGTGCGGTTGGTGTTGAGGATGATGTCGATTTCGGTGCCTTCGAGCCGCACCAGCGCCGTCGGCCCGAGCGTCACCCGGCTTGGCCCGAAGCTCTGCCAGCCCTCGGGGACGGCTTTCAACACCTTGACGCGCGCATCGATCGGTTCGCCGGCCAGCGGCCCGGCCTTGCCGCCGAAGCGCAGGTCGATGACGGCGCCTTCGCCTGCCGCGTGGCAAAATGTGACGGCGATCGGGTCCCAGATCGTCGCCACGCCAAAATTGTCAACGCCCTGTTCCAACATGGCGCGCAGCACAACGGTACCGTCGCCGGCGACGCCACCGCCGGGATTGTCCCAGATGTCGGCAATCACAACCGGCTTGCCGGGGTTTCCCTTGCGCACGGCCAGTGCCCGCGCGATGCCATCCTCGGTGTTCAGCATCGTCATCGCCGTCCTTTCGCGTATGGCGTAAAGCTCGCGCCCGAGCCTCTCTGCCAGCGCATCGCCCTTGGCCTTGTCATTGTCGGTCACGACCAGGATGCGCGTGCCCATTTCCGGCACGTCCGCCGCCATGAAGCCGTGGATGACCGAGACCGACAGCACGCCGTCCTTGCCGTGCAGCGCCTTGATGCGGTCGACGAAGGAGCGCATCGGCTCGCGGCTGGTCGGCAGCACCTGGATCATGCGGCAGTCGAAGGTCGAGATCACCGGCTTGATCTCGTCGCGCGCCGCCGCCAATCCAAGCTCGACGACATGTTCGCCGCGCTCATAGAAGTCGGTGTGCGGGAATTCGAGGAAATAGGCCATGACATTGCATGCCGCGACGCGCTTTGGGGTCAGATGACTGTGCGGGTCGAGCTCCACCGCGATCACCACGTCGGGCCCGACGATTGCGCGAACCCGTTCCAGCAGATCGCCTTCGCAATCGTCATAGCCTTGCGCCACCATGGCGCCGTGCAGGCCGAGGATGACGGCGCCGACCGGCAAGGCTGCCTTCAACTGGCCGAGAATCTCGTCACGCAACCCCTCATAGGTCTGCCGCTGCACCAGCCCGCCCGGCTCCGCCCAGGTGGCGGTGCCTTCGACGACGGTCAGCCCTTCGGCAGCCGCGCGCCGGCGCAGCGCGACCATCGGCGAGGAGCACAAGGTCGGTGTATCAGGATGCTTGCCCGGCCCGGCATAGAACGCCATCTCGAACGACGCCCGGTCGGTCGGCACCGGCGAGAAGGTGTTGGTTTCGGTCGCCAGCGAGGCGGTGAAGATGCGCATGAAAACTCCGTACGGCTATTTGTTTTTCGCAATTCCGGACGGAAAACCGCTCCACACTTTTCCTGGAATTGCTATTTTACGGCCCCGAGCGCCAGCCCGCGGACGAGATAGCGCTGCAGCCAGATGAACAGGATTGCCACCGGCAGCGTCGCCAGCAGCGTCGCCGCCATTACATGGTGCCATTCGATCGTGTAGCGGCCGGCGACCAGCGAGAACACCTGGATCGGCAGCGTGTAACTTTCCTGGCTGCGCAGCATTGTGAGCGCAACGACGAACTCATTCCATGCGTTGATGAAGGTGAAGATGGCGGTCACCGCGATTGCCGGCAGGCAAAGCGGCAGAAACACTTTTCGCAAGGTCAGCCAGCGGCCGGCGCCTTCCATCCACGCTGCTTCCTCGAGATCGCGCGGGATGGTGTCGAAATAGCTTTGCAGCATCCACACGGTGAAGGCGACGTTGAAAGCCATGTAGATGACGCCGAGCGCGGTCGTGGATTCGATCAGACCCCAGGCCGCCATCAGCCGGAACAGGCCGAGCACCAGCACGATCGGCGAGATCATCTGCGAGATCAGCAGGAACTGGCGGAAGGCGCCATAGCCGGCAAAGCGAAACCGCGACATGGCATAGGCGGCCGGCACCGAGATCAGGATGGCGCCGACGGTGGCGATAACAGAGACATAGAGCGAATTGGCCAGCGCCTGGCCAAAGCCGGTCGCCACCCACATGTCGGCAAAATTCGACCAGTGGAATTCGCTTGGCCACCAGGTCGGCGACAGCACCTCCTGCCGCGGTTTGACCGCGGTCAAAAACATTACCGCGAAGGGGAAGATGGTCACCACGAGCAGCGGCGAAAGCAGCAGCCATGCGATGATCGTACGCTTCAGCTTGGGCGTCATGTGCGCTGCTCCCGCATGGCAAGCCGCACATAGATCATGGTGAAGATCAAAAGGATGGCAAACATCAGCAGCGACACCGCCGATGCTTCCCCCAGTTTGCCGATGCGGAAGGCCAGCTTGTAGAGATGGGTGACCAATATGTCGGTCGAGTTGGCCGGCCCGCCCTGCGTCATCACCCAGATGATCGGGAAGGAATTGAAGACGTAGATGGTGTTGAGGACGATGGCGATGTTGATGAACGGCTTCAGCAGCGGAAAGGTGATCTCGCGGAACTGCTGCAGCGGCGTCGCCCCCTCCAGGGCCGCCGCCTCGTAGAGGTCGTCGGGGATCGACGACAGGCCGCCGAGGAAGATGGTCGTGGTGAACGGTACCGTCACCAATATGCCGATCAGCACCTGCATCGGGAATGCCGTCTCGGCGCGCGCCAGCCACTGGATGTTCTCATGGATCAGGCCAAGCCCGATCAGCGCCGAGTTCAGCATCCCGCTTTCGCCGTTGAGCGCCCAGCGCCAGACCACCGCCGTCATCGTCAGCGACACCGCCCAGGGCAGCATGATGATGACGCGGGCAATGCCGCGGCCGTAGAAATCGGTATTGAGGATCATCGCCACGGGGACGGACAACAGCAGCGCGCCGCCGACCACCAGCACGGTCCACAGGCCGGTGCGCCAGAGTGCCGCCAGGAAATCGGGATCGGCGAGGAAGGCGGAATAATTGGCGAAATCGTTGAAGTCCCGCAGCTGCCCAAAACGGCTGACATCATGCGTCGATATCTGGATCAGGTCCCAGACCGGCCAGAAGATGACGACTGCGGCCAGAAACAGGCTGGGCAAGGTCAATAAATAGGGCAGGTAACGATTTTGCATCGGCCGGATTCGTACCGTGTTGGACATAAGTGGCGCTGGCGCGCCAGCTCGGATCAATCTCGCATATCGGTCTAAGGCAGCGCTTCAGGGTTTGAATCTCCTGCGGACGTTTGCGCTGCCCCTCACCTGCCTGCCCATCCTCCGCAGCGGTTGCGGAAGGGAGCCCTTCCTCTCCCCCGTCGATCGGGGGAGAGGTGTCGAGCGTAGCTAGCCGGGGGTGGGGTTGCCGGCGTGGGTTTGGACCCTTGGGGCGGAAGGCGAGGTGATGTTTGGCCCTATTGCCCTTCCTATGTCCGTTCGCGGCGGTTGCCAGGTGGTTCCCCCACTCCGTCTCGGCTTCGCCGAGCCACCTCTCCCCCCTCCGGAGGGAGAGGAA
>NZ_JAMYUL010000011.1:0-244670 GCF_040322955.1 Mesorhizobium sp. M0077
AACTTCTAAAACCACCCAACCCACCACCCCCCCCGCGGGCTCGGCCCCGCCGGCGCCGGACACAATAAACCCCCACACCACCCCCCCCCCCCCCCCCCCCCCCCCCCCCCCCCCCCCCCCCGGACTGGTCGGTCATCGCACCGGTCCGAAAGTCGTGGTCGATTTTCGGCAAGCCCGGTGCGAAGATTTGGCGCCGGAGCGTGGCAATGCGTCCGCATGGACGTATGTCGCTCTGGCCGAAGCGGGGCGCCGATGCTGCGATACATCTTACGGCGGCTTTTGACCGCCATTCCGACGCTGTTCGTCATCGTGACAATGGCGTTCTTCCTGATACGCGTCGCACCGGGCGGCCCTTTCAATCAGGAGCGGGGCCTCAGTCCCGAGATCAGGGCCAATCTGGAAGCACAGTTCGGCCTCGACGATCCGCTCTGGCTGCAATATGCCCACTATCTCGGCAATCTCCTGCGCGGCAATTTCGGGCCGAGCTACAATTTGCCTGACTTCACCGTCACCGAACTGTTTGCCAAGGGGCTGCCGATATCGGTCCAGCTCGGCACCTCCGCGCTGATCCTGGCGCTGCTGCTTGGTTCGGTGCTCGGCACCATCGCCGCGCTCAACCAGAACAAGCTTGGCGACTATACGGTGATTGCGCTGGCGACCGCCGGCAGCACTATCCCCACCTTCGTCATCGCTCCTGTGATTCAGCTGGTGTTCGGATTGACCTGGAAGCTGTTGCCGATCGGCGGCTGGGGTGATGGCGCATTGATCAACAAGATCGGCCCGGTGCTGACGCTGGCCTTGCCGCAGATCGCCATCGTTGCCCGCCTGATGCGCGGGTCGATGATCGAGAGCTTGCGTTCGCATCATATCCGAACGGCGCGTGCGCTCGGCCTCTCCGACTGGTCGGTGGTGGTCAAGCACGCGCTGCGCGGCGCCATCCTGCCGATCGTTTCCTTCACCGGTCCGGCAGCCGCGGCGCTGCTCACCGGTTCGGTCATCGTCGAGACCATCTTCTCCATTCCCGGTGTCGGCCGCTATTTCGTCGATGCCGCGCTCAACCGCGACTACACGCTGGTGATGGGGACCGTGGTGGTGATCGCGCTCTTCACCATCGTCTTCAACCTGATCGTCGACGTCATGTACGCGGTCGTCGACCCGAGGGTACGCTATGACTGAGGGTGCGCTATGACTGACATCACAGCCGCCGCCGCTCCGCCGGCCGTCGTCGGCCGCTCGCTCTGGGGCGACGCATGGGCGCGCCTCAAAGCCAACCGCGCCGCCATGTTCAGCCTCTATTACCTGGCCTTCATTGGCGTCATCAGCATCTTCGGCCCCTGGTTCGTGCCGCATCAGTACACCACCATCTATGCCGACTATGTGCGCACGCCGCCAAGCTTTTCAGCCTATCCGAAGCCCGACATGATCGAGACGGCGCTCAAGGATGCCATCAAGCGCATGCGCGTCGACATCAAGGAGTGGAAACTGGACGGCAGTCGCGTCACCGTCACCGTCACCTCGACCAAACCGATCGACGACCGCAACATCCGCTATCTCGACCGCTCCGATGCCTTCGACGATACCAAGATAGAGAGCAAATCGGCCGACGGGCTCGAATTGACTATGACTGCGTCGGTCAAACAGCAGTACTTCCTGTTCGGCACCGACAACACCGGTCGCGATCTTCTCTCGCGAACGCTGATGGCAGGGCGCATCTCGCTGGCCATCGGCCTGCTTGCCGGCATTGTCGCCGTGGTCATCGGTGTCCTCTACGGGGCGGCGGCAGGCTTTTCCGGCGGCAAGATCGACGAGGTGATGATGCGCATCGTCGACGTGCTCTATTCCTTGCCCTTCATTTTCTTCGTCATCATGCTGGTGGTGTTCTTCGGCCGCAACTTCGTGCTGATGTTCCTGGCGGTGGGAGCGGTGCTGTGGCTCGACATGGCGCGCATCGTGCGCGGCCAGGCGCTGTCGATCCGGCGGCAGGAGTATGTCCAGGCGGCCGAAGCCATGGGCGTCGGCCAGCGCGGCATACTGCTGCGCCATGTCATCCCCAATCTGCTCGGACCAGTGGTGATCTACATGACGCTGCTGGTGCCGCAGGTCATCATCCTGGAAAGCTTTCTGTCCTTCCTCGGCCTTGGCGTGCAGGAACCGATGACCAGCTGGGGCGTGCTCATCTCCGTCGGCGCCAAGAACATCGGCACCGCCAACTGGCTGCTTTTGTTCCCCGCCTTCTTCCTCGTGTCGACGCTGTTTGCGCTGAACTTCGTCGGCGACGGCCTGCGCGACGCGCTCGATCCAAGAGACCGATGAAGATGGGACCGATAAAGATGGGGACCGATAAGATGGGGACCGTTGCGATGGAAACGCCCGAAACGATCCTCAGCGTCAAGGACCTTCGCGTCCGCTTCCGCACGCTCGACGGCGCGGTCGAAGCGGTCAAGGGCATCAACATCCACGTCAAGGCAGGGGAAACCGTTGCCGTGGTCGGCGAATCCGGATCCGGCAAGAGCCAGACCATGATGGCGGCGATGAGCCTGCTGGCGTCCAATGGCGAGGCGACGGGTCACGTCGATTATCGCGGCCGCAATCTTCTGACCATGACCAAGAGCGACCTCAACAAGGTGCGCGGCGCCAAGATCAGCATGATCTTCCAGGAGCCGATGACCTCGCTCGATCCACTCTATTCGATCGGCAACCAGCTTATCGAACCGATCCGCAAGCACCGCGGGCTGAACGCAGCCGAGGCACGGAACGAGGCGCTCAAGTTGCTCAGGCTGGTGCATATCCCCGATCCCGAGCGGCGGATGAAATCCTATCCGCACGAAATGTCGGGTGGCCAGCGCCAGCGCGTCATGATCGCCATGGCATTGGCCAACGACCCCGACATCCTGATCGCCGACGAGCCGACGACGGCGCTCGACGTCACCATCCAGGCGCAGATCCTGGTGCTGCTCGCCGAATTGCAGCGCAAGCTCGGCATGGCCATCGTCTTCATCACCCACGATCTCGGCATCGTCCGGCGCTTTGCCGACCGCGTCTACGTCATGCGCTATGGCGAGGTGGTCGAGGAAGGCGAGGCGGAAGCACTTTTCGCCAACCCGCAGCATGCCTATACCAAAATGCTGCTGGCCGCCGAACCGACCGGCACCAAGGCGGCGCCGCCGCCCAGCGCTCCGGTGCTGCTGGAGGGCCGCAATGTCGAAGTGACCTTCAAGATCGGCGGCGGCTTCCTTGCCGGCGAACCGCTGCTGCTACGCGCCGTCGATCACATTTCGATCCGGCTGAAGCGCAACCAGACCATCGGTATCGTCGGCGAGTCCGGTTCGGGAAAATCGACGCTCGGCCGCGCACTTCTGCGCCTGTTGCCCAGCGACGGTGTCATCCGCTTCGGCGACCGCGACATCTCCACCGCCGACCGCCAGGCGATGCGGCCGCTGCGACGTGAGATGCAACTCGTCTTCCAGGATCCGTTCGGCTCGCTGTCGCCGCGCATGACCGTCGGCCAGATCATCACCGAAGGGCTTCTGGTGCATGAGCCGAACCTGTCAGGCAAGCAACGCGATCAGCGCGCCGTCGAGGCCTTGCTCGAGGTCGGCCTCGACCCCAACGCACGCAACCGCTACCCGCACGAATTCTCCGGCGGCCAGCGCCAGCGCATCGCCATCGCGCGTGCCGTGATCCTGAAGCCCAAACTGGTGGTGCTGGACGAGCCGACTTCGGCGCTCGACCGCTCGGTGCAGAAGCAGATCGTCGAATTGCTGCGCAAGCTGCAGGCCGACCACGAACTGTCCTACCTCTTCATCAGCCACGATCTCTCCGTGGTGCGCGCCATGGCCGACTACATCATCGTCATGAGGCAGGGCAAGATCGTCGAGGAAGGCCCGACGGAAGAGATCTTCAGCAACCCGCAGGCCGGCTACACCCAGACGCTGATGGCTGCGGCGATCGATGTCACGCGCTTCAGGCTGAGTGCTTAAGGCGTGACGTTCAGCAGATAATCAGGGTAGGGCCAGTTCGCTTAGCCCGCTGACCTGGGGCATCTGTTGGCCCTTGTCGCGACAATGGCCTCTTGCCGCTGCTTCAGCAGTTCGATTCTGGCCGTCTCACGC
Organism: Mesorhizobium sp. M0077; assembly: GCF_040322955.1. Classification (NCBI taxonomy): domain Bacteria; kingdom Pseudomonadati; phylum Pseudomonadota; class Alphaproteobacteria; order Hyphomicrobiales; family Phyllobacteriaceae; genus Mesorhizobium; species Mesorhizobium sp. M0077. The sequence continues at coordinate 4,113 of NZ_JAMYUL010000011.1, forward strand.
TTGGCCACTGCGCTCTTCACGCGCGTGCCGCCGAGCAGCCAGTTCGGCACGCTGGTGTTGGCGACCTTGCCGCGGGTGATGGCGGTTTGCGAGATGTCGCGCGCGGTATCGCCTACGGCGGTGTTGAGCTCGGCGCATGTCATGCTGTCGTATTTCGCCGGGTTCACCGCGCTGCCCAGCGATGAGCAGCCTGCCGCCAGGGACAAAGCGAGCAGCGCTGACAGCCGGCTTGAAATCAACAAATTCATCTTCCGCAAACCTCGTTCCGGCCGCTGTCTCGGCGGCATTCCTATTATCGAGGTAGCGCGGAAGGTTGTCGCGTCAAAACACCATGCTGACAGCGACGCCGACGCAGCCGGTTTGCATCAAGCTATCTTGTGGGTCGGGAGAACAAACACCTAAGTGTCTGTTTTTTCTGGTCGGAGTGGCAGGATTTGAACCTGCGACCCCCTCGTCCCGAACGAGGTGCGCTACCAGGCTGCGCTACACTCCGTGACCAGACCGCGGGCTTATAGCTGCCGCATACCGTTCCTGCAAGCGGCAATGGCAGCGCTTCTGTCGCATTTCGTTGGCTTTCGTCGGCATTCCCGCAAAGCCAGGATGTTCTGTTGGGATAAACCCGGCTTAAAGCCTTGTGTGCTAAGTCGCAGCCTCGATAAATCGTGCTTTCGCCATCTGGAGCTCTGCTGCCTTGCCCCTGAAAATCGTAGGCGACGCCCGGTCCAACAGCTTCGAATTCGAAACCGAAGCGCTGATCAAGGCGTCCGGCTTTCGCGAATACGACGCGCGCTGGTGGTTTGGCCATGCCGGCTCCAGCCAACCGCCGGAGCTGAACCTGATCGGCGTCCAGGCGCTGGGCATGGGCCTGGGCACCTTGATCCGCCGTCTTGGCGCCGGGCCCGACATCGTCACCGGGCATGATTTCCGCTCCTATTCGCTTGCCATCAAGTTGGCGCTGGTTTCCGGCCTGATGGCTGCGGGCGCAAAGGTGAAAGACATTGGCCTGGCGCTGTCGCCTATGGCCTACTTCGCCCAGTTCGCGCTCGACGCGCCTTCCGTCGCCATGGTCACCGCATCGCACAACGAGAATGGCTGGACCGGAGTCAAGATGGGTGCGGCGAGGCCGCTGACCTTCGGACCAGACGAGATGAGCGCACTGAAACAGATCGTGCTGTCGGGCGATTTCGATCTTGCCGGCGGTGGCTCCTACGAATTCGTCTCCGGTTTTCGCGAGACCTATCTCGACGATCTGGTGAGCGACAAGCGCATCGCGCGAAAGCTGAAAGTCGTGGCCGCTTGCGGCAACGGCACTGCCGGCGCCTTCGCGCCACAGGCGCTGGAGCGCATCGGCTGCGAGGTGATCCCGCTCGATGTCGAACTCGACCACAGTTTTCCGCGCTATAACCCGAACCCGGAAGACATGCAGATGCTGCATGCCATCAGGGACAAAGTGCTGGAAACAGGTGCCGATGTCGGGCTGGGCTTCGACGGCGACGGCGACCGTTGCGGCGTGGTCGACAATGAGGGCAACGAGATTTTTGCCGACAAGGTCGGCGTCATGCTCGCGCGGGACATATCAACCCAATACCCCGGCTCGACCTTCGTCGTCGATGTCAAGTCGACCGGCCTGTTCAACACCGACAGCGTCCTGCGCGCCAACGGCGCGAAGACAGATTACTGGAAGACCGGCCATTCCTACATCAAGCGCCGGGTCGCCGAACTGGGCGCCGTTGCCGGCTTCGAGAAGTCGGGCCATTTCTTCTTCAATCCGCCGATCGGCCGCGGCTATGATGACGGTCTCATCACCGCGACCGCCATTTGTGAGATGCTCGACCGCAACCCCACAAGTTCGATGGCCGATCTCTATCGCGCGCTGCCGCTGACCTTCGGCACGCCGACCATGTCGCCGCATTGCGGCGACGAGGTGAAGTACGGCGTGGTCGATCGGGTGGTGGCGGACTTCCAGGCGATGCAGCGCGCCGGCAAGACTTTTGCCGGCCAGAAGATCGCCGAGCTGATCACCGTCAACGGCGTGCGCGTCGTGGCCGAAGATGGCACCTGGGGCTTGGTACGGGCGTCGTCGAACAAGCCGGAGCTTGTCGTGGTTGTCGAAAGCCCGGTATCGTCCGACCGCCGCCGGCAGATGTTCGAGGCGGTCGACGCCGTGCTGCGCCGCAGCCCCGAAGTCGGCGCTTACAACCAGACGTTCTGATTGGACCTTTCATGACCGAGCGCATCGTCAGTTTTGTCATGAGCGGCGGTGTCGGTTCGCGGCTGTGGCCGCTGTCGCGCGAGGACAACCCGAAACAGTTCCACGATCTTTCCGGCGACGGCTCGATGCTGGCCAAGACACTGCGCCGGCTGACGGCGCGGCCGGAGGGCGAAACGCCGATCTTCCTGATCGCCGCCGAGCGCCATGCCGAGCGCGTGCATGCCGACCTTGCCGGCCTCGACCTCGCCGGCGGTGGCCCGCTGTTCGAGCCGACCGGGCGCAACACGGCTGCCGCCGTGGCGCTGGCCGCGTTGCGCACATTGTCGGAGTTCGGCGACAGCCTAGTGCTGGTGGTGCCGTCAGACCATGAAATCGCCACGCCCAAGCAGTTCTGGCAGAGCGTCGAGGCGGGCAGCCAGGCAGCGCTTGCCGGCCGTCTGGTGGTGTTCGGCATCAAGCCGACGCAGCCCGAGACCGGCTATGGGTATATCGAAGTTGCAGCCGAAAGCGGCGGCGTCTTCGACGTGTCGCGCTTCGTCGAAAAGCCCGACCTCGCCACTGCGCAGAGCTATCTCAGTGCGGGCACCTTCTACTGGAACACCGGCATTTTCCTGTTTCGCGCCGGCGCCATGCGCGACGCATTTGCGGCCTTCCAGCCCGACATCTGGCAGGCCACCGAAGCGGCCTACAAGGCAGCGACTTCGGATCTGTCCGGCCTCTATATGCCGCTCGACCTCTACGCCGCCATCCCGTCGAACTCGATCGACTACGCCATCATGGAACGGGCCAAGGACATCGCCATGGTGCCGGCCGGCTTCCGCTGGAACGACCTCGGCTCCTGGCAGTCGCTGCTCGATGTCGGCCCTGCCGACGCCAAGGGCAATGTCGTCGTCGGCGATGTCGTCGCCATTGATTGCGAAAACTCCTACATCAGAAGCGACGGCCGGCTTTTGTCGGCAATCGGTATGAAGGATGTCGCCATCGTCTCGACGGCGGACGCCACCTTCGTCGCCCCGGTCAGCCACAGCCAGCACGTCAAGAAAATCGTCGAGCAGCTGGAAAAGTCGGGCCGGCTGGAAACCAGGTTCACGCCGGCACACGACCGCGTCATCGAGAGCGGCGCCTGGCGTCGGCGCGTGCATCACTGGCTGTTCGAGGAGACCTTGCCGCTGTGGTCGACTTCAGGCGTCGATGAGCGTCATGGCGGTTTCCACGAGGCGCTCGGCTTCGACGGCGAGGCGCTGTTGAAGCCCAAGCGCATGCGCACGACGGCGAGGCAAGTCTACGCCTTCGCCGTTGCCAAGGCCCGCGGCTGGGACGGTCCAGCCGATCGCCTGATCTCCCATGGCATCGCCTTCATGGCCGGCAAGGGCCGCACGGACCGGGGCGGCTGGGTGCGCACGCTCAATGTCGACGGCTCCGTCGCCGACCCAACCGAGGATGCCTACGACCATTCCTGCGTGCTGCTGGCGCTGGCGCATGCGCATATGTGCGGCGATCCGGATGCGCTGCGGCTGGGCCAGGAGACCTTCGTGTTCCTCGACGCGCATCTCGAGGACAGCCGCATGACCGGTTTCCTCGAGACGTCGGACGGGGAGGGCGAGCGGCGCTCCAACCCGCATATGCATCTGCTCGAGGCCTTCCTCGCCTGGTATGAGGCGACCGGCGACCGCACCTATCTGCGCCGCGCCGCGCGCATCATCGACCTTTTCCGCAGTCATTTCTTCGATGCCGAGAGCTGGACGCTGGGCGAATATTTCGATGCCGGATGGAAGCCGGCCGCCGGCGAGAAGGGCACATGGACCGAGCCCGGCCATCATTTCGAATGGGCCTCGCTGCTCACCGATTTCGTCGCCCGCAGCGGCCAGGGCGAGTTGAGCAATTTTGCCCGCAAGCTCTACGCCTCGGCCATCGCCAACGGCCTCAACCGCGCCACCGGCCTTGCCTATGGCGCCGTCTCAAGACAAGGCCTGCCGCTCGACCTTGTATCGCGCAGCTGGCCACAGGCAGAAGCGATCAAGGCGGCGATTGCGCTGGATGGCTCGGGTGGTCCCGACCTCAAGCCGGAAATCGAGGCGCGCGTCGGCCGCCTGTTCCGCTGGCACATCGATCCGGCCCCGCTCGGCCTGTGGATTGACCGCATCGACGAACGCGGCCGCTCCTTGGCATCGGACGTGCCGGCCAGCATCTTCTATCATCTGGTCTGCGCGCTGACGCAGTATCTGGACGGCACGGCGCAGAAGGGGTGAGGCGTTGGAGCTGCCAATCTCCCCCCTTGCGGGGGAGATGCCTGGCAAGGCAGAGGGGGGTGCTGTCCCGCCGACGTCTCAGCTACTCGAAGATCAGACCAAAGGTGGCGATCCGTCACACCCCCCTCTGGCCTGCCGGCCATCTCCCCCGCAAGGGGGGAGATCAGCTGTCACTTCGCTTTCAACCCTCAATACGGGCTCGCCACGTCCCCGGTCTCGACATACACCGCCTTCAGCTGCGAATAGAGCGCTAAAGCCGCCAGCGAGTTCTCGCGCCCGATGCCGGATTGCTTCACCCCGCCAAACGGAATTTCCACTGGCGTCAGATTGTAGGCGTTGATCCAGCAGGTGCCGGCCTGCAGTTCGGCGATCACCCTATGAGCGCGCTGCAGGTCGCGGGTGAAGACGCCGGCGGCGAGGCCGAATTCGGTGTCGTTGGCGCGGTCGATCACCTCGTCCTCGCCGTCGAACTTCAGCACGCTCATCACCGGCCCGAAAATCTCCTCGCGCGCAATGCGCATCGTATCGGTGACACCGGTGAACACCGTCGGCTCGACAAAGAAGCCGCCATCGAACCCTTGCAGCGACGGCACGTTGCCACCGCAGGCGAGCGTTGCTCCATCCTGCCTGCCGGCCGCGATGTAGGAAACGACCTTCTCCTGCTGCGCCTTGTTGACCAGCGGCCCCATCTGCGTCTCAGGATCGAGCGGATCGCCGATGCGGATCTTTTTCGTCCGCTCAACCAGCCGGTCGACGAAGCGGTCATGGATGCCGCTTTGTACGAAAACACGCGTGCCGTTGGAGCAGATCTGCCCGGTCGAATAGAAATTGCCGAGCATGGCGCCGCCGATGGCGTTTTCGAGATCGGCATCGTCGAACACGATCAGCGGCGACTTGCCGCCGAGTTCCATCGTCGCATGCTTCATCTTCGAACCGGCGAGCGACAGCACCTTGCGGCCGGTCGGCACCGAGCCGGTCACCGAAACCTTGGCAACGACATCGTGGCCGACGAGGCCGGCGCCGACATCGCCATAGCCTTGCACGACGTTGAACAGCCCGTCGGGCAGGCCCGCCTCTGAGTAGATCTCGGCCAGCGCCAGCGCCGACAGCGGCGTGTTTTCCGAAGGCTTGAATACCATGGCGTTGCCCATGGCGAGCGCGGGGGCGGATTTCCAGCCGGCGATCTGGATCGGATAGTTCCAGGCGCCGATGCCGACGCACACACCGAGCGCCTCGCGGCGCGTATAGGCAAAAGGTCCACCAAGATCGATCGCATCGCCGTTGAAGGCGGCAACCGCGCCGCCGAAATATTCGAGGCAGTCGGCGGCCGATAGTGCATCCGCCACCAGCGTCTCCTGGATCGCTTTGCCGGTGTCGAGCGTCTCGATCCGCGCCAGATCGGCGTTGCGCGCGCGCAAAATGTCGGCGGCGCGGCGCAGGATGCGGCCACGCTCGACCGGCTTCATCCGCGCCCAGGCCGGTTGTGCGGCCCGCGCGGCTTCGATGGCGAGCTCCAGCACGTTCGGAGTCGCCGAATGCAAGGTGGCGATGACCTCACCGGTCGCCGGATAGATCACCGGCAGCGGCGCGCCGCCTTCGTCCTCGATGTAGCGGCCGTTGACATAGTGCGATGCCGTTGGCTGGGCGCGCATGCTGTTCTCCAGATGTATTCGCTATTGCGGAGCAGTCCGCCGGACAATGCCCTATCGATCCGCCACCTGCCAGCGCGGATTGATCCAGGGTTCCTGGTTGGACGGCGCCAGTGGCGTGCGGCCGAGAATGTGGTCGGAGGCCTTCTCGCCGGTCATGATCGACGGCGCGTTGAGGTTGCCGTTGGTCACCCGCGGAAAGATCGAGGAGTCGGCGACCCGCAACCCGTCGATGCCGATGACGCGGCACTCCGGATCGACGACGCTCGTGATGTCATCGGCCCGACCCATCTTGCAGGTGCCGCACGGGTGATAGGCGCTCTCGGCATGATCCCGGATGAAGGCGTCGAGATCCTCGTCCGACTGGACATGCGAACCTGGCGAGATTTCCTTGCCGCGGAAGCCGTCAAAAGCCTTCTGGCCGAAGATCTCGCGAGTCAGCCTGATGCAGTGGCGGAACTCGGCCCAGTCGTCTGGATGCGACATGTAATTGAAGCGGATCACCGGTGCCGCTTTCGGGTCGGGAGAGCGCAGCGTCACCGAGCCGCGCGACTTCGACCGCATCGGCCCGACATGGGCCTGGAAGCCATGGGCCTTCGCCGCCGCCTTGCCGTCATAGCGCACCGCAGCCGGGATGAAGTGATACTGGATGTCGGGGTAGTCGACGCCGGCCTGCGAGCGCACGAAGGCTGCGGCCTCGAAATGGTTGGTGGCGCCGAGGCCGGTCTTGAAGAACAGCCACTGCGCCCCGATCAGCGCCTTGGAGAATGGGTTGAGAACCGAATTCAGCGTGATCGGCTGGGTCGATTCCTGCTGGATGTAGAGCTCCATATGATCCTGCAGATTGCGGCCGACACCGGGCCGGTCGGCCACGACCTGGATGCCATTCTCCTTGAGATGCGCGGCCGGGCCGATACCGGATAGCATCAGGATCTTGGGCGAATTGATCGATGATGCGGCAACGATCACCTCACGTCGCGCCTTAACGACCTGAATCTGTTTGTGAGCTTCGATCTCGACTCCGACGGCACGCTGATTCTCGATGATCACCCGGCGGGCGAAGCCTCTGATCACGCTGACATTTTGCCGCTTGAGCGCCGGCTTCAGATAGGCTGACGCCGCCGACCAGCGGCGGCCGCCGCTAATGGTTTGCTCCATCGGTCCGAAGCCTTCCTGCTTCGAACCGTTATAGTCGTCGGTCAATTCAAAACCCGCCTGACGGCCGGCTTCGACAAAGGCGCCGTAGAGCGGATTCTTTCGCAGGCCGCGCTGGACGTGCAGCGGGCCGCCGTGGCCGCGCCAGCCGTCCTCGCCACCGTCACTGTCCTCCATGCGCTTGAAATAGGGCAGCACGTCGGCGAAGCCCCAGCCGGCGGCCCCCTGTTCGGCCCAGTGGTCGAAGTCGCGTGCGTGGCCCCTGACATAGACCATGCCGTTGATCGAGGACGAGCCGCCGATCACCTTGCCGCGTGGCGTCGCCAACACGCGGCCGCCGAGATGCGGCTCCGGTTCGCTGGCAAAGCCCCAGTCGTAAAGGCTCATGTTGAGCGGGATCGACAGCGCCGACGGCATCTGGATCAGCGGCCCGATATCGGTGCCGCCGAACTCGATGACGATCACCGAATGCTTGCCGTCTTCCGACAGCCGGTAGGCCATGGCCGAGCCGGCCGAGCCGGAGCCGATGATGACGAAATCTGCTTCAAGCATGGTTCACATGCGCCCATCGTTCATATGCGAAATATAATCGGCGAGAGAGACATTGCCGCCGGTAGCCATGACCAGGACCGTTTTACCCGCCACATCCACCTTGCCGCCGAGCAGCGCCGCCAGCGACGCGGCGCCTGACGGCTCAAGCACGAGCTTCATCCGCTCGAAGGCGATCTTCATCGCTTGCCTAACCGACTGGTCGTCGACGGTGATGCCGCGCACGCCGGCGGTCCTGACCGCCGCGAACGGCGCGTCGCCCGGCCGCCGCGACATCAGCCCGTCGCAAATCGATTTCGGCGCGATCGGCATGGTCTCGATGGCGCCATGCGCTAGCGATGCACCCATGCCGTTGAAGCCTTCCGGCTCGACGCCGATGATCTCGGTTGCCGGCGACAGATAGTGGAAGGCGAGCGACATGCCGCCGATCAGTCCGCCGCCGCCGACCGAGCAGAACAGAAGGTCGGCACTGGCGTCCTTTGCCTCGAGTTGTTCGAGCGCTTCGAGCCCGGCGCCGGCCTGGCCGGCAACGATCTCCGGATCGTCGAATGGATGCAGCAATGCCAGCCCTTCGGTCTCGGCAATCTCGCGGGCCTTGGCGGCTGCGACCTCTTCACGGGCGCGCTCGCCATGATCGGTCAGCACGACGCGCGCGCCATAGCCTGCGGTCGCATCGCGCTTGGCGGCCGGCGCGTCGATCGGCATGACGATGGTGACGGGAATGCCGAGCGCCTGGCCGGCAGCCGCCAACCCTTGCGCGAAATTGCCGGAGGAGTAGGCGACGACGCCTTTTCTGGCCTCATCCGGCGACAGCCGCTTCAACCGCCAATAGGCCCCGCGCACCTTGAACGATCCCGCCCATTGCAGCGATTCCGGCTTGATAAAGACGCGGGCCGCACCCGTCTCGTTGGCCAAGGCTGTCGATTCCAGCAAAGGCGTGATCTGCGTCGCCTTCGACGTCACGGCATAGGCCTGTCTGAGGTGCTCGAGGGAGGGGACAATTGTCATCATTCCCCTCGCGGAAAGCGTTTCTGTTCCTCGAGATTGTCGAGGTTCATGTGGTTGCGCATGTAGCGTTCCGACGCCTTCTGCAGTGGCTGGAATTCCCAGGGGTAATGCGTGCCGTTGCGCAGCGCGGGATAAACCACCCAGCGCCGCGCCTGGCTGACGCGCACCGCGGCATCGAATGCCGTCATGTCCCAGCGCGCTCGCACGGCTCCCGTGAAGGCCGCCACCAGATCGGCATGCGCCGGATCGGTGGCAAGATTGGTGCGTTCTTGCGGATCGGCTTCGAGATCGAACAGAAGCGGCGGGTCGATCTCGCAATGGATGAATTTGTAGCGGCCGTCGCGGATCGCCACCAACGGCGCGTTGGAGCCCTCGGCGGCATATTCCATCAGCACCGGCGCGGTGCGCTGTCCGCCATCAAGCAACGGCAGCAGCGACTGGCCATCGGTCCACGGCGCGATGGCAGAGATGTCGATGCCGGCGAGATCGCACAGTGTCGGCGTCACGTCGAGGTTGGAGACCGGCGCCTCGACCAGCCCGGCAGGAATACCCTTGCCGGCGATCATCAGCGGCACCCGCGCCGAACCTTCGAAGAAGTTCATTTTGAACCACAGGCCGCGCTCGCCAAGCATGTCGCCATGGTCGGAGCAGAACAGGACGACCGTGTCGTCCAGCATGCGCGTGCGTTCCAGCACCGACACCATCTCGCCGACCTTGTCGTCGAGATAGGAGATGTTGGCGTAGTAGCCGCGCCGCGAGCGGCGGATCTGCTCGGGTGTGATGTTGAAACTGTCGTAGTCGCTGGCCCGGTAGAGCCGCTGCGAATGCGGGTCCTGATTGGCATAGGGGATGAATCCCACCTCCGGCTCAAGCGCCGGACAGTCTTCATAGAGATCCCAATATTGCCGCCGTGCGACATAGGGGTCGTGCGGGTGGGTGAAGGAAACCGTCAGGCACCAGGGCCGGCTGGCCTCGTCCTCGGAGGTGCGGGCAAGATCGTAAAGTTTTTGCACCGCGTGGAAGGCGACCTCGTCGTCATACTCCATCTGGTTGGTGATCTCGGCAACGCCGGCGCCGGTGACAGAGCCCAGATTGTGATACCACCAGTCGATGCGCTCGCCGGGCTTGCGGTAATCCGGCGTCCAGCCGAAATCGGCGGGATAGATGTCGGTGGTCAGCCGCTCCTCGAAACCGTGCAACTGGTCAGGGCCGACGAAATGCATCTTGCCCGATAGGCAAGTGTAGTAGCCGGCGCCGCGCAGATGATGCGCATAGGTCGGGATCGAGGAAGCGAATTCGGCGGCGTTGTCATAGACCTGGATGCGCGACGGCAATTGCCCGCTCATGAAGGCGGCGCGGCCCGGCGCGCAAAGCGGCGAGGCCGTGTAGTTGTTGCCGAAGCGCGCCGAGCGTGCGGCCAGCGCCTTGAGATGCGGCACATGCAGGAAGTCCGCCGGCCCGTCCGCAAACAGCGTGCCGTTGAGCTGATCGACCATGACGATCAGGATGTTGGGTCGCCTTGATATCACTGAGGCTGTCACTGTGTCTGTCGCCCGCCGAGTTTGATTTCGAGATAATCTTCGACCAGCGCGATCGCGGTTTGAGCATCCGGCACGCCGTCCTTCAGCGCGCGCCTGATGTACAGCCCGTCGATCATCGCCGCGACCGCTTCCGCCGCGCGGTCGGCTTCGTTGCGCGGCAGTATGCCGATCAGTCCGCTCATCAGGTTGGAATGCAGCCGCCGCGCATAGACCCTGAGCAGCCGGCGCAAGGCCGATGATTTCTGCGCCTCGACATAAAAGGCGAGCCAGGCCGCGATGGTTTCCGGCCGGAACTGGATGTCGGAGAAGTTGACGGCGACCACCGCCGAGACGCGTTCGCGCGGCGAGCCGGCGGATTGCAGGGCACGCCGCATGTCGATGGTCAGTTCGGCCAGAATGTGCCGCATTGTCGCCAGAAGGAGCTCGTCCTTGGCGCCGAAATAATGATGGGCGAGGGCTGAGGATACACCGGCACGTCCGGCGATCTCCGACATGGTCACATCAAGCGAGCCGCGCTCGCCGATCGCCGAGATCGTCGCGTCGATGAGCGCCTTGCGGCGCAACGGTTCCATTCCGACTTTCGGCATTGGGGAGATCCAGATCAAAACAGAGATTATTTTTTATTGACGGATCAATCAATAAAAAACTCGCGCTCGGATCAACCGATCATGTCGCTCTGGCCCATCCCTTGGATTGGAAAACAGTTCACTGTTGAACAATATTAGAGGCTAATGCCGCGCTTAGACATGTTAGGCTTGCGGCAAACGGAGGTTGCCATGACCGCATGCATCGTCGGATGGGCGCATTCGCGCTTCGGCAAGCTGGAAGGCGAGACGCTGGAAGGCCTGATCACCAAGGTCGCGGTCGACGCGCTCGACCATGCCGGCATCGGTCCGGACGAGGTCGACGAGATCGTGCTCGGCCATTTCAATGCCGGCTTTTCGCCGCAGGATTTTACCGCCAGCCTGGTGCTGCAGGCCGATGATCGGCTGCGCTTCAAGCCGGCGACCCGCGTCGAGAATGCCTGCGCCACCGGTTCGGCAGCGGTTCGCCAAGGCATCCGCGCCATCGACGCCAATGCCGCCCGCATCGTGCTGGTGGTCGGTGCCGAGCAGATGACGACGACCCCCGGCCCCGAGATCGGCAAGAACCTGCTCAAGGCTTCCTATCTGCCGGAGGAGGGCGACACGCCGGCCGGTTTCGCTGGCGTCTTCGGCAAGATCGCGCAGGCCTATTTCCAGCGTTATGGCGACCAGTCGGACGCGCTGGCGATGATCGCCGCCAAGAACCACAAGAACGGCGTCGACAATCCGTACGCGCAGATGCGCAAGGATTTCGGTTACGAATTCTGCCGCCAGGAAAGCGAGAAAAACCCGTTCGTGGCCGGTCCGCTGAAGCGCACGGACTGTTCGCTGGTCTCCGACGGTGCTGCCGCCCTTGTGCTGACCGACACCTCGACGGCGTTGAAGATGCGCCGCGCCGTCGCCTTCCGCGCCAACGAGCATGTCCAGGATTTCCTGCCGATGTCGAAGCGCGATATCCTGTCTTTCGAAGGCTGCGAGCAGGCCTGGAACCTGGCTTTGAAGAAGGCCGGCGTGACGCTCGACGACCTCTCCTTCGTCGAGACGCATGACTGCTTCACCATTGCCGAACTCATCGAATACGAGGCGATGGGCCTAGCCAAGCCGGGCGAGGGCGCCAGGCTGGCGCTGGACGGCACGACGGCAAAAGACGGCAGGCTGCCGGTCAATCCTTCGGGCGGGCTGAAGGCCAAGGGCCATCCGATCGGCGCCACCGGTGTGTCGATGCATGTGCTGACTGCCATGCAGTTGACCGGCGAGGCAGGCGGCATCCAGGTGCTGGGGGCAACGCTCGGCGGCATCTTCAACATGGGTGGCGCTGCCGTCGCCAACTACGTTTCCATCCTCGACCGGATCAGGTAGAAGCGGCCCGTATTTTTGGGGCGTGGTGATGACAAATCCGGTTCTGGTCGAGGTCTTGCGCGGCGCGATCGTCGAGAGCGCCCATCGTGGCGCTGTCGCAATCTTCGACGGGGACGGCAAGCCTGTCCTGGAGATCGGCGATACGGCGCGGCCGGTGTTTCCGCGCTCGGCGGTCAAGGCGATCCAGGCGCTGCCGCTGGTCGAAACGGGTGCCGCCGATGCCTATGGCTTCGGCGACCGCGAACTGGCGCTGGCCTGCGCTTCACATTCAGGCGAACCCGCGCATGTCGAACTGGCGCAGGCGATGCTGGCCAAGGCCGGCCTCGACGAGTCGGCGCTGGAATGCGGCGCCCATTGGCCGTCGAGCCACGACGCGACGATCGCACTGGCCCGCACAGGCGTCTCTCCGAACGCGCTGCACAACAATTGCTCCGGCAAGCATTCCGGCTTTCTCTGCACCTGCGTGCACTCTGGAATTGCCCATCAGGGCTACGTCAAGGCCAGCCATGCTTTGCAGGAGATGGTGCGCGACGCCATGCAGGCGGTGACCGGCGCTGCCCACGATGCGGATCACCGGGCAACCGATGGCTGCTCGATCCCCACCTATGCCGTGCCGCTGAAAAGCTTTGCGCTGGGCTTTGCCCGCATGGCGACGGGCAGGAGCCTTGGCCCTGAGCGCGCCAAGGCGGCCAAACGCCTGCTGTCTGCCTGTATGGCCGAGCCTTTCCTGGTCGCCGGCACCGGCAAAGTGGATGTGGCGCTGATGCAGGCCGCGCCCGGCCGCATATTCGTCAAGACGGGCGCCGAGGGTGTCTATTGCGCCGCCGTTCCGGAGCTTGGCCTCGGCATCGCGCTAAAATGTGATGACGGCGCCGGCCGCGCCGCCGAGGTGATGATTGCCGCTGTGCTGGCAAAACTTCTCAGCGCCGACGGCGCACTGGAGGCGAACCTTCTGGAGCGGGCCAATCCGCCGATCGAAAGCCGCATCGGCGCCAAGGTCGGCTCGCTGCGGCCGACGACGACGCTCAGCTGACCCTGTTTCGCTCGACCGTCAGATGCGCATTGCCGCTTACGCTTGACCGCGCGAGGTCGCCGGTCGCCGGTTCGGCCCAGCGCTGGCCGATGATGGCGCCGTTCCTGGCGCCGTCGATGACGTTGTCGGAGATGATGGCGTTCCCAGCGCCTTCGACCACAGTGACGGCGATGCCGGTTCCCGCCTTGCGGATGATGTTTCCCGTCGCCACAACATTGCGCATATAGGCGCCCCAGCCGATCTGCATGCCGTAGAGCGGCGCGTTCTCGATGACATTGCCCGAGACGGTGGTGTCGGCCTCGACGCTGATACCGACGCCGAAGCCAGGCGCGTCGGCGGGGTAAGGGCCGGCGGTCGAGAGGTTGCGCACGATGTTGTTCGAGCAGACACCCATACGGCCGCCCTCGTTGAAATTGACGATCGAGATGCCGTTAGCGGCACCATCGACGATGTTGTTGCCGATGATGGTGCCTTCGAAGGAGAATTCGGAATAGAGCGCCGTTTCGCCCGACCGCGAGCAGGTGTTGCCGGTCATCTGCAGATTGCTGGAACTGTTGGCGCGGATTGCCGAGAAGGCGCAGTCCGAGACGATGTTGCCGGTGACCGAGACATTGCCGGCACGGAATGCGTTGATGCCATTGCCGTTCTGCCCGGTGCCGCCGCTGCGGGCGCCGATCCGCTGCACGCGGTTGCCGCTGACGATCGTGCCGTCCTCGGCCTGCTGCCAGCGATGGACAAGAATGCCGCCATTGCCGCAGTCGGATACGGCATTATCGGATATCGCCAGGCCAGCGGCCTCGACGGAGTAGATGCCGGCGTCCGCAGCCCCCGAAATCTCGGAGCGCTCGACGCGGCCCGACGCATGCTCCAGCGCCAGCCCATGCTTGCCGCTGCCGGTGATCGTGCAATTGTCGATGACGAGATGGGCGACGCGGCGCAGGTCGAGCAGGCCTTGCGCATCGTCGGCCAACCCGCCGTTGGCGCCGTCGAAGACCAATGCGGTGAACTCTATATGCTCGGCCTGTTCGGCCGTCAGCAAATGGCCACTGCCGCCATAGAGGATGCGCGAGGCGCCCGGCACGCCCGAAAGCCTGACGCGGGCGGGCAGGGTCAGGTTGGACACGACATAGGTGCCCGGCGGCAGGAACACCGGCGCATTGCGCTGGCTTGCCTCGGCTAGCATCCTGGCGAAGGCCCTGCTCTGGTCGTCCGGTGCGTCCGGCTCCACGCCAAGCTCGGCGGCATTGATCGAGCCAAGCGCTGCCGTCTTCGCCAAGGCGTTGTCCAACGAAACGCCGAGCACCGCAAAGCCGACAGTCCCCTTGAGAAGCGTTCGTCTGTTCAACATCGGCACAGATCCCTGCGATGAAATGGTTCTTCGCAGGAATTGGGCCAGCCGCATAGGTCTCCGCTCGGCGATAGTCCGACCAATGACCGGGTCCGCCAAGTGGCTTGTACAGTCGCCGAAGCGGGCCTAAGTTTATCCGATGAGCAGGGCTTTCACCCGCGAGGAAGACAGCGAAAACGCCATTGCCGGCATCGGCGAGCGGCCGATCAGCCAACACCGCAATCTGGTGACGGAGCGCGGCCTGGCGATGATCGAGGACAATCTGGCCGATCTGCGCGACATTTTGGCGAAAGCCGAGCGAAAAGCCGATCGCGAGCGCATTGCCGTCGTCTCGCGCGACCTGCGCTACTGGACAGCGCGCCGCGAAAGCGCCGAGCTTTCCGTGCCGGAACCGGGCAGCGACCAGGTGCGCTTCGGCATGGGTGTCACGCTGGAAAGCGATGACGGCAAGAAAGTGCACTGGAAGATCGTCGGCGAGGACGAGGCCGACCCCTCAAAGGGCAGCATCTCACACGTCTCGCCAATGGCCGTGGCGCTGTTCGGCAAGAAGGTCGGCGACGTCGCAAGCGTCAACGGCAAGGAATGGGAAATCGTCAAGCTGTCGGACGCCTGACGCCAGCTCACCCTATTTGCACAGCCAGCTTTCGCAACGCGGGCTCATACTTGTCCATGACATCGCGAGCAGCACGTATTTGCCGTTCGACGTCGTCACACGGCACCGGCCTTAGGATGATGCCGTCGTGGTTTCGATGATCTGGAGTTCATCGCCCACTTGCAGGCTCAAGCTGTCGAGCGTTTCCCGCGGCAGGATTACAACGCCCGATCCGTCCTCAAGTCCGTGAATGATGGTGTTCATAGCTATACCATAGGTTGCGCCCGATATTGTAACGCAACTTTGATAAGCAGTGCAACTGTTTCAATCAGCCCGCCAGCAGCCGGTCCAGCAACCGATCCGCAGCCTCCGGGATAACCGTCCCTGGCGGAAAGATTTCCGCGGCACCCGCTTCCAGCACTGCGCCGTAATCCTGCGGCGGGATGACGCCGCCGGCGACGATCAGCATGTCGCTGCGGCCGAGCTTCTTCAGCGCGTCGCGTAGTTCGGGGATCAGCGTCAGGTGCCCCGCCGCCAGCGACGAGGCGCCGATGACATGGACGTCCTGCGCCACCGCCAGCCTGGCGATCTCGTCGGGTGTCTGGAACATCGCGCCGACCGTCACGTCGAAGCCGAGATCGGCGAAGGCGGTGGCGATCACCTTCTGGCCACGGTCGTGGCCGTCCTGTCCCATCTTTGCGACCAGGATGCGCGGCTTGCCGCCGGACTTCTTCTCAAAAGCTTCGAGCTTCTCCAGCAATCGGTCGACCGTCAGATTGTCGCCAAGCGCATTGCGATAAACGCCGGAGATCGTTTGCACCGAGGCGACGTGACGGCCAAAGACCTTTTCGAGCGCCAGCGAGATCTCGCCGACCGTGGCATTGGCGCGCGCGGCGAGGATGGCAAATTCCAGCAGGTTTTCGTTACCCTGCGCAGCGCGGGTCAGCGCATCGAGCGCGCTCTCGACCGCGCCGACATTGCGCGTGCCTTTCAGGTTCTGCAGCTTCGACAATTGCCGTGCCCTGACCTCGGCATTGTCGATCTTCAGCACGTCGACCTCGATGTTGTTCTCGGGGCGATGCGCGTTTACGCCAACCAGTATCTGCTCGCCGGAATCGATACGCGCCTGCGTGCGCGCCGCCGCTTCCTCGATGCGCAGTTTTGGAATGCCCTGTTCGGTTGCCGCCGCCATGCCGCCAAGCGCCTCGACCTCTTCGATGTGGGCGAGCGCACGCGCCGCCAGATCATGCGTCAGCCGTTCGATATAGGCCGAGCCGCCCCACGGATCGATGATGCGGGTGGTGCCGGATTCCTTCTGCAGGATCAGCTGCGTGTTGCGGGCGATGCGCGCGGAGTGGTCAGTCGGCAGCGCCATCGCCTCGTCGAACGAGTTGGTGTGCAGCGACTGGGTATGTCCCTGCGTCGCCGCCATCGCCTCGATCATGGTGCGGGTGATGTTGTTGTAGGGGTCCTGCGCCGTCAGCGACCAGCCGGAGGTCTGGCAATGGGTGCGCAGCGACAGCGAGCGTTCATCCTTCGGTGCAAAATTCTTCTGCATCAGGGTCGCCCACAACAGGCGCGCCGCGCGGAGCTTGGCGATCTCCATGAAGAAGTTCATGCCGACCGCCCAGAAGAAGGAAAGCCGCGGGGCGAAACGGTCGATATCGAGCCCGGCGGCGACGCCGGCGCGGGCATATTCGATGCCGTCGGCGATGGTGTAGGCGAGCTCCAGGTCCGCGGTCGCGCCGGCCTCCTGCATGTGATAGCCGGAGATCGAGATCGAATTGAACTTCGGCATGTGCTGGGAGGTATAGGAGAAGATGTCAGACACGATCCGCATCGAGGGCTTCGGCGGATAGATGTAGGTGTTGCGGACCATGAACTCCTTCAGAATGTCGTTCTGAATGGTGCCGGCGAGATCCTTCTGCGCAACTCCTTGTTCTTCGGCCGCAACGATATAGAGCGCCATGATCGGCAGCACCGCGCCGTTCATGGTCATCGACACCGTCATCTCGCCCAGCGGGATACCGTCGAACAATTGCCGCATGTCGAGGATGGAATCGATGGCCACGCCCGCCATGCCGACATCGCCGGCAACGCGCGGATGGTCGCTGTCATAGCCGCGATGGGTGGGCAGATCGAAAGCGACCGAAAGGCCCTTTTGGCCGGCGGCGAGATTGCGCCGGTAGAAGGCGTTGGATTCCTCGGCCGTCGAGAAGCCGGCATATTGCCGGATTGTCCACGGCTGCTGGACATACATGGTCGGGTAGGGACCGCGCACGAAGGGCGGCATTCCCGGATAGGTGTCGAGATGCGGCAGCTCCTTGAGATCGCCCTGGCTGTAGAGATGCTTGACGGCGATGCCTTCCGGCGTCAGCCGCTGGCCCTTGACCTCGACCGGCGCGCGCCGTGGCGCCGACCAGCCAATGTGGCTGAAATCCGGGATCACTGTGCGGCTCCGATTGCCTGGTCGATGCGGACGGGAAACAGCGCCTCGCACACCGCCACGCCCTCTGTGAAAGGCGGCCGCCGCTCAGCCGCCAGCGTCTCGACCGGGGCATCGTTTTTCAGCGGGTAAAGCGTGGTGCCGATGATTGCCCGTTCACCCGACCGGTAGGCCCCGGCGCGGCGCTCGGATGCTGCCTTCACGCGCTTCTGGATATGCCCTTGCTGCAGACTTGCCAGAACGCCGCCTTCCGCTTCGATCCGCTGGAACTCTTCCCACGCCGCTTCGCACAGGCCCAGGGTCAGCGCCTCGACTGCGCCCGACCCAAATGCTGGGTCGGCGACATGGTCGATATGGCCTTCATTGGCCATGATCAACTGCGCATTGCGGGCGATGCGGCGGGCAAAGCCGGCCGGCAGCCCGAGGGCGATGGTGTGTGCCAGGGTGGAGATCGAGTCCGCGCCGCCTGCTGCCGCTGCAAAGCTGGCGATGGTGGTGCGCAGGATGTTGGTTTCGGGATCCGCCGCCGTCATCATGCGGAACGACGTCTCGGCATGGATGTTGGCTGCCGATGCGGGGATGGAACAGGTTTCCTGAATACGCGCCCACAGCCTGCGCAACGCCCGGACCTTGGCCATGGACAGGAACTGGTCCTGGTCGACGCTCAGCGCAAAGCCGATATGGGGAGCGGCATAGACAAGCGGCTGGCGCGCATCCTCGAACATCCTGAGGTAGGAGACGGCGGAAGCGAGCATGGTGCCGAGTTCCTGCGCCTCCGTGGCGCCGGCATTGTGGAACACCCGCCCGTCTGCCTCCAGCAGCACACCCGGCACGCCCAGCGAGAAGAAATGCGCCAGCGATTGCGGCATCGATGCCTGCAACGCCTCGATCGACATGCGCAGCCGGCCGGTTCCGGCAAAGATTGCCGCCGGGTCGATGCCGAAGGAGAGGTTCAGCTTTGCCGGGTCGGAGCGGCGCTTGCTCAGGAACGCCACCAGCCAGTCGGCAACGGCACGGCTCCAGGGATGGGCGTCGATGCGGATCTGCGTGCGGTTTAGCGGTACGCCGTCCAGCACCGTCTCCAGCGCCTGCGCCGTCCTCGGCAGGCCATAGCCGAACGCATTCGGAGCACCTTCGAAGACAAGCGACAATCCCGTCGCGCCTTGTGCCACATCGTCCAGGGCCTGCGCCTTGGCGCGGCCGATATCGGGATCGTCAATGCGCTGGCTGGCAATCCAGGGCAATTTGGGGTTGGCGCGCACAAGCGGCTCGGCGCCTGCGGCGCGATCGTAGAGCGGCTCGATGCGAATCTGATCGTCGGTATGCGAGACCAGTTTTTCCTCGAACGAGGCGCCGGCGAGCGCCTTTTCGGCCAAGGCCAGCCAACGCTGGCGCTCGACGTCAGCGGGTTCGATGCTCCTGGTCAAGGCTCCGGCGCCCATCCATGTTCCTCGTTTTTATGCGGCCGCACCAGCGTCAGCCGTCCAGTCTACGGTTCCCTGCCAGATATCGCAATGCAATGCGCTTGCGCGGTTGGGATTCGCTTCCCTGACATAGGGCAGCCTGCGTGGACGAACCATGGAACGATTGCCAAACAGCGGCAAAATCCGCAAGTTCCAAAAACCGATTTGGAGGATTGGTTCAATTTAGACGATTGGCCCAATCTGGATGAATAGCCAACTGGATGGATAGCCCAATTGGAGAATAGCATTGTCGCTGCGCAATGGCCTGACTATACCCTGCGGCACGGCCACAGGCTTTTAACACATCAGTTTGCGGAGACATGGTCATATGGCTGACGACACCAGCATTTTCCTCGGCGCCAGCCGCAAGCCCGACGACAGCTATCAGCGCGCCGAACAGCTCTTGCTGCAATATGGGAACCGCCATGGCCTGATCACCGGCGCCACCGGCACCGGCAAGACAGTCAGCCTGCAGATCCTGGCCGAGGGGTTTTCCAATGCCGGCGTGCCTGTGTTCTGCGCCGATATCAAGGGCGACCTGTCTGGCATTGCCATGATGGGCAAGGCGCAGGATTTCCTGGTCAAGCGGGCCGAGCAGGTCAAGCTCGATCCCTACGACTTCCAGGAATTCCCGGTCATCTTCTGGGATCTGTTCGGCGAGCAGGGCCATCCGATCCGCGCCACCGTCTCGGAAATGGGGCCGCTGCTTTTGTCGCGGCTGATGAACCTCTCCGAAGCGCAGGAAGGCATCATGAACATCGCCTTCCGCATCGCCGATGAGGACGGCCTGCTGCTGCTCGACATGAAGGATCTGCAGGCGCTGCTGGCCAACGTCGCCGAGCGCGCCGACGAGATCAGCTCGCGCTACGGCAATGTCACCAAGCCGTCGGTCGGCGCAATCCAGCGCACGCTTCTGGTGCTGGAACAGCAGGGCGCGGCGCATTTCTTCGGCGAACCGGCTTTGCGCATCGCCGACATCATGCGCACCACTCGCGACGGTCGTGGCGCCATCAGCGTGCTTGCCGCCGACAGATTGATGATGAACCCCAGGCTCTACGCCACCTTCCTGCTCTGGCTGATGTCGGAGCTGTTCGAGGAATTGCCCGAGGTCGGCGATCCCGACAGGCCGAAGCTGGTGTTCTTCTTCGACGAGGCGCATCTGCTTTTCGACGAGGCGCCGAAGGTGCTGATCGACCGCGTTGAGCAGGTGGTTCGCTTGATCCGCTCCAAGGGCGTCGGCGTCTATTTCGTTACGCAGAACCCCTTGGATATCCCTGAAAAGGTTCTCGCCCAGCTCGGCAACCGTGTGCAGCACGCGCTGCGCGCCTATACGCCGCGTGAGCAGCAGGCGGTCAAGACCGCCGCCGACACCTTCCGGCCCAATCCCGATTTCGACTGCGCCACCGCCATCACCCAGCTCGGCACCGGCGAGGCGCTGGTCTCGACGCTGGAGGTCAAGGGCGTGCCGTCCATGGTGCAGCGGACATTGATCCGGCCGCCGTCGTCCAGGCTTGGCCCGATCACGGCGGACGAGCGCCGCAAGCTGATCGACCAGAGCCCGGTCGCCGGCCAGTACGACCAGACCATCGACCGCGAATCGGCCTTCGAGATGCTGCAGAAGAAAGCCAGGGATGCGCAGGACGAGCAGGCGCAGCAGGCCGACACTGGCCGCTCGCGCTGGACCATTCCGGGCTTCGGCAATGACGATCCGCCGCCGCAGCAATCAGGCGGTCGCCGGGCCCCTGCACCACGGCCGTCCAACCGCCAGACGGTGGCCGAAGCCGCGATCAAAGCTGTCGTGCGCTCGGTCGGCTCGTCGGTCGGCCGCGCGATCGTGCGCGGGATTCTGGGCAGCCTGTCCAGGGGGCGGTAAAAGTGTCGGCCAGCCCACCTCGGACATGATCAGCGGCCAGAACATCGCCATCGACGGCGGTTGGTAAGGGATGGCCGGCCTCCTGGAACTGCGCGACGACCGCGCCCGTCTGGTCCTGGCGCCGCAAAAGGGCGCGGCGATCGCCCGCTTCGATGCACTGGTCTGCGGCGCAACGGTGCCGCTGCTCCGCCCCGACGATGGCACCGGCGCCTCCGGCTGCCAGCTTCTGGTTCCCTGGTCGAACCGCATCTCAGGAGGCGGTTTCGCCTTCGACGGCCGCTTCCATGCGATCGAGCCGAACGTGCCGGGGGAGGCCTTTCCAATCCATGGCGACGGCTTCCAGAGGGAGTGGCGGATTGCCAGCCACAGCGCCACCGAGGCAGAACTGGTCCTCGACGCCGGTGAAGTCGGCCCCTACCGATATACGGCGCGGGTCGCCTATGCGCTGCATGACGGGGCCTTGGATGCCACGCTCACGGTGGAGAATCGCACCGGCATTCGCCTGCCTTACGGACTCGGTTTTCATCCCTGGTTCCCGCGCAGCGCCGGAACGACGCTCGAGGCGAAGGCGGCGCGGGTCTGGCTGGAGGACAAGCATCATCTGCCGGTCGGCGTGGCGCCGGTGGCCAATTACCCCGCGTGGAATTTCTCGAACGCCTCCCTGCTGCCGCGAAGCTGGGTCAACAACGCCTTCGACGGCTGGGACCGCCGCGCCAGGATCACCCGGCCCGAGGACAGGATCGCCATCTCGCTCACGGCCTCGCCGCCGCTCGACGTCTTTATCCTCTATTCGCCGTCGATGGATGCGGATTTCTTCTGCTTCGAGCCGGTGTCGCATACCGTCGATGCGCATCACGGCGAAGGGCTGACCCCGCTTGAGCACGGCGCTACGCTGAGTGCAAACATGCGCCTTGATTGGCATTCCACCACTTCGCTCTGATGCATCATGTGCACACCCACTCGCGGATCTTGCATTTCTGTCCGCTCCGCTCGCACGCCTGCAGTGTCAGGTCTTCGGCATCCCGGCGTGTTTGCGCCGTCTCGGCGCCCCAACTGGTCAGCCGCCCTTCCGGCTTCTCGCCTACGGCGAGGGCGCCGCAATGCTTGTAGGGAAAGCCGGTATTGTCGTCGTCGTCCCAATGGCGATGATTGCGGAATACGCTGACCACGGCGCAGCTGCCGCCGCCGGCGTTCTGGCAATGCTTCAGCGCGATGTCCATCGCCTCCTGCCGCTTGTCGGCGCCCCAAAAGAAGCCGTGCTTCTCGTCGGGGCTCGAATAGGCGATCGCCGCCCAGATGCCTCTCTCCTCCTGGGCCGGCGGCTCGGGCACGTCCGCCGCCGGGGCGAGGTCCGCCGCGCCCAGCCGTCCGGCGCAAAGCAACAGCATGCCGATCGCCGCAATGGCGGAATTCACCCTCATTGTACGCCTCCTTGTTTACCTGCTGCCGAGGCCACGGAAATGACGACGCAGCTGTTGCCGGTTGGCAGCAGCATCGCGTTGCCCCCTCCATTGGCCAGTTCATAGACGCTGATTTGTCCAAGATTGTTGGCGAGCTTGCTGTCTTTCGGAAGCAGGGCCGGAACATCGGCGCAATTGGCCGCGAATGGCGCCACCCTGACCATCGTACCTTCGCAAACGGATGCGGTGGGTGCCGCGAACACCAGGCCTGCCGCCGGGCCGCTGTAGCCCTGTGTGGCGTAGTTCATGCCGACCAGGGCTTCCACGAGGTGTTTGTCGGGGGCCTCGTTGTTCCAGATCGACTGGACGCTGTACGTCGTGCCGGTCGTCAGCATCTGCCCAAGGGCTGGGAAAATGTTGGAACAAGACTGCAAGCCTGCCTCTTTGGCGTGTTGCAGAAATGGCGTCTCGGCCAGGGCCGGATTGGGCTGGTTGGTCTCCGCGACCGCCGGCTGCGGCAATAAATTGTGGAGCAGGTCGTAGCGCATGGCCGCGAAGCCGGCCGTGGCGACGACGGCAATGGCGAGCAACGAGAAGACAGCGGTCCTCGCGCGGTTTCGTTGCGGTCTGCTCCGGTCTTCGATGCCGACCCGGACAGCATCCTTTCCCTGGTTGCGGGACATTATCCGGTCATGGATCGATTGCTGGTTCATCGCGATTGCCTCGTCAATTGATCGCCGCAACGGCCGCGGCCAAGCCCTTGAGGGTCGCGGTTACGTTGATCGTCCTGCCATCCGTGGTCGGGAAGGAGATGACGGATGCCGCGGCCTTCGAAATCTGTTCGCGCATGATCGGACCAACCGGCAGCATGCCGACGCAGACGGCCTGATTGCATCCGTCGAGTTGAATTTTTATCGGCTCCTTGCGCCCCTCGAATGTCAGCGAGACAGGAGCGTCGCTCTTGGCGATCGGCGGGGCGCGCAAGATCATGTAGGGGTTGCCTTCCTTGGTGGCGGCAAGCGACCAGCTGAACGCAACCTGTCCTGCCTGGTCCTCGATGATCTGGGTGACATTGCAGACCTTTTGGCGCGCCTTCAGGTTCTCGTCGCAGATCAGCGTCCAGTTCTCGAACGGACGGGTGGTCCGTTGATATTCGCCAAGCTTCGCATCCGCAGGGATCGCTACGTCGGAAGGTTTTACCCTGTAGCCGGAAGGGATCGCTTCCTGCCCGGCCGCTAACGGGCCGGACAGGAGCATTGACGTCATGGATATCGCGACAGCAAGGACTGCCTGCCTGATCATGGCCGGGCTCTAGTTCAGCGTAAGGCTGACGCCCGCGCCGACACCCCAGTGCCCGCCTGCCGTCGTGCCGGACAGGTTCGCTCGAACACGTCCCTCCTCGCTGGTGTAGCCGGCGCCGAAGGCCAGGGCGCCTTCACCGCGCCAATAGCCTCCGCCGGCGGCCACGCTCAGCTTGCCGGGACGATCATCGTAGCGCAGCGAGCCGGCCGCCAAGCCGATTGCCGCAGCCTGGCGCGCCTCGCCCCTGACCTCTCCCATGTCCATGTTGAGCTGGCTGAGTTTGGAGTCCGCATACGCATTGGCTTGCTGCAGCGTGGTGGCCGCCACCTGGTTGGTGTAGTTCTTCGAATTGTCCAGGTTGAGTGCTAACCCGCTGTTGAACTGCTGAACATTGACCGCATCGGTGTTGGCAACGCCCGGCCCGACATTGTGGATGACCACCGGCGTGTTCGGGTCGCCGCCGGCAAGGGTAATCGAGTTGGACTTGTTGCCGTTCCCGTCCTTGTCGTACTGGACGGCGAACTGATTCAGGTCGCCGACGCTACCCTGCATGGCTTCGACCGCCTGGTTGGTGGCGAAGAGCTGGCTGCCGTTGATGGCGTCGGTGGAGGTGCCGCTGATCCGGCCCGCCGCGACATTGGTGACGGTGCGCTCGTTGCCGACGGTGCCGACGCTGACCGTGCTGGTCGGAGCTGTTCCGGCGAAGGTATAGGCAACGCCGTTGATCGTGGTGCCGGTGGTGGCGACCGCCGCCGCCGTCGTCGAGCCCGCGCCGAGCGCGACGCTGCCCGGCTCGTTGGCCTTTGCGCCGGCGCCGAGCGCCACCGCCTGCGCTCCGTTGGTGGTCGCGTTGGTGCCGAGTGCGATACTGTCGGCCTGGTTGACCGTCGAATTCTGGCCGATCGCAATGCCTCCCGGCGCCGTCTGCTGCACGATGGCGCCATTGCCGATGCCGATGCCATTGTCGCCATTGACGGTGGTGCGCGGACCGACCGCAACCGAATCGACGCCGACCGCGAGCGAATCCGCGGCCGTCGAATTGGCATGGAAGTACAGGCTCCCCGTCACCGCGAACGAGCTCAGCGCGCCCTTCAACTGGCGAAGCGTGACCGCGTCCTGGTCCTGCGTGCCGTCGGCCACGTTGATGATCTGGCGATAGGAGGTGGAGGTGCCGACCGAGACGGCGCCGAGCAGGCTCATGTCCGCGGTGTTGTAGGGAATGAGGCCGGTGCCGGAGAGGATCGATCCCGATACGGGCGCGACCGCCCGATCCGAAACCGAGCCGGCGCCGAGCGCCACGCCGCCGATGACGCTCGCCTGGGTGTCGCGGCCGAGCGCCAGCGCATTGTCGGCGCTCGCGGTCGCCTGGTAGCCGAGGGCGGACGAGCCGATCCCTTGCGCGAAGGAGTCGGCGACGGCGAGCGTCCGGTCGTTGGTGCGCACATAGCGTATGCCGTCGCCATTGGCGTCGGTGTAGGCCAGCGAGGTGTCGCCGGTAATGTTGCTGATCGAATTGCCGAGATTGGTTATGTCAGCCGTGTTGGCGGCAATGTCGGTCGTGTTCTGCGTCACCTGCTGGTTGGTCGCAAACAGCTGCGAACCATTGACCGCATCGGTCGAGGAGCCGCTCAACTGCCCGG
This sequence comes from Mesorhizobium sp. M0077, assembly GCF_040322955.1. Classification (NCBI taxonomy): domain Bacteria; kingdom Pseudomonadati; phylum Pseudomonadota; class Alphaproteobacteria; order Hyphomicrobiales; family Phyllobacteriaceae; genus Mesorhizobium; species Mesorhizobium sp. M0077. The sequence goes on from NZ_JAMYUL010000011.1 coordinate 29,516, forward strand.
CCGCGACGTTCTGGATTTGGCGTTCGGCGCCCACCGAGCCGACCGAGAATGCACCCGCGGGCGTTGCGCCGGCGAAGGTGTAGGCAACGCCGCCGATCGTGGTGCCGCCGACAGCCGTCGTCACGGTCGACACCGCATTCGCGCCGATCGCCACGTCGCCGGCATTGTTGGCGACCGCGTTCGGGCCGACGGCAACGGAATCCGCCCCCAGCGCCTGCGAATCCGCCAGCGTCGAATTGGCGTGGAAATACTTGATGCCGCCGCCGGTGCTGATGCTGTTGATCGTGTTGCCGAGATTGGTGATGTCGGCGGTGTTGGCGGCGATGTCGGTCGTATTCTGCGTCACCTGCTGGTTGGTGGCGAAGAGCTGCGAGCCGTTGATCGCGTCGGTCGACGAATTGCTGAGCCGGCCCGCCGCGACATTGGTGATGGTGCGTTCCGCGCCGACCGCGCCGACGCTGACGGTGCTCGCCGGCGTCGTGCCGGCGAAGCTGTAGGCGACGCCGCCGATCGTCGTGCCGGCGGTGCCGACCGCCGCGGCGGTTACCGAGCCCGAGCCGAGCGCCACGTCGCCGGCGTTGCTGGCGTTGGCGAGGGCGCCCAGCGCGATTGCATTCTGGGCGCCGGCATTCGCTCCTACGCCGAGAGCGGTCGCTTGAAAGGCGGTTGCAAACGCGTTCTGGCCGATTGCGGTGCTGGAGGTAGCTGTGGCGTTGGCATTGGCGCCTATGGCGGTGCTGTATTGGCCCGAGGCCTTGGAGATGTATCCCATCGCCGTTGCGTCAAGCGCCGATGCGACGGCGCCGCTGCCGAAGGCCGAGGCGTTGGCGTCGGAGGCGCTCGAATTGGTGCCGGCCGCGATGGCGTTTGTCCCCGTCGCGGTCGCGACTGGTCCGATAGCAACGGAGTCCGTGCCCGTTGCGGACGAGTCCGCCGCCGTCGAATTGGCGTGGAAATACTTGATGCCGCCACCGGTGCTGATGCTGTTGATCGTGTTGCCGAGATTGGTGATGTCGGCGGTGTTGGCGGCGATGGCCGTCGTGTTCTGCGTCACCTGCTGGTTGGTGGCGAAGAGCTGCGAGCCATTGATGGCGTCGGTCGACGAATTGCTGAGCCGGCCCGCCGCGACATTGGTGATGGTCCGCTCCGCGCCGAGCGCGCCGACGCTGACAGTGCTCGTCGGCGTCGTGCCGGCGAAGCTGTAGGCCGTGCCGCCGATCGTCGCGCCGCTGGTGCCGACCGCCGTCGCGGTCACCGAGCCCGAACCGAGCGCTACGTCGCCGGAGCTTGCCGTCGCCGTCGCGCCGTTGCCCAGCGCGACATTGCCGGCAATGCCGGCTGCACCCGCCGTCGAGCCATTGCCCAGCGCCACGGAGCCTTGCCCGACGGCCTTGTTGTTGTTGCCGATGGCAACCGCGCCTGCGGCCTGGTTTGCGGCTGTGGCGGTTGCCGTGCCGTCGCTGTTGGCGATGTTGTTGGCGCCGCCGGTGAAGGCGCCGGTGCCGCTGGCATAGCTGGGATCGCCGATGGAGACCGCGCCGTTGCCAAAGGCTGTGTTGCCGGCGCCGATGGCGACAGCCTTGCCGCCCGTCGCCGTTGCATTCGTGCCCACTGCAACAGCGTCGGCGGAATTGGCGACCGCCGCATTACCGATCGCCACGGCGTTGGTGGCGCTGGCCTTGGAGCCGATGCCGAGCGCGGTGCTGGCAATCCCGCTGGCGGCGGCGCTGACACCGGCGGCAAGAGAATTGTCTCCCGTCGCATTCGCGCCGGAACCGAACGAGGAGGCGTTTGCGCCGCTGGCAACGGCGGTGTTGCCAATAGCGGTGCTGGCGGAGCCACTCGCAACCGAGGTAGCGCCCATCGCGGTGGCGAAAGCGCCCGAAGACAGCGAATTGGTGCCGATGGCAATGCTGTTCGGCAGGGCAGTGTTGGCCTGAACGCCTGCCTGCGCGCCGACGCCGAATGCGATGGACTGGTTGCCCCAGGCACTGGCGGTGTTGCCCATCGCCGTTGCGCTCGTTCCGGTCGCTTTGGTCAGGACGCCTATGGCAACGGTGTTTTGCTGATTTGCCGTGACATCCGTACCAAGGGCGATGGCGCCCTGCGAGAGCGCGCCTGATCCCGCGAGGGTGCGCCCGCCAATGTTGATGGAGTTGATGCTGGTCGCGGTCGCCTGGAATCCAATGGCGACGGCATTCTGGTTGCTTGCGACAGCGCTGTTACCTTGGGCAATCGAATCCACGCCGGATGCCGTTGCCCCGAACCCGAGCGCGGTGGCGCGCAATCCGGTCGCCCGGGTAACAGGGCCGATCGCGGTCGAGTTGACTCCGTCGGCACGCGCATTATTGCCAAAAGCGGCCGCGCCTGTGGTTGCAACCGAATTGACGCCAATAGCGCTTGCTGCGTCCCCGTTGGCCTTGGCGTTCCCGCCCACGGCGAGGGCATTGACGCCGGTTGCGCCTGCGAAGACACCTATGCCTATGGAATTGAGGCCATTGACACCCATCGCATAGCCGATGGCGATCGTGCCGTCGCCCGTTGCACTGTTGGAACTGCCCAACGCCACGCTGTTATTGCCATTCGTCGCGGCGCCGTTACCGATGGCGACGGCGTTGCCGCCGGTCGCCGAACCGCCGCCAGCCTGATATTGTGCCTGGGCCGGTGTGGCGAGGCCGAGCGCGGCGATCGCGGCCAGGCCGCCGAGCACGCTGGCCGGGCTCACGCCACAGGCCAGAGCCGAACGCACGCTGGTGCCGCTTCCCAATGTTCCCAGACCCATATTCTTGCGACCGAATCCAAGAACCCGGTGAGCCATGCGCAGCACCGCCATCAGGCGGCGCCGCACCGAGCGGCTGTCGGCCGCGCCCGCGATCCAGTTTCCGACAAAGCTTGAAGAAAGTTCGATCCTTCTCCGCCCCTCGACGCGTTTGGTCATGCTAGTTTTTCCTCGCAATTGCCGAGGCGCCCTGATGTGCCGCACCATTCGCCTCGGTGGCCAAAAAATCTTCGAAATTGCGCGTCTTCTCCCGCAACGAGAGACCGACCTTCGCGCCTTGTTTTTCAATCAGCTGATAGGCGCTCGCGACCCATGGCTGCGTCGGTTCTGGAACCGCATGCAGTGCAGCCTCCGTCCGTTCCGGCGGCAGGTTTACCGCCACCAGCGCGCGGCAGAGATCGAAATGAAATCCCGGATCGCCTTCACCACAAGCCGGAGAGGTCAGTCCAAGCACGAAACAGGCCAGGAGATGGTCGAGTTCCGCAGCGCTGATCCGGCTGGCGTATTGGCGTTGCAGTGCAGCCCAGGCCGCTTCGGCCTTAGGCGCGAAGACCTCGATTTCCGCGAATTGAATGTCCATGGGACAATCCGACATGCTGTATCATCTGGTTGCTCCCCCGCCCCAAATGACTTCCATCGCGACCATGAGCACATTCGCGGTGCAGGTATTTTGGAATAATCCGGAATCTTTGTAGGAAAATCCGGTATTTGGTCCCTGCTCGACAACTGTGACTGCTCTGCCACACAACCTTCGACTATACTGAAGATCAATCGAGGTATCGCCGCGGACAATCATGCGCGCCGCAACAAGCGTTAACGTTGCAGCTTCACCTGCCTGGGGGTTCTGTTCCGGTATCTGGACATGGTGACTGTCAAGTGGCTCTGGTCCGAGAATCCACTGAGATGAGCGACTTCCGCAATCGACAGGTCGCTCTCGATGAGAAGTTTTTCGGCGAAATCGAGACGCAGCCGCAGCAGGTATTTGTGCGGCGGCTCGCCAAAGGTCTTGGTGAATGCCAGGATGAAATGGCTCGGCGAAAGGCCACAGAGTGCGGCCAGCTCGGCCACCGCGATCTTGCTGGAAAAATTTACCTCCAGGAATTCGCGCACCCGCCGGGCGCTGCGGTTCGACAGACCGCCCTTTGGGGCTTGTGGCAACTTTCGCGCTCCTGCGTAGTTCCGAAGCAAATGGACGCCGAACATGGTGACCAACGAATCCACATAGAACTCGTTTGGAGTTTCCCGATCCGTCAGTTCCGCCTTCAGCAACTGCGCGAGTTGCAGCGCTTGGAAGTCAACGGTCCCGAACGGCGGCGGTTGAAGCTCGGCATGGCCGGTGTCGAATTCACGCGTTGCCAGCTCGAAGAGACTCTCGGGGGTGAGCGCCACGATTACGCTCTCCGTAGTGGATGACCGGGTCACCTTGCCGCCGAGATCGGCTGGGACGATCATGATCATGCCGACGTCGCCGTCGTATTCGTGTACTTTGTCGCTGCCCAGCGATGCCGCAATCCCTGGTGAGGGTGTAAGCAGAACCGAAGCGAAATGTTCCGCCGCTTTGAATGTGTGTGATCCCGGCCCATGAACGACATGAGCCGCGCCGCCTCGAAACGTGACCAGGTAGCGCCCCGCGCTTTCCGGCATTCCGTCGAAGATGCGACGATCCGCGCGCCGCCGCTCTGTCCCGGCGCTTTCCTGGACGTTGCCTCTATGTTGCATCTTCGTCTCTGCCACTGCTGCGCCGATCAATCCAATCCTGTGCTGTATCGAGGCGCCCAGAATTGACGTTTGCTCCTGGGCGTTCCTTCGAATCCTACAGATGCTGCTTTATATTGCAAAGAAGAATTTGAGCTCAAATGAAAATTTTTACCAGGATTTTGACTATAAATTTACAGGTTTGAATTTTAGCCAAGGCTACCTGACTATTTTCGGATCTTATCTTACCATTTTTGCCTAGTTATTGTGCATAGTGTGCCGGCACAATCCAGAGTTGTATTCCGAATATAGATCGCGCGGCCATTGACAGAGCTGGTCGACTATCTGTGATTGCCACGGACGATCCAGCAGCAGTTATCGCCCGAACCATGGCTTCTTTCCCTTGTGCTTCTTCATGGCGGTGGCCAAATGGCCTTGATCCGAAAATCCCCGAGGTAAGCGACTTCGGCGATGGCGACCCTCCGGGAGCGATCCAGGGCTGCGGACAGAGCATATCCCGCTCCCCCGCATGGTTGCTCTTCTGGGATTGGCATTTTCGGGGATTGTGTCGAGGGCGTGCCGATCGACCCGATCGGCGCCTGCGCTGCGTTCCTGAACCTCGCCCGCATTTTTCACTCAGCCTTGCCTCAGCCCGGAAATCCGGACGGTAATTTGTATCCCCCATAGTCCTGCCCAAAGGCAGCGTAGCGCATCCCGCGGATAGAAAAAACATTGTAAGTGAAGAAAAAAGTTCGCGCGAGAAAAACATGGCCTGGCTTGGCCGGCGCTACCGAACTATCCGGCTCACGCAGGCCTGCTAAAGATCGCCTCGGCGTTTCTCGTACAGATCCCAGGACAGCTCGACCATGGCCAGAAGAACGTCTTCCTGGCTCCACCCGGCGGCAACCGCCGCCTCGACAATTCCGCGGACGAGCGGCAGCAATTGGCGCTCGCATTCGGCCGACAGGTTGGCCTCGGCGCCGTCGGCAGGCGGACTATCGAAATCAAATCCCACCATCGGCGTTCCCCCGCCATCAATGATCTAATGAAATGTATGTCTCTGCAATCATACTCCCGTCTAATATACATCAATCGGAAACGAAACACAGCAGCGTCGAGATTGACAGGGCATGGCCGCCCCGATTGCAGCGGCTCCATGGTTTGTCTGGACGTCTTTTTTGGCCTCCTGTTGCCGGCATTGCATATCTTGGATGCGAACCCCAGGCATTCGCGTGAAGCTATCGGGATCCTGGCGAGCTTTGCCGCATGGAGCGGAACCTGCCGCTTCATGGCATCGATGAAGTCGATCAGGTCACCGGGCCGAGCAGGACCGAGCCATCCGGCACCCCGCCATCGATCGGGATGGCTCTGCGGTTTGCGCTCGCCGCCATCGGCTGGCCGATGTCGGACGTCACGATGACCGGGCTCTTCGACGGCACGCGGTCGTAGAGGTCGATGATGTCCTGATTTATCAGGCGCACGCAGCCTGACGAGACGGATTTGCCGATCGAGTTCCATTCCGGCGAGCCATGCAGGCGGTAGAGCGTGTCGACGTTGTCGTGGAACAGGTAGAGCGCGCGGGCGCCGAGCGGGTTCTTGAGGCCGCCGGGCATGCCGCCGTTCTTGGCGCTGTATTCTTCCAGTTCAGGCTGGCGGGCAACCATCTCATCGGGCGGCGTCCATTTCGGCCATTTCTGCTTCCACTGGACGACGGCGTCTCCCGACCATTCGAAGCCGGCGCGGCCGAGGCCGACGCCGTAACGGATCGCCTGGCCGCCTTCGCGCACCAGATACAGGAAATGGTTGGTCGTATCGACGATGATGGTGCCCGGCCGCTGGCCGGTCGGATCGGGAACGATCTGGCGCAGGAACTGCGGGTCCATCTTCTTGATCGGGATGGCCGGGAGCTCGAACCCGCTGTCGGAAATCGGGCCGTACATCGTCGCATAGTCGCCGAGCGGCGGCTCGTCATAGGTCGGCGGTGGCGGTTCGACCGGCGCCGGCGCCGGTCCGGTGGTGGTGCAGGCGGAGACCGCAATCGAAGCGGCGCCAAGGGCTGCAGCATTCAGAAAGCCGCGACGGCTCAGGCGATAGGGGTCGATTTCGGTCTTCAACATGGTTGCCTTTTTTAAGTCTCGAATCGCAAGAAAGCGTGAATGCCTTCAAGCGGCGCAGTGGTCGGCCTCCCCCAATGCCTGACGCGATAGGCGGTTCCGATTCTGGCCTGAGGGTGGACAAACAAAGGCGAAGCTGTGACCGCTCTGCCACTGTTGCTCGAAGGCAACAGAGGGATCAGCCGCCGGTCACCAGGCCTTCAAGCGACGGCAGGATCAGCGCCGGCGGGAAATCCCGGTATTCCTCGGGCTGGTTGGCGCGGTTGATCCATACGGTGCGAAAGCCGAATTTAGTGGCGCCGGCGACGTCCCAGCGGTTGGACGACTGGAACGAGACGGCGCCCGGATAGAGTCGCCAGCCCGTCGCCACCATGTCGTAGGTCGACGGGTCGGTCTTGAAGCGCCTGACGGCGTCGACCGAAAAGATATCGTCCAGCACCTGGTCGAGGGCGGCCGACTTGACCGCCGCTTCCAGCATCTCGGGCGAGCCGTTGGACAGGATTGCGAGCTTGGCGCCGGATGCTTTCAGCGCCTTGAGCACGGCCGGCACTTCCGGATAGCAGTCGAGCCGCCAATAGGCTTCGAGCAGCTTGGCCTTCAGTCCCTTGTCGGCGGAGGGAACCTTGAGCAGGGCGAAATCGAGCGCCTGTTCGGTGAGCTGCCAGAAATCGGCATAGCCGCCCATCAGCGTGCGCACCCAGGAATATTCCAGCTGCTTGGCGCGCCAGATTTCCGAAAGCAGCGGGCCGTCGGGGCCGATCTCGCCGTCATGACGGCGCACGGCTGCGTGCACGTCGAACAACGTGCCATAGGCGTCGAAAACGTAAGCCGCGTAATGCATGGCGACAGTTTTGAGGGCAGGCGGCGCAAGGTGCAAGCATCGATTGTAGTCTTGGTCGCTTTCTTGGGGCGCTCTGGCCTCAACAAAAACCGCTCCATGCCGGTTGACGGCGCCGGTCAAAGCATCTTCCAATGCTTGGCACAGGCAGCTTTGAAGCGGAACCGAACAATGACACTGGCGACTGCGGCGCTCTCGGCGACATGGACCTTCGTCGACGGCGACTGGTACGAAGGCAACGTTGCCATTCTGGGTCCGCGCAGCCACGCCATGTGGCTCGGCACCAGCGTCTTCGACGGCGCCCGCTGGTTCGAAGGCGTCGCCCCCGATCTCGAGCTGCATGCCGCTAGGGTGAACGCATCGGCGACCGCGCTCGGCCTCGCGCCGTCGATGAGCGCCGATGAGATTGTTGGACTGACCTGGGCCGGGCTGAAGAAGTTCGACGGCAAGACAGCGGTCTACATCAGGCCGATGTACTGGGCCGAGCATGGCGGCTACATGGGCGTGCCGGCCGATCCGGCCTCGACCCGTTTCTGCCTCTGCCTCTACGAATCGCCGATGATCTCGCCGACCGGCTTTTCGATCACCGTGTCGCCGTTCCGGCGGCCGACGATCGAGACCATGCCGACCAATGCCAAGGCCGGCTGCCTCTATCCCAACAATGGCCGCGCCATCCTCGAAGCGAAGGGACGCGGCTTCGACAATGCGCTGGTGCTGGACATGCTGGGCAATGTCGCCGAGACCGGAACCTCGAACATCTTCCTGGTCAAGGACAGCCACGTGTTGACGCCGGCGCCCAACGGCACCTTCCTGTCCGGCATCACCCGCTCGCGCACCATGACGCTGCTTGGCGATTACGGCTTCAAGACCACGGAGAAGATGCTGTCGGTGCGCGACTTTCTCGAAGCCGATGAGATCTTTTCGACCGGAAATCATTCCAAGGTCGTGCCGATCACCCGCATCGAGGACCGCGATCTGCAGCCCGGGCCGGTGGCCAAGAAAGCGCGCGACCTTTATTGGGAATGGGCGCATTCGACTTCCGCCGGTTGAGCCGCTAAAAGGCAATTGGCGCTTCATTCCGGAGTTGTTCCAGATCAATGCAGCCCTATCTTAATCCGGTATCCGCACCGGATTTTTCCATGAGGAGTATGACCGATGGCTTTTGAATTGCCCGCCTTGCCCTACGACTACGAGGCCTTGCAGCCTTACATGTCGAAGGAGACGCTGGAGTATCACCACGACAAGCACCACAAGGCTTATGTCGACAACGGCAACAAGCTGGCCGCCGAAGCGGGCCTTGGCGATCTGTCGGTCGAAGAGGTGGTCAAGCAGTCGTTCGGCAAGAATGCCGGCCTCTTCAACAACGCAGCCCAGCACTACAACCACATCCATTTCTGGAAGTGGATGAAGAAGGGCGGCGGCGGCAACAAGCTTCCGGGCGCCCTGCAGAAGGCTTTCGACGCCGACCTCGGCGGCTACGACAAGTTCAAGGCCGACTTCATCGCCGCCGGCACCACGCAGTTCGGTTCGGGCTGGGCCTGGGTCTCGGTCAAGGACGGCAAGCTGGCGATATCCAAGACGCCGAACGGCGAGAACCCGCTCGTCCAAGGCGCATCGCCGATCCTCGGCGTCGATGTCTGGGAACATTCCTATTACATCGACTACCGCAACGCGCGGCCGAAATATCTCGAGGCCTTCGTCGACAGCCTCATCAACTGGGACCATGTCCTTGAAATGTACGAAGAGGCGAAAGCCTGATCGACCCAGAGAAGCCCCGGTACTCCGGGGCTTTTCTTTCTCAGCTGAAGCAGCAGGCACACAAAATTCGGCAGAATCCGGCCGGCGGACAGGGAATAATCCCGGCCCGCCCTCCGTTAACGTTAGGTCGCGACCCCTCATCATCCTGGAGCCAATTGAATGAGAAAGCTTGTTATCGCCATCTCTATGCTCAGCCTCGCCGCCTCGGCGGCTTTTGCCGACCCGATCCTCGACCGACAGGGACTGATGAAGGAACGAGGCAAGATCGTCGGCGGCCTGTCAAAAATCGCCAAGGGCGAGGCAGACTTCGATGCCGCCGCCGTGCTGACGGCGCTGCAGGCGCTGCAAGTCAATGCCGAGAAGTTCGATGTCGACACGCTGTTCCCGGCCGGCAGCGACAGCGGTGATACCACCGCCTCGCCCAAAATCTGGAAAGACATGGCGGGCTTCAAATCGACCGAAGACAAGTACCTCGCCGACGTCAAGGCCGCAGTCGCCGCCGCGCCCGCCGATGTCGATGCGCTGAAGGCGCAGATCGATACGCTCGGCAGTGATTGCGGCACCTGCCACAAGACCTATCGGGTGAAGAAGAGCTGATCCCGGGCAATGCCCTTGTGGAAAAAATTTGTCGGCGTCGCCCTTGTCCTGGGCGTCGTCGGTGCGGGCGCCGGCTGGCTGTTGTCGGCGCCGGTCAAGCTCGACACTGGCACCCTGGCGCAACTCGGCCCCGGCGACGCCGCCAGGGGCAAGCGCATTTTCAATGCCGGCGGCTGCACCTCCTGTCACGCCAAGTCGGGCTCGCAAGGCGACGCCCGTTTGCAACTGGTCGGCGGCCTCGAGCTCAAGACGCCGTTCGGCACCTTCGTGCCGCCCAACATCTCGCAGGATCCCAAGGACGGCATCGGCGCCTGGACGGTCGAGGACCTTGCCAACGCCATGCTGAAGGGCGTGTCGCCGTCGGGCGAGCATTTCTATCCGGCCTTCCCCTACGCATCCTACGCCCGCATGAAGCCGGCTGATATTGCCGATCTCTATGCGTTCCTGAAGACGCTGCCGGCGGTCGCCGGCAAGGCGCCGGACAATTCCCTGAGTTTCCCCTTCAACATCCGCCGCGGCCTCGGCCTGTGGAAGCGGCTCTATCTCAGCAAGGAGCCGGTGATTGCCTTTGCCGATGGCACGCCTGATCCGGTACTCGCCGGCCGCTACCTGGTCGAGGGGCCCGGCCATTGCGGCGAATGCCACACGCCGCGCGACGTCACCGGCGCCACCAGGAAGAGCCAGTGGCTGGCTGGCGCGGCGGCCGCCGAAGGCAGCGGCATCGTGCCGAACATCACATCGGGCGAAGGCGGGCTCGGTGACTGGTCGGAAGCCGACATCGCCAACTATCTCGAAACCGGTTTTACCCCTGATTTCGATTCGGTCGGCGGCGCCATGGTCGACGTGCAGCGCAACATGGCCGAACTGCCGCCGGAAGATCGCGCGGCGATCGCCGCCTATCTCAAGGCGGTGCCGCCGCATCCCAACGGCTACCCGGTGCGCAGCAAGCCGGCCAAGTGATCCCGGCTACAGGTGGCCATCTACAGGTGGCGATCGCCGAGGAAGTCGAAGCCCGTCTCGAAGAAATGGCTGTAATTGCAGGTCAGTTCCTCGCCGGGTGCGATGTCGCGCAAGGCATAGGTTTCCTCGGGCGAGGAGACATCGCAATTCGGTTCGTCGTCATGGTTCATGTAGCGTGCGTCGTCGGCTTCGAAGACGATGTAGTTCGGATCCCGGCGGTCTGGATAGGAATAACGGTCGAGATAGTTCTTCACCGGGCCGCTCTCGCCTTCATAGGTCTCGACGTCGATGATCCGGTCGAATCTGGGGTCGAGCTTCCAGACCAGCGTGCCCTTGGCAATGTGGTTCCTGGCGAAAACCCCGATGCCCTGGATCGGTGATTTCTCGAGATAGGTGTCGACGAGCAACATAGTGGCCCCTTTGCGTATGTCATGGTCTGGAAGGTGGCGCGCATTGGGTAGCGCGCAGCCATTGCAAATGCGAGTGAAAATGAGCAGCCTGGAATTCAAAAAGTGACGACCGGCGCGCCTCGACGGGCGCGCCTTTCGCATCGACATCAGCGCTGCTGCAAGGCCAGACGGACGCCTAACGCGCAGTAGATGCCGCCAACCACCTTGCCTTGCCATTTCACCACCGACGGATTGCGGCGCAGGAACGTGCCGAGCCGGCCCGCACTCACGGCAAAGACGACTGTGCTGAAAAGGCCGAGCAGAACAAAGATTATGCCCAGCGTCATCATCTGGAGCATCACCGATCCGTTTTCAGGCCGCACGAACTGGGGCAGGAAGGCGAGGAAGAAAAGCGCCGTCTTTGGGTTAAGCACTTCGGTCAGGACAGCTTGACGAAACGCCTTGCTGGCGGAGATCGCGAGTGCGCCGGCAGTAGGGTCGGCCGGTATTCTCTCGATGATTGCGCGGACGCCGAGGTAAACGAGATACGCCGCGCCGATATATTTTACGACGCTGAACAGCGTTGCCGAAGTGGCGATGATCGCCGAAATGCCGACCATCGCCATGATGGTATGGAACACATCGCCAGCCGCGACGCCCGCGCCCGTCGCGACGCCAACCCTGGTTCCGGAACTCGTCGCTCGCGCGACCGTCAAAAGCGTGGCTGGGCCTGGAATAAACACAAAGCCAAGCACAACCGCTATGTAAGCCGTCAAGGTGGATAGATCGATCATTGCGACGCCTCCGTTGCATTCTCAGCCTTGCCCGTCACCTCAGGTTCGGGCTTGCCCGTAACCTCGGGTTCGGGCTTGGCCGTAACCTTGAGCGCGAAGGAGTAGGTATAGGCGATCTCCTCCAGCCTTGAAAAGCGGCCGGAGGCGCCGGCATGGCCGGAATCCATGTTGATCTTGAACAGCACCGGATTGTCGCCGCTCTTGCGCTCGCGCAGCCGCGCCACCCATTTGGCCGGCTCCCAATAGGTGACGCGCGGATCGGTGAGGCCGGCCAGCGCCAGTATCGGCGGGTATTCGTGATCGGCGACATTGTCATAGGGTGAGTAGGCGGCGATCGTTTGGTAATCTTCCGCCGACGCGATCGGGTTGCCCCATTCCGGCCACTCCGGCGGCGTCAGCGGCAAGCTTGCGTCGAGCATCGTGGTCAGCACGTCGACAAAGGGAACCTCGGCAACGATGGCGCCGAAACTATGCGGCGCCATGTTGGCGATCGCACCCATCAACATGCCGCCGGCCGAGCCGCCTTGCGCGACGATGCGGTCGTGTTGGGTGTAACGCTCGGCGACGAGATGCTGCGCGACGGCGATGAAATCGGTGAACGTGTTCATCTTGTGCGCCCGCTTGCCGTCGTCATACCAGCCATAGCCCTTGTCCTTGCCGCCGCGGACATGGGCGATGGCAAAGACAAAGCCACGGTCGACCAGCGAGAACCAGTTGGTGTTGAACGCCGCCGGAATGGCAATGCCGTAAGAGCCGTAGCCGTAAAGCAGGCACGGTGCGGAGCCATCGAGCGGCGTGTCGCGGTGGTGCAGCAGCGAGACCGGCACCAGTTCGCCATCGGCGGCCGGCGCCATCAGCCGGCGCGTGACATATTGATCCGGATTGTGACCGGACGGCACTTCCTGGGTCTTCAGCAGCACACGCTCGCGGCTGCGCATATTGTAGTCGAAGACCTGCGCCGGGGTCGTCATCGACGAATAGGTGAAGCGCATGATCTCGGTGTCGTATTCATAGGACCCCGACAGGCCGAGCGAGAACGCCTCTTCGTCGAACGAGATCAGATGCTCCTCGCCGCTGCGGCGATCGCGAACGACGATGCGCGGCAGCCCTTCCTTGCGCTCGAGCCTGACCATATGATCCCTGAAGCCGACCACCGACAGGATCAGCCGGCCTGGCTCGTGCGCCACCAGCTCTTCCCAATTGGCCCGAACCGGGTCATTAGCCGGCGCCGTCATGATCTTGAAGTCCTTGGCGCCGTCGGCATTGGTGAGGACGAAGAAGATGTCGCCGCCTTCTTCCAGATCATATTGCAGGCCAGTCTCGCGCTTTGCCACCAGCTTTGGCTCGGCGAAAGGCTCATCGGCGCGCATCAGGTGATATTCCGAGGTTTCGTGATCGTTGATCCCGATCATGATCCATTCGTTGGAGCGCGTGCCGCCGACATCCATGAAGAAGCCGGGATCGGTTTCCTCATAAATCAGCCGGTCATTAAGGGGGCTGCCGCCGAGCGCGTGGAACAGCACCTTGGACGGGCGATGATTGTCGTCGAGCCTTGTGTAGAAGAAGCCGTCATCGGCGGCATTCCAGACGCCGCCACCACTGGTGGCCTCGATCTGGTCGCTCAGTTCCTTGCCGCTGGTGAGATCGCGCACGCGAAGTGTGAAGAATTCAGAGCCCTTGTCGTCGAACGCCCACAACAGCTTGCGGTGATCGGCCGAATGGTCGACGCCGCCGAGGCGGAAATAGGGCTTGCCCTCGGCTTCCGCGTCGCCATCGAGCAGGATCTGCTCATCGCCGCCATCGCGCGGCATGCGGAAATAGCGGGGCTGTTCGCCGCCAAGCTTGAAGGATGAGCCGTAAGCATAGGGGCCATCCTTCATCGGCACCGTCGAATCATCTTCCTTGATGCGCCCCTTCATCTCGTCGAACAGCTGCTTCCGAAGCTCTAGCGTATCGGCCATAAGCACTGCTTGATAGGCGTTTTCGGCTTCGAGATGGGCGCGGATGCGGCCCTCAAGCAGGGAAGGGTCCCTGAACATCGCCTGCCAGTTCTCGGCCCTCAGCCAGGCATAGTCATCTGTGCGGGTAATGCCGTGATGCGTGTCGAAGACGGGGTGTTTCTCGGGGCTCGGCGGGCTGGCGGTCGGAAAAGCTGAGGTCTTGGTCATTGCGTCTCACTGAAGAAATTACTTGAATGGCAAATGAACACGCCGATCAGCGCGGGTTCAAGGGCCGGGATGTATTGGTTGCGGCGGGCTCGGGAGATGAGCCAAAAGGAGAGGATGATGAATTTCCATATCAACACCGCTGCGGCTCTCGCCGTCGTCGCTTCGACCGTTCTGGCTTTCACCGGCCAGTCTCATGCAACCGCGTTCGCCCCTTGGCAAGTGGCTGGCGTGCCGTTCGGCGACACGCTCAACGTTCGCAAATATCCGTCCGGCACCTCGCAGAAGCAGGCCGCCTATCCCAACGGGACGATCCTGCAGATGACCGGCAAGTGCACCGGCGGCTTGAATCTTCTGGAGATCGCCGGCCAGCCGCACTGGAAACAGAAACAGGCAATTCGCTATCAATGGTGTCAAGTTTGGCACGACCCGGCGCAAAATGGTGCTTTTGTTAGTGGCTGGGTCTATGGAAAATACCTCACGCCGTAATGAATCCGGTCAGACCGAATATCTTCTTCGGCGGGTTTCGCCAACGCTTTGCAACTTGCGGTTTGGTACGAATCCGACAATCAGCTGCCCAAACCTTGAAGCATAGACCAAGCATCGCTGCCCACTTTATGAGTCCCTGCTGATTTAGCGATGGCGTGACCTTACGTCATGCTAGTCCTGGTCCGACCAGAAAATATCGCGAAGTTACAGAGTGCACGAAAGATTGAAGCTGAAGAGCGACTATTCGATGAATATCGTTGAATATAGCGCAAGATGCGAATTGACTTACTTTGTCTGTGGGCTCATTAAGATGCCCGGACGCGAATCCATGAAGCTCTTCCCGCGTGAAATTCGCGCCATGCCCGATCTTCCAAAAAGGGCGCAAACAGAAACATCCTTCGTTGGGGCCTAAACCATGGATATCGTCGAAACACCTTCCAGAAATAGCGATGCGCTGATCGAGCTGACCGCCGATGTGGTGGCAGCCTATGTCAGCAACAATCCCGTGCCGGTCGGCGAATTGCCGAACCTTATCGCTGATGTCCATGCCGCTCTCGGGCGCGTGGGCGGAGCAAGCGAACAGCCTCCGGCCGACAAGCAGAAGCCTGCGGTAAACCCGAAGCGCTCTGTTCATGACGATTACATCGTCTGCCTTGAAGATGGCAAGAAGTTCAAGTCGCTGAAGCGCCACCTGATGACCCATTACGGTCTGACGCCCGATGAATACCGCGAGAAGTGGAATCTCGACGCCAGCTATCCGATGGTTGCCCCTAACTATGCCGCTGCCCGTTCGCAGCTGGCCAAGAAGATGGGCCTCGGCCGCAAGCGCAAGGGGCGGTAACACCGGCTCCAATGGACAAGATCAACGGCGCCCCTTACGGCGCCGTTTTTGTTTCTAGAACAATTCCAGGAAAACTGCCGAGCGCTTTCTCTTGGGAATTGCGTCGAAAGAAGAGAAGATAGAGCAATCAAGCAGTCTGCTTGAGAGCCATCTCGGCGTCGCGCTTGACGCGCTTGACCATCGAGCGCAGGCCATTGGCCCGCTGCGGCGACAGATGTTCGTCGAGGCCAAGCGACCTCAGCGTCGCCTCTGCGTCCGTTTCAAGGATCTGGCTGGCAGTCCGTCCCGAAAACAGCGCCAGCATGATGGCGACCAGACCGCGCACGATATGAGCGTCTGAATCGCCTGTGAAGGTGATGACCGGATCGGCGCCCGGCGCTCGGTTCGTGGTCAGCCAGACCTGGCTGACGCAGCCCGGCACCTTGTTGGCGGCGTTGCGTTCGGCGTCGGGAAATGGCGGCAGCGCTTCGCCGAGCTCGATGACATAGCGATAGCGGTCTTCCCACTCGTCGAGCAGGGAGAAGTCGTCGCGGATCGTCTGGATCGTCGTGGCCATTGCTCGGGATATAGTCATCCGCGGCTCCGGCGTCACGGAAAAAGAAGAAAAGCACCGCAGGCATCGAGAGGTCCGACCGGCCTGCGGTGTCGCTGTAGATACAGCTGAAACGGTGTTTAGTTCTTCGCCACCAGCTTGGCAGGTATGTTGACTGTCGCCGGCAGCACGATGTCCTTGGCGACGCTGCCGGTGGCCAGCGATGTATCGGGCGAGGTCTCGGCGCTCTTGTCGTCCAGCATGGCGGCGGCGATCTTGGCGGTTTCCTTGGCCCGGGCGCTGATCGTATGCATCGCCGACTTGCCGGTTTCGCAGACGTCCGGCTTACGCTCGCAAATGCCGGCGATGTCGCCGACCGCTTCGCGCGCCGCAAAAAGCGCCTGGAACGGCCCGACGCTCTCGCGGCCATCCTCGTCGGGGCCGACGGTCAGCGGCAGCGCTAGCAACACCAGCGAAAACCAGAACGCCATTCTTATCAAAAAGCCCATCGATCTGCCCTCTCGTCCAATGACCGGATCATGCGTCCATGCGCAATGACCTCTTTATATCAGCCACAATGGCACATGAGGCGCAAAGGACGGCTTTCCAGCTCAGTGAAAATTTTCCTCAAATTTTAGGCAAATTCGAAGCGAGGCGTTTTGCAGTGCATTAGCCTCAAATGCCGGCAATTTTCTTAACCTTGCAGTAACCATCTAAGCGATTGTTGCGCATGGATATCTTCAGAAGAGCAGGCATGCCGGCTCAGGGTTTCGCAGCCACGGGCACGCCCTTTGCACATAACGCTCCGTTTACTATGGCCACAAATGGCGGTGCATTCCGGTGCCGGCGCTCCAATTTTTGCCGCAGCGCGCTCGTTGTTCCGGTCAGCCTTATTCATTCCTTAAACGCTGGATGCGAGTTTCAAACAAGCAAAAGCGACCTGCAAAGCAGGGCAGTCACGACCGGGTGCGAGTGCGTTGAGTTTGACAACTGCCAGATATATTGAACTGCCTGGCGCGCTGGCGGCCGGTTGCGAACGCATGGTCCATCCGGCCATCATCGGCCAGGGCGATCGCCTGCGCCAGCGCCGGTTCATCGGCATCATGCTTGCCGCTCCGTTCTTCGCCGCCGGTGCGGCGGTGACACTGGTCACCTCGGGCATGGGCGCCGCCGTCACCGTCGCAGCCATTTTCGCCGCCTTCGGTCTTTGCTGGTTCGCCGCCTTGCTGGTGGCGGCGTCAGGCAAGATGACGCTGGCAGCCCAGGTTGCCCTTGCCGCCGGCGGTCTTGCGCTTGCCGGCGCCGTCGCGGCAGCAGGCGGCCTGGCGTCGCCGGTTGCGCTGCTGGCCCTGGCATTGCCATTCGAGGCCTGGTGGATCGGCGGTTCAAAGCGCGCGGCACTTTGGGGCGGCCTCTCGGCCTTGGCCGCAATGCTGCTGCAGCCCTTTGTCGCCTCTGTCGTCCCGCTCGGCGGGGCGCAAGTCGCGGCGTGGCACTGGCTGCTGCCGCTCGCCTGGGGCCTGACGCTGGTTCCCCGGCTCGCAGCCCTAGGCGATGCCGCACGCGCGCAGCCCGCGCTGCTTCCAAACGACCGCCTTGAAGACATGATCGACGCCGTTGTCCTGCATGTCGCCCGGCATGGCGAGGTCCTGGATGCCTCGGCCAAGGCGCGCACCATCCTGAAGCTGCCGCCGGAACTGCTTTTCGGCGCCGGGCTGTTCGACCGCATCCACCTGTCCGATCGCGTCGCTTATCTCAGCGCGCTTGCCGACATGCGCGATGGCGCCCTGGCGCGCCGGCTCGATCTTCGGGTAAGGCTGCCGCAGGACGGCAGCGCCTCGACGGCCGACAATTACCGGCCATTTCAGCTCGAACTGATGCGTGCCGAAGAGCAGCAGGAGACCTTCACTCTGCTGCTGCGCGAGAACGACGAGACTGCCGAATTGCGCGACGAGCTTGCTGCCGCCAATGAGGCCGCAGCGTCGGCCGAGGTGGCAAAGGGCCGCTTCCTGGCGGTCGTCAGCCATGAGCTTCGGACGCCGCTCAACGCCATCATCGGTTTTTCCGACATGCTGCTGCATGAGATGTTCGGCGGCTTCAAGGACCCGCGCCAGAAGGAGTATGTCGGCCTGGTGAAGGAGTCGGGCCAGCATCTGCTTGCCGTCGTCACCTCCATCCTTGATGTCTCGAGGATCGAGGCCGGCGCCTACGCGACCGAGCCCGAACCGTTCCGATTCATCGAAGCGGTCGAGATGTGCCAGTCGATGATGCAGCTGCAGGCGAATGCCAAGAACATCGATCTCCAGGCGCAGATTGCGCCGGACGCCGGCGAGATCAATGCCGACCGCCGTGCCGTGCAGCAGATCCTGATCAACCTCGTCTCCAATGCGGTCAAGTTCACGCCCGATGGCGGCGATGTCGTCGTCGGCGCCAAGCGGATCGGCTCGCGGCTGCATTTCTGGGTCAGGGACACCGGCATCGGCATCGCCGAGGAAGATTTTGTCAATCTCGGCAAGCCGTTCATGCAGATCCAGAACGACTATACGCGCCGCTTCGAGGGCACCGGGCTCGGCCTGTCGCTGGTCAAGGGCCTGGTGGCGCTGCACGACGGCACGATGTCGATCGAAAGCATGCCGGGCGAGGGGACGACGGTCACGATCAGCCTGCCGGTGAACGGGCCGAAGAGGAGCGCGACCGACAGGAACGGGGTGCTGCCGATGCCCGCGACCAGGACGAAAGGCGACGCGAAAGGGGACAGGAATGGCTCGCTCCGCAAAACAGCCTAAGGCGGTCAAGCGCCGCAGCGGCGCGTTCGAGGCCGGCGCGATTGCGCTCGGCGGCGCGATCTCGCGCAATCCGGTCCTGGTCGGCGGCTCGACCGCCTTCCTGGTGACGCTGTTCTACGTTTCCGCCAACGCGCTGTGGTACCAGCCGTTTCCGCATGCCGGCGCCTTCTTCGCCACCCGCAGCATCGAGGGTTTTCCGCACCCCGGCGCGGACGAACCCGAAACCACCATCAACATCCTGCGGCCCGGCCCGGCTCCGGTCAAAAGCGATCCGACCGTCGAGCAGGTCCAGGGCATCCTGAAGGATCTCGATTTCTACACGGGAACGGTCGACGGCATTTCCGGGCCGAATACCCAAAAGGCGATCCAGGCATACCAGCAGAAAGTTGGCCTGCCGGCCTCCGGTGAGATCGACGCCGTCCTGCTCGACCAGCTCGGCGCCAAGCAGACAACAGCTGGCATCCCGCATCCTGTGCCGAGGCCCGTGGATATGGCCGCCGCTCGAGTTGCCGCGCCCGAGGCCGCGCCTGCGCCCATCCCGGTTTCCGCGCCGGTATCCGCCCAGGCGCCCGATGCCCGCATTGTCAAGATCCAGGCCGGCCTGAAGGCATTCGGCAATGACGACATGCAGCTCGACGGCGTCGTCGGCGCCCGCACCAAGGCGGCGATCAAGGAATTCCAGTCGCTATTCGGCCTGCCGGAAACGGGCGAGCCCGACGAGGTCGTCTACGTCAAGATGCGCGAGATCGGCCTGACCAATTGAGTGGTCAAGACGACCGCTCGCGGATAGACGAAAATCCGGCTAAGACGCCGCGCATGTCCTCCGGAGCCTCGTCATGCGCGTAACCACCGAGTTTTGGGTGTCGGCCCTGCTGCGCCGTGTTTTCGGCGCCGGCGGCTTTGCGGCCGTCGTCAAGCGCGGCGCAACCGAGGCCGGCGCTGTCTTCGTGCTCTCCCGCGGCAGGCTGGGCGAGGTCTCCCTGTTCGGCCCGGCGCCGCAGACGAGCTACGATTCGGACAAACCGGATGATCGCTTTTTCACGCTGCTCGGCGCCGGCGACGATGCCGCAGCGCTTGACGCCAGGCTTGAGCGGGAGAAAAAATTCGATCCCGACATCTGGGTGGTCGAGATCGAGGCCGCAACGGTTTCCGTCGAGGAGCTTCTCTCCGTCAAGACGCCTTGAGGCTGGCCCCTAGGTTGGCTTTGTCGACGTCCGGCGCTTGGTCGCCATTCGCGGCGACAGGGGTGTTGCCGCGCACCGCTCGCGACAATGTTTCGGCCTTCCAGCCGCGCACCTTGTCGAGCGCCGCCTCGTGGTGCAGCAGCCGGTAGCGGTCGAGGAAGATGCGGATCGCCTGCGGGTGCGGAAACTCCCGGGGGTAAACCGCGACCACGATCAGGAATGCCCTGTCCTCGCTGAGGTCGAGCGCCCGCAGCGCGGCGAGCAACGAGACATAGCTCGAATGCTCGGTCAGCGACCGCGCCGTGGAGAAGTCGATGTCGAGCGCGTCGGCAAGCGCGGTCTGAAAGAAGGCGGCGTTGCCGGTCAGCGCCGTCTCGCGCAGCTTGCTGTAAGTTGCTGAGCCGACGAAGGGATTGACCGATGTCGCCTCGCCCTCGGCGAGCATCATCGAGCGCAGGCGGCGCCTGGCGGTTTCGGCGGCGCTGCCGGGCAGTTTTGGTGCGCTGGGAGCGGCGGCAGCGGCTTCGGCACCGTTGCCCGCCACGTCGGCGATCGGCTCGGGCTGCCGCACGCGCACCAGGGTCGGCTTTTCCAGCGCCTTGATCAACTGCGCGATGGCCGGGTTCAAATCCTTGCGGCGGGCAATAGCGCGCGCATGCGGCAGGCCGTGGCGGCCGATCAACGCGATCAGGTCGATGTCGCCCAGCGCCCGCGAACGGACGAGCAAAGGCGCGCAGACATCGACCGGCTCCTCGCAAAGCCGCCGCACCAGGGCGGCCGGCGCATATTCGCATTCGGACAGGGCGGCGGCGACATAGCGGCGCGATTCGTCCGGCACGCTGTCGAACAGCGGCAGCGTCAGATCCTCGAGCTGGGCGATCTCGCGGCGCGACGGGCGGGTCAGCGAGCAGAACGCCGACACGGCGGCGCGAAACAGCCTTTCGGCTTTTCCCGATTCCGTCCGTATGGCGATTTGCCTGAAATCCGAAGCTGACACGGAAGATACGCCCGACACTCGACACAACCCGGACCATGCTCAACCGCAACTGTGTCGGTTTCGCGCAAGGCCTGGAACAAACATCAAATTAGCCGCGATCCGTTAGCGCTCCGTTAACCCTCTGCCGGCCTTAATCACATTTGGAGGCGTTGCGTTGTGCTCCGGGGCAACCGAGAGGAATACGCGAACCATGGGCATGGTACTGTCTTTCGTGCCGCGATCGGCACCAGTCAATCGAGCAGTTCAGGACACCGGTACGCCGGCGGCGGTGATCATTTTTCCCGGCGTCCGCTACGAGCATCCGCCATTGGCGGGCCAGGCGCGACCGGCGGACCAGCCGGGCACACCACGGACGCCTGTTCCGCACCACTGAATTTGCTGGTCGTCGGGGTGAGGTCAGTAGTCCTGCAGTTCGCAGGAGCTCTGGTCCAGGAACTGCGACACAACCGGCTTCCAGCTGTCGTCAGGCACGAAGGCGCGGATGACGAAGATGCCTTCCTCGATCGGCGCCTCGACGAAGATCGCCCCTTGCAGGTCTTCGGGAAGCTCCCTGCGCACGTCGATCATCTGTGCCGGCGTCAGCACCACGGTGTCCAGCTTGCTGCCGGTCGCCGTGCGGTCGTTGAATGAATAGAAATTGTGGCCGTTGCGGTCATAGACCGACACCGACCAGAACGGCACGCTGCCCGGCGCCTTGATCCGCACCACGCCTTCGGCAAGGTCGAAGCGGCAGGCGGCGGCGTAAAACAGCGGATCCACCGACTTCACCACCGGCGCGCCGCCCGCCTCGGCATCCAGCCTAGTCATCTTGTAGAGGTCGGACGCCATCGCCAGCCGTGACCAGGCATCGCGCTCGGTAAATTCCGGCACCAGCAAAAGCACCACGATGTGGACGATGCCGGCGCCGAGCAGGCCGAGCAGGATGGCGTGCAGCAACCTACGCATTGCAGCCAGCCTTGACGATCCGGGGCAGCGACACGTCGGAAAGGCCGGTGCTTGAGGCAATCGGCGTGTCGTAGAAGGTGAGCACGAAATACATCCGGCCAAAACCTTCGGTCAGAAGCCAGTTGCCGGGGGCCGGACGGTTGCCGACGGCGATGATCACCGAATTGTCGGGCTGACGCAGCACCTGGTAGGATTGCAGCGCCGCCAGCCTCGGCTTGCCGGTGTCGACCACGCCGAGCGATTGATCCGCGGCATAGAGCGTCCAGAACCGGGCGGTGGGGAAACTGCCCTCGATCCTGTAGTCGCATTGCCGCTGAAGCTCATCGCCGGCCGCATCGCGCTCGGCGATGAAGGACAAGCCCTCGGCCTTGCCGAGCGCCAGCACGCCTTCACGCGCCACGCGCGCCTTGGAATAGGGGTCGGCATCTTGCGTGCCGATCTCGGGAAAGGCGGTCCATTCGCCGATGCTGATCGCGCCGACGCCGCTCTGCGCCTGCAGCGCATACCAGACGCTGCCGCCGCCGAGGCCGATGGCTATGGCAAGCGAAAGCAGCGTGAAAAAGGCGGTCTTGAGCATGAAGAACCGGGACGAGTGAATTATCGTTCGGGGATATAGCGGGGCAGGCCGCAGAGCAAGCAGCGCTGTGGAATCAAAGCGCCGACAGGGTCTCCGGTGTCTGCGGCGAGCCGAGCACGGGCGCGGCCTGGAACACCTTGGTCAGCTCGCGCAGCGTCTGTGTCGTGCGGCTGGACAGCACCGCCGGGCGCTCGGCCGCGGCATCCGCTGCTGCCTGATCGGCATTTTTCTTCTCCGCTTCCTCGGCCTTGGCCGCGATCTCTTCGTCGACGAAGGGTTTGTCTAGGCCGGGGATCGGCTTCAGGTCGATATTCTGGTGCGCGTAGACCATCAGCCGCTGCCACACCATCGCCGGCAGCGTGCCGCCGGTCATGTTGCGGGTCGGGGTGAAGTCGTCATTGCCGAGCCAGACGGCAGCCGTGTAATTGCCGGTGAAGCCGACGAACCAGGCGTCGCGGTAGGATTGCGTCGTCCCCGTCTTGCCAGCGACGACGATGTTGGGCAGCTGCGCGCGCCGCGCGGTGCCGATCGCCGGCACCGCAGCCAGCATGGTGTTCATGTATTTCAAAGCCTGTTCCGACAGAACCCGATGCGGCGCCGGCGCATCCTTGGCAAAGTCGTAGACGACATCGCCGGTGCGGGTGACGAGCTGGGTGATGCCGTGCCGCGAGCCGGCGAAGCCGTTCTGCGCGAACACGCTGTAGCCCGTCGCCTGGTCCATGACCGTCATGCCCGATGTGCCGAGCACCATGGTCTTGTGCGACTCCAGCGGCGATTCCACACCGAATGATTCGGCCATCGCCTTGATCGGGCCGATGCCGAGATAGTCCTTGGCCAGCCGTACCGGCACGGTGTTGATCGATTTGGCGATCGCCGTGATCAGCGTCACATTGCCGGCCGAGCCGCCATTGTAATTGTGCGGTGACCAGCCGCCCCAGCTGATCGGCCCGCCTGAGACGACGGAGTCCGGGGTGAACCCGTGCTCCATGGCGGTGGCGTAGACGTAAGGTTTGAACGAGGAGCCGGTCTGGCGCAGCGCCTTGGTGGCGCGGTTGAACTGGCTTGCGCCATAGTCGCGGCCGCCGACAATGGCGCGCACCGCGCCATTGGTCTCGATCACCACAACGGCGCCCTCGGTGACGTTGTATTCCTTGCCGAACTGGCGGAGATGGAATTCGACGGATTCCTCCGCCGCTTTCTGGATGTTGGCGTCGAAAGTGGTGTGGGCGACCAGCGAATGCTGGCCGGGCTTGGCGATCTTCTTGACCTCATCGAAGGCCCAGTCGAGGTAATAGTCCGGGCTCTTCTGCTCGCCGCGGTCGACGATCTCGGCTGGATGCAGCCTTGCCTGCAGCACCTGGCCTTCGGTCATGAAACCGGAATCGACGAGGTTCGACAGCACCACATTGGCGCGAGCACGGGCGGCGGGCAGGTTGATGTGCGGGGCGTATTTGGTCGGCGCCTTGAACAGGCCGGCCAGCATCGCCGCCTCGGCGAGGTTCAGATCCTTGACGCTCTTGCCGAAATAGAAATCCGCCGCCGCCTCGATGCCGAACGTGCCGCCGCCCATATAGGCGCGGTCGAGATAGAGCTGCAGGATCTCCTTCTTCGACAGATTGGCCTCCAGCCACAGCGACAGGAAGGCTTCCTTGATCTTGCGCTGGAAGGTACGCTCATTCGACAGGAACAGGTTCTTGGCCAGCTGCTGGGTGATGCTGGAGCCGCCCTGGACGACGGAATTAGCCCGCACATTCTCGAAGATGGCGCGCGACAGGCCGAGCACGTCGATGCCGTAGTGCTCGAAGAAGCGCCGGTCCTCGGTCGCCAGCACCGCTTTGATGACATGGTCCGGCATCTCGTCGACAGGCACGGAATCGCGCTGGATGATGCCGCGCTGGCCAATCTCATTGCCGTAGCGGTCGAGGAAGGTGACGGCGAAATCGCCCTGACTGCGCCAGTCGCCGGTGGTGATCTGGAAGGCCGGCATCGCGAGTGCGAGCAGCACGACGACGCCGCCGGCGCCCATCGTAAAACCTTCGCTCAGCACCTCGATGATGCCGCGTCGCCAGCCGGTGACTCGGAAGCGCCGCGAAAAAATGGTTGCCGATTCCCAGAACTGGCCGGCCTTGAAGCCGATTTCGTAGAGCGAGGAATCGATCCACGCGTCCACCGCCAGCAGTGCGGCGGCGATCGGACCTCTTCGTCTTGGACGTCGTTCTAAAGGACTGGCCATTCCCGAAACTCACCCAACCCACCTGAGAACCGCAAGCGGGCAATTTCAGGGCGGGCATACCCGGCGAAGACTATTCTTCCATTTCAGCCCGGCTCACAAGGGCAGCCAGGCCACACCGCACGGTTTGTTGAGCGCCGCCCGGATCGTGACGCTGGAGGTCGACGCCGTCGATGCCGACGCCAGTGGCTTCGAGCCAGTCTGGCACAAGGGCCGGCGCGTCGGCTTCGTCGCCTCAGCCGGCTATGGCTACACAATAGGCAAAAGCGTCGCGCTGACGTTGCTGGGCGACGAATTCGCCGGGGAGGGGACCGCGCTTTGGGTGCACATTGTCGGCGTCGAGCGGCCGGCGCGAATTATTCCGGGCTCGCCATACGACCCCGAGGGCAGGCGATGCGGCAATGAGGAGTTTTGGCCATGGTCGATGACATTATAAGGGAGACCAGGCGCGAGCGCCGGCGCGGGCACACCGGTGAGGCCGGCAGCGGGTCAAGCCGCCACCCGAACTATCGCTCGCTCAAGAACCCGTTCCTGCCGCAGCCGGTGTTTTCGGACGACCGGGTTGCGGCCATCCACGACACGGCGTTGCGCGTGCTGGAAGAGCTCGGCATCAAGGTGCTGCTGCCGGAGGCGCGCACCATCTTCGCCCGCTCCGGCGCGATGGTCGACGAGGACAGCCAGATGGTGCGCATCGGCCGCGATATCGTCACCGCCGCACTGGCCTCGGCGCCAAAATCCATCCGGGCGCTGGCCGGCAATCGCAGCCGCGACCTCACGCTCGAACTCGGCTCGATGACGTTCCTCGCCGGGGCCGGGGCGCCCAACGTCACCGATCTCGAACGCGGACGGCGTCCGGGCACGCTCGCCGCTTTCGAAGAACTGACCAAGCTTGTTCAGAATTTCGACGTGCTGCATATGCTCGGCCCCTGGATCGAGGCGCAGGATGTCGACAACCATTTGCGCCACTATGCCGTCAACCGTGCGCAACTGACCCTGTCGGACAAGTTCCCCTTCGTCTTCGCGCGCGGCATGCCGCAGGTCGAGGATGGGTTCGAGATGATCAGGCTGGCGCGCGGGCTCTCGCAGGACGAGTTCCTGGCCGGCGTCCATTGCTACACCGTGATCAACACCAATTCGCCGCGCCAGCTCGATATCCCGATGGCGCAGGGCATCATCGACTTTGCCAAGGCCGGCCAGGTCTCTGTCATCACGCCCTTCTGCCTGGCCGGCGCCATGGCGCCGATCACCGTCGCCGGCGCATTGACGCTGCAGCATGCCGAGGCGCTGGCTGGTCTCGCGCTGGCGCAGATGGTGCGGCCGGGCGCACCGGTGGTTTACGGATCCTTCTCCTCCAATGTGGACATGAAGTCCGGCGCACCGGCCTTCGGCACGCCCGAGCACGTCAAGGCGACGCTGGGCGCCGGTCAGTTGGCCCGCTTCACCGGCCTGCCTTGGCGGTCCGGCGGCGGCAGTGCGGCCAACATTTCCGATGTGCAGGCGGCGCACGAGACGCAGTTCGCGCTCTGGGGCTCGGTGCTTGCCGGCGCCACCGTCTGCATCCATGCCGCGGGCTGGCTGGAGGGTGGCCTCAGCGTCTCCTACGAGAAGCTGATCACCGATATCGAGGCATTGCAGACGGTTGCCGAACTCTGTGCTACGACCCCCGGCGACAAGGATTCGATCGGCTTCGAGGCGATCGCCGAAGTCCAGCCGGGCGGGCATTTCTTCTCCGCCGGCCACACCATGACGCGCTACCGCACCGCCTTCTACGAGCCGCTGGTCGCCGACTGGTCGAATTTCGGCAGCTGGACGCAGTCCGGTTCGAAGTCGGCCACCGAGCGCGCCACCGGCATCTGGAAGCGGACGCTGGCCGACTTCCAGCCGCCGGCGTCGGCCGTTGCCACATCCGATGTGCTCGACGAGTTCATTGCCCGCCGCACCGAAGAGGGCGGAGCGTTGCCGATGTCGTGAGGTTGGCAGCCGTCACATCGGCCGCTTGTCGCCGGTCTTCGACGGCTCGCGGCGAATCGGCCCGGCATCGGCCTGCCTGTGCTTGTCGGCGGCAATCCGGCGGATGCGATCGAAGCGGCTCTCCTCCGCCGGCTTGGTCGCGGATACAGCGTTTGGCTTCGGGGCAAATGTGATCATCTGTCGATCTCCCTGTCGTTGCTGACTGGTCTTGACTGACTGACGGAAATTCCTGGCTCGCCGGGGAAATGTCCCCGGCAGCCTGTTCTGATTTATGCCCGCCCAGATTCCAGCGGGCAATTTTCGGGCGATGGTCAGTAGCCGCCCATGCCGCCACCGCCGCCCGCAGGCGCCGCATCCTTGGCCGGAACGTCGGTGATCATCGCTTCGGCGGTGATCAGAAGGGCGGCGATCGAGCCGGCGTCCTGCAACGCGGTGCGCACCACTTTCGCCGGGTCGACGATGCCGGCCTTGATCATGTCGACATAGACCTCGTTCTGGGCATCAAAGCCCTGATTCTGGTCCTTGCTGTCGGACAGCCTGCCGACGACGATCGAGCCTTCGACGCCGGAATTCTCGGCGATCTGGCGGATCGGCGCTTCCAGCGCCCTGAGCACGATCGAAATGCCGGCGGTCACATCGTCATTGGCGCCGGTCAGGCCGGCCAGAGCCGATCTTGCGCGCAGAAGCGCCACGCCACCGCCGGGCACGATGCCTTCTTCCACCGCCGCGCGCGTCGCATTCAGCGCGTCGTCGATGCGGTCCTTCTTTTCCTTCACTTCAGACTCGGTGACGCCGCCGACGCGGATCACGGCGACGCCGCCGGCGAGCTTGGCCAGCCGCTCCTGCAGCTTCTCCTTGTCATAGTCGGACGTGGTTTCCTCGATCTGGCCCTTGATCTGCGCGATGCGCGCCTGGATGGTCGCCTTGGTGCCGGCGCCGTCGATGATCGTGGTGGTGTCCTTCTCGATCAGTACGCGCTTGGCGCGGCCAAGCATCTCGATGGTGACGTTTTCGAGCTTGATGCCGAGATCCTCGGAAATCATCTGGCCCGATGTCAGCACGGCGATGTCTTCCAGCATCGCCTTGCGGCGATCGCCGAAGCCCGGCGCCTTGACGGCCGCGACCTTGAGGCCGCCGCGCAGCTTGTTGACGACCAGCGTCGCCAGTGCTTCGCCTTCGACGTCTTCCGAGATGATCAGCAGCGGCCTGCCGCTCTGCACCACCGCCTCGAGGATCGGCAGCATCGCCTGCAGATTGCCGAGCTTCTTCTCGTGGATGAGCACGTAAGGCTCTTCCAGCTCGACGCGCATCTTGTCGGCATTGGTGACGAAATAGGGGCTGAGATAGCCGCGGTCGAACTGCATGCCTTCGACGACGTCGAGTTCGGTGTCGGCGGTCTTGGCCTCCTCGACGGTGATGACGCCGTCATTGCCGACCTTGTCCATCGCCTTGGCGATCATGGCGCCGACGCTGGCATCGCCATTGGCGGCGATGGTGCCGACCTGCGCGATCTCGGCCGACGACTTGACCTTCTTGGCCTTCGCCTTGATGTCCTTGACCACGGCGGCGACAGCCTGGTCGATGCCACGCTTGAGGTCCATCGGGTTCATGCCGGCGGCAACCAGCTTGGCGCCTTCGCGCAGGATCGATGCGGCCAGCACCGTGGCGGTGGTGGTGCCGTCACCGGCGAGGTCGTTGGTCTTCGAAGCCACTTCGCGCACCATCTGCGCGCCCATGTTCTCGAACTTGTCGGCAAGCTCGATTTCCTTGGCCACCGTCACACCGTCCTTGGTGATGCGCGGCGCGCCATAGGCCTTGTCGATGATGACGTTGCGGCCCTTGGGGCCGAGCGTGACCTTCACCGCATTGGTGAGTATCTCGACGCCGCGCAGCATGCGGTCGCGCGCGTCGGTGGCGAATTTGATTTCCTTGGCAGACATTTTTTTCAATCCCGTTGGTGTGGTGAAGCAAGCGGCTCGCCGGAGCCTGGCAAAGCCAGGCCGGTCAGGCGGCCTTCTTGGCTTTGACGCTTTTCTCGGTGACGACCGTCCCGCTCTTGCCGATAGCGGCCGTCTCGCTCTTGTCGATGACGCCCATAATGTCGGCTTCCTTCATGATCAGCAGGTCCTCGCCGTCGATCTTGACCTCGGTGCCCGACCATTTGCCGAACAGGATGAAGTCGCCGGCCTTGACTTCGAGCGGAACAAGCGCGCCGTTTTCGTCGCGTGCGCCCGGCCCAACGGCGATGACTTCGCCTTCCTGCGGCTTTTCCTTGGCATTGTCGGGAATGATGATGCCACCCTTGGATTTGACATCGCCTTCGGCGCGCCGGATGACGACGCGGTCGTGGAGTGGCCGAAACTTCATGAGAACTTCTTTCTGGGGCCGGCATAGGCGACCGCGCCGTTCTTATAGGCGTGTTGGCACTCGATAGATAGGAGTGCCAAAAATTATTCGTGGCCAAAATTAAATATTAAAACGTATTATGATGTCTGCCGGGTTCGAAACGTCGCGAGGCGCCTAGATATTTCGAAAAATTGAATTTCGAGGCCAAAGCGACTATTTATATTGTAAGTTCGATTTCACAATTTCAGGCACGAGGAGATTTATGCGATGGCCGAAGGCAATCAGAGCATCATGGAAAAAGCTGAAGCCCGCTTCATGGACAAGCAGAAGAAGACGGCCGAGCGCAACAAGGCAACCTCCGACTACATGTCCGAAGCGAGGGCCAGGGAGATCAAGACGGCAAGGCTCAGGGAATTGCGCCTGGCCAAGGAAGAGGCCGACCGCGTCGCGGAAGCCTTGAACCCGACACCGAAGAAGAAGCGGGCTACCGTCAAGAAAGCCGCCGCCGCGCCGAAGGGGGGCACGTCATGAGCCTGACATTCCCCAATCCAAGCCGCTTCTATGACGGGGCCGGCAAGCGCATCCGCTTTGTCGGCCATGACGGCATGTTCCAGATTTCCTTCTCTGTCGCCGCCGATGCCCTCTCGAAGGCGCCATCAGGGACGGCGACCGCGGAAGCCACCTATCTGGCGGCCTTCGACACCGCGTCCAGCTCCATCCATGACATTGCCAGCAAGGCCTACGCCCGCACCCGCAAGAGCATTTATGTGCTCACAGCCGCGGATTTCGGCTAGCGCGCGTTCGTCTTGCATCAGAGCGGCTGAGATCAGCGTGCGTCAGGACTTGCGGTCGGCTTTTGCCCGCCGCTTGACGTCCCGGCTGTTCAGGCGGTCGGCCATCGCTTCCGCATCCCGCAAATTCATGGCCACATTACCTGTTGCTTAAGCTCGACAGGCTGGCCGGTGAAGATGTCGAAGATAGTCCAGCTCTCGGGCTCGTCCATGCGCAACGCGTAGCGGTTTGCCATATCGGCATCAGGCCCTTGACATGAAAAATGCCGCCGCCAGGATCAGGATTGTCCAGGCCACCACCGACAGCTTCAAGGCCAGGCCGCCATGCATTGAAAGTATCTCGCGCATGCGCAGGGCCACGGTCCTCTTCGACAGGGCGGGTGCTGCCGCAATCGCGACCGGGGGCTTGACGCCAAGCTTTCCAAAAGCCGGCAGCAGCGGTGGCGTTCGCATGAAATGACCTCGAATTGCCGGAGAAAACAGTGCTCCTCATAACACCCTTCTTGAAACTCCCCGCATGCCAAATAGAACCCGGTCCGTGAAAGGGCCATGCCGCCCGATTCGCCGCCTTCCATCAGGCGGATCGTCATCTGGCGAAATCCGTGCAACGCGGTTAGGTTGCGCGCGAAACTGACGTTGTTCAAAGCGTGACAGGCGAACGGAGACGACGATGACGGCGCCCGGCGATTTGCTGCAAGCCTTGTTCATGAGATTGAAGAGCGATGCCTCGCTGACGGCGCTGCTCGGCGGCGCCGGGTTGCGCGAGCAGGCGGCCGACAGTGCCGCCTTCCCTTATGTGACCTATGGCAGGACCAGCGCATTCGATCTGGACACCGGCGCCGACAATGATGACGACCAGCTCATCACGCTGCATGTCTGGTCGAAGGCGCAAGGCGAGGCCGAGACGCGTCTGATTATGGACAGCATCCGGGCGCGCCTTGACGGCGCCGCTTTCGCCACCGGCTCGCGCGACCAGACCCGCCTGTCGCTGGAGTTCGCCGAGGCCCGCTACGACGAGGACCTGGCGCTCTACCACGGGGTGCTGCGGATACGCGCTCTCACCGAACAAAGTGATTGAAGCAACCTAGATCTGCGCCTGGATCTCGGCCTTGTCGATGACTGACCACACCTCGCGGATGCGACCCTCTCCGAATTCGTAGAAAACATTCTCAGCGAACGACACGCGCTTGCCTTTCACCGGCAGGCCGAACAGCACGCCCTTGGGATGACAGTCGAAATGCAGGCGCGCCGCCACGCGCGGCGGCTGGCAGACCAGCAGTTCGATGTTGAAGCGGAGGTCGGGAATCGCCTCGAAATCGCCTTCGAGCATACGGCGATAACCCGACAGGCCCAGCATTTCGCCATTGTGCTGCACCTCGTCGCCGACAAAGTCTCCAAGTTTCGCCCAGTCCTGGGCATTCAGGCAAGCGATATAGCCCCGGTAAAGGTCGGCAAGGTGTTTATCCGTCATGGCGCACTCCGATGATTTGACGTTTTCCCGCGCTATTTAGGGCGGCCCCAGAATGGTCTCGCCTTGACCTGTTCCCAATCTGGCTGCGAATTGAGAACCTGCGCGCAAACACCATAGCCGCGCAGCCGGTTTTCCGGTTATGAATCCATTGCCCGGTCTGAGGGACTGGGCGGTAGGATCGCATTCATTCGTTGCGCGCGCAGGGGGTATTGCGGGGATGGATTTTCACCCGTTCACCGTTCATTTCACGTTCAGCACAGTTGCGTTACAACGCCGACCATGAAAACGCTTCGCTCTCATGTCAGAACCGCGATACTGGCGCTCACAGCGGCCGGCCTGTTGGCGTCGCAAGCGACGCCGGCAGCCGCGGCGGATTGCTACGCGATCGGCCAGCAGGTTGCCGAGCAGAATGGCGGCACGCTGGCCAAGGCTTCGCAGACGACGCGTGGCGGCCAGGAGGTCTGCGTCATCGTCGTGCTTGTGCCGGGCAAGGACGGCCAGCGTCCGCGCCGCTCCGAGATCGTCGTCCCGGCGAACTGATCCAATCTTCCCCCTTGCAGGGTCGTTTCCCAGACCACCGGAATCGGCCTATAGCTGACCCATCAACAGGCCTGACCGATCATGCGCGTACTCGTCGTTGAAGATGACAAGGATCTCAACCGGCAACTGGCCGACGCGCTGGTCGATGCCGGCTATGTCGTCGACCGCTCCTATGACGGCGAGGAGGGGCATTTCCTCGGCGACACCGAGCCCTACGATGCCGTCGTGCTCGACATAGGCCTGCCGCAGATGGACGGAATCAGCGTCGTCGAGCGCTGGCGCCG
Organism: Mesorhizobium sp. M0077; assembly: GCF_040322955.1. Lineage (NCBI taxonomy): Bacteria > Pseudomonadati > Pseudomonadota > Alphaproteobacteria > Hyphomicrobiales > Phyllobacteriaceae > Mesorhizobium > Mesorhizobium sp. M0077. The sequence continues at coordinate 61,589 of NZ_JAMYUL010000011.1, forward strand.
CAACGGCCGCAAGATGCCGGTGCTGATCCTGACAGCGCGCGACCGCTGGAGCGACAAGGTGTCGGGCATCGATGCCGGCGCCGACGACTATGTCACCAAGCCGTTCCACATCGAGGAGGTGCTGGCCAGGGTGAGGGCGCTGATCCGCCGCGCCGCCGGCCATGCCTCGTCCGAGCTCACTTGCGGGCCGCTGCGCCTCGACACCAAGGCCTCCAAGGCCGATGTCAACGGCGTGCCGCTGAAGCTGACCTCGCATGAGTTCCGCCTGCTGGCGTATCTGATGCACCATATGGGCGAGGTGGTGTCGCGCACCGAGCTGGTCGAGCATCTCTACGACCAGGATTTCGACCGCGATTCCAACACCATCGAGGTCTTTGTCGGCCGGCTGCGCAAGAAGATGGGCATCGACATGATCGAAACCGTGCGCGGCATGGGCTATCGCATGCGTGAGCCGGAGGCGTAAGGCGGAACCGCTCCCCATACCAGCAAGGAAGCCTTTTTCGGCGCGGCTCTGGCCGCGCTCGCTGGCCTTCCGCGTCATCGGATTTTCCACGATCTGGGCGATCCTCACCCTGATCGTCATCTTCACTCTGATCACCACGCTCTACCGCCAGGCCAGCGAGCGCGGCTTCGACAGCCTGCTGTCGGCGCATCTGTTCAATCTGATCGGCTCGGTCGGCGTTTCCGAATCCGGCCAGCTCACCGGTGCTCCCGACCTTGGCGACCTGCGCTTCTCGGAGCCGAATTCGGGCTGGTACTGGTCGGTGGAGCCGGCTTCCGAAGGCGTGCACGGCAACCTTCATTCGTCCTCGATGACCACGACGATCCCGTCGCCGACCGTTGCCGAGGTGCCTTTCAATTCCAGTTTCCAGCGCAGCTATTCCACCGACGGCATCGGTGACGAGGAACTGCAAGTGTTCGAAAGCGAATTCGTCCTCGATGCCAAGAACCGCGCCGCGCGCTTCCGCGTAATGGGCAACAAGACCGAGCTCGAGCACGAGATCGCCACCTTCCAGGGCCGCCTGTTGACCTATCTCAGCCTGTTCGGCGTCGGCATGATCGCCATCAATGCGATCGCCATCCTGCTCGGCCTGCAGCCCTTGCGCCGGGTTCGCAACGCGCTTGCCCAGGTGCGCGAAGGCACGGCGCAACGGCTCGACGGCCAGTTTCCCGCCGAGATCGAGCCGCTCGCCAACGAGACCAATGCGCTGATCGAAAACAACAAGCGCATCGTCGAGCGTTCACGCACGCAGGTCGGCAACCTCGCCCATTCGCTGAAGACGCCGCTCGCAGTTTTGATCAACGAGGGCCGGGCGCTCGGCGGCGCCAAGGGCCAGCTCATCGCCGACCAGGCGGCGTCGATGCAGAAACAGGTCGACCACTACCTGCAGCGGGCACGGGTCGCGGCGCAGCGCGACAGCGTCGTCTACCGCACGCCGGTGACGCCGCTGGTGCAGCGCATGGTGCGCGTGCTGCAAAAACTCAAGCCTGATGTCAGCCTGTCGCTTACGCTGCCGGCGGCCGACATCGTCTTTGCTGGCGAGCGCGAGGATTTGGAGGAACTGGTCGGCAACCTCCTCGACAATGCGATGAAATGGGCAAGGAGCACTGTTGCCGTATCCGTCACGCCGGCCGCAGCCGGCCTGTTCGAGCTATCGATCGAGGATGACGGTCCCGGCATCCCCGAGGACAAGGCCCGCGATGTCTTGAAACGCGGCCGGCGCCTCGACGAGACAAAGCCGGGAACCGGGCTCGGACTTGCCATCGTTGCCGACCTCGTCAACGAGTATGGCGGGGCGCTGGCGCTGGAACGCTCCACGATGGGCGGGCTGAAGGCGGTTGTGCGCTTGCGGAGCTTGCAATGATGTACTGCCCAGGGCCAATCGACACGGCCGAATGCCTGTGTTATGGCGGCCCCTCGATTGCGCAAAAGCCGTTAAGAACGGCCAAATTTCCGACAAATATCAATAGTATGACGTCCTGACGCCCCCGATGACGCGGCCCCCAGCGCATCCCGTTCAAGAAAACCGGTTGTTGGCATGAAGATTCGCGTTGCGCTCGTTTCCGCACTGCTCGCTCTTTCCGGCTGCGGAACGCTGGGCAAGGGCAGTGGCCCGGATATCTCCATCACCAACCCGCCCGCGTCGCCTCCTTCAGGGGCCAAAGTCGCGACGACGATCATCTCGGCCATGGCCGGCGGGCTCGTCGGCGGATCGATCGGCAGCGGCCTGAACAGCACCGAGAAGCGCAAGGCGCTCGAGGCGGAATACAAGGCGCTCGAATATACGGCGAGCGGCCAGAAGGTGACGTGGAAGAGCGACAGTTCGGCTCATTCCGGCGAAGTCGTCGCGGCCCAGCCCTACCGCGTCGGCTCGCAGGATTGCCGCCAGTACACCCATACGGTGTTTACCGGCACGGCCGGCCAGACCGCGCGGGGCACCGCATGCCGCAACGCCGACGGCAGCTGGACACCGCTGACCTGAACATTGGGCCGGGGTCGGAATCCGTCAAAGCGTCGCAGCACCCTCATGTTGTGAGAGCAGGGCTCTCGCTCTATTGAAAGAACCATGCTGTTCTGGGTCATAGCCGCACTCCTCACGCTGGGCGCAAGCCTGGCGGTGCTGCTGCCGCTGACCAGTGGCGGCAAGGACGCTCCGACCAGCAGCGACCACGACCTCGAAGTTTATCGCGACCAACTGGCCGAGCTTGAGCGTGACGCCGCGCGCGGGCTGATCCAGCCGGCGGAAGCCGAGGAGGCGCGCGCCGAAATCGCCCGCCGCATCCTTCGCCTGGGAGATGTTGGTCAAGCCAATGTCGGTCAAGCCGATGCGCCTGGCACGCGGCAGCCGTCAAAGGCGGCAAGGCTGGTGGCAACGGCTGCGGTACTGGCGGTCCCTCTGCTCAGCTGGGGCCTTTACAGCCAGCTCGGCTCGCCGGATCTGCCGTCGCAGCCGCTTGCCGAACGGCTGGCCAAGAATCCGGCCGATAGTTCGGTCGACGAGTTGGTGGCGCGCGCCGAGGCCCATCTTGCCGCCAACCCTGGCGATGGACGCGGCTGGGACGTGCTCGCCCCGATCTATCTGCGCCTGCAGCGCTTTCCCGATGCCGTGACCGCCTATCGCAATGCCATCCGCCTCGATGGCGACACGGCCGCCCGCGAGGCCGGCCTCGGCGAAGCGATTGCCAATGCGGCCGGCGGCATCGTTTCGGCCGATGCGCAATCCGCTTTCGAACAGGCGCTAAAACTCGACCCGGCAAACGCGAAAGCCTCGTTCTATTTGGCGATGGCGCTGGCCCAGGAAGGCCGCATACCCGAGGCAACCACGGCTTGGCAGAAAATGCTCGATTCCCTGCCGCAGGATTCGCCATGGCGCGGAGCTGTCCAACAGGCACTGGCCGAGGCCGCCAACCGCAGCGTCGCGTCAGGAGAGCCCGCCAAAGGCCCCGACGCCGCAGCCGTCGATGCCGCCTCGTCGATGGCGCCGCGGGACAGGCAGGCCATGATCGAAACCATGGTCGCCGGCCTCGACGAAAAATTGCGGCAAAATCCGCGCGACACGGAAGGATGGATGCGGCTCATTCGTTCCTATGTTGTGCTGGGCAAGGCCGACCAGGCGCGGGACGCGCTGCATCGCGGTATTGCCGTGTTTGGCGCCGACAGTGAGGAAGCGAAGAAATTCACCGCCTTTGCCGCCTCGCTCGGCCTGACGGCGACGGAGTAGGACATGACGCGCAAGCAGAAGCGATTGTCGGTGATTGTCGGAGGTTTTGCCTTCCTCGGCGCCGCCACCGGGCTGACCTTCTATGCGTTGGGCCAGAAGGCCTCCTATTTCTATATGCCCGCCGATCTGACCACCGCCAGCTTGCAGCCGGGACAGCGCATCAGGCTCGGCGGCCTCGTCGAAAAGGGCACGGTCGTGCGCGGGCAGGGCGCGACGGTTGCGTTCTCGGTCACCGACACGGACAAATCGGTCAAGGTCAGCTATACCGGCATCCTGCCCGATCTGTTCCGCGAGGAGCAGGGCGTCATCACCGAAGGCAGCTTTGGCGCCGACGGCGTTTTCGTCGCCGACAGCGTGCTGGCCAAGCATGACGAGCGCTACATGCCCAAGGAAGTCGCTGACGGGCTGAAGGCCAAGGGCGTGTGGCAAGAGAGCAAGAGCCAGTAATGGTTGAGACCGGACACTTCGCGCTCGTCCTCGCCTTTGTGCTGTCGCTGGTGCAGACGCTGGTGCCGCTGATCGGCGCCCGTACCGGCAACCAGAGGCTGATGGCTGTCGGCGGTCCCGTCACGGTCACAGGCTTCGCGCTCACGGCGCTATCGTTCGCAGCACTCGCCGGCGCCTATGCAAGTTCCGATTTCTCGGTGGCGAGCGTGTGGGAAAACTCGCATTCGCTGCAGCCGCTGATCTACAAGATCACCGGAACCTGGGGCAATCACGAAGGCTCGATGCTGCTCTGGGTGCTGATCCTGACCTTCTTCGGTGCGCTGGTCGCTGTCTTCGGCTCCAACCTTCCGGCGACGCTGCGCGCCAATGTGCTGGCCGTGCAGGGGGCGATCGGCGCCACCTTCTTCCTGTTCATCCTGGCGACATCCAATCCGTTCACCCGGCTCAATCCGGCGCCGATCGAGGGCCGCGATCTCAACCCGGTCCTGCAGGATCTTGGCCTCGCCATCCATCCGCCGCTGCTCTATCTCGGCTATGTCGGGTTCTCTATCTGCTTTTCCTTCTCGGTCGCCGCCCTCATCGAAGGCCGCATCGATGCCTCCTGGGCGCGCTGGGTGCGGCCGTGGACGCTGGTCGCCTGGATGTTCCTCACCGGCGGCATCGCGATGGGCTCCTACTGGGCCTACTACGAGCTCGGCTGGGGCGGCTTCTGGTTCTGGGATCCGGTCGAAAACGCCTCCTTTATGCCGTGGCTGGCCGGCACGGCTCTTCTGCATTCGGCGATCGTCATGGAGAAGCGTTCGGCGCTCAAGATCTGGACGCTGCTGCTTGCCATCCTCACCTTCTCGCTGTCGCTGCTCGGCACCTTCCTGGTGCGCTCCGGCGTGCTGACCTCGGTGCATGCTTTCGCCACCGATCCGACCCGCGGCATCTTCATCCTGTGCATTTTGACGCTGTTCATCGGCGGCTCGCTGGCCCTGTTTGCGCTGCGCGCCTCGCGGCTGACGGCCGGCGGCCTGTTCCACCCGATCTCGCGCGAAGGCGCACTCGTCCTCAACAATCTGTTCCTGACCACGGCCACGGCCACCGTGCTGGTCGGCACGCTCTATCCGCTGGCGGTCGAAGCGCTTTCGGCCGGCAAGATCTCAGTCGGCGCCCCCTTCTTCAACCTGACATTCGGCCCGCTGATGGTGCCGCTGCTGGTCGTGGTTCCTTTCGGACCATTGCTCGCCTGGAAGCGCGGTGACCTCTATGCCGTCGCCCAGCGCTTGATGGCGGCTTTCGGCGCCGCTCTCCTGGCGATGCTGGTCACCGGGCTGTTCATCGACGGCGCGTCGGTGTTCGCCGCCCTTGGTGTCGGCCTCGCCTGCTGGCTGGTCTGCGGCGCGCTCACCGACCTCGCCGTCAAGTCCGGCTTTGGCAATGTGTCGCACGCCATCATGCTGCGCCGTTTCGCCGGCCTGCCGCGTTCGGTGTTCGGCACTGCACTTGCCCATCTCGGCCTCGGGCTGACGACGCTCGGCATTGTCGGCACGCTGTGCTTCGGCACCGAAAGGATACTGTCGATGCATGCCGGCGAGAGCGTCGAACTCTCCGGCCACACGCTGCGTTTCGACGGCCTCTTCCCGGCGCAGGGTCCGAACTACAGCGAGCAGCGCGGCCGCTTTTCCCTGATCGGCGCCGATGGCGGCGTTTCAGCCGAAATCACCTCGGCCAAGCGCTTCTTTCCGGTGCGGCAGACGACGACGACCGAATCCGGCATCGAGACGATCGGCTTCAACCAGCTCTATCTGTCGCTGGGCGATGAAGGCACCGATGGATCCGTCGTGGTGCGCCTGTGGTGGAAGCCGCTGGTGACGCTGATCTGGGGCGGAGCTCTGGTGATGATGGCGGGAGCCGCAATGTCGCTGCTCGACCGTCGCCTGCGGGTTGGCGCACCCTCGCGCCGCCGCAAGCAGGCAGCCTCCATGCCGTCGGCAGGCGCGCCGTGAGCACCAGGTTCTCGTTGGCCTCGCTCACCCTGCTTCTGGCGCTGCTGTTTGCCGGCGCCGCGCAAGCGGTGAAACCGGACGAGGTTCTCACCGATCCGGCGCTCGAGGCGAGGGCGCGGCTCCTGTCGGAAGGCCTGCGCTGCATGGTCTGCCAGAACCAGTCCATCGACGAATCCGATGCAGACCTCGCCCGCGACCTGCGCATCCTGGTGCGCCAGCGCCTGGTTGCCGGCGATACCGACCAGCAGGTGATGGACTATATCGTGTCGCGCTACGGCGAGTTCGTGCTGTTGAAGCCGCGCTTCAGCCCGCGCAACGCCTTGCTTTGGGGCACGCCGGTGCTTCTGCTTCTAGTCGGCGGCATTTTCATTGTGCTGACCACACGCTCCCGCCGCTCGTTGGCAACCAAGGCGCTGAGCGCCGAGGAACAGGCGGCGCTGGACAAGATGCTGAGCGACTAGCTCGGCCATTCCTCCAAAGGCCAGTCCCGCGACGTGTGGATGGCGCGCAGGATAACAATGCTCTGACGGCCGGCGATCAGGCGCAATTCATAGGCAATGATGTAGGGCAGGCGGCCGATGGGCTTCTCATAAGTGCCTGTTACCCGGCCAGGTCGGCCCGTCGCCATATCACCAAGGCCCCGGCCCATTTCACGGATACGGTCCGCGAGGCGTCGGGCGGCGGCAGGATTGTCCTGAGCGATAAAGGCAACTTGCTGCGTGAGATCGTCCAGCGCTTCTCGCGACCAGGTGACGAACCGCTTCACGCCTTGCCTGCGCGCCTGGCTTTCGCTGCTTCGATCACCGCGTCGAGCTCCGCCATGGCGTCGTCGTGGGGCACGACACGGCCAGCCTCTGCGTCGGCCATGCCACGTTTTATGCCTTCGATGATATCCAGCTCGCGATCGACATAGGCTGAGACCGCCTCGGCGGCGAGGAACGATTTACTACGCCTGGTATCGGTAGCGATCTGCTCCAGCTTCAGCTTGGTCTCGGACGAGACTCGAATGGTCATGGTGGTGCTTGCTGTCATTGTGAAAGCCTTGTGCTGAGTTGTGTACAACATAGGGCAGCAGGCGAGCGCAACCAAGCGATTTGTGCGACCGCCCAACATTACAAAACTTTCATGCACCGGAAATGGCGCCGTAATGTGCGCCTCTCTATTTCTCTTGTCCGAGGATGCTCTGCCTGAGCCGCATCCAGTGAAAAGAGGATACGAGACCCATGACTATCGCCCCCAACCCATATTCCCGCACCCGCAAACGCCTGTTGGCCGCCGCCGCTTCGCTGGCCATTGCCGGCGGCATCGGTTTCGGCGCCGTTGCCACTGGTACAGCTCCCGTTCTGGCCGACGCCGTGCGGGTCGAAGCGCCCCAGGTGCCGGGCTTTGCCGATGTCGTCGAGCGCGTTTCGCCGGCCGTGGTCAGCGTCAAGGTCAAGGCCAAGATCGAGCCTGCCGCCGATGACGGCTCCGACCAGTCCGACGATCCGGACGGCATGAACAACCTGCCCGACAATCCGCAGCTGCGCCAGTTCTTCAAGCAATTCCGCGGCTTTGGTGATCAGAACGGCCATGACGGCGGCAATCGTCGCTTCAGCCACCGCGACCATAACAACGACCAGCCGCGTCCGGTGGCGCAGGGTTCTGGCTTCTTCATCTCCGATGACGGCTATCTCGTCACCAACAACCATGTCGTCGAGGAAGGCTCCGCCTTCACAGTGGTGATGAATGACGGCAAGGAGCTTGACGCCAAGCTGATCGGCACCGATCCGCGCACCGATCTGGCGGTGCTCAAGGTCGATGGCGTCGGCAAGTTCACCTATGTCGATTTCGCCGACGATTCCAAGGTTCGCGTCGGCGACTGGGTGGTGGCCGTCGGCAATCCGTTCGGCCTCGGCGGCACCGTCACCGCCGGCATCGTCTCGGCCCGTGGCCGTGATATCGGCGCCGGTCCCTATGATGACTTCATCCAGATAGACGCTTCGGTCAACCGCGGCAATTCGGGCGGCCCGACCTTCAACCTTAACGGCCAGGTCGTCGGCATCAACACCGCGATCTTCTCGCCGTCGGGCGGAAGCGTCGGCATCGCCTTCGACATTCCGGCCTCGACCGCCAAGCAGGTGGTGCAGGATCTGATGAAGAGCGGCTCGGTGCAGCGTGGCTGGCTCGGCGTCGAAATCCAGCCGGTTACATCGGACATCGCCGAATCGCTGGGCCTGAAGTCGCAGAACGGGGCTCTGGTTTCGGGCGCCCAGGACGGTGGCCCCGGCAAGAAGGCCGGCATCACCGCCGGTGACGTGATCACCCAGGTCGAAGGCAAGGACGTCGCATCGCCGAAGGAACTGGCTCGTCTGATCGGCGCCTACCCACCCGGCAAGTCGGTCGACGTCACGGTGTGGCGCGACGGCAAGAGCCAGACCATCAAGGTCGATCTCGGCACGTTGCCATCCACTGACAAGCAGGCCTCGGCCGACCCGCAGCAGCCCGCGGCACCGGCAAAGCCCGCCGCGCTGGCCGATCTCGGCCTCACCGTCACCAAGTCGGAAAACGGCAAGGGCCTGGTGGTGACCGATGTCGATCCCGACAGCGATGCCGCCGACCGCGGCATCCAGCCCGGCGATGTCATCACCTCGGTCAATTCGACGGAGGTGAACGGCACCGACGACGTCGCCAAGGCGATGGCCGATGCGGTCAAGTCCGGCCGCAAGGCGGTGCTGATGCAGATCACCCGCGACGATTCAAACCGCTTCGTCGCGCTGCCAGTCGCCAAAGGCTGACATCACACAGTTTCCAGTGCGGCGGTTTCAACACCCCCGAGCCGCCGCACGGGAAGCAAGGGGCCGAACGCGTTAGTCAGTCATCGTGTTCTGCCCCCGGCGGCAGCGGGCCCCCATCGCCCGCTGCCGCTCTAACATCGAAGCATGTCGCCCAAAAGTGCACGGCGGTTTTTGCAAAACGACATGCTTGAACGAAAGCTTTTGCGCTTATGGCGGCCCCTCAATCTTCCGGCGAAATCGCGTATAACGGCTCTATGAAGATTCTCGTCATAGAAGACGATCGCGAGGCGGCCGACTATATGCAGAAGGCCTTTGCCGAGGCTGGGCACACCGCCCATGTCGCCGGCGACGGCGAAACCGGCTTTGCGCTGGCCGATGCCGGCGACTATGACGTGATGGTCGTCGACCGCATGATGCCACGCCGCGACGGGCTCTCCGTCATTGCCGGCCTGCGCTCGCGCGGCAACACCACGCCGGTGCTGATCCTGTCGGCGCTGGGCGAAGTCGATGACCGCGTCACCGGTCTGCGCGCCGGCGGGGACGACTATCTGACCAAGCCCTATGCCTTTTCCGAATTGCTCGCCCGCGTCGAGGTGCTGAACCGCCGCGCCAGCGCCAGGGAGGCCGAAACCGTCTACCGGGTCGGCGATCTCGAGCTTGACCGGCTGTCCCATTCGGTCAAGCGCGCGGCGCGCGAGATCACGCTACAGCCGCGCGAATTCCGCCTGCTCGAATATCTGATGCGCCATGCCGGCCAGGTGGTGACGCGCACCATGCTGCTCGAAAATGTCTGGGACTATCATTTCGATCCGCAGACCAACGTGATCGACGTTCACGTCTCGCGCCTGCGTGGCAAGATCGAGAAGGGTTTCGACAAGCCGATCCTGCATACGGTTCGCGGCGCCGGCTATATGCTGAAGAGCGGCTAGAGCATGATCCCAAAAAGTAGGTACCGGTTTTTGGAGAAGATCATGCTCCAACAAAGGGGTAGGTCATGATGAGATTTCAGCCAAATCTCATCATGAGCTAGAACTCGATGGCCCTTTCCCTGCCGGCCATCATGAGGACGACGGCGGCGCGGCTTTCAGCGCTTTATTTCCTGCTTTTCGCGCTATGTGCCGTGTTGCTGGTCTTCTACATGACGTCGTTGTCGGCCCGCATGCTGACCGGCCAGACCCAGCAGACCATCAATGACGAGGTGCTCGGCCTCGCCCGTGCCTATCAGAGCGGCGGCCTGCCGCGGCTGGTGCGCGTCGTCGAGCAGCGCTCGCGCCAGCCCGGCGCCAACCTCTATCTCATTGCCGATGTCAACGGCCAGATCCTCACCGGCAACGTGCAGAGCCTGGCACCGGGGGTGCTCGAGACCGATGGCTGGACGACCGAACCCTTCTCCTATCGCCGTTTCGGCGAAGGTGAGCTTGAACGGCAGCGCAACCAGGCTTCTGACCCGAATGGCGCGCAGCCCGGCGAGACCGAAATTCAGTCCGAGGGCGAGAAGGGCCACAACGCCATCGCGCTGGTGCTGCGGCTGCCCAACCAGATGATCATGCTGGTCGGCCGCGATCTCGGCGAGCCCGAGCGCTTCCGCGCCGTCGTCCGCCGCGCCCTGATGCTGGCGCTGGGCATGATGGGCCTGGGCGGGCTGCTGATCTGGTTCCTTGTCGGCCGCGCCGCGCTGAAGCGCATCGACAGCGTCTCGGAGGCAAGCCGCCGCATCATGGGCGGCGATCTCACGGGACGGCTGCCGGTGACCGGCGCCGGCGATGAGTTCGACCGCCTGTCGGAAAACCTCAACACCATGCTGGCCAGGATAGCGACGCTCAACGAAGGGCTGAAGCAGGTCTCCGACAACATCGCCCATGATTTGAAGACGCCGCTGACCAGACTGCGCAACCGCGCTGAGGCGACACTTTCGGGCAAGCACAAGACCACCGACTACCGGCAGGCGCTGGAAGGCACCATCGCCGAATCCGACCAGCTGATAAAAACCTTCAACGCCATCCTGATGATCTCCAGGCTGGAGGCCGGCTATTCCTCGGAGAGCACCAGCAAGGTCGATCTCGCCGCCGCGGTGCATGACGTTGTCGAGCTTTATGAGCCGGTGGCGGAGGAGGCTGGCGTGGTGCTTGAAACTGCCGCGGACGGGAATTTTTCCGTCGATGGCAACCGCGAGCTGATCGGCCAGGCACTGTCGAACATCGTCGACAACGCCATCAAATACTCGACCGATGCGACGGAAAAGCCTGCCGTGCGCGTAGCCCTGCAGCGCGTCGGTCACGAAATCCGCCTTTCCGTTTCCGACAATGGCCATGGCATCCCCGACGATGCCGACCGCGCCAGGGCGACCGAGCGCTTCGTGCGGCTGGAAAAGAGCCGCTCGCAGCCGGGATCCGGCCTTGGTCTCAGCCTCGCCAAGGCGATCATGACTTTTCACAATGGCCGGCTTGAACTTCTGCCTGCCAATCCCGGATTGTCCGTTATCATGAGCTTCCCGGGGCGGGAGGACCATTGATGGCGGTGCGGATGGCGCAGAAACGGATCGAGACCGAATGGCGCCTGCAACTGGCGGCGCAGCTCGCGCCGCTGGATGAGACCCGCGCCCGGCGTGAACTGTCGGAGATCGCTGGCGATGCCAAGGACGAGAACCTGCCGCGGCTGGCGAAATTCCTAGGAGGCAAGGGCGCGGCCCAGGAGTTTCTCGCTGCCGTCTTCGATCTCTCGCCTTTCCTCCGCGATGTCGCGCGCCGCCGGCCGCAAATCCTCGACGCGCTGTTCGATGGCAGTGTCGAGGCTCGGCTGCTCGCCATCGCCGAAGCGATCGGCAAGGCCGCCTTTTCCGAGACCGTTTCCGAATCCAGCCTGATGACGGAACTCAGGCAGTGGAAGGGTGAAGCTCACTTCCTGATCGCACTTGCAGACCTCTCCGGCGAGGCCGATGCAGCGCTGACGGTAAGGCGCCTCAGCAATCTCGCCGATGCCTGCACCTGCGCGGCGGTCGACTTCCTGCTGCGCGAGGCGCACAGCCAAGGCAAGCTCAAATTGCCCGATCCCGAAAATCCGTCACGGCAATCCGGCTGGATCGTGCTCGGCATGGGCAAGCTTGGCGCGCATGAACTGAATTTCTCCTCCGACATCGACCTCGTCGTCTTCTTCGATCCGGATGCGCCGGCGATCGTCGATCCGCTCGACGCCACAGAGCTGTTTGCGCGCCTGACCCGCAGGCTGGTCCGCATCCTGCAGGACCGCACCGGGCACGGCTATGTCTTCCGCACCGATTTGAGGCTTCGTCCCGATCCAGGCTCGACGCCGCTGGCGATCCCGGTCGAGGCAGCACTTCGCTACTATGAGGCGCGCGGCCAGAACTGGGAGCGCGCCGCCATGATCAAGGCGCGTCCCGTGGCCGGCGATCTCGATGCCGGGGATGCGTTCCTGCGGGAATTGCAGCCCTATGTCTGGCGCAAATACATGGACTATGCGGCGATCGCCGACGTTCATTCGATCAAGCGCCAGATCCATGCCCACAAGGGTCATGGCGAGATCGCGGTCAAAGGACACAACGTCAAGCTCGGCCGCGGCGGCATTCGCGAAATCGAGTTCTTCGTCCAGACCCAGCAACTGATCGCCGGCGGCCGTTTTCCGGAGCTGCGCGGCCGCGAGACGGTGCCGATGCTGGGTGCGCTGGCGGCGCGCAACTGGATCACCGCCGATGCACGCGACGCGCTCACGCAGCAATATTGGTTTCTGCGCCGCGTCGAACACGCCATCCAGATGGTCGCCGACGAGCAGACGCATATTCTGCCCGACGATGATGAAGGGCTGGAACGCATCGCCCATATGCTGGGCTTTGCCGATGCCGCCAGATTTGCCGAAACCTTTCGCGCGGCTTTGCATGAGGTCGAGCGCCATTACGCCGCGCTGTTCGAGACCGCGCCTGAATTATCGGCAGGCGTCGGCAATCTGGTCTTCACCGGCGATGTCGACGATCCCGACACGCTGCAGACCTTGCACGGCCTTGGCTTCCAGCGGCCAAGCGACATCTGCCGGGTGATTCGAGGCTGGCATTTCGGCCGCTACCGCGTCACCCAGTCGGCGGAAGCGCGCGAGCGGCTGACCGAACTGACGCCGGCGCTGCTCAAAGCCTTCGGCCAGACGCGCCGGGCCGACGAGGCGCTGGTTCGCTTCGACGAATTCCTCGCCGGCCTGCCCGCCGGCATCCAGCTGTTTTCGCTGCTGCAGTCGAATCCCGCCCTGCTGAAACTAATGGCGACGATCATGGGCGCCGCGCCTCGGCTGGCGGCAATCATCACAAGGCGCCCGCATGTCTTCGACGGTCTGCTCGACCCGGCGCTGCTCGCCGAACTGCCCAACCGAGCCTATCTCTCAGCGCGGTTGGCCGCTTTCATCGAAGGCGACCGGGCTTATGAGGACGTGCTCGACCGTTTGCGCATCTTTGCCTCCGAGCAGAAATTCCTGATCGGTGTCAGGCTGCTCGCCGGCTCGATCGACCCGGCGCGCGCCGGCCGCGCCTTTTCCGATCTCGCCGACCTCACCATCGACGCCGCATTGCAGGCGGTGACCACCGAATTCGCGCTGCGTCATGGCCGCATCGCCGGCGGCACCGTGTCGCTGCTCGGCATGGGCAAACTCGGCAGCCGCGAGCTCACCGCCGGCTCCGATGTCGACCTCATTCTGCTCTACGACCACGACGCGAATGCCGACGAGTCCGACGGCGACAAGCCGCTCGCACCATCGCACTACTATACCAGGATGACGCAGCGGCTGATCGCGGCTGTCTCGGCGCCGACCGCCGAAGGCGTTCTCTACGAGCTCGACCTGCGCTTGCGGCCATCCGGCAACAAGGGGCCGGTGGCCACCCACATCGATGCCTTCACGAAATACCAGCGCCAGGAGGCCTGGACCTGGGAGCACATGGCGCTGGCCCGGGCGCGCGCCATCGGCGGCGACGCGGCCCTTTGCGCCGAGGTCGAGGTCGAGGTGGCGGCACTTCTGGCCTTGCCGCGCGATGCCGCCAAGGTGAGGGCAGAGGCATCCGAGATGCGCGCGCTGATCGAGAAGGAAAAATCGCCGCGCGATCTCTGGGACATCAAGCTCATCTCCGGCGGCCTCATCGACCTCGAATTCATCGCGCAGGTGGCGGTTATAACCGGGCAGGTCGAAGCCGGCCGCAGGGTGACCGCGACCGGCGAAATCCTGGCGCATCTGTCGCCGGATTTCGCCGAGGCTGACGTCAGGCAGCAGCTTTGCGAAGCCTACCAACTCTATCTGGCGCTGACCCAGATGACGCGGCTTTGCCTCACCGGTGCATTCGAACGCGATGACGTTCCGCCGGGATTGTCGGATCTGCTTCTGGCGGTGACTGACCTGCCGGATTTCGGTGTGCTGGAAGCACATCTCAAGGAAACGTCGCAAAAGGTCAGAAAGGATTTCAACCTTTTGCTTCGTACGAAACGGTCGTGAGGGCGTGAAGCGTTGGCGGCTGTTTCGGATCGCATCGGGGGTGACGATGCAACAGGAGATACCCATGAGAAAGACAACCGGACTTGCCCTTGCCTTTGTCGCGCTTGCCGGCGCCGTTGGCACCACCGCCTATGCCGAGAACAATGCCAGCGCCAGAATGCGCGAGGGCGCGATGATGCGCCTCGACAAGGCGATGAAGGATTCCAACGGCACCATCAGCTTCGACCAGTTTTCCGACGCCATGAACGCGCGGCTGAAGAAGCTGGTCGCCGATAATGGCGGCAAGCTGACAGTCGCCCAGCTCGCTGACGCGCTGGAGAAGGCGCGGTTCGAGGAAATGGCCAAGCGCATAGTTGCCCGCTACGACAGCAAGGGCGACGGCACGCTGACCACGGACGACATCACCGGGCGCGAGAAGAAGGTGTTCGCCATGCTCGACCGCAACAATGACGGCAAGATCGAGCGCAACGAACTCCCAAAGAAAGGCCGCATGGGCCGCCACCACCAATGGGACGGCGGCGACGACAGCATGGAGTGAAATGGCGATATGTCTCCGGCGGCGAAAGCCGCCGGAGCCCTTACATGACCGGGGCTACTCAGTCCTTGAACGCGGCGGAGAGCACCGCTCGCATTGGCGGGCCGTCAGGCCGCCGCCTTCACCGCCAGCGCCGGCTTCTTCACCGGAATGCGCACCGACACGATCGTGCCGACGCCTTCGGTCGAGCGGATTTTCAGCGCGCCGCCCTGCAGCTCGGCCAGCGAGCGCGAGATGGCAAGGCCGAGGCCGGAGCCGGCGTGGTTCTTCGAAAACTGGTTCTGCACCTGTTCGAAGGGGCGGCCGAGCTTGCTCAGTGCCTCCTTCGGAATGCCGCAGCCATTGTCCTCGATGGTCAGCACCAGCGCGCCTGACGTGTTGCGGGCGCGCACCGAGATATGGCCGCCCTGGCCGGTGAACTTCACCGCATTCGACAGCAGATTGATGGCGATCTGCTTGATCGCCCGGCGGTCGGCGAACAGCGTCATCGTATCGGCGATGCGGGTTTCGACTGTGATCGATTTCTCCGCCGCCTGCAGCGAGATCACCCGCACCGTCTCGCGGATCAGCGGGCAGAGATCGATTTCCTCGCGGTCCACCGAGAATTGGCCGGCTTCGATCTTCGACATATCGAGTATGTCGTTGATGACGCCGAGCAGATATTTGCCGCTGCCGTTGATGTCGTTGGCATATTCCTCGTAGCGCGGCGAACCGAGCGGCCCGAACAGGCCTTGTTCCATCAGTTCGGAGAACCCGATGATGGCGTTGAGCGGCGTGCGCAGCTCGTGCGACATGTTGGCTAGGAATTCGGATTTGGCCCGATTGGCGGCCTCGGCGCGCTCGGTTTCCTTCATATATTCGCGGTTGAGCTCGACCAGTTCCTTGGCGCGCTCTTCCTCGGCCCGGCGGGCGAGGCTGAGGTCGTGGATGGTCGCCATCAGCCGGCGCTCGCTGTCGACCAGCTTTTCCTGGTGCAGCTTGATCTGGGTGATGTCGGAGCCGACGGAGACCGTGCCGCCGTCCCGGGTCCTCAGTTCGTTGACCTGCAGCCAGCGGCCGTCGGAGAGCTGCCGCTCGAAGGTTGCGCCCCCTTGCGGCCCGTTGGTGTTGGCCAGCCGCCGTTCAGAGGCGAAGGCCAGCATGCGCTCTTCAAGCACGGCGCGCGCAGCGCCCGGCATGACGTCGCGGTCCGACAGGCCGTTGTCCTTCTGGTATTTGGAATTGCACATGATCAGGCGCTGGGCGGCATCCCACAGCACGAAGGATTCGTTGATGTTTTCGATCGCGGTCCGCAGGCGCAGGTCGGCCGCCTCCGAGCGCAGCGCCAGATGCCGCTGCTCGGTGACGTCGACGGCAATGCCGATCAGCTGGATCTCAGGCGCTTCCGGGTCGATCACCTGGGCCCTGGCGCGCATCCACACCCACTGGCCGTCGGCGTGACGCATCCGGAACACCTGGTCGATATGGTCGATCTCGCGCTCGACGATTTTGTTGGCCAGCTCGAACAGGTCGCCGTCCTCGGGGTGGATGATGTCGTCGACCTCGCCGAACGACAGCATCGAGTTGCAGGGCTCGTAGCCCAGCATGTCGTACATCGAGCGCGACCAGTACATCTTGCCGCGCACCATGTCCCAGTCCCACAGGCCGCAGCGACCGCGAACCAGCGCCATGTCGATGCGCTGATGGGCTTCGAGATAGATGCGGTCGGCTGTCTGGGCGCGCGATGCCTGGCCGAAATAGGCGTAGAGGATGATGATCAGCACGCCGGCTGTCAGCACAAACAGCGTGACGTTGAGCGAGACGGTCTTGCGCCAGTTGTCGAACACTGCTTCCTGCGGCACCAGCACGGCGGCGGCGTTCTTGCGGTCCCGGGTCAGGCTCACCGCCGCGTACCAGTCCTGGCCGCCGATGCTGACATCCATGACCCCGGCGCGGTCGCCGAACATGAACAGCGGCTGGCCGTCCAGCACCAGGCTGTCCAGCGATCGCCCTTGCCAGCCGGTCGACAGCGGCGACACGGCAATGATCTTGAAGGCGCTGTCGGTGATCACAAGCACATGGCTTCTGCCCATGGCGCCCTGGCGGCTCGTGCTTTCCAGAAGATCAATTGCACCGCTGGATGCCGCGGTCGGGTCGGCCGAGATTGCGTTCGCCATCTGGCCGGCGGCGAGACCCAGCACCGCCTTGACGTCGCGCTCGGCCTCGTCGCGCTCGTTCATCAGCGACAGCACGCGCAGTGCGGCGATGACGATCAGGAAGATGATGATGAGAGCCGGTATCGAACGGCGCAGAAGGGGTTCGGCAGCCAGGAGCCGCCGGTAGGCTGGTTCAGCGATGAGCCGCGTATTGCCGGCGAGGCCGTCGCCTCGCGCCTTGCGGCGCTCAAAAGCCGTCCCTTCGGGCGCGCCCCACGCGTCCGCCTTGGCCATAAATGGCACTCCCCGAATTTCCGTACGCTTGACGATCCGGCAACACCGCACGTCCGAATCGTCTGTAAAGAATCAAAGGTGATTCGCCTTGTCCAGAGGCGCGGCCGAAAAACATTAAAAATTGATTGAAATAACGCTGAAATCCCTCCCCCTTGAGGGGAGGGTGGCCCGAAGGGCCGGGTGGGGTCCTCGGCGAAGCGCTCGACTCTCTCAATCACGGTCGAAGTTGGTCGAGGTCGCGCACTGCCGCAACGACCCCACCCGTCCATCCGCCTTCGGCGGCTGTCCACTCTCCCCTCAAGGGGGAGGGATCAGGCCAGCGTACGCTCCACAATGTCCCGCAAATCCGCCGACAGGTTTTCGCCATTGGCGATCGCCAGCAGCGCTTCCCTTGCCTTGGCTTGCCTGCCCGGCTCCAGCGAGCGCCAGGAGCGCAGCGCTGTCGCCAGCCTGGCCGCCACCTGCGGATTGCGTTTTTCAACCTCGAGTACGGTCTGGGTAAAAAACCGGTAGCCTTCGCCATCGGCTCGGTGGAAGCCGGTCTGGTTGGCGCTGGCGAATGTGCCGACCAGCGAACGCACCCGGTTCGGATTGGCCATCGAGAAAGCTGCGTGACCAGTCAGCTTGCGTACCGTATCGACTGTCCGGGGTCCCGGCACGCTGGCCTGGATCTGGAACCATTTGTCCATGACCAGCGGATCGGCGCCATAACGCGCCTCGAAATCGGCCAGCGCCTTGATCGCCTCCGGCGAACCGTCATGGCGGTGCGCAAGGACGGTCAGCGCTGCGGCGCGGTCGGTCATGTTCGTCGCGACCTCGAAATGCCGGGCGGCGAGCGCAGCACCTTCCGGCTGCAGCGAGAGGTAGTCGAGCAGGATGTTGCGCAGCGCGCGGCGTCCCGCACTTGCCGCGTCGGGGCTGAACGGCCCGTCGTCGGCTAGGCGGCCGTAGAGCTTGGCGAAGCTGTCTTTGTTGGCGCGCGCGATTGCCAGCGCCAACGCCTCGCGAGCGGCAAAGATGGCGTCGGGATCGATGTTAGTGCCGAGGTCGCGGGCAATGTCGGCCTCGCCGGGAAGTGACAGCGCCAGTGCCCGGTAGGCAGGCTCCAACGTCTCGTCGCCGGCGATCTTCCCGGCAAGTCCGGTCAGCCTGGCGGTGAAAACCGTTTTCGCGCCGCCGAGGATCTGGCGGAAAGCCGCTATCAGCGCATCGGTGAGCAGCGTGTTGAACGCCTGCCAGCGCGCGAAGGCATCTCTGTCATGGCCAGCGAGGAAGAACTGGTCGTCGGCCTTCTGCTCGACCGAAAGCGTGATCGGCGCCGAAAAGCCGCGGTTCAGCGACACCGCCGGCCGCTCGGCGACGCCTGAGAAGCGCACCATGTGACGGCGCTTGCGGATGTGGATAACGCCGTCCTCGACGGTGGCTCCCTCGACGCCATCATAGGCGACCGGCTCACCGCCCGCGCCGACCAGCCCGAAGGCGAGCGGAATGTGCATCAAGCGCTTGCGGCTCTCCGACGGTGTCGGCGGCACCGACTGCTCGATCTCAAGCGTAAACTCGCGCGTCGCCGGATTGTGCGTCGAACTGACGGTCAGGTTCGGCGTGCCCGCCTGGTGATACCAGAGCGCGAACTGCGACAGGTCGCGCCCGGAGGCGTCCTCGAACACCTTCAGGAAGTCCTCGATCGTCGCGGCCTCGCCATCATGGCGCTCGAAATAGAGGTCCATGCCGGCGCGGAAAGCCTCGGCCCCGAGGATAGTGCGGATCATGCGCACGACTTCCGAGCCTTTTTCGTAGACCGTCGCCGTGTAGAAATTGTTGATCTCGCGGTAGCGGCGCGGCCGCACCGGATGCGCCAGCGGTCCCTGGTCCTCGGGGAACTGGTGTGCCCTCAGCGTGCGCACTTCGGCGATGCGCTTGACCGCGCGCGAGCGCTGGTCGGCGGAGAATTCATGGTCGCGAAAGACCGTCAGCCCTTCCTTGAGGCAGAGCTGGAACCAGTCGCGGCAGGTGATCCTGTTGCCGGTCCAGTTGTGGAAATACTCATGCGCGATGATCGCCTCGATATTGGCGAAATCGGCGTCGGTGGCGGTTTCCCGGTCGGCCAGCACATACTTGTCGTTGAAGATATTGAGGCCCTTGTTCTCCATGGCCCCCATGTTGAAGTCGGAAACGGCGACGATGTTGAAGACGTCGAGGTCGTATTCGCGGCCGAAGGCCTGCTCGTCCCATTGCATCGAGCGCTTCAGCGCATCCATGGCGTAGCCGGCAAGCCCCTCCTTGCCTGGCTCGACATAGATGCCGAGTTCGACCTTGCGGCCGGACATGGTGACGAAACGGTCCGCAACCTTGCCGAGATTGCCGGCCACGAGCGCAAACAGATAGGACGGCTTGGGGAAGGGGTCGTCCCAGACTGCAAAGTGCCAGCCGTCGGCAAGCGCGCCGCTTTCGACCGGATTGCCGTTGGAAAGCAACAGCGGCGCTTCGTCCAGCCTCGCCTCGATACGCACGGTATAGACCGACAGGATGTCGGGGCGGTCGAGGAAATAGGTGATGCGGCGAAAGCCCTCGGCCTCGCATTGCGTGCAATAGACATTGCTGGAGCGGTAGAGGCCCATCAGCGCCTCATTGCTGGCCGGCGCGATCTCGGTCTCGAGCAGCAGCTGGAAACGGGCCGGCGGCCTCAAAATGGTCAGCTGGTCCGGCGTGGCGAGATACTCGGCCGGGGCAAGCTCGCGACCGTCGATGGCAATGCGCTTGAGCACCAGCCCGTCGCCGTCCAGCACCAGCGACGTCGAGGCGGCGGCGCCATCGCGGCGTTCGATCGTCAGCACTGCGGTGACACGCGTTGCGTCTGGCGAAAGGCGGAAGGTGAGGCCGGTTTGCGGGATGGAAAAGTCGTTGGGGCGGTAGTCTTCGAGCTTGAAGACCTGGCCGGTATCGGTTCGCATTCCCTTGGGTTTCCCTGTCGCTATCGGAGCCGCTGACGTGTCCTGGCCCATTAAATCTAAAGTTGCGCGCTCTTTACACGAAACGGTCACTCGACAAAACTGCGCCAATGCCTATTTCGGGGCGTTCCCCTTCCGCCATCATCGTGAGGCCTTGATGACCGTCGTCACATCGAAGTTCGGCATGGGCGCCTGTGTACCGCGTTGTTCGACGCGCATCTCAGCGGAGATCCGGGAAGCAACAAAACAGTGAAAGCCGGGCCTGGAGACGAAGCGGGCGGGAAACTGTCCGATCATCCCGGCGCGCATCGGCCCAAAAATCAATGTCGATTTTTGGAAAGCACGATGCGCAGATTCAAAGTGTCAGAGCGTCCTTTGCGCGTCGAAGACGACGCGCGGCGCTCTAATGTTCTCACCGGGATCATGCTCAAGGTCATGTCGGTGGCGGTCTTTGTCAGCATGCAAACCTGCATCAAGGCCGCCGGCACTTTGCCGGCCGGCCAGATCGTCTTCTTCCGCTCCTTCTTCGCCATCTTCCCGATCATCGTCTTCCTGGCCTTCACGAGAAAACTGGGCACGGCGTTTGCCACCAAACGCCCGCTGAACCACATCGCACGTGGTGTCGTCGGCGTCTGCGCCATGGGGCTCGGCTTCTTTGCGCTGACCCGGCTGCCGCTGCCGGAAGCGATCACGCTGAACTATGCCCAGCCTTTGCTGGTGGTGGTGTTCTCCTCGCTATTCCTCGGCGAAGCCATTCGCATCTATCGCTGGAGCGCGGTTGCGGTCGGTCTGGTCGGCGTGCTGATCATCTCCTGGCCGGAGCTGACGCTGCTCACGTCGGGCGCCGCGCTCGGCGACCAGGAGGTGCTGGGCGTCATCGCTGCTCTCGTTTCTGCGGCAATCTCCGCCAATGCCATCCTGCTCGTGCGCAATCTTGTCCAGACCGAACGAACCGCGACCATCGTGTTGTGGTTCTCGGCGACGGCGAGCGTCATGGCGCTGCTTACGCTGCCCTTCGGCTGGCAGGCGCTGACACCGCCGCAGGCCGGTCTGCTGGTCGCAGCGGGCTTCTGTGGCGGGCTGGCGCAGATTTTGATGACGGCGGCGTACCGCCATGCCGAAGCTTCGGTGGTGGCGCCGTTCGAATACACCTCGATGATCCTCGGCGTCGTCGTCGGCTATTTCGCCTTTGGCGATATCGCCACCATCAACACGCTCGTCGGCGGTGTGATCGTCGTTGCCGCCGGCATCTTCATCATCTGGCGCGAGCGCCAACTCGGCCTGGAACGCACCCGAACGCGGAAGGCAGCGCCACCACAGGGGTGAGGAGGTCCACGGGGTTGCTCAGTTAGCTTCCGCACGTTCCTTCGCCAGCCGCACCAGCACCGCTCGCGTCTGCTCGTCGGCCGGGAAGAAAGACTCGATCGCCAGTTCCGACAGCGTCACGTCAAGCGGCGTGCCGAAGACGGTGATGGTGCTGATGAAGGACAGCACCTGGTCGCCATGCGCCAGCCGCAGCGGATGGACGATGCCGTTGGGCTCGACCGGCACCGGCCGCGCGCCCTTGAGCCCGGAGGGATAGGTTCGCAATTCGCGCTCCAGCTCGACCAGGACGGGATCGCCGGCGGCATCGTTCTGGTGTTTCAGCCGCTCCAGCAGATGCGCCCGCCATTCCGCGAGATTGACGATGCGCGGTGCGATGCCGTTCGGGTGCAGGCTGAGGCGCAGCACATTGACCGGCGGCTGGAGCAGCGACGGCTCGGCAACATCGGCCAGAAACGGGCCGATGGCGGCATTGGCGGAAATCAGGTTCCAGTGCCGGTCGACGGCGAGGGCGGGGAACGGCTCATGCCCTTTGAGCACGCTCTCGACCGCGGCAAGCGCCGGCGCCAGCGTCGTATCTGTGAGTGGCCGCTCGCTGAAGCTCGGGGCAAAGCCGGCAGCCAGCAACAGCTGATTACGCTGCCGCAGCGGAATCTCAAGCTGCTCGGCCAGATGCAGCACCATCTCGCGCGAGGGCGCGGCGCGGCCGCTTTCGACGAAGGAGAGATGACGCTGGGAAATCTCAGCCCCCATTGCGAGATCAAGCTGGCTCATGCGCCGGCGCGTGCGCCATTCGCGGATCAGGCTGCCGGCGGAGGTTTGGACTGTTGTCATCGGGCAGGATTAAGGCGGCGGGAGAGGGATTTCAATTACGTCGGAGGTTATAGCGGAGGCCGAGGCGAAATCTATTCTCCCCCCTTGAGGGGGAGATGGCCGGCAGGCCAGAAGGGGTCGGTTCGACGGGATGCGACCTTCTTACGGAAAATGGACGTTGCGCTCCACGCGCAACGACCCCTCAGTCGCCTTCGGCGACATCTCCCCCTCCAAGGGGCCCTCAAGGGGGAGATCAGCTAGATTAGCCCAGCTCCCGCAACTTCGCCTTCACCTCGAGAAAATCTCGCCACGCCAGTTTCTTGTGCGCAGGGGTTCGCAAGAGATAGGCCGGGTGCAGCGTCGGCATGGCCGGAATGGCAATGCCGGAAGCCGTGGTGTGGACGCGCCAGTTGCCGCGCAGGCGCAAGATGCCTTCGCTCGTGTTGAGCAAGGTCTTGGCCGAAGGGCCACCGAGATTGACCAGCACCTTGGGATTGACCAGCTCTATCTGCCGCTCGATGAACGGACGGCAGATTTCGGTCTCGTGCGGCGTCGGCGTGCGGTTGCCGGGCGGCCGCCAGGGAATGACGTTGGCGATATAGACCGAAGTCCGGTCAAGCCCGATCGCCGCCAGCATGCGGTCGAGCAGCCGGCCGGAGCGGCCGACGAATGGCAGGCCTTCAATATCCTCGTCGCGGCCGGGCGCCTCGCCGACCAGCATCACCGAACCCTCCGGATTGCCGTCGGCGAAGACCAGGTTCTTGGCGGTGAATTTGAGGTTGCAGCCATCGAAGGACGCCATGTGCTGGCGCAGTTCGTCGAGCGTCGAGGCGCTTGCCGCCATCTGCCGGGCTAGGGCCGCCTGTGCCTCGTCGGGCACCGTCGCCATGGCCGGAACGGAACGCGCAGGCGCGTCCGGCACCCGGCTTGCGTCCAGCCCGGGGCTGGCGGCGGCTTGTTCCGGAAATTTCTGTTCGCGAGGCGGCGCGGCAGGCGCCGTTGCGCGCTCGGCGCGCTTCGGCGCTGCCCCGGCAAACCGGTTCACCGGCGCGTCCTCCAACGCTTCGTCGACGCCGGCAGAGGCGTAGAAGGCGAGCAACTCGGCCAGGTCGGATCGGTTGTTGGGGGAGGCGGCAGTCATGCCGGGCACATTCGTCCGCCGAGAGACGATTTGCAAGGTTGGGCGGTTAGTAATCTCCCCCCTTGAGGGGGAGATGTCGCCGAAGGCGACAGAGGGGGGTCGGCACGACCGGACGCGGCCTGTCGGCGACAGAGGAGGTTGGCGCTCGACGCGCAACGACCCCCTCTGGCCTGCCGGCCATCTCCCCCTCAAGGAGGGAGATTACGCGCTCGTCGGCTTTCGCCAATCACGAAGGGCATTTCGTGGCGATTTTCACGGCGTCTGCCGCTTACCCCGTAGGAATCCGCGGATCCTGAACCAGATAGAACGTCCAGCGCGGCGTGTAGTCGGTGATCAGAAACTCGAAGCGTCCCCTCTTCAGCGGGTCGATCTGTCCACTCTTGAACAAGAGCCGGTCATAGGGTTCGAAATCGCGGTCGAAATCGGCGTACGCGCTCGACAGGATGTTGTCGGGCGTCTTGTTGCGCTGGTCGAAGGACAGGCCGTCGCCGAACACGCTCGGCTGGTTGAGTATCTCCTGCAGCTCGAACTGGAATTCGACCCAGGCCTGGCCGCTGTTGTTGAGCACCTCGATACGCATGTACAGGATGCCGTTGGCGAATTCGCCGTTGGTGCTGAACGGCTGGATCGGTTTGGTGGTGCGGATGGTGAGCGTCACCGGCGTCGACGAATTCAGCTCCTCGGAGATGACCAATGGATCTTCCTTGGTGCCGGTGCCCGAGGCGCCGGTGATGTGGAAACCGCCAAGCTCGTCGGGAAAGGAATAGGCGCCGGTCGCCCACACCTTCACCGGCTCGGCATGAGTGCGAACCGGCGTAAGCATTGAAAGGGCGAGAAGGATCGCTCGGCAGGTCCGGCCGGGCGGAAGGGGGAAGCGCGTCAATGAATAGCCGGACGGCGTGCGCATGGAAATAAGTATGGCCGATAAGAGAGCCGTCGAACAATTAAAATATGGGACGCTGAGCGCGGCCGCGCGCAAAACGCTTGCGGCAGAGTTGTTATCCGCGACTTTTTGTCGAAATCGGCATTGTCACGTCAGCGCCGGTTTCCTGTCGCGGATTGATGCGCTATGCAGCGCAGGAGCCAGCAAAATGCCGGAAACGGTCGGCCAGTGCGGAGGGGTTGATGAGCGAGATCGAACGCGAGAGCATGGAATTCGACGTGGTCATCGTCGGGGCCGGCCCGGCGGGCCTTGCCGCAGCGATCCGTCTTAAGCAGGTCAATCCCGAGCTTTCCGTCGTGGTGTTGGAAAAGGGCGGCGAGGTTGGCGCCCATATTCTGTCAGGCGCCGTCGTCGATCCCATAGGCATCGACCGCCTGTTGCCGGGCTGGCGCGAGGAAGATGGCCACCCCTTCAAGACGCCGGTTACGGCCGACGATTTCCTGGTGCTCGGCCCCGCCGGCTCGTTCCGTCTGCCCAATATCCTGATGCCGCCGCTGATGAACAATCACGGCAACTACATCGTCTCGCTCGGCAATGTCTGCCGCTGGCTGGCAACCAAGGCTGAAGCGCTAGGCGTCGAAATCTATCCGGGCTTTGCTGCCGCCAGCCTCGTCTACAACGATGCCGGCGCGGTCACGGGCGTCATCACCGGCGACATGGGCGTCGAAAAAGACGGCACACATGGCCCAGGCTTTGCGCCGGGCATGGCGCTGATGGGCAAATACGTGCTGATCGGCGAAGGCGCGCGCGGTTCGCTGTCCAAGCAGCTGATCGCAAAATACAAACTGTCCGACGGGCGTGAGCCCGGCAAGTACGGCATCGGCCTCAAGGAGCTGTGGCAGGTCAAGCCCGAGAACCACCAGCCGGGCCTGGTGCAGCACTCCTTCGGCTGGCCGCTCGACCTGAAGACAGGCGGCGGCTCCTTCCTCTACCACCTGGAGGACAACCAGGTCGCGGTCGGCTTCGTCCTGCATCTCAACTACAAGAATCCCTGGCTGTCGCCCTTCGAGGAATTCCAACGGTTCAAGACGCATCCGGCGATATCGCGCACCTTCGAGGGCGCCAAGCGCATCGGCTACGGCGCGCGCGCCATTACCGAAGGCGGCTGGCAGTCGGTGCCGAAACTCTCCTTCCCCGGCGGCGTGCTGATGGGGTGTGCGGCGGGCTTCGTCAACGTGCCGCGCATCAAGGGTTCGCACAATGCGGTGCTGTCCGGCATGCTGGCGGCCGAGCATGTCGCGCAAGCGATCGGCTCCGGCCGCGCCAATGACGAGCTGTCGTCTTATGAGGACGCCTGGCGCGCGACCGATATCGGCAAGGATTTGAAGAAGGTCCGCAACGTCAAGCCGCTCTGGTCGCGCTTCGGCACCATTATCGGCGTCGGCCTCGGTGGTCTCGACATGTGGCTGAACACGCTGTTCGGCTTCTCGCCCTTCGGCACGCTGAAACATGGCAAGGCCGATTACGCCACGCTTGATCCCGCGGCCAAGCACAAGAAGATCGCCTATCCCAAAGCGGACGGCGTGCTGACCTTCGACCGCCTGTCCTCGGTGTTCCTGTCCAACACCAATCACGAGGAAAACGAGCCGGTGCATCTCATCGTCGGCGACATGGAGTTGCAGAAGCGTTCCGAGCATGATGTCTTTGCCGGGCCTTCGACCCGCTATTGCCCGGCCGGTGTTTACGAATGGGTCGACAAGGACGGCAACGCCGCCGCCGATCCGTCTGCCAAGGATGTGCGCTTCGTCATCAACGCGCAGAACTGCGTGCACTGCAAGACCTGCGACATCAAGGATCCCAACCAGAACATCAACTGGGTGCCGCCACAAGGCGGCGAAGGCCCGGTCTATCAGGGCATGTGAGCCTCACCGACCGGGGCCGTCTCGACCAGCAAAAAATGGCGGCGATGGCCGGGTTTACCAAGGCATGTAAGGCGCTCGGCGCCAAAGATTGTTGAAACCGTCGTCTGCTTGTGGTCTCATTGCCGCGTCCATGGGGAAAATGGCATGCGCGTGTTGGTCTTGTTTTGCGTCGCCGCCATAAGCGCGGCCTGCGGCGTCGTCGGGACGGCGTCGGCCGGGGTGAAAACCGTCGTTAAGACGCGAACCTATGACATCACCGGCACGACAGGTGCCGGTCTGGTTATCGCCATGAACCGCAGGGGCCCCAAGCACGGTTTCATGACCCACGCCATCGCGCAGACAAGCTACACCGCCGACTGGAGCCTGGACGTGGGTCAGGTCAACGGCGTCTGCCGCCTGCGCCAGGCCAATGGAACGCTCAACATCGCCTACACCTACCCGCGCGTCGCCTCGGCCGTCACGCCGGCGCTGCGCAAACGCTGGAACCGGTTTTTCACAGGCGTTCTCGCTCATGAAGGAACCCATGGCCGTATCGCCGGGCAGATGATGCAGGCTGCCGAGCGGTCGGTTCGCGGCCTGAAATTTGCCAACGATCCGCAATGCAACAAAACGCGCGTCGAAGCCACGCGGCGCTTGCAAGCCACTTCCAAGCTCTATGAGGCAAAACAGATCGCGTTCGACGCGCGCGAGCACAGTGAAGGCGGCCATGTCGAGCGCATCATCGAGGCCTTGGTAGGCTTGTGAAACCGTAAGCCCCGTGGCGTACGATCTAGCCGCCCATGCTGGGCTGGATCAGCGACACAGTCGCGGTAGCATCCTCGTCGACCGGCTTGGTCTCGTCGCGCATCAACGAAAATTCCACCATCACCGGCAGATGGTCGGAGCCGGTCTCTTCCAGCCGCGCCGACGACAGGATGGTCACCCCGCCCTTCGAAAACACCTGGTCGATCGGCAGGCCCGCATAGCGCCGCAGGAAATCGGGCAGGGTCCGGTGGATCCAGGTCGGTCCGGCCGACGGCATCACGGTCAGTCCGCCGAGCGAGGCGACGCGTCGTACCGCGGCGCTCCACGGCACGGCATTGCAGTCGCCGGCCATGATCGCCGTCTCGCCGAGCGAGGTGAGCGTCTCGGTCAACTCGCCGATCTGCCAGTATTGTTCCTTCGGCCACGGCCAGCTCAAATGGATCGCCGCGACATCGACCGGAGTGCCGCCGAAATCGACGGTGGCGGCCGCCATCGCGCCGCGCGGTTCGCAATGCGGCTCGGTGCCGGCCGCAAAGGGTCGCCGGGACAAAAGCGCCACGCCCCACACGCCGTCGGGATGGGCGCACAGGATGCGATAGGGATAGGCGTTCTGGATATAGCCGAGTTCGGTCGCCCACATGGCCGATACTTCGTCGAGCGTGATCACGTCTGGGTTGGTCCTGGCGATCAGCGAAAGAACCTTCTTGGGTGTCGGATTGTTGAAACGCAGGTTCATCTGCAGCAGCCGGTAGACCGGTTCGTTGCCGGGCGAGGCGTCATTGGCGGCCTGCACCGGCCACAGGCGCGGCAAGGTGCTCAACGTGCTGGCGAAGGCGGCCACGGCCAGCAGCAGGCCCACGCCCGCCTGCAGGCGAAACGAGGTGGCGAGCAGCGGCAGCGCAATCAGCCCCATCAGCACGGCAAAATGGATGCGGAAATGGGCGAAGGAATCGAAGGCCGGATGCAGTGCGCCAAAGAACCCGGCTACAAGCGCGGCCGAGAGGCCGAGCATTGCCAGGAACGCCATTGAAGCCATCATCTTTCGCACGCGTGCCATCAGACCGGGGTTTGCCCATAGACCGGGTAATACATTGCCGAGGTAGCAGGCCTTTATCGGCTGAAATGCGGCCCAATCAAGATGACGAAACGCCTCGCGGCAAACATTTACGGCAAGCCGGTCTACTGAAAGGCCGTCTCCGAAAAGCTTCTCAGCTTGCGCGAATGCAACCGTTCCATCGGCATTTCCGCCAGCTTCTCCATCGCCTTGATGCCGATGGTCAGATGCTGCGCCACTTGCCGCTTGTAGAATTCGGTCGCCATGCCGGGCAGCTTCAACTCGCCATGCAGCGGCTTGTCGGAGACGCAAAGCAGCGTGCCGTAGGGCACGCGGAAGCGGAAGCCATTGGCGGCGATCGTGGCCGATTCCATATCGAGCGCGATGGCGCGCGACTGCGACAGCCGCTGCACCGGTCCGCGCTGGTCGCGCAGTTCCCAGTTGCGGTTGTCGATGGTGGCGACGGTGCCGGTGCGCATGATGCGCTTGAGATCGTAGCCGGAAAGTCCGGTGACTTCGGCGACCGCCTCCTGCAGCGCCACCTGGATCTCGGCCAGCGGCGGTATCGGCACCCACACCGGCAGGTCATCGTCCAGCACATGGTCTTCCCGGACATAGGCATGCGCCAGCACATAGTCGCCCAGCGCCTGAGTGTTGCGCAGGCCGGCGCAATGGCCGAGCATCAGCCATGCATGTGGCCGCAGCACCGCGACATGGTCGGTGATCGTCTTGGCGTTGGACGGGCCGACGCCGATGTTGACCATGGTGATGCCGCCATGGTTCGGCTTCTTCAGATGATAGGCTGGCATCTGAGGCAGGCGCGGCGCCGCCACGCCTTCGCTGGGCGCGTTTTGCCCTGCCTTGGTGATGACATTGCCCGGTTCGACGAATTCGGTATAGCCGTGGCCGCCTTCAGCCATCTGGGCCCGCGCGCGGGCGACGAACTCGTCGATGTAGAACTGGTAGTTGGTGAACAGCACGAAGTTCTGGAAATGCTGCGGGCTGGTCGCCGTGTAGTGCGTCATGCGGTGCAGCGAATAGTCGATGCGCTGCGCCGTGAACGGCGCCAGCGGCCTTGGTTCGCCGAACGCGACCTCGAAGGTGCCGTTGGCGATCTGGTCGTCGGTGCCGTCGAGATCCGGCACGTCGAACAGGTCGCGGATCGGCCGTTTGATGCGGTCGGCGGCGGCGCCATCGACATGGGTTCCTTCAAGGAACGCGAAATGCAGCGGGATCGGCGTGGTCGATTCCGAAACCGTTACCGGCACGCCGTGATTGCGCATGATCAGGCGAAGCTGCTCTACGAGATAGCGTTCGAACAGCACCGGCTGGGTGATGGTGGTCGAGAAATGCCCGGGGGTCGGCATGTGGCCGTAGGCCTGGCGCGAGTCGATCTGGGTGAACGAATTGGTGGTGACGCCGATCTCCGGGTAGAAGGCGCGGTAGCGCTTGCTTTCGTCGCCGCCGGCGGCAAGCGTGGCAAAGGAGTCGCGCAGAAACTTGGTGTTGCGGTCGTAGAGCACCTGCAAGGCGGCCACGGCCTTTTTGGCGTCGTCGAAGCTCTGCTTGCCGAAAGGCTCCGGCATGACGACCGATTCGATAGCTTGTGGGTAGATTCGCTTTTCCATGGCTCAATATAGAGACTTGAGGCCGCACTTGGGAGGGGAGGGTGGCCGCCAAGTGGTCGATTTATTCGTCCACGCCCAAGGTGTGCTGAGATTCAGGTAACGCTGAGCCGGAGTCGAGGACGGGCGCGAAGCGACCAAACTGGCTGGCTTCGAGAACCGGAGCGGAGCGTACTCGAAGCATGTGAGCACCAAGGCCGCCACTTGCAGGCCGGCATCACCTTAATACCGGCACACCTTACCCGCGCTGCAGACTGACCAGCAAGACAAAGCCGACGCCATGCTTCTTCGTCGCCGGCGCGTCGATCGTCGTGTCGGCATTGGCCCGCATCATTGGCATGGCCAGGACCGGCGCCGACAGCACGACCAGGACGAGCGCCGCCCGCGGCAGGAGCCGAAGGGTCTGGAGGGCGTTGATGGCGATGCGGTTCATGGCTTTTGCTTTTCTGTTTGGATCTATGTCTTTGTCGTCTCAGGGGCGAAAATGGTTCATGCAATCGAATTGGCAGGAACTGGCTGCATCCCAGGAACGGGCCGGACGGCCGGATTCGGCCACGAGGATGGCGAAGAGCATCCCGAACAGGCTCATCAACAGGCAGACGATGGTGAAGCGGCGAGCGAGCATTTGCGGAGTGTCTCCTTGAACACGCCATCAAAATGCCCTGATGCGACTGAACCGGCGCTGATGCCGACGTTCATCTGCGGTTCAAAGTGATTGACGATGTTTTAGGGAGAGCATCGGTTCGGGTTTGCGCCGCCGCAAACGGCACGGTCGTCGCTATGGCGCGGACCGTCCTGCAAAAGAAAACGGGGCCTGTGAAGGCCCCGTTGGTCAACTCAAAGCAGCAAGATCAGAGCTTGTGCCAGGTCTGGCTCTTGCAGATCAGCCCGCCGAGCACGCAGCCGCTCATCTTGAGCGAGGTGCCCGACAGTGTTGCCTTGCCCGAATAGGTCTTGTCGTTTGCCGGATCGGTGATGTTGCCGGCATATTTGTTGCCCCCGGCCGCCTTGAGCGAACCGATGGTCTTCCCGGCATATTTGCCGGTCTTCAGGGTGATGGAGAATGAACCGCTGCCGCCGATAACTGCTGTGTCGCCGGCTTGTGTCTTCCAATTGCCTTCGATCGGATCGGCCCAGGCCGCACCAGCCATCATCACGGTGGCCGCCAGGGCCAAGCTCACTTTGCGAAACATATCTGTCCTCCCTGGTGTTAGGTGGGGCAGCCGCCTCTCTGCCCCTTACGCAAACGTAAGCTAATCCAGCTCCCGGCAAAACAAAAGCGGGTGCCGCGACGGAAGGTTTCGCAATTTTCATGCGGGGTCGGGAGAGCGCAGCCCGTGAAAATGAAACGATCGAGGCGTTGGCTTTGGTTTGCGTGGTTAGCAGAGTGTTGATCGGCGTCTTGCAAATTTTCGTCAAATCGATCGAAAAACGGCGGGATTGCTGACTTTGTATCCTTAACGAATTTCCGCGTTTACCTCTTGTTTTAGCTTTGTTTTCTCCAAATTAAGCACGCCATTTAACGACGGATTCAAGGCTCGGCCTCATTCTCGGAAGCATCGAAAGAGCGGCTCCCCGGGGAACACCGGGGGACAGAAGAGGCCCGCTCTCGGGAGCCAGACAGGGGACTAAAATGGCACGTTTTGAAATGCTTGAAGCCGGCTTCGGCGCCATGGGGGCAACTGCCCAGGCCGACATTCTTTTCGAACTGGGCATGATGTATGCGACCGGCCGCGATTGCGAGACCGATGTCGTTGCCGCCCACAAATGGTTCAACATCGCCGCCATCAAGGGCTCGGTCCGCGCCGCGGAACTGCGCTCGGAACTGTCGGCCGCAATGTCCAAGGTCGAGATCGCCAAGGCGCTGCGCGAAGCCCGCGAATGGATGACGATGCACTGAGATCGCGAGCAGATTATCGCAGGCAGATTATCGAAAACAGGGAAGCCCCGGGATCAAGACCGCAAAGACGGTCGGAACCGGTGAAACGACAAGGCCGCGACAAGACGGCCGACCATGAAAGAACAAGAACGCGGCAGGCGGGCACGGTCCAGTCGTGCACAATGGGGACGGCGGGCAGGTTTTCGTGGCGCGGGGGCGCATGGGGACTGCTACGAGCAAAAAGCCACGACCGGCCGGAACAGGCTGGCGTGGCTTTTTGCGTTGATGAGGCCCAATCGAGCGGCGCCGATGCGCCTAGACAGGCCCAATGAAGGATGAAATTGTCCCGCCTTCGGAAAGAAGCGCGGCCAGAGCGGCTGCGCGAGTGTGGGAGGAGTTCTATCACCATGAAAAAAACGGGTATTTTGAGCGCGGCCGTATTTGGCCTGATGATGAGCGCGCCGGTTGCCTTTGCCGATGACATCACCATTTCGGTGGTCGGCCCGATGACCGGACAGCTCGCCACGATCGGCGATCAGTTCAAGCAGGGCGCAACGGCAGCCGCCGATGCGATCAACGCCGCCGGCGGTGTCAACGGCTCGATGATCAAGCTCGACATCGAGGACGACCAGTGCGATCCCAAGCAGGCGGTTTCGGTGGCCAACCGGATCGTTGCCAACAGCGTCAAGTTTATTGACGGCCATGCCTGTTCAGGTTCGAGCATCCCGGCTTCCGCCGTCTACGCCGAGGCCGGCGCGCTGATGATGAGCCCGGCCTCTTCAAATCCCGAGCTGACCGATGCCGCCGCCAAGGCCGGCTGGCCGACGATCATGCGTCTCTATACGCGTGACGACGCGCAGGGCGCCTTCATCGGCCCGTGGATCGCCAAGAAATATGCCGGCAAGAATGTCGTTATCCTGCATGACAAGAGCGCCTACGGTCAGGGCGTTGCCGATGCCGTGAAGGCGACGATGAATGCCGGTGGCCTCAAGGAGATCGACTATGAAGGCATCAATGCCGGCGAGAAGGATTATTCGGCTCTCGTCACCAAGCTGAAGGACCTCAAGGCCGACGTTGTCTATTTCGGCGGCTATCACCCGGAAGCC
Source organism: Mesorhizobium sp. M0077 (assembly GCF_040322955.1). Classification (NCBI taxonomy): domain Bacteria; kingdom Pseudomonadati; phylum Pseudomonadota; class Alphaproteobacteria; order Hyphomicrobiales; family Phyllobacteriaceae; genus Mesorhizobium; species Mesorhizobium sp. M0077. The sequence goes on from NZ_JAMYUL010000011.1 coordinate 94,406, forward strand.
GGGCTTATCCTGCGTCAGTCGGCCGAGCAGAGCGTCAAGTTCCAGCTGATCATGCCGGACTCGATCGCCTCGCCGGAATTCTGGCAGGTCGCCGGCCCCGCCGGTGAAGGCACCCTGTTCGTCTTCCCGTCGGACCCGCAGGCCAAGCCGGAAGCCAAGGAGGCCATCGCCAAGATCAAGGCGGGCGGCTTCGTGCCGGAAGGCTTTACGCTGTTCTCCTACGCCGTCGTTCAGGCGTTTGCAGAGGGCGTCAAGCGCGCCGGAACGGACGATCCGGTCAAGGTAGCCGAAGCGCTGAAGAACGGCACGCCGTTCAGCACCGTGGTCGGCGACGTGACCTTCGACGAGAAGGGCGATCTGAAGAACGCCAGCTACGACATCAACCAGTGGCACGACGGCAAATACGCACCGATCGCGCAGTAAGCGGCCGCGTACTCATGGCAATGGCCGGGCTTGTCCCGGCCATTTTTCATTCAAGCCTCCAGCCGGCTATGCAGCCTCTTCAACGAAGCGCACCAGCACCGTTCCGTCGGTGACCTGCGCGCCCTCGGTGGCGATCTCGGCGATCACGCCGTCATGGCTGGCCGCGATCGTGTGCTCCATCTTCATCGCTTCCAGGATCAGTAGCGGCTGGCCCTTGATCACCCTTTCGCCCTTTGCCGCGCGCACCAGCTTGACCAGGCCCGGCATCGGCGCGCGCAGGCTGCCGGAAGCGGCGGCCGCCTCGTCGGTTCGCGCCAGCGGATCCGGGACGAGGAAACTGTAGCCGACGGCGCCTTCGAACACGGTGACGTGGCCTGGCCAGCGGGCAAGGCGAAGGGCGGCGCGAAGATCATGCGAATTGACGCTGTCATAGGGCGCGTCCAGCGCCACCTCGAAGCGCCCGTCCGGCCGCACTGAAACACGCGCCAGTATATCGTCCTCGCCATGGCGCAGGCGCGTGCGGCGCGCAACGCTGTGGAAATGCGCATAGCCGGCAAGTGACGACCACGGATCGTTCGACGGCGGCAAGGCACCGGCGCCCGCCGCGGCAAGGGCCGCCGCGGCAACGATCTCGCTGCGCGGCAGGGCGACCGCGGTCAGCGCTTTCTGATGCCTGCCGATCAGGCCGGTATCGACATCACCGGCCGAAAAATCGGCGTCCGCGGCAAGTGCCGCGAGAAAGGCGGTGTTGACGGTCGAGCCGGCAATCTCGGTCTGCGACAACGCAGTGCCGAGCGCATCGAGTGCCGCCTGCCTGTCCTTGGCGTGGACGACCAGCTTGGCGATCATCGGATCGTAGAAGGGCGAGATCGCATCGCCCGCCCGCACGCCGGTCTCGATGCGCATGCTGGCGCCTTCGGGCGCGTTGTCGGGAAACGCCAGGTGATGCAGCGTGCCGGTCGCCGGCAGAAACCCTTTCGCCGCGTCCTCGGCATAGATGCGCGCCTCGAAGGCGTGGCCGGAAAGCGTGATTTCGCTCTGCGTCTTCGGCAGCTTTTCGCCGGCGGCTACCCGCAACTGCCACTCGACCAGGTCGGTGCCGGTGACCATTTCGGTGACGGGATGCTCGACCTGCAGGCGGGTGTTCATTTCCATGAACCAGAAGCGGTCGGCCTTCAGCCCTTGCGAGGCATCGACGATGAATTCGATGGTGCCGGCGCCGGAATAGCTGATCGCCTTGGCGGCCTTGACCGCCGCTTCCGTCATCGCCTCGCGCAGCGCCGGCGTCATGCCGGGCGCCGGCGCTTCCTCGATCACCTTCTGGTGGCGGCGCTGCGCCGAGCAGTCGCGCTCGTAGAGATGCACGGCATTGCCAAAATTGTCGCCGAATACCTGGACCTCGATGTGGCGCGGCTTGTCGACATATTTTTCGACCAGCACGCGGTCGTCGCCGAACGCGGCCTTGGCCTCGCGCCGTGCGCCCGACAGCGCCTCGGAGAAATCGTCGGGATGTTCGACCCGGCGCATGCCCTTGCCGCCACCGCCGGCGCGCGCCTTGATCAGAACGGGATAGCCGATCTCACGCGCCTTGGACGCCAGCAGCACGATCTCCTGCGCCTCGCCATGATAGCCCGGCACCACCGGCACGCCGGCCTTTTCCATCAGCCGCTTGGCCGCGTCCTTCAGCCCCATGGCGCGGATCGAGGCGGCCGACGGGCCGATGAATGTGAGCCCTGCTGCTGTCACCTGGTCGACGAAATCAGGGTTTTCCGAGAGAAAACCGTAGCCGGGGTGGATTGCTTGCGCGCCGGTCGCCAGCGCCGCCGCAACAATCCTGTCGCCGCGCAGATAGCTTTCACCGACGGGCGAAGCGCCGATATGCACCGCCTCGTCGGCCATTTCGACATGCAGGGCCTTGGCGTCCGCGTCGGAATAGACGGCAACGGTGCGCACTCCCATCTTCCTGGCCGTGCGTATCACCCGGCAGGCGATCTCGCCGCGATTGGCGATCAGGATCTTGGCGAACATGGAGCCTCCCGGGTTTGTCTCGGGCGGCGCCGGTCTAGCAGGAATGAGCCTATTTCGAAGCCGCGATTTTGCAGCCGCCGCTCGCGGTCTGAACCTTCCACTTTTTCAGGCCAACCTGACAGCTTCGCAACGCCAACTCTTCCGCGGCCTTCTGAGATGGCGCGTTCAGCCGCGCACCGCAGATGATGTAAAGATCGTCGACGCGGGAGTAGAATGTGGTCGCGTAGGCCGAGTGGCCACTCGCCGCGACATAGGCGTTGTACGACTTCGTGCAGGGCTCCTTTGGATTCAGTGACAACGGAGGCCAGAATCGGGTGTCTCCCTTGCTGCCCGCCAGCGATCCAGCCGCCCCGATACCGGGTGCCGTAAATACGAGCAGGCCGGCAAGCATCGATACAGTAATTCGTTTGATGCGTGTCGATTTCATCTTGCGCCGCCCATTTGAAAAATGCCCAAGCCGATGCTTGTCGGCCTACTTCGATGCCGCAACTTCGCAGCCCGCACCTGTAATGACCTTGTAATGGCTGCGGGCGGACTCGCAGGATTTCATCGCCCGTTCTTCGGCAGCCTTCTGTGACGGTGCATTCAAGCCCGAGCCGCAGATGATGTACAACGAACGGATCCGGGCATAGGGCGTGGTCGCATAGGCCGAATGGCCGCCGGCGGCCACATAGGCGTTGTAAGCCATGGTGCACTGGTCTTTCGGGCTTTTCGGCAAATACGGATAGAAATGGATGTCGCCTTTGCTTCCCGCCAGCGATGCCGCGGCGCCAACGCCGGGTACCGCAAATATAAGCAAGACTGCAAGTACCGACGCAGTCGTTTTTCCCGAATATTTCGGCCTCATCTTTACCCCATCCCCGTTGCCCAATGCGGGATGAACAATAGCGTCTATTCTCCAGTGCCGCCAGCCTGCTCACCGAAAATTTCTTTTGCGTAGGTGGATGAACCATCTTATCCATGCAGACTAGCATCCTTCAATGGCAGCAACGGCTTGTCGGTATAGTTGAGCTGTTGGCTCGTCGAAGCAGCAGAAAATAACTGTTTCGGGCGTTGAGTTCTGTCCGACGAAGGTACCTGCGATGCCAACGGCAATCTGCGTCGCCTCATTTTTCGGATAACGGTAGATGCCGGTGGAGATCGCCGGAAATGCCACGGTCCGGCAATCCCTGGCGGCGGCGATTTCGGGCGACCTGATATAGCAGGAGGCGAGCAGCCCGGCTTCGCCTTTGCCGCCGCCTTGCCAGACAGGTCCGACCGTGTGGATGATGTAACGTGCCGGCAGGTGATAGCCCTTGGTAAGCTTTGCTTCGCCGACCTTGCAGCCGTTCAGCATCCGGCATTCGAATTCGAGCTCCGGGCCTGCGGCGCGGTGAATGGCGCCGTCGACGCCGCCGCCGCCCAGCAGCGAGGAATTGGCGGCGTTGACGATGGCATCGACCGCAAGCCTGGTGATGTCGCCGGTGTGGACATGTATCCGTTCGCCGAACTTGCTCATCTACATCCTGAACACGCCGAACTTCGTTTCTTCGATGTCGGCGTTGAGCGCGGCCGAAAGGCTGAGCGCGAGCACTTCGCGCGTTTTCCCCGGATCGATGATGCCGTCGTCCCACAGCCGCGCCGAGGAGTAGAGCGGGTGGCCCTCATGCTCGTATTTCATCAGGATCGGCTTCTTGAATTTCGCTTCCTCGTCCGCGCTCCACTCACCGCCCTTGCGCTCGATGCCCTCGCGCTTGACCACCGCCAGCACGGTCGCCGCCTGTTCGCCGCCCATCACCGAAATGCGCGCGTTCGGCCACATCCACAGGAAGCGCGGCGAGTAGGCGCGGCCGCACATGCCGTAATTGCCGGCGCCGAACGACCCGCCGATGATCATCGTCACCTTCGGCACCTTGGCGGTGGCAACCGCCATCACCAGCTTGGCGCCGTCCTTGGCGATGCCGCCGGCCTCGTACTTTCGCCCGACCATGAAGCCGGTGATGTTCTGCAGGAAGATCAGCGGGATCTTGCGCTGGCAGCACAGTTCGATGAAATGCGCGCCCTTCACAGCACTTTCGGAAAACAGCACGCCATTGTTGGCGATGATGCCGACCGGCATGCCCTGAAGATGGGCAAAGCCGGTGACCAGCGTGGTGCCGTAATTCTGCTTGAACTCGTCGAACTCGGAGCCGTCGACGACGCGCGCGATCACCTCGCGCACATCATAGGGCTGGCGCAGATCCGTCGGCACGATGCCGTAGAGTTCCTGCGCGTCATGAAGCGGCGGCATGGGTTTCTGTAAGGTCAAGCTTACAGTCTTGCGCCGGTTGAGGTTTTTGACGATGCGCCGGCAGATGGCCAGCGCATGTTCGTCGTCCAGCGCATAGTGGTCGGCGACACCGGACAGCCTGGTGTGCACGTCGGCGCCGCCAAGCTCCTCGGCGCTGACATCTTCGCCCGTAGCCGCCTTCACCAGCGGCGGGCCGCCGAGAAAAATGGTCGCCTGGTTGCGCACCATGATCGTCTCGTCCGACATTGCCGGCACATAGGCGCCGCCCGCAGTACATGAGCCCATGACGCAGGCGATCTGCGGAATGCCGGCCGCCGACATGTTGGCCTGGTTGTAGAAGATGCGGCCGAAATGCTCGCGATCGGGAAACACCTCGTCCTGATTGGGCAGGTTGGCGCCGCCGCTGTCGACCAGATAGACGCAAGGCAGATTGTTTTGCAGCGCGATCTCCTGTGCGCGCAAATGCTTCTTCACCGTGAGCGGATAATAGGTGCCGCCCTTCACCGTGGCGTCGTTGACCACGACCATCACCTCGGTGCCTTCGACACGGCCGACGCCGGCGATGAGGCCGGCCGAGGAAATCTCCTCGCCATACATGGACCATGCCGCGAACTGGCCGATCTCGAGGAAAGGCGAGCCGGTGTCGAGCAATTGCGCCAGCCGCTCGCGCGGCAACAGCTTGCCGCGCGAAACATGACGCTCGCGCGCCTCCTCCGAGCCACCGCGCTCGACGGTTGCCGCCTTGTCCGCAATGTCGGCAACCAGCGCCCGCATGCGCTCGGCATTGGCGAGGTAGGTTTCGGAGGAGGGCGAGATCTGGGTTTGGAGTACGGCCACATCGGTTCCTATTGCTCTGCCACGACTTGCAGCTTGCCGTCACGGCGCTCGAAAATGTACTCGGAGAGAAGATCAGGTTCGGTCTTGAAAACCTTGTCGATAAATGAGCGAGCAAACTGAACCGCATTGGGAAGCCGCTTGTCTACAACGACGATGGCATCGCGTTTTGGAATGGCTATGAAAACGCCGTTGGGGAATTGCGGTCCAAGCGTGGCCCAGAATTTTTCGGTCAGGAGGAGAGCGGGTGAGATGGCCTCATCCCCTTCGACGGTGAAGATCGATATCCCGTCGAGGATACGCTCCTGCTTGACCTTCGTAATCTGCTTGTTGATGTTTTCCAGAGCAAGCTGGCGAAGCTGTGCGAGTGAGCGGTCTCCAACATCGTCAAGCCGGACGCTGGCGAGCGAGTCCTCATTGTCGATCTGGTAAAGGATCACGACGTCACCCGCCAAGGTTTCAAACGCCGGTCCTTTGTCGGGCTCTGTGCCATCGCCTTTGAAAGCGTCGAGATGTTCGCGCGGTCGAATGTTGGCAATCAGTAGATCGGCCTGGAAGCCGCTTTCGCTATCGCTGAGCACGAGCGTGGTTAGAAAACGTTCGATTTCGGTTTCCGCCTCTCCCGCCGGCAGGTCGCGAATGCGGCCTAGCAGGTTCGTAACGTCCACCTGAAGATGAATATCCTTGCCGGTAGAACCGACCCTGGTTACGTCAAGACGCGCCGGATCGGCGGGGTTGGGAATTGCTTGCTTGACTCGGCTGTCAGCCTTCAGGCGGGAAATGACTTCAACCCGCAGTGCTGCAACATCTCGAAATTGCGGCATATCTGAAGAGGCGGCATTCGCAAATCCCGACAATGGGATCAATGCGACGATAGTCCGTGCTAATACTCCAAGGTATTTTGGCAAACCAGGCATTGAAATCGCTCACACCCCTTCCGCCATGATCTCGCGCCCGATCAGCCAGCGGCGAATCTCGCTGGTGCCGGCGCCGATTTCGTAGAGCTTGGCGTCGCGCAACAGCCGGCCGGTCGGATACTCGTTGGTATAGCCGTTGCCGCCAAGCAGCTGGATGGCGTCGAGCGCCATCAGCGTCGCTTTTTCGGCGGCAAACAGCACGCAGCCGGCGGCATCCTTGCGTGTCGTCTGGCCGCGATCGCAGGCAGCCGCGACAGCATAAACGTACGCGCGCGCGGCGTTCATCGTCGAATACATGTCGGCGAGCTTGCCCTGCACGAGCTGGAACTCGCCGATCGGCTGGCCGAACTGCTTGCGCTCATGCACATAGGGGATCGCCACGTCGAGACAGGCCGCCATGAGCCCGAGCGGGCCGCCGGCGAGCACGGTGCGCTCGTAGTCGAGGCCCGACATCAGGACCTCGACGCCGCGGCCCTCCTCATGCAGCACATTGTCATAGGGCACCTCGACATTGTCGAACACCAGTTCGCCGGTGTTGGAGCCGCGCATGCCGAGCTTGTCGAGCTTTGGCGATGCCGAGAAGCCGGCCATGGTCTTTTCGACGATGAAGGCGGTGATGCCGTGCGATTTCCGCTCCGGATCGGTCTTGGCATAGACCACCAGCGTTTCAGCGTCGGGGCCGTTGGTGATCCACATTTTCGAGCCGTTGAGCACATAGCGGTCGTTGCGCTTTTCGGCGCGCAGCTTGAGCGAGACGACGTCGGAGCCGGCGCCCGATTCCGACATGGCCAGCGCACCTGCCCTTTCGCCCGAGCACAATGCCGGCAGGAATTTCTCCTTCTGCGCAGGCGTCGCCCAGCGGTTGATCTGGTTGACGCAGAGGTTCGAATGGGCGCCGTAGGAAAGGCCGACCGAGCCCGAGGCGCGCGAAATCTCTTCCACCGCAATGACATGGGCGAGGTAGCCCATGCCGCTACCGCCGAAATCGGGATCGGCGGTGATTCCAAGCAGGCCGAGCGCGCCGAGTTCTTTCCACAGATGCGCGGGGAACTGGTTGCTGCGGTCGATCTCGGCGGCGATCGGCGCTATTTTCTCCTGGGCAAAGCGGCGCACCAGATCGCGCAGCGCCTCGATGTCCTCGTCATGCCCGAAGCTGAGTGTGTTCGTGTACATGCCGTTCCTCCCCGATTTCGATCTTCGCGCCAACCAGGCGCATTGTCATTGAAAGATATGTCGCCGTGACTTTAGCCATCGACAGCCGCTCGCCCGGCCGGAACCAGACGATGACGCCGGTCATCATCTGGATCAGGGCCATGGCAGTGAGCCCCGTGTCATCGACACTGAAGGCGCCGGCCTCCGCGCCGTCGCGCAGGATGGCGCGCAACTCCTTCTCATAGGCGGTGCGCATGCGCAGTATCTGCGTCAGCCGGTCATGCGACAGGCTGCGCAATTCCATGTTCGAGACATGGGTGGAGTGGCGGCGCTCGATGTGGAAAGCGATGTGGTTTTCGACATAGGCGGCAAGCCGCGTTGCCGGATCGGCAGCGTCGGGGCGTGCGGCGTCCCACGCTTCGATCAGCCCTTCCATATGTTCGCGCATCAGCGTGAACAGCAGGTCTTCCTTGGTCGGAAAATAGCGGTAGAGCGCGGCGGCCTGGACGCCGACCTCGGCGGCAAGCTGCCGCATCGACATTGCCTCGTAGCCGAAGCGGGCGATCAGGCTGACCGCAGCCTCCCGGACGGCCGCTTCAGTTTTTTCGCCGTCGGATCCCGTTGTGCGTGCCATGAACGTCTCCCGATACCTAGTAATAAAACGAACGTTCAATTAATTCAAGCGGCAATAAAGTGGTTCCGTCTAGACGATGATCCGAAAGTCGATGGGCGCGTCGAGGAGTTCGAATTCCTCGGTCTCCACCTTCGAAACCGAAGCTCCCCTTGGCTCTTGCCGGAGCTGTTCGATCATTGTGGAAACCCCAGCATCGGCACCGGCAATCCAGGCCGTCACGGTGCCGTCTCGTTCATTGCGTACCCAACCTACGAGGCCAAGCCCTGTCGCTTCGCCTCGCGCCCACATCCGGTAGCCGACGCCTTGCACCTTGCCATGCACACGCGCCTGCACTGCCCTTTGCCGGTTATCCATCGTTGCCTCCCATGCACAGAAACTGGCGCGGAATCGGACGAAAGCAACAGGCTTGAGTGTCGGATTGCTGCTGGATCGACGGAGTCGGGGTCGCGGCTGATTCTGTTTTGGCCTTGGCGGCCTCGGCAGGCTCTGTTGCGATGGCAATTGGCGGGGCTAGTTTCCCCGCGCAGCGGCGAGTGCGCCGGGCAGTTCCTCGGCAAAGATGTCGAGTTCATGATCGAGGCCGACGCTGACCCTTATGCAACGTTCGAGCCTTGGCGCCATCGGCTTGCGGATGAAAACGTCGCGCGACAAAAGGTTTTGCAGCACTTTCAGCGCGAAGGCGCCGTCCTGGCCGCAGTCGATGGTGACGAAATTGGTCGCCGATGGCAGCGGCTTCAGCCCGTTCGTCTCCGCAATCCCGGCTATACGTGTGCGGCCGGCAGCAACTCGCGCCACCACGCTGTGCAGCCAGTCCTGGTCGGCCAGCGCCTCGACGCCGGCGATCTGCGCCATGCGGCTGACGCCGTAATGGTTGCGGATCTTCTCGAAATCGCGGATCACCTCAGCCTCGGCCACCGCGTAGCCGCAGCGTATGCCGGCCAGCCCGTATGCCTTGGAGAAGGTGCGCATGCGGATGACGTTGGGCCGCGCGACATCGATCGGCGGCAGCGCCGAGGCCGGCCCCAATTCGCCATAGGCCTCGTCGAGCACCAGCATGGTGGTTTCCGGCAACGCTTCGACGAAGCGGGTGATATCTCCTGCTTCCCACCAGCTGCCCATCGGATTGTCCGGATTGGAGAGATAGACCAGCGGCGCCTTCTCCTTGATGACTGCCTTGAGCAGGCCGTCCAGGCTTTCCTTGTCGTTCTCGTAAGGCACCGTGACCAGCCGGCCGCCGACGCCGGCAATGTGGAAGTTGAAGGTCGGATAGGCGCCGAGCGAGGTGACCACTGCGTCGCCCGGCGCGACATACATGCGCGCCACCAGGCTGAGCAGCCCGTCTATGCCTTCGCCGACCACGACGTTTTCGGCGCCGACGCCGAGATGGCGGGCCGCAGCCTGCTTCAGATCGTAATTGTCGGGATCGCAATACATCCATTGGTCACGCGCGACGCGCTCCATACGGGCGATAACGCGCGGCGAAGGCCCGAAGCTGCTTTCATTGGCGCCGATGCGGGCGCGAAAAGCACGTCCGCGCTCGCGCTCCTGCGCTTCCGGTCCGACAAACGGCACCGTCGAGGGAAGCGCGCCGACAAGCGGCGTGAGGGCAGGGCGCTGGCGCATGGCAAAGGCTCACGAGAAGATGGGCCTTCTTGCTAGCGTGCCCGATAGGACGGCGCAAGTTCTGGCGCGGCTGGAAATAGTGGCCATGACGCCCGTGATGAAATCGGCGCGGGTGGCCACGCTCTACGGCCTGACCGCCGGTAGGCGGCAGCCTTTTGAAGGCCAGCACTGCAGCCAATGACTATGGCGACGGATGCTTCAAAAAGAAAAACCCGGCGGTTGCCCGCCGGGTTCGATTTTCAGCCAGGCTCTGCCGGTTAGAACGAGCGCTGGAAGCGGAGGAGACCGCCAATGCTGCTCTTCTTGTCGGCGTTGGTGAAGTTGGAGAAGTTGGCGTCGTCGAACTTGCCTGCGTTGAGGTAGTCGACTTCGGCCGTGACCGTGAAGCCGGGAACAACGTCGTAGGCGATGTTCGCAGCGACGCCGAGGTTCTTCCATTCGTCATACGAGACCTGAGCATTGAACGAGGTCTTCTCGTTGATGGTGTAGGTGCCACCACCCCAGAAAGCCCAGTTGCCGCCCCACTGCTTGTAGAAGCCGCGGCCGCCAGCGTCGATCGCATAGCTCGAGTCCGTCAAATTGTCGTCGGTGCCGTAGCCGCCCATGATGAAGAGCGACAGGTTCTGCATCGGGGTGATGTCCAAACGAACTTTGCCGGCGACTTCTTCGTAGTTGCTGTCATAAGCGACGACGCCGGTGATGGCGCCCCAGCCCTGCGTGTACTTCACGCCGCCGACGACATGCGGAACGTAGCTGTCGATGGTGCCAACGGTTCCGGAGCCTTCTTCGAGAGAGACCACGGCCGAGAAGCCGTTGCCCGCATCGAAGTAGTACTGGACGACGTTGGTATCGAAATCGCCGTAGGGAACGAGCGTATCCTGGAGGACGTTGCCGGCGTAGCCGATGAACGTGTCGAAGGCCGATTCGTCCTTACCGACGCGCAGGCCACCGAGCTGGATCCAGGCGAAGTTCAGCGAAACGTTCTTGTTGCCGGCAGGGTTGGAGTTGAACTCGTCTGCTTCGGTCGTCGGATCGTCTGCCGAGGGGTAGCCGTTGCGGTTGCCGAAGTTGAAGCGGGTCTCGGTGTAGGTCTTCAAGGTGCCGAGTTCGGTTTCCTGGCCGGTCCAGGTCTTCAGCGTGAAACGGGCGTTCTTGTAGAAGGTATCCTGCTCGTCGCCATCCTTATGGTCGAAGGACCTCGCACCATCGAACGAACCCACGTCGCCGGCACCGATGTCGTAACGGACATAGCCGCCGATGCGCAGGCAGGTTTCGGTGCCGGGAATGTAGAAGTAGCCGGCGCCGTAGACGTCGCAAATCTTGACGTATTCAGCCGGTTCCGGCTCGGCGACGACGACGGCGTCGGCGGCACGCGCACCGGAAACTGCGATCAGGGCCGCAGCGGAGCCGAGGAGAAGGCTCTTAATGTTCATTTTCTGACCTCCAGTCAGAATCGAACAAGACAGTGAAGCCGGCGACAGGCGTTTTCGCTGTAATCAGTTGTTTTTGTTGAGGTCTATTGAAAAATGGAACTTTGCTGCGGTTCATGCGGCCATCACCACAGGCGCTTGTTTGCGGAAGCATGCCCTGAACCGGATTTGAGATAGCGCTCGAATGAAGCTGCCTTGCCCTGGTTCGAAAAGGCCATATAGGTGACGATCCGCCACGGCAGAAACTTGGATGTATGGCTGGATTTCCCCGCATTGTGCTCGACAAGCCGTCGTTTCAGGTCCGTCGTTATGCCGATATAGCGTTCGCGTTCGGCAGCCGCACTCTCCAGAAGATACACATACCACATGAGCTGCTCTCCTTTGCCGGGCGTCGAAGGGCATCCTCTCCGCCATCCTGCTTCGCGCTGAGGTGGGCTTGTCCTGCGAAGCTCGAAGAGCGAAGCAGGACTGCCAATCGAATTTTGCAAGGGATTGTCTGGGCTTACGCTGTGCGGCACGTAGCACACCACACGGTCCGGCCCTTCTACGCCAAGGCTTCGGAGGGCATCCTCTCCGCCATCCTGCTTCGCGCTGAGGGTTGGGCTTGTCCTGCGAAGCTCGAAGAGCGAAGCAGGATGGCGGAGAGGATGGGATTCGAACCCACGAGAAGCTTTTGACCTCTACTCCCTTAGCAGGGGAGCGCCTTCGACCACTCGGCCACCTCTCCGTTGCGCCGCTGGATAGAGAAAAGCGCCGGCACAATCAACAAGCCGGCGCGATAATCGTTGAAAAATCCGCATTCGGCCGCAGCGGCGCCTTTTGCATGCGGCGATTCTACGGCAGTTCCCTGGCTGGCGAGTCGGCGACATGGCCGCAATTCTGGCCGGCCATCGCCGGATTCGGCCGCATTGCGCGGCGCTGGATAAGGCTTGCGGGCCCTTCGATAGTTAATGAGAGCTTTCTGACTGAGGCCAAATCGTGTCATTTGTGCAACAACGCATGGGGATAGCGCCCGCATAGCCCTTTCGCCGGTACGATCGTGGTTGAACGCCGCCGCCTCATGGGTAATGTCGATTTCGAAGGAGCGGCGCGGTGCGCATCTTTTTCGGTAGTGGGGATGGGGCAGGGAACGCTGTCCTTCAGCAAAGAATACCCAGACCCGTTTTTTAACTTTTGACTGGAGGTCAGAAAATGAACATTAAGAGCCTTCTCCTCGGCTCCGCTGCGGCCCTGATCGCAGTTTCCGGTGCGCGCGCCGCCGACGCCGTCGTCGTCGCCGAGCCGGAACCGGCTGAATACGTCAAGATTTGCGACGTTTACGGCTCGGGCTACTTCTACATTCCCGGCACCGAAACCTGCCTGCGCATCGGCGGCTATGTCCGCTACGATATCGGCGCCGGCGACGTCGGCGCATTCACGGGTGCGGAGTCGCTCGACCACGAAGATGGTGACGCGCAGGACACCTGGTACAAGAATGCCCGCGCCACCTTCAAGACCTGGACCGGCCAGGAAACCGAACTTGGCACCTTGAAGACCTACACCGAGACCCGCTTCAACTTCGGCAACAACAATCGGTACGCCACCAACATCGCTGATGATCCGGCCACACCCCTCGTCGATGAAACCGCTTTCGATAGCAATCCGGCCGGCATGAAGAGCGTTTCGCTGAACTTCGCCTGGATCCAGCTCGGTGGCTTGCGCGTTGGTAAGGACGAATCGGCCTTCAATACGTTCATCGGCTATGCCGGCAACGTCATCCAGGATACGCTGGTCCCTTACGGCGGCTTCGACACCAACGTCATCCAGTACTACTTCGATGCGGGCAACGGCTTCTCCGCCGTCCTCTCGCTCGAAGAAGGCGCCGGCGTCGTCGGCACCATCGACAGCTATGTTCCGCATGTCGTCGGCGGTCTGAAGTACACGCAGGGCTGGGGCGCCATCACCGGCGTCATTGCTTACGACAGCAACTACGAAGAAGTCGCTGGCAAGGTTCGTTTGGACATCACCCCGATGCAGAACCTGTCGCTGTTTATCATTGGCGGCTATGGCACCGACGACAATCTGTCGGATCCGACCTGGGCAATCCCGGCCGGCGGCCGCGGCTTCTACAAGCAGTGGGGCGGCAACTGGGCAGTCTGGGGTGGTGGCACCTACACCATCAACGAGAAGACCTCGTTCAACGTCCAGCTTTCGTATGACGAGGACAAGAACTTCGGCGCCGCGGCGAACATCGCCTATGACGTCGTCCCCGGCCTCACGGTCACGGCCGAAGTCGACTACATCAACGTTGGCGACTCCGATTGGACCGATGCACGGGACGACGACGCCATCGGCGGCATGCTCCGCTTCCAGCGCTCGTTCTAAGGGCTGGTTCTATACAGGTGAATACCAGCCCGGGCGCTTCGACGCCCGGGCTGTTTTTGTTTCGTGACTGGACAAGACAAGCAGAAGGAACAGGGGGAATCGGCAGCTGAACAGTCCGTAGGGTGAGTTCGTGGGATCCGCTGATGGGCGGATGAATTCACAACTGCGTGATTAAATCTCTTGAAAGGACGCTTCCAAGCGGGTAGGTCTGACTCTATCCACTCGGGGGTGTGGCAATTTATGACCATCGAAGCGATACAAGAGGGCGACCCCTCCGAGCATTTCTCAATGTTCTCTTCTCAAACTGCGAAGATAAAATACAGCTACAACAAGATCAGAGAAGTAAGGTCGCACCGGGTCGGAGAGCTTTTTTCAGCGTACCGAGACATACTCTGGGATGATGGGCGACATAAATACAATGTCAGCTCCTTCATCGGCGAAATAGACGAGATTCTCCTCGGAGAACGGTTCAGCGCCTTTGACCAGAGCACCCTTGATAATCTTATCGGCACCTTGCGCCAGCGCGGCAACAGCAATGCAACCATCAATCGAAAGATGGCTGCCCTCAGCAAACTGCTGCGCAAGGCTTACAAGATGGGGGATATCCACAGCCTGCCCGAGTTCCGCCGCCAGAAGGAGCGGGCGGGACGGATTCGTTTCCTCGAAAGGGACGAAGAAGCAAGGCTGTTCGCCGCCATCAGGACCCGCAGCGAGGATGCCTACCGTCTTTCGTGCTTTCTCGTGGACACCGGATGCCGTCTCGGCGAGGCGCTCGGGCTGATCTGGAACGACATCCAGGAACATCGCGTCTCGTTCTGGATCACCAAATCCGGCCGCAGCCGCACCATCCCGATGACCGAGCGGGTCAAGGAGGTCATCAAACTGCCCCCGTCAGAGGGCCGCCGGCCCAAGGGCCCGTTCACCAAGCTCAGCCAGGCACAGTTTCGCGCCATCTGGAACGATGCCAAGGCTGAAGTCGGTCTCGGCGCCGACGACCAGGTGGTGCCGCACATCTTGCGCCATACCTGCGCGTCACGTCTGGTCCAGGGCGGCATCGACATCCGCCGCGTGCAGATGTGGCTCGGCCATCAGACACTTTCGATGACCATGCGCTATGCGCATCTGGCCACCAACGATCTCGACGGCTGCGTTGTCGTGCTGGAAACACCCGGCGGCGAAGGGCTGGCTGGCGGCGCGCAAAGCTCGGCCTTCGCATCGCCGCTGACCACACCTTCAGCGCCGGCGCCCGCAAAAAAGGGCGAAACAACCGCAGCGAAAGCGGCCAAGGCGCCCCGGAAAAGCTCGAAAGCCAAATAGCTTGTCCCTTCTCCCCGTGAACGGGGAGAAGGTGCCGGTCCACCCTCCGCAGCTGCAGCCCAGTTGCTGCGGAGGACGGGGAGGCGGATGAGGGGCGGCGCCAACCTCGAAGATTGGTCGCTGCCAGTGTAGCTGGGAGTGAGAATTTTCTGCGTCGAAGCGAATCTATATTCTGCTGACAATCCCAAGGTCAGATTTGATCTTGGGTTACTTTATCCGACCCAAAACTTTCCGCTTCATCCAGGAAGGCCGCGATAGCGCCCGGCAGGTTGCCTGTCTCCAGGAAGGGGGCATGGCCCTGGCCCCCGACGGTGATCGCTTCCATGCCGGGATGACGCTTTTGCATCTCGTCGAGTGTGTCGGCCGACAAGAGTTTCGAGTTGGCGCCGCGAATGGCAAGCAAAGGTATCGCCGCCAGCGCCTCGAACTGCGGCCACAGATCCGGCAACGGCTTGCTGAGGTCGAGGCCCGCCACCGTCTCGACCAGCCGCGGGTCGAAATCCGGCAGCAGGAGACCTTCGCCCGTCTCGCGGTAGAGGGCCGACACCATCCGCTCCCAATCCGCCTCGGTCAGAGCGGGAAAATCGCCGCCATGCGCCGCGCGTTGCCCATCGATCGCCTCAGCGCGGCTCTTCGGTTTCGGTGCCGGGTCGAGATAGGTTTCGATATAGGCGAGCCCCGCGGCCTCGATCACCGGTCCGATGTCGTTCAGCACGATGGCTTTCAGCGCGGCGGGCCGCAGCGCGCCGAGCACGTGGATGATCAGCCCGCCGCGCGAGGTGCCGATAAAGGCCGCTTCCTCGACGTTCAGAGCGGCCAGTCCGGCGAGGACATCGCCGGCTTCGATGCCGATAGTGTAGTGGCTGATATCAGGATCGTAAGCGGACTGGCCGCGGCCACGGTAGTCGAAGGCGATGACCTTGCGCGGATTGTCGGTTCGCTGCGACAGATAAAGCGCCAGCTCATGGAAATCGCGCGCGTTGCGGGTCAGGCCGGGCAGGCAAACGACCTGCCAGTCTGCCGAATTGGTCTCGCCATAGACGCGGGCGTGAAGCTTGAGCCCGTCCGGCGCGGTGTAGAAAAAGTCGGAGAAGCCGTCGGTGCTCGACATATTAAAAGGACTCCCTGGCCGGATTGTCTCCGTCTGCTACAGGCGAGGGTGGGAGCGGTCAAATCGAGGGTTGTCGGCAAGCTGACACTCTTGGAAATGTCGGAGGGACAGCGCCCCCTTCTGTCCTGCCGGACATCTCCCCCCACGAGGCACCCACGAGGGGGGAGATTGGCGGTTCAGGCGCTACGCCCTTCCTTCGACGTTGGAGATTGGCGAAATCGGCAATGACAGCTGATCTCCCCACTCGTGGGGGAGATGGCCGGCAAGGGGGGCGCGAAGGATCGCCAACGTCTGCCCGTGGCGACAGCTCTGCGGCCTCAGCCTCTTCCGTTCACCAAATCCCCAACGATATCGTACTTCCCCGAAATACGCATCTTGTAGACCTCGTAATTCTCCATCACGCGCTGCACGTAACTTCTTGTTTCGGTGTAGGGAATTCGCTCGATCCAGTCGACGACGGCGTCGATGCCCTTGCCGCGCGGGTCGCCGTACTTGGCTACCCATTGGCTGGCGCGGTTAGGGCCGGCATTGTAGCCGGCGAAGGTCAGCACATAGGAGCCGCCGAAGCGGTCGAGCTGCTCGCCAAGGAAGGCAGCCCCCAGCGTCGCATTGTAACCGGCATCGCTGGTCAGCCGATCCTGGGAAAAGCTCAGTCCTGCCTTCTTCGCCAATTGCTTGGCGGTGCCCGGCATCAGCTGCAGCAGGCCGCGCGCGCCGGCACTGGAGACGGCGCCGACATTGAATTCGCTTTCCTGGCGGGCGATCGCATAAGCCAGCGCCTTGCCCGAACCGGAAATGTCGGCGGTGTCGGGAATGACGCCCAGCGGATGCGACAGCGCGCCGACATCGATGCCGCGCGCGCCGGCGATCTTGCCGATCTTCAGCGCCATGAAATGATTGCCCTGCTTTTCCGCCAGCACCGCAAGCAGCGCCAGCTCGCCCGGGCTGGTCAATTGCCCGGCGAGGTCGCGGTAAAGCGTCTCGGCATAGCGGTCGTAGCCCGCCTCCTGCAGCCGCTTGATGGCGCTGACGGCTTCGCGGCCGTCAAAGCTTTGGCGGTCGACAGTGCTTGGCTCGGGATAGGCGATGTTCAGCGTGCGCAAGCCAACCCGTTCCGCCGCCAACTGCCCGTAGAAAGTGGTGCCATAGGCTGCCGCCTTGGTGAAACAATCCTTCGCATTGCCGGGACCGCCGACTTCCGCCGCGCGGCCAAGCCAGTAATAGGCGCGTGACAGCGACATCGGTCCCTGCGCGAGATCGGCGATGCGGGCAAAATGGGTCGAGGCCATCGCAGGATCGTTGAGGCCGCGCAGCGCATACCAGCCGGCGTGGAATTCCGCCTCGGCGGAACTGGCGGGACTTTCGGCGGCGTGCGCGGCAACGATCTTGTAGGCGGTTTTCCAATCGCCCTGATCGACCAGCGCGCGCGACAGCACGCGGCGTTCTACCCACCAGGCATCGGGATCGACCAGCGCGTCGCGGTTCGTTGGCGCTTTCATCATCACCGCGGCGGCGTCCGCAAACTTCCGCTGCTTGCGCAGATATTCGGCTTGCGCGAAGAAATAGCCGGCCGATTGCTGTGCGGCAGGCACAGCTTTCAACAGCTTGGCCGCGTTCTTGTCGCCACGCGAGGCGGCGGCCCATGCATCGGCCAGCGGTTGCGCGCCGGCAAGGGCTGCGACCCGCAGCGCCGAATTCTCCCGGTCGGCATAAAACATCCGCTCCATGCGGAAACGATGGTCGGCAGCCGGGATAATAGTGCCAAACTCCTTGATGACGGCCGCCTCGTCCTTGGCTTCCAGCTTCTCGGTGCGCCAGAATGGCGACAGCACGGAAAGCGCAGCCTTGGTGTTGCCAAGAGCTACATAAGAACGGGCAAGGATGACCACGCCTTGAAAGGTCAGCGGTTGGCTGCCGTCAAAGGCTTTCACCACGGTCTGCGGCGACGGGCTTTCGCGGTAGAGCGCGCGCTCGCTGTTCTTGCGCAAGGCCATGGTGCCCGGCCAGTTCGGCAGCATCTTTGCGGTATCGGCAATCTCGCTGCTCGGCACACGGTCGCCGCCATAGAGCGCGATCGCCCAGGCCAGGATATGGCGGTCCAGCGAACTGGCCGGCAATGTTTCGCGCACCGCTCGTGCCGCGGCGATATCGCCGGTCGCCAACGCGTCGAGACTGCCTTTTAACACGGCGATATTGGCGGAGGGCGCATCGGTCTGCGCTCCATCTTGCATGTCAGGCATCGGGATTGATGAGGTCGTCTGCTCGTCGACGCTCTCGTTTGCCGCCGTTCCCACTATCAGCAGGGCAACGGCGCCAAGCAATATGAAGCGGAGTGGCCGACTGGCCGGCATGATCCTGATCTTTCCCTGTTGCGGCACTTTAGATGGCAAGCCCAGGTGCCCGAGAGCCTAGACTTAGGTCGTGAAGAGCCCGTAAACAAAGGGTTATCCAGGCCGTTCGAATTGCGCTTGCTGGCACCATCGGCATGCTTGCCGCGCAACAGTGTCGAGACTATGGTGCGCGGCTTCGCTTTCGGCTAGAAGGCGCCCGATGCAGTCGCCCAAAAGTGGGAACCGGTTTTGGGACGACGACATGCATAAACAAACAAGTTCCAAGGAGTTGGACGACATGCTGAGAGGCTCGCTTACTGCGCTCGTGACACCGTTCGAAAAGAGCGGGCGTTTCGACGAGAAAGCCTTTCGCGCTTTCGTCGAATGGCAACTTGGCGAGGGCACGACGGGCCTCGTCCCGGTCGGCACCACCGGTGAGTCGCCGACGCTGTCGCATGACGAGCATCGCCATGTCGTCAAGGTCTGCATCGATGTGGCCAAGGGCCGCGCTCCGGTCGTCGCCGGCGCCGGCTCCAACAACACCGCGGAAGCGGTCGGTCTGGTGCAATATGCCGAGCAGGCGGGCGCCGATGCCGCTCTGGTCGTCACGCCTTATTACAACAAGCCAACACAGCGCGGCTTGTACGAGCATTTCGCTGCTGTCGCCAGGGCGACCAAGCTGCCGATCATCATCTACAACATCCCGCCGCGCTCGGTGATCGACATGATGCCGGAGACGATGGGCAGGCTGGCGCACGACTTCAAGAACATCGTCGGCGTCAAGGATGCCACCGGCAAGGTCGAGCGCGTGTCCGAACAGCGCGCCACCTGCGGCAAGGAGTTCATCCAGCTTTCAGGTGAGGATGCCTCTGCCCTCGGCTTCAACGCTCATGGCGGTGTCGGCTGCATCTCGGTGACGTCGAATGTCGCGCCGCGGCTGTGCGCCGAATTCCAGGAAGCCACACTGTCCGGTGACAGCGCCAAGGCGCTGGAATTGCAGGACCGTCTGCTGCCGCTGCACAAGGCCATCTTCCTCGAGCCCGGCCTGTGCGGCGTCAAATACGCGCTGTCGAAGATTGGCAAGGTCGAGAACGTGGTGCGCTCGCCGCTGGTGACCATCGAGGCGTCGACCGCCGAGAAGATCGATGCGGCGATGAAGCACGCCGGCTTGATAAACTAGGGATGAGGCGCCACCTCTCCACATCATGAACCAGGTCAGAAAAGCCGATCCCAACAACAAGACCGTTGCGGAAAACCGCAAGGCGCGGTTTTCCTATGAGGTGCTCGACACCGTCGAGGCCGGCCTGGTGCTGACCGGCACCGAGGTCAAGTCGCTGCGCCAGGGCCAGGCCAACATCCAGGACAGCTACGCCTCGGTCGAGGGTGGCGAGATCTGGCTGATCAATTCCTATCTGCCGGAATATCTGCAGGCCAACCGCTTCAACCATGAGCCCAGACGGCGCCGCAAGCTGCTGCTCAACAAGCGCGAGATGGCAAAACTCGCGCAGAGCATCGACCGCGAAGGCATGACGCTGGTGCCGCTGAAAATCTACTTCAACGACCAGGGCCGTGCCAAGCTGCTGCTCGCCGTCGGCCGCGGCAAGAAACTGCACGACAAGCGCGAGAGCGAAAAACAGCGCGACTGGTCGCGCGAAAAGGGCCGGCTCATGAAGGAACGCGGCTAGAACCTCGGGCAGTCCCAGAAAAGCCAGACGTCGGCTTTCAAGTTTCGAACAGCTGCAGCAGCGACACACGATGGGGAAAGGTTTGAAGAACCGGATCATCCTCTGGGGTGCGGCCAGTCTGGTCTTTGCCGGCCTCGTCGCGGCAGGCGGCTTCTTCTATTTCCGGACCTTCTCGCCGGATCGTGACAGCTATCCGGTCAGGGGTATCGACGTTTCCCATCATCAGGGTGAGATCGACTGGCGCCGCGTTGCCGCCGACGATGTCGCCTTCGCGGTCATCAAGGCGACCGAGGGCGGCGACCATGTCGACGATGCCTTCGCCAAGAATCTGCGCGAGGCGCGCGCGGCCGGCCTCGCCGTCGGCGCCTATCACTTCTTCACCTTCTGCCGGCCGGGCGCCGACCAGGCGAAAAATTTCATCGCGGTGGTGCCGCACGACCAGCCACTGCTGCCACCGGTCGTCGACATCGAATTCGGCGGCAACTGCCCGCAACGCCCGTCGCCGGAACAGCTGAGCGCGGAACTCCAGGCCTTCCTCGGACCGGTTGAAGCTGCGTTCGGCAAGCCGGCGATCATCTACCTGACCGACGAGGCTGAGGACGCCTATGCCGGGAAAATCGACGTTCGCCCGCTCTGGCGTCGCTCGTTGCTCCTGGAGCCAGGTCGCAACGACTGGATCTACTGGCAGTACCACAATATGGGCCGCGTCGACGGCATCGTCGGCGATGTCGATCTGAACGTACTGCAGGGCGGGCAGGAAGGCAGGCATGACGAGACAGGCGCTCTCCAAAGCCTTGAGCGGCGACGGGAAGCCGGAATTGCGACAATCATGAAAGTCCCGGAAGCGCTCGGTCTGAAACCGACCTTCGTTAGCGCGCAGACTGGCCGGAACGCTGGGTAGGGCCGATCAGCGCCGCGATGTTTGGTTCCAATCTCGCGCCGGTCGAGCACGCCAGGTCAAGGCGCGGCAAACAACTCAGCCAGCTTCTTTCGGCAAGCTTCGTCATCCGCGCCCGGGCAAACCAAGGGCAAGATCGTGCTGGCGGGGTTCTGAAGGCGTTAATTGCGCAGGAAGGCGGCGATGTCGCTGAATACCTTGACAAACATGGGTTCGGTCAAAACACCGGTGTTTGTGTTGTAGCGCGAGCAGTGATAGCTGGAAAACAGCGTGACGCCGCCGGCCGGCAACTGACCGCCGTGCTTGAACGGATAGGCGGCGACGCGCTGGCCCAGCGCCCTGACGGTCGACTGGTGGGCGATGGAGCCCAGCGCCAGCACGGCGCGCAGTTTGGGAAAGCGTGCAATCGTCGGCACCAGAAAGCTGCGGCAAGTGGCGATCTCGGCGCCGACCGGCTTGTTTTCAGGCGGCACGCAGCGCACCGCATTGGTGATCGCGGTGCCGACCAGCTGCAACCCATCATCCGGCCGCGCCTTGAACTCGCCGCGGGCAAAACCGTGAGCGATCATCGTGGAGTAGAGCAGGTCGCCGGCATAGTCGCCGGTAAACGGCCGCCCGGTGCGGTTGGCGCCGCGCAGGCCGGGCGCCAGCCCGACGATCAGCAGCTCGACGGCGTCCTCGCCATCAGGCGGCAGGAAGGTCGGCACCGGCGCGTTGAACCACGACGGCTCGCGCTGCCGCCAGTCTGCGATGAAATCATGCAGGCGTGGGCAGAGGGGGCAGTCGCGGTCGGGTTCGGGAGCGGCGTCCAAGGCCGCCGCCATCAATAGTCTTCCTCTTCGACTTCGGCCGGCTCGGGCCTGCGCACCGGCCGTTCGGAGGGATCGCGGCCGACCTCGTTCTTCAGCGAGGTCAAATCGATGAAATGGTCGGCCTGGCGGCGCAGATCGTCCGAGATCATCGGTGGTTGCGAGGCCATGGTGGAGACGATCGAGACCTTGCGGCCGCGCCGCTGCAGCGCTTCGACCAGTGTGCGGAAATCGCCGTCGCCGGAGAAGATGACATAGTGGTCGACGACATCGGCAAGTTCGAGCGCATCGACGGTCAGTTCGATGTCCATATTGCCCTTGATCTTGCGGCGGCCGGTCGAGTCGGTGAACTCCTTGGCCGGCTTGGTCACCACCTTGAAGCCATTATAGTCGAGCCAGTCGATCAGGGGACGGATCGAAGAGTATTCCTGATCCTCGACCAGAGCGGTGTAGTAATAGGCCCGCAGCAAATAGCCGCGCTTCTGGAAGCTGGACAGCAGTTTGCGGTAGTCTATGTCGAAGCCGAGTGCGCGCGAGGTGGCGTAGAGATTGGCGCCGTCTATGAAAAGAGCGATTTTTTCACGGGGGTCGAACATGGCAATATTCCTTTTTCGAAATAGGTGGCGGACTAATCGAAATGGGTCGTTTATATCGCTCGGCTCGTAAATAAACCGGCTGACCTTTCGTCAACCGAGATAGCGCCAGTTTGACGGCAATCCAAGGGTGCCGGGGCGCACTGCAAGCAATTGTGATCGGAGCCGTGTCGTCGCCCGGTAGGCGGGCTTCGCCGGCAAGGCATTCAGCGGCGCCAGAAGCTGGCATTCGCCAGCCCATGGGGCCACAGAGCCATAATGCTTGTATTTTGGCGGCGTTCGGGTTATGGACCGCGCCTGTTTTCCATCAAATCCAGGCATGAAAGGGGCAATCAATGGCCCGCGTAACCGTTGAAGACTGCATCGACAAGGTCGACAACCGCTTCGAGCTCGTGCTGCTTGCCGGCCATCGCGCCCGCCAGATCAGCCAGGGCGCGCCGATCACCGTGCCCCGCGACAACGACAAGAACCCGGTCGTAGCGCTGCGCGAGATCGCCGACGAGACGCTGTCGCCCGACGACCTCAAGGAAGATCTGATCCACTCGCTGCAGAAGCATGTCGAGGTCGACGAGCCCGAGGCCGACGGCGAGGCGATCGCCGACCAGACCGGCAACGCAGTTGCAGCTACCGATGCCGACGACGCCGAAGAAAACGTCACCTTCGATCGCATGACCGAGGAAGACCTTTTGGCCGGCATCGAGGGCCTGGTTCCCCCGGAAAAGAGCGACGACTACTAATCGCTGCCCTGGACCTGCCGGGAATATCGTTCCGGCACTTCCGTCCCGTGTGTTTCGTGGCTATCTATGAGATGCGCCGTACATCAGTGCGGCGCATCAATCATTTCAGCACCGTGAGAACCCGCCCATGATGCGTCAGTATGAGCTTGTCGAGCGCGTTGCGCGCTACAAGCCTGACGTCAATGAGGCGTTGCTCAACAAGGCCTATGTCTACGCCATGCAGAAGCATGGCCACCAGAAGCGCGCTTCCGGCGATCCCTATTTCTCGCATCCGCTCGAAGTCGCCGCCATCCTCACCGAAATGCACATGGATGAGGCGACGATCGCTGTCGCCTTGCTGCACGACACGATCGAGGACACCACCGCGACGCGGGCCGAGATCGACGATCTGTTCGGCCCCGAAATGGGCAAGCTGGTCGAAGGCCTGACCAAGCTGAAGAAGCTCGATCTCGTCTCCAAGAAGGCCGAGCAGGCGGAAAACCTGCGCAAGCTGTTGCTGGCCATCTCGGAGGATGTCCGCGTTCTGCTGGTCAAGCTCGCCGACCGTTTGCACAACATGCGCACCCTCGACCACATGCCCGAGGCCAAGCGCCTGCGCATCGCCGAGGAGACGATGGACATCTACGCGCCGCTGGCCGGGCGCATGGGCATGCAAGGCATGCGCGAGGAACTGGAAGAGATCGCCTTCCGCTTCATCAATCCGGAAGCCTACCGCGCCGTCACCGCGCGGCTTGCCGAGATATTCGAGCGCAACAAGGGTGTGCTGACCGACATCGAAAAGGCGCTGTCGGCGCTGTTCGAGAAGCATGCCATCAATGCCGGGGTGAAGAGCCGGCAGAAGAAGCCGTGGTCGGTGTTCCGCAAGATGGAGGCCAAGGCGCTGTCCTTCGAGCAGCTCTCGGACATTTTCGGCTTCCGCGTCGTCGTCGACAGCGTCGAAGACTGTTACCGCGCGCTCGGCGCCATCCACACCACATGGTCGATGGTGCCTGGCCGCTTCAAGGATTACATTTCTACGCCCAAGCAGAACGACTACCGTTCGATCCACACCACCATTGTCGGCCCGTCGCGCCAGCGCGTCGAACTGCAGATCCGCACCCGCGAGATGAACAAGATCGCCGAATATGGCGTCGCCGCCCATTCGATCTACAAGGACACCGGCGGCAAGACGAACGGCGCCGCCCATGCGATCTCGAAGGAGACCAACGCCTATGCCTGGCTGCGGCGCACCATCGAGCAACTGGCAGAAGGCGACAACCCGGAAGACTTCCTCGAAAATACCAAGCTGGAGCTGTTCCAGGACCAGGTATTCTGCTTCACGCCGAAAGGCATGCTGATTGCGCTGCCGCGCGGCGCCACGCCCATCGACTTCGCCTATGCCGTGCACACCGATGTCGGCGACACCTGCGTCGGTGCCAAGGTCAACGGCCGCATCATGCCGCTAATGACGGAACTGAAGAACGGCGACGAGGTCGAGATCATCCGCTCCAAGGCGCAAGTGCCGCCGGCGGCCTGGGAGTCGGTGGTGGTCACCGGCAAGGCGCGCTCAGCCATCCGCCGCGCCACCAAGAACGCCATTCGCAAGCAATATTCAGGTCTTGGTGCCCGCATTCTCGAGCGCGCCTTCGAACGCGCCGGCAAGACCTTCACCAAGGAAAGCCTGAAGCCGGTGCTGCACCGGCTGGCGCGCAAGGACATCGAGGATGTGCTGGCCTCGGTCGGGCGCGGCGAACTTGCCTCGACCGACGTCATGAAGGCGGTCTTCCCAGACTACAAGGACGAGCGCGTCACCGTCAGCGCCCCCAAGCAGCGCGAGGAGGGCTGGTCGAAGATCCGCAACGCCGCCGGCATGCTGTTCCAGATGCCCGGCACACGAGCCGCGCGCAAGGACAAGGACCAGCCGCGCGATGGCGCGGTGCCGATCCGCGGCGTGCGCGGCGACCTGCCGGTGCGTTTCGCGCCGGAAGGGGCCGTGCCAGGCGACCGCATCGTCGGCATTGTCCAGCCGGGCACCGGCATCACCATCTATCCCATCCAGTCGCCGGCGCTGCAGGCCTTCGACGACCAGCCGGAGCGCTGGATCGACGTGCGCTGGGACATTGACGAGCAGACCAAGGAGCGCTTTCCGGCGCGCGTCTCGGTCACCGCCATCAACGCGCCGGGCTCGCTCGCCGATATCGCCCAGGTCGTTGCCTCCAACGACGCCAACATTCATACGCTGTCGATGGTGCGCACCGCGCCCGACTTCACCGAAATGCTGATCGATCTCGAAGTCTGGGATCTGAAGCACCTCAACCGGCTGCTGTCGCAGCTCAAGGACAATTCGAGCGTCAGCGATGCGCGGCGTGTGAATGGGTGAATAGTGAATAGTGAATAGTGAAAGAAGGCGTTCTCACTACCATTCACCATTCACCATTCACCATTCACCATTCACCATTCACCATGGACATGGGGCGAGTTATGAATACCGACGAAGTTCTGGGCATCTTCCGCGAGGCGGGCGCTGTTCTGGAGGGACATTTCATCCTGACGTCGGGTCTGCGCAGCCCGGTCTTCCTGCAGAAGGCGCGCGTCTTCATGCATGCCGATAAGACCGAGCGGCTTTGCAAGGCGCTGGCCGAAAAGATCCGCAAGGCGGTGCCGGGCAAGATCGACTACGTCGTCGGCCCGGCGATCGGCGGCCTGATCCCGGCCTATGAGACGTCGCGCCATCTCGGTGTGCCAGCAATCTGGGTGGAGCGCGAAGGCGGCGAGTTCAGGCTGCGCCGCTTCGAGATCGCGCCGGGATCGCGCGTCGTCATCGTGGAGGACATCGTCACCACTGGTCTCTCGATCCGCGAAACCATCGACTGCCTGCGCGCGATTGGCGCCGAGGTGGTGGCGGCGGCCTGCATCATCGACCGCTCGGCCGGCAAGACCAATGTCGGCGTGCCGCTGATCGCGCTTGCCGAATACGAGGTCCCGGCCTATCCCGCCGACCGCCTGCCGCCGGAACTTGCCGCCATTCCCGCCGTTAAGCCAGGAAGCCGCAACATCTAGGGGACATCACCATGATCGCCGGCATCGATCATTTCGTGCTGACGGTCCGCTCTGTGGAGGACAGCTGCGCCTTCTACCAGAGGGTGCTTGGCCTCAAGCGCCTCGACGAGCCGAACCGGCCGACGGCGTTGCTGTTCGGATCGCAGAAGATCAATCTGCATCAGGTGGGCCGCACCTTCGAGCCTAAGGCCAAGGCGCCGACGCCTGGGGCCAGCGACTTCTGCCTGGTCGCCGCAAGACCGCTTGCCGAGATTTGTGCCAGCCTCGAAGCCAATGGCGTGGCGATAGAAGTCGGTCCGGTCGAGCGCACCGGTGCCCGCGGCGCAATGATGTCGGTCTATTTCCGCGACCCGGACGGCAATCTGGTCGAAGTCAGCGAATATCGGGAATAGTCTATCCGCCTCGGCGTCGTCTTCGCGCGGACATTGCCGTCGTCAGGGAGCTTTCATCGATATTGTCCTCAGTTTCGCCCCAATGGCGCTCTTGTTACCCGCCTGCGGCAGACCATCGCGGCGGCGTTTCATTGTTCCGCCGCAAGGCAGTCGCTATATCAAAGTCGTTGTTGCCTTTCTGCGCCCTCGAAGCGCAAGATGGAGCGACCGCGCCCGGCCAGGGATGGTTGCAATTTGGGCGTGATGAACCGGGAACTGGAACAGAGTGCTTTTTCGACGCCGAAAGCCTGATGGCATTCTGGAGCGGGTGCGTACCTATCTGTGGCCGCGCCGCTCGTTTTCGCGCTCGTTGCAATATTTCTCCAAGCGCATCCTGCGGCTGAAGGCGACACCGCATGCGGTCGCGGCCGGCGTCGCGGCCGGCGTTTTCGCCTCCTTCTTTCCGCTCGGCTTCCATTTCGCCGTCGCCGCCGTGCTCTGCTGGGTGGTCGCCGGCAATCTGGTGGCCGCCGCCCTCGGCGCGGTATTCTTCGGCAATCCGCTGACTTTCCCGCTGCTGTGGGGAGCGTCCTGGGAAGTCGGCAAGCTGATCCTGCATGAACGCCTGCCCAAGAACGGACCGCCTGCGCATCTTGGTGAGATGATGCACACGCTGTCGTTTGCAAAACTGTGGCACCCGGTGCTCGAGCCGATGCTGATCGGCGCTGTGCCGCTCGGCCTGATCTTCGGGCTGATCTTCTACGGCATCACCCGCTGGGGGATGACAGCCTTTCGCGAGCAGCGCAGGAAGCGCATGGCAGAGCGGGCGCATAAGGCCGGGCACCGCGGACGGGAAGTTCCGGCGGAATGATCATCGGCATCGGCAGCGACCTGATCGACATCAGACGCATCGAAAAGTCGCTGGAACGGCATGGTCAGCGCTTCATCCAGCGCATCTACACCGAGGTCGAACAGGTCCGCTCGGAAGGCCGCAAGGGCCGCGCCGCCTCCTATGCCAAGCGCTTCGCCGCCAAGGAGGCCTGCGCCAAGGCGCTTGGCACCGGCCTGGCGCAGGGCGTGTTCTGGCGCGACATGGGGGTCGCCAACCTGCCCAGCGGCGCGCCGACCATGGCGCTGACCGGGGGAGCGGCGGCACGGCTGGCCAAAATCCTGCCACAGGGGCACAGAGCGGCGATCCACCTCACAATCACCGATGATTTCCCGCTTGCTCAAGCCTTTGTGATCATCGAGGCGTTGCCCGCCGAACAAGCGCCACATTGATTGCATCAGACGACCGCTATCTAACGCCGACTTGACGTTGCCCAGCGCGCGCCGAGACTCTATACCATCCAACGCACAATCGAGGACGACATGAGCGTGGCTGAAAAATCCGAGAAGAAATCCGGCGGGCTTGGCGAAATCGTCAGCGTCATCATCCAGGCTTTGCTGCTGGCCATGGTCATCCGCACCTTGTTGTTCCAGCCCTTCTCGATTCCGTCCGGCTCTATGCGGCCGACCTTGCTCGAAGGCGACTATCTGTTCGTCACCAAATGGTCCTACGGCTTCTCGCGCTATTCGCTGCCATTCGGCCCCGACATCTTTTCCGGCCGCATCTGGGGTTCCGATCCGAAGCGCGGCGACGTGGTGGTCTTCAAGTTCCCGCCGGATCCGTCGCTCGACTACATCAAGCGCGTCGTCGGCCTGCCCGGCGACAAGATCCAGATGAAGGACGGCCAATTGTTCATCAACGGCCAGGGCGTGCCTCGTGTGAAAACCGGCCAGATCCAAAATCCTGATATCACGGAAGTGCCTGAGCCGGTCGACGTCTATCGCGAGACCCTGCCCAACGGTGTCAGCTACGACACGCTCGACCTGACACCGAATTCGATCACCGACAACACCCGCGAGTTCGTCGTGCCCCCCGGCAACTATTTCATGATGGGCGACAACCGCGACAATTCCTCCGACAGCCGCCTCAGCGTCGGCTACGTGCCGGCGGAGAACCTTGTCGGCCGCGCCAACATCGTCTTCTTCTCGATCGCCGGGAAGGCGAGCCCCCTCGAGATCTGGAAATGGCCGTCGCTCGTGCGCCTGTCGCGCCTGTTCCATTTCGTGAATTGATGGCTTTGAAGCGCCCGACGGGTGAAACTCTGGCCGATTTGGTGACAGCCAAAACCGGCCATTCCTTCCGGGACGTCCGTTTGCTCGAGACCGCGCTGACCCATTCCAGTGCGGTCAAGGCGAGCAGCAACAACCAGCGCCTCGAATTCCTTGGCGACCGCGTGCTCGGCCTGATCGTTGCCGACCTGCTTTTCGAAAAGTTTCCTGAGGCGCCGGAAGGTGAAATCGCCCCGCGCTTCAATGCCCTGGTCGATGCGCGGACATGCTCCGAGATCGGCATTGAAATGCAGCTCGAAGATCTGGTTCGGGCCGACGCTGCCTTGAAGGCGCGCTCGCGCGGCTCGGGCGGAAACTATCTGGCGGATGCGGTCGAGGCGCTGATCGCGGCGGTCTATATCGACGGCGGCCTCGATGCCGCAAGGCAATTCGTCCTGCGTTACTGGGAGCCGCGCTCGCAAAAGGTGGTGGCCAAGCCGCCCAATCCGAAATCCGACCTGCAGGAATGGATCGCCAAGACCAGCGATGTCAGGCCCGAATACGCGATCGAGAAACGCGAGGGACCTGAACATCAACCGGTTTTCACGGTGTCCGTGAAGGTCGGCGGTTTTGCGCCGGCAAGCGGCACGGGCGGCTCTCGCCGCGCAGCCGAAGAAGCGGCGGCATCGGCGTTTCTTATGCGCGAGGGCATCTGGGCCAACCAAGGGAGTGCGGCATGACCGGCAGCGAAGATCTCCCTCCGGCAGCGGAGGCCACGCATTCCGGTTTCGTTGCCCTGATCGGGGCGCCCAATGCCGGCAAGTCGACGCTGGTCAACCAGCTGGTCGGCGCCAAGGTGTCGATCGTCACCCACAAGGTGCAGACCACCCGCGCCATCGTGCGCGGCATCGCCACGCATGACAATGCGCAGATCGTCTTTGTCGACACGCCCGGCATCTTCAAGCCGAAGCGCCGGCTCGACACCGCCATGGTGACCACCGCCTGGGGTGGCGCCAAGGACGCCGATATCGTGTTGCTGCTGATCGATGCCGAGCGCGGCATCAGGGGTGACGCCGACGCCATCCTCGAGCGGCTGAAGGACGTCCGCCAACCGATGGTGTTGATCCTCAACAAGGTCGATCGGGTCAAGCACGAGGCGCTGCTGGCCCTGGCCGCGGCAGCAAACGAAAAGGTGCCGTTCAAGCGCACCTTCATGGTCTCGGCGCTGACCGGCTCCGGCTGCAAGGATTTGCTCGACTATCTCGCGCAAGCGCTGCCGGTCGGCCCCTGGTACTATCCGGAAGACCAGATCTCGGACCTGCCGATGCGCCAGCTGGCCGCCGAGATCACCCGCGAGAAACTGTATCTGCGGCTGCATCAGGAGTTGCCCTATTCCTCGCATATCGAGACCGAGAAATGGGAAGAGAAACCGGACGGTTCGGTGCGCATCGACCAGACCATCTATGTCGAGCGCGACAGCCAGAAGAAGATCGTGCTCGGCCATAAGGGCGAGACGATCCGCGCCATCGGCCAGTCGGCGCGCATGGAAATAGCCGGCATTCTCGAGCAGAAAGTGCACCTGTTCTTGTTCGTCAAAGTGCGTGAAAACTGGGGCGACGACCCCGAACGCTACCGTGAGATGGGGCTTGAGTTTCCCCATTGAGCTTCATCGTCTAGAAATGCCGCCCCGGCAGTTTGAGACGATGACATGCCTGATCCAAAACCGACCATCGATACCGATCTCGTGCGCCGGCTGGTCAACGCGCAGTTTCCGCAATGGCGGCATCTGCCGGTGAGCCCGGTGACGTTTGGCGGTTGGGACAACCGAACCTTCCACCTCGGCAATGATATGACTCTGCGGCTGCCGAGTGCCGCACCATATGCCTTGCAGGTCGAAAAAGAGCACCGCTGGCTGCCCACGCTGGCGCCGCTTCTGCCGCTGCCGATCCCGGTTCCACTGACGATGGGCGAGCCCGGGGAGGGCTACCCCTGGCATTGGTCCGTCTACCGCTGGATCGACGGCGAAACAGCCAAGACCGCCGAAATCGCCGATCGCCCACAGTTCGCGGTCGATCTGGCCAAGTTCCTCATTGCGCTCCGGCGGATCGATCCGGCGGGCGGGCCGCCCGCGGGCCAGCACAATTTCTTCCGCGGCGGATCGCTGAGCGTGTATGACAACCAGACAAGGGAAGCACTCCAGGCGCTGGAGGGGCAGATCGACACCCAGGCGGCCACCGCTGTCTGGGATGCGGCCCTTGCCGCCACCTGGCAAGGGTCGCCCGTCTGGTTTCACGGCGACGTCGCCTGGGGCAACCTTCTGGTCCAAAACGGCCGCCTGAGCGCCGTCATCGACTTCGGCACCTCCGGCATCGGCGATCCATCCTGCGACCTGGCGATCGCCTGGACATTCTTCCAGGGCGAGAGCCGGGAGGCATTCCGGGCTGCCATCGACGTCGATGAAGCGACCTGGGCGCGCGGCCGCGGCTGGACGCTGTGGAAGGCGCTGATCACCGTTGCCGGACACGACGCCAACCAAGCCGAAGCCGAGCGATCGCGCCGCGTCATCGACGACGTCCTGGCCGATCACCGGGAATTCGTGTGATCAGAGCCTTTCGACGATGTGTGGGGATCCAATGTCAGCACAGATCGCACGCGGTGCGCCAAAATCTTGATTTCGCCACGCAACCGGTGACAAGCTCCTGCCATGGAATGGCGCGACGAGGGAATCATACTCGGCACCCGCAAGCATGGCGAAACCAGCGCCATTCTCGAGGTAATGACGCGTGCGCATGGCCGCCATCTCGGCCTGGTGCGCGGCGGGCGCTCGCGCAAGCAGCAGCCGGTGCTGCAGCCCGGCAACCGCGTCGACCTTTTGTGGCGGGCACGCCTCGACGAGCATCTCGGCACCTTCCAGGCCGAGGCGATCGAGATGAATGCCGCCCGGTTGATGGACAGCGCAGTCGCCGTCTACGGCCTGCAGACCATGGCCGCGCATCTCAGGCTCCTGCCGGAGCGCGACGCCCATGGCGGCCTGTATGAGACGCTTGCCGTGATGATCGCCCATCTGGACGATTCGGATGCCGCCGGCGAACTGGTGGCGCGCTTCGAACTGCTCATCCTCGACGAACTCGGCTTCGGCCTCGATCTCAGCCAATGCGCGGCGACGGGCGCCAGGCAGGATCTGGCCTATGTCTCGCCGAAATCCGGCCGTGCCGTGTCGCGAGCCGCCGGTGCGCCGTGGCGCGACAAGATGCTGGCGCTGCCGGCCTTCCTGCGGCGCGGCTCCGGCTTGCGGGCGGACCACGCGGCACTCGAGGACGCCTTCCATCTGACCGGTTTCTTTTTCACCCGCCATGTCTACGAGCCGCGCGGCATCGAACAGCCCGATGCCCGTGCCGGCTTCCTCGCCGCCTTGCGCAAGCATCATTCGGGCGGCAAGGCCGCCCTTACGGCAGACGCTGCGCCAGAAGGGGGAGGGAGACTCGGTGGGTGCTGACCTCCGCAAACCGTCCAGGTTCACACCACAAGCTGCATGCGGCAGCATTCCCTCCCCCTTGTGGGGAGCGTTAGGGTGGCGGTACTCGTAGGGCAAGAGCCTCAGCCGGCTTTGCGATGCTCCATGAAATCATCGAGGATGGCGCGCTGACCGCCGAGGATCTTGAGGCTGGCCTCGGCGAAGGAAAACCAGCCGGCCCTGTCGATTTCGGGAAATTCCCTCGTCACGCCTGACCTGGGCGGCCATTCCATCGTGAACATGTTGCTTTTAACGGCATCGGGATCGAAATCGGCTTCGACACTCCAGGCGATGACGATCTTGCCGCCGGCTTGCCGATAGCTGCCGACAGGCTCGAAATCACCCTCGATGCTGACTCCGAGTTCTTCCCCAGCCTCGCGCCGGGCGGCGGCCAACTCATCTTCATTGTCCTCGACGAGGCCCTTGGGGATCGACCAAGCGCCTTCATCCTTCCTTGCCCAGAACGGGCCGCCGGGATGGACGAGCAGAAATTCGAGAATGCCGGCCCTTGTTCGGTGGATCAGCAGCCCTGCACTTCGTTTCGGCATTCGATTTCCTCACAGTTCATCCGAGGATAGCATGGCTCCTGGGCAAGTGGCGGCGGCATGCCATTCCTGGCTATCTCAGATGATGGATGAGGATAAAGACCGTAGGCCGCTGGAAGTTGCCGACGAAACATGCTCGATAACTTCTTTTCGGCACCATTGCGGTGGCGTGACTTGAATAGCCGTCTGGGGTGGCCGTGTGGCCGCCGCAATTGTCAGTGAAAACTGGCCTGGTTTGGGGGAACCGCCATGTTTGAAAGCCTGATTGGCGCCGTCGTCGTTATCGTGCTTTTTGTCCTCGTCTTGCGCCAGCAGGGCCGCGTCAGTCTGATCGAGCGCGAGCTCGGAGCGCTGCGCAGCCTGGTTCTGTCCGGCGTGCATACGACACCGCCCGTTACCAAACCGGTCGAGCAGGCTGCAAGCGCACCGGCGGATGCCGCTCACGCTAGCGCACCAGTTGCCAACATAGCTTCGCCAACAACAGCCGACGCGGCACATGCCCAGGCACCGGCCGCCGAAGCCGAAGCGGCCACCAGCGAGGCCGTGCCAGAGCTGTCGCCTGCAGCCAAGGCGGCATTCACCGGATCCGCGCATGCCGCCACGGCGAAGGCAGCTCGCCAGTCCGAGGTCGAAACCGCGCTCGGCACCCGTTGGGCGGTCTGGGTCGGCGGCGTCGCATTGGCTTTGGGCGGCCTGTTCCTGATCCGCTACACCATCGAGGCCGGCATTTTCGGCCCCGAAGTACGGCTGTCCCTGGCGGCGCTGCTCGGCCTGGTGCTGATCGGCGGCGGCGAGTTCATCCGCCGCACCGGCTTCAAGGTGCCGGTGCAAGGGGCTGCAGGCGCCTATATTCCGGCGATCCTGACGGCTGCCGGCGCCTTCATCCTGTTCGGTACGGTCTATGCCGCGCATGCCATTTACGGTTTCGTCGGGCCGGCCTTCGCCTTCACCGTGCTCGGCGCCATCGGCGTGGCGACCATTGTCGCCGCCCTCGTCCACGGCCAGGCCCTGGCCGGCATCGGTCTCGTCGGCTCGATGGCGACCCCGGCGCTTGTGTCATCGCAGGCGCCCAACCCCTGGGCGCTGTTCGTTTATCTCGCGATCGTGCTTGCCGCCACAGCCATGATCGCCCGCATACGCGACTGGAAATTTCTGATCGCGGCCGCCTTCTTCGGCACCGGCGCCTGGACCATCGTCTACATGATGAGCACGCTCGTCGCCGACCTTGCCGTCATCCTGTTCATCGACGCGGTGACGCTGGCGGTGCTTGCCTTTGTCTGGCTGGGCACACGTGACAGCGAAGCGGAGACGGCGAAGACCGGCTTCGACTGGCCCTCGATCGTGCCAGGCGTTTTCGTTGCGTTTTCAGCGCTAGGCCTGTCCGTCGACACGACGCTGGTCGCCGCCGGCGGCGCCTTGCCGGGCGCCTTCATCCTCGTCGCCCTTGTCGCCACCGCACTCTACCGGCCGCGCGCGCTGCCGCTGCTGCATGCCGCCGGCGTGGTGAGCGTGATGATCCATCTCGGCATCATTCCGCCCACCACCATCGGCTCCGACATAACCCAGGGGAATATCGGCTTTGACGGCATGCCGGTGGCGGCCGGAAATCCGTTGACGCTGCGCATCGGCATTGGCCTCGGCCTGGTTTTCATCGGCGCCGGCTTCTGGGCCGCACGCCGCTTCGCCGCCTCAGCACGGGTCCGCGCGGCATGCTGGGCGGCATGGGGCGTCGCTGCGCCGCTGCTTATTCTGCTGACGCTGTGGCTCGCCTACGGCAATCTCGACCGCGACCTTGTCTACGCAGCGATAGCTGCCCTTCTGGTCGTCGTCTTCGCCGCCGGCGGCGAATGGATTGCGCGCGCCGAACAGCCGCCGCTCAAGGGCGACGTCGCCGTCTCCTTCGCGCTTTGCGGCTCGGCTCTGGCCGGCCTGCTGATGCTGCACATGGCCTTCGGATCCGGCTGGACGACCATTCTTGCCGGCGTTGCCGCCATCGTGCCGGCGCTGGCGACGCGGTGGCGCAGCTATCCGGTGCTTGGCTGGATTTCGGTCGGCGCGGTCGTCGCCGTGCTCGGCCGCGTCGCCTTCGATCCGACCATCGTCGGCGCCGAGTTCCTGACGACGACGCGGGTGTTCAACTGGCTGCTGCCGGGATACGGCGTACCGGCGCTAGCCTTCGGCTTTGCCGCCTGGCAACTCGCGCGTACCACCCCCGCACTACCAACAACTGGCAATGGCCGGCCGCGCCTTGCGATGGAGGCGGGTGCAGCCCTGTTTGCGCTGCTCACCGTCGCCATGCTGGTGCGCCACGCCATGCATGGCGGCGTCATCGACACCGGCCCGGTGACGCTCGCCGAACAGGCGATCTATACGCTGATCGCCATCGGTGCCGGCGCGATACTGGTGGCCATCGACATGCGCTCGCCAAGCTCTGTGCTGCGCTACGGCTCGATGGCCGCCGGCGTGCTCTCGATCGCCTTCATCGTCCTCCAGCATTTCCTGGTGCTCAATCCGCTGTTCACCGACGAATCGACCGGCCAGATCCCGGTGTTCAACCTCTTGTTCCTGGCTTACCTGTTGCCGGCCATAGCCGCCGCCGGGCTGGCGCTCTATGCCAGGGACAAGCGGCCGCCATGGTATGCGCAGATGCTGGCGGTAGTGGCGGCATTGCTTGTCTTCGCCTACGCCACACTGTCGGTCAGGCGCGTGTTCAAGGGCGAGTTCATCGGCCTGTGGAGCGGCCTCGGGCAGCTTGAGACCTACACCTATTCGGCGCTCTGGCTGATCATCGGCGTCGTGCTGCTGACCGCCGGCGTCTGGCTGAAGTCGCAGGTGCTGCGCATTGCCTCGGCGGCGCTGATCGCGATTGCCGTGGTAAAAGTCTTCCTGTTCGACATGTCGGAACTGGAAGGCGTGCTCAGGGCGCTGTCCTTCATCGGTCTTGGCGCCGTGCTGATCGGCATCGGCCTGTTCTACCAGCGGCTGCTGACGCGGGCGGCGAGGGAGGCCAACGCTGCAACTTGAAGTGATATACGAGATGGAATATATGAATATCCAACGGAGGATATTCGATGCCGCTCTATATCCGCGACGACGAAGTGGATGCGCTGGCCAGCAGATTGCAACGTGAGACGAACGCTCCGAGCAAAACGGAAGCGGTGCGGGTCGCGCTCGTGCACGAACTTGAGCGCAATCGGGCGAAGGTGCCGCTGCGCGATCGGATCGCCAGTCTTCAGGACAGGGCCAGGAAGCTTGGC
The DNA here is from genome assembly GCF_040322955.1 of Mesorhizobium sp. M0077. Taxonomy (NCBI): domain Bacteria; kingdom Pseudomonadati; phylum Pseudomonadota; class Alphaproteobacteria; order Hyphomicrobiales; family Phyllobacteriaceae; genus Mesorhizobium; species Mesorhizobium sp. M0077. The sequence continues at coordinate 130,383 of NZ_JAMYUL010000011.1, forward strand.
CTGCCCAATCCCGATTTCGATATGAAGAAGTTCACCGACGAGATGTGGCAAGACTGATGTTTGTCGACGCGTCGGTGATCGTCGCCATTCTCAACCAGGAACCTGGGTGGGAGGAATTGCTGAAGCAGCTATCCGGTTTTTCCGGGCAGGTCTGGGTTTCTCCGTTGGTTCACTTCGAAGCAACACAGGCATTGGCACGGGCCGGCGCCGGCCCGCGCAGACCCAGCGCTGAAGCCCTTCTCCATGCCCGCGATCTGATCGATGAGTTCATTGTGGAGATCATGGGAGAGAGTCTGGCCATTGACGACAACATCGGCTCTCGGGCCATTGACGCGAGTGCCCGCTACGGCAAAGCCGTTGGCCACAAGGCGGATCTGAATCTCGGGGACTGTTTTGCTTACGCCTGCGCGAAAAGCCGCGATCTTCCACTGCTGTACAAAGGCCATGATTTCGCACTGACCGATTTAGGATAATTCGGCCCTTTTGTTGATTGCGGGGAATAATTTAGCCGATCAACTCGTTATCTCACTGCTTGGGTGACCGGGGCGGCAGACCGCTTCGCGCTGGCCGCTTGCGCCGCGCCGGGAAGGCGCGTTCAATCGGGTTAAACAAGGGCGACCTCAGAACCAGCGGTCATGGACGAAAAGAAGGCAGCAATCCTTGGCGAAATACCGCGCCTGCGCCGCTACGCACGCTCGCTTCTGCGCGACCGCGAATCCGCTGACGATCTCGTCCAGGATTGCCTCGAACGAGCGCTCTTGCGGCTTGAAAGCTGGCAGACGGGAGAAAGCCCCCGGAGGTGGCTGTTTACGATCATGCATCATTTGTTCATCGATCAGATGCGCAAGGTGAACCGGCGCGGTGAGGCGGCGATCCTACCGCTTGACGCAAACGAGGCGCAGGCAGTCCCCGCCGAGCAGGCGGAGAACGCCACCTCGCGCGAGATCATCGACGCATTGCAGGCGATCAGCCCCGACCGTCGCGCCGCACTCGTCATGGTCGCCATCGAAGGATTCTCCTATGCCGAAGCCGCCAACATTCTCGGCGTGCCCGCCGGCACGCTGATGTCGCGCATAGCGCGCGGACGCGAGGAGCTGCGCAGCCTGCTCGATGACACGGCGCGCCGTCGCTCGATAAGGATCGTCGAGAAATGACCCGCCGCGATTTTTCCGAACGCGATATCCACATGGCTCTCGACGGCGAGCTGCCGGGCGACGAGCGCGCCGCCTACGACGCCTGGATCGACGCCAATCCCGAAATGAAGGCCAAAAGCGCCCGCTACACCGCCGACCGCACCGCGTTGCGCGCCGCCTTTGCCGGTGTGCTCGACGAGCCCGTGCCGGTGCTGTTCAAGCAGATCGTTAGCGGTGAAGGCGCGACCAAGGCGGCGGCGCGGCAGTCGCGCTGGTGGCTTGCGCCCGCGGCGGCCGCAGTGCTCGTCATCGGCGGTCTTGGCGGCTATTTTGCCGGCATCGACGGCATCGGCAGGGAAGATGGCGCCGATGACCAACTGGCCGAAGAGGCGATCGCCGCCCATGTCATCTATGCCGCCGAACAGCGCCATGCGGTGGAAGTGCCGGCAAGCGACAAGGATCACCTGCAGACCTGGCTGTCCAACCGCGTCGGCCTGAAACTGGTGGCGCCGGATCTGGTGGCGGAAGGCTTCCAGCTGGTTGGCGGCCGGCTGCTGCCGGCCGGCCAGGGCAAGGCAGCGATGCTGCTTTACGAGGACGCCAAGGGTCAGCGCATCTCCTTGTTCGTTACCGCTGATTCCTCAGCCAAGTCCAAGGGCACCTACATGGCCGAGGCCGACGGCCCCGAGGCGGTCTACTGGCTGGACAAGGGCTATGCCTGCGCCGTCGTCGGCTCGCTGCCGCGCGAGCAACTGGCTGCGGTCGCCAAGCGGGCCTACGGTCAGCTTCTGGCTGGTATCGCCAGTTAAGCGCATTCCGTTTCGGGAATGCGCCGGGGTAGAAAGTGTCACAATTCGGCCCTATTCGAAGTGCGATAGCGCTTGATGGATATCGGCGTTTCGGCTGATGTTTGCGACGTTTTTGACCGCGGCCTTTTCCTCCACCCAATCGAGGTTTTCCAAACCCGCATGCCTGCCGAGATTCGCAAGGCCCGCGCGTCCGACGTCGATGACCTCGCCGCCATCGAGAAGGCGGTCTTTTCCAGTGACCGCATTTCCCGGCGCTCCTTCCGCCTGTTGATCGAACGCGAGACAGCCGAGATGCTGGTCGCCGAAAGCGATGGTCGTGTCGCCGGCTACGCCATCGTGCTGTTTCGCAAGGGCAGCGGCGTCGCCCGGCTCTATTCGCTTGCCACCAGCCCGTTTTTCAGCGGCCGCGGCATTGGCCGCATGCTGCTTGCAGCGGCCGAAGAAGCTGCCTTCGAGCACGACCGCATGATGTTGCGTCTCGAAGTGCGCGAGGACAATCTTCGCGCCATTGGCATCTATGAGCAGAGCGGCTACCACAAGATCGGTCGCGAGCCTCACTATTACGAGGATGGCGCCACCGCGCTGCGCTACGAAAAGACCTTGCGCGGCGATATTCCGGTCGCCACCAAGGTCCCGTTCTACCAGCAGACCTGCGAGTTCACCTGCGGTCCATGCTGCCTGATGATGGCGATGGCCAATTTCGATTCCGGCTTCGTGCCCGATCCGGTCATGGAAATCCGCCTATGGCGCGAGGCAACGACCGTGTTCATGATGTCCGGCCCAGGCGGCTGCGAGCCCTTCGGCCTTGCGGTTTCCGGCTACGAAAGCGGGCTTGCGGCGGAAATCTTCGTGTCCTTCTATGGCGCGCTGTTCTTGCAATCGGTGCGCAGCGACGACAAGCGCCGGGTGATGGAACTTGCCCAGGTGGACTTTCGCCGCCGCGCGGAACTTTACGGCATCCCGGTGAATTACCGTCCATTCACCATCGACGATATCCGCGGCGCCCTGGCTCAGGGAAAACTGGTGCTGGTGCTGATCAGCGGCTTCCTGATGTTCGGCAAGAAGGTGCCGCATTGGGTGCTGGCTATCGGCGACGATGGCGACCACATCCTGATCCACGATCCCTGGGTCGAGGACGAAAGACAGGAGACCATCCTCGATGCCGCCAACATTCCCGTGCCGCACGGCATCTTCATGAACATGGCGCAATTCGGCCGCGACGGACTGCGTGCTGCCATCACTCTTGGGAAACGCTGATAACAATGACCTGGGTCATCCTCACCGGCCGTCAGAACGATCTCGACCCGGCGGCGACGCCGCACAAGATCATCACCAACCGTGACTATCTTGCGCATCCGGCGCTGTTTCGCGGCCAGCAGCCGAAGGTTATCAACCTGTCGAACAATTACGCCTACCAGAGCCGCGGCTATTATGCCTCTCTGCTCGCCGGTTCGCGCGGCCACAAGGTCATCCCGACGGTCGAGACGATGATCGACCTGTCCGAGCGCAAGCTCTACGAGCACGCGCTGCCGGAACTGGAGCTGGCGCTCAACAAATGCCGCAAGGATCTCGGTGGCGTTTTCCCGCAAAAAATCTGCATCTTCTTCGGCATCGGACCGTCGAAGGTCTGGGACCGCTTCGCCAAGCTTTTGTTCGACTGGTTCCGCGCTCCGGCGCTTGAGGTTCACATCAAGGACAGCGCCGAATGGGCTTCGATCCGCAAGATCGGATTCCTGCCGCTGGCCAGGATGGCCGAGGAGGAAGAAGCCTTATTCGTGCAGGCGCTCGAGACGTACACCAACCGCGAGTGGCGCGACACCAAGGGCCGCACCCCGGCACGCTACACCTTCGCCACGCTGGTCGATCCGCATGAGGAACTGCCGCCGTCGGAGATTTCCTCGCTGCGTTACTGGGCCAAGATCGCCGAAAAGATGGGCGTCGAAATCGAGCCGATCACCAGGAAGGACTTGGCCAAGCTAGCCAATTACGACGCGCTGTTCATCCGCGAGACCACCTCGATCTCAAACCACACCTACCGCTTCGCGCGCCGCGCCCAGCAGGAAGGCATGCCGGTGATCGACGACCCGCTGTCGATGATCCGCTGCACCAACAAGGTCTATCTCAACGAACTGATGGCCTACAACAAGGTGCCGGTGCCGCCGACGGTGATGATAGCCGGCATCTCGGACCTCGAACTGGCGGCGCAGACGCTGGGCTTTCCGCTGGTGCTGAAGATCCCGGATTCATCGTTCTCGCGCGGCGTCAAGAAATGCGGCAACTTCGAAGAACTGAAGACGCTCGCCACCGAGTGGCTGGAGGATTCCGATCTTCTGATCGCGCAGAAATTCATCCCGACCGAATATGACTGGCGCGTCGGCGTGCTCGGCGGGCAGCCGCTGTTTGCCGTGCATTATTTGATGGCGAAAAAACACTGGCAGATCGTCAACCACAAGGCCAGCGGCAAGCCCGACCAGGGCGGCATCAAGACCTTCACGCTAAAAGAGACGCCGCCGCATGTCGTCGACACCGCGGTGAAGGCGGCGCGCTGCATCGGCGACGGGCTTTACGGCGTCGATCTCAAGGAAACCAAGGATGGCGTCTTCGTCATCGAGGTCAACGACAACCCGAACCTCGACCATGGCTGGGAGGATTCCGGCGAAAAGGACGAAGTCTGGGTGCGGCTGACGCAATGGTTCCTGGAGCGGCTGGACCGTCCCGGGCGTTAGTTTGCCGTCCCGGGCGGTAATTCAACCGAGGGGGAAAAATGCAGTTCATCGTCATCGAGGATTTCACCGGCTGCGACCGCAAGGAGATCTACCGCCGTTTCGGCGAGCGCGGCCGATTGAAGCCGGACGCGCTTGTCGTGCACCACTCCTGGATCGCGGCTGATATGAGCCGCTGCTTCCTTTTGGTCGAAGCCGATGACGTCACGCTGCTGCAGCGCTGGGTTATCGAATGGGCTGACCTGGTGGAGTTCGAGATCATTCCCGTGGCGACGAACAAGGACATGGTCGCCGCACTGGCCGGCCATCTCTGAGCAGCTCGGGCCATCAGCCGAGCACCGGCGAACCCACCGACCGCCGGCATTCCTCAATCAGCCAATTGCGAAACGCCGCCACCAGGTCGCGCCTTGCACTGCGTTCCGGGATCGTCAGGCAATAGGGCTGACGCAGCGCGATCGATAGGGCATTAGCCCGGACCAAACGGCCCAATTCCAGCGCCCCGGCGCAATAAATGCCTTGCGCCAGCGCCACGCCCAGCCCTGAAATGGCAAGGTCGAGCGCTGCCCGCGACGAGTTCGCCGACAGGCCGCGCTGCACTGTGCGGCCGGGCTCTATGCCCGCCGCCTCGAACCATGTGCGCCAAGACGGAAACGACGCGCCGGTCGGTCCCCAGTCGGTGTGAATCAGTGGCAGACCGGCGAGGCTGTCGGTTTTGGCGGTGAGTTCTGGCGCGCAGACGGGGTAGACGGCGTCCCTGACGATCTCCTCGCTCGGGTGTTCACGATAGTGCGGGCCGAAGGAAAGCCGGATGTCGATCAGTTCGCGGTCGAACGGCACCGGATCGTCATCGCCGCGCAGGGATATGTCGACGGCGCCGTGGCTGGCGACAAAGCCGGCGAGGCGTTCGGAAAGCCAGCCCATCGCCATGGACGGCGGCACCGATACGACAAGCCGCGGGCGGAAGGCATCGCTGCCACGCGCGATGCTGCCGATCTCCCGAAAAGCCAGGGTCAGCCGGGGCAGCATCTCGACGCCGGTTTCCGTCAGCACCACGCGGCGGTTGACGCGATGGAACACTTTTCGACCCATCTGCTCCTCGACGGTGCGAATGAGCTGGCTGACCGCAGCCGCCGCGATCGAGAGCTCATCCGCCGCTGCGGCGAAACTCCCCGAGCGCGCCGCCGCCCCGAAGGCTTGAAGTCCTCTCAGGGAAGGAAGCGCGGTCATGGGCTATCCGATAGTAAGGTAAGCTTATCTATGTCGCAGAAATCCTCGTTTTTCGAAAGCTTTCTTATTCGAGTAGCTTGGCGCCATGACCGTATCGGCCCAGTTTGAACCCAGAGACCATCGCGACGTCGTCGCGTCTCTGACCAATGAGCAGCGCAGCCGCCTGACCGGCAAGTCGGACGGGCCGGGTCTGGTCCAACTCGCCTTCCATCTCGGCGCGATTGTGGCTATCGGCGGGCTGATTGCGGCCAAGGTGCCGTACTGGCCGCTGTTGATGTTGCCGCAAGGCATTCTCATCGTCTTCCTGTTCACGTTGCTGCATGAGACGGTGCACAGGACGGCGTTCGAGACGCAGTGGCTCAACGATGCCGCCGCAAGGGTCTGCAGCCTGGCGATCGCGCTGCCCGCCGACTGGTTTCGCTATTTCCACTTCGCCCATCACCGTTTCACCCAGGATCCAGAGACCGATCCGGAACTCGCCTTCCCGAAACCGGAGACGAGGCGGCAATACATCGTCCACGTCTCGGGCCTGCCGGTGTGGTGGGGTCATTTGCAGACACTCTACGCCAACGCGACCGGCCGCTGCCACGACAGCTACGTGCCGCCGAAAGGCCTGCCCAAGGTGCGCACTGAAGCCCGCGCCATGATCGCTTTCTATGTCGTGGTCGCCGCGCTAGCCCTGTGGTTCGAGGCAAGTGTACTGCTCTATGTCTGGATCGTGCCGGCGCTGCTCGGCCAGCCCTTCCTCAGGCTCTATCTGCTGGCCGAGCATGGCCGCTGCCCGCTTGTCGCCAACATGCTGGAAAACACCCGCACCACGCTGACCAACTGGCTGGTGCGCAAAGTCGCCTGGAACATGCCGTATCACGCCGAGCACCACGCCTATCCCGGCGTGCCCTTCCATCAGCTGCCGGCCTTCCATCAGCTGATCGAGCGCCATCTCAAAGTCGTCGAACCGGGCTATGTCAGCTTCCACGAGAAATACGTCGAGACCTTGCGCTGAGGCGCTCGGCCGTCAGCGTAGCGTCTGCTCAACGAGCGTGACGAAATAGCGGAGCACGGTGGGGACGATGGCGTCGTTGAAGACATAGCGATCGCCGTGCAGCCCTTCGCCCGGTCTGACCGCTCCTGCGCCGACCCAGGCATAGCAGCCGCCGGCTTCGCGGACCATGTAGGCAAAATCCTCGCAGCCGAGGCTCGGGTTGGATGCGGTCTCGACCTGCTCGCGGCCGACAACCGCGGTTGCCGCCTGGACGGCCCGGTCAGTGGCAGCCGACGTGTTGACCAGTGGCGGGTAGCCTTTCTTGTAGGCGAGCTTGGCGGTGAGGGCATGCGCCGAGGCAATGCCTTGCGCGATGTCGCCGATCAGCCTTTCGCAATGGTCCGACAAAGTGGGCTCGAAGAAGCGGCAGGTTCCCTGCAGCCAGACCTTGCCCGGCACGATGTTGCCGACATTGCCGCCATGGATCTGGGTGATCGAAACGACCAGCGCCATTTGCGGGTCGACCGAACGGCTGACGATGCGCTGCACGGCTTGAACGAAGGCGCCGGCCGCGAGCACGGGATCGTCGCCTAGCTGCGGCATGGCGGCATGCGCGCCGGTCCCCTCAAAGTTCAGTTCGAAAGTGTCGACGGCCGCCATCATCGACCCGGCACGGGCCGCGATCTTTCCGAGCGGCAGCCCCGGCCAGTTGTGGACGGCGTAGACGGCTTCCACGGGGAAGCGCTCGAACAGTCCGTCCTCGATCATCCGCATGGCGCCGCCTTCATTTTCTTCCGCCGGCTGGAAGATGAAACAGACGGTGCCGTCGAAGGCTCTGTTGTCGGCGAGCAGCTTGGCGGCGCCGAGCAGCATCGCGATGTGCCCGTCGTGGCCGCAGGCATGCATCACGCCGTCTTTCTTCGACGCATATGGCAATCCTGTCTTCTCCAGCACGGGCAAGGCATCGAGTTCGGCCCGAAGCCCGATGGCGCGCACGCCTGGTCGTCCTCTGAGGACGCCAACCACGCCGGTGCCGCCTTTGCCTTCATGAACCTCGTCGAGCCCGAAGGTGCGCAGCTTGTCGGCGACGAAGCGCGCGGTGTCATACTCTTGGAAACCGAGTTCGGGGTTGGCGTGGATGTGATGCCGCCATTCCACCACCTGCGGGGTGAGGGCGGCGATGGGGTCGTTGTGCAGCATTGCGCTCTCCTTGCCGGCTATCGTAAATTCGGCCTTGTCGATGCCAGCACGTAAAGGATTTGCGCCGGCAGCGTCTTGAACAGGATTGACCGTGTCTGGAATTCAACAGCCTCAGGAGACGACGCAGTTCTGGCGTCATCCGCGCTTTCGCGATCTTGGCATGCTCAAGGCGCGCTTCACGCGGCATCGCTACCAGCTGCACACGCACCCGACCTATGTCGTCGCCCTGATCACGCAAGGGTGCGAGCGGGTCCGCATCGGCAACGAGACTGTCCTCGCGCCGTCGGGCACGGTTCTGCTCGTCAATCCGGAGATATGGCATGACGGCGAGGCGGGTGCCGACCAGGGTTGGGCTTACCGCACCTTCTATCCGTCGGCCTCGCTCATGGGTGCGATCGCGGACGAACTCGGGCAGGATCGCCCGCCGTTGTTTTCGCAAGCGATCGTCGATGATGCCGATCTCGTCCAGGCAGTAGGCGTCGCGCACTTGGCTTCGACATCGGGTGATGCCACGAGCGCCGAAACATCCATGCTGATCGCCTTGCGCAAGCTCGTCCTGCGCCATGGCGATTGGGGCGGCCGGCGGCGCGAGGCGGTCGAAAGCTTCGGATCGAAAAGCCGGCTCCGGGTCTATGAACAGGTCATCGAAGACCATCTGAACTCGGACCTCGATTTGCAGCGGCTCGCTGAAGCCGCAGGCGTGACGCGCTTTCAAGTTATCCGCGATTTCAGGAAAGTGCTGGGTCTCACCCCTGCTGCCTTCATCCGTGACCGCAGGCTGCGCCGTGCCGATCTGCTGATCCGGCAAGGTTCAGATCTCGCCGGTGCCGCCTTTGCGGCCGGCTTCTCCGACCAAAGCCATCTCTCGCGCACCTTCCGCGCCGCGCATGGAATGACGCCGGGGATGTTCAGGCGCGCCGGGACGCTGCCCTCGTCTTGAGAAGTCGAGCCATGTCGGCGGCCTTTGACGGCATGCCGATCAGAAAGCCCTGCGCCTCGACGCAGCCAGCCTTGCGCAATATGTCGAGCTGCGCTTCGGTCTCGACGCCTTCGGCGGTGACGGTGATGCCAAGTTCGGCACCAAGCCCGATGATCGTGCGCACGATCGCCGCCGTGTCCTTGTTGTCGATATCATGGATGAAGGAGCGGTCGATCTTGATCTTGTCGACGGGAAAACGCCTGAGATAGCCGAGCGACGAATAGCCGGTGCCGAAATCGTCGAGCGCGATGCGGATACCGAGTTCGCGCAGCTGCCTCAGCGTCTTCAGCACCGTCTCGCTCTCATCCATCAGCACGGTCTCGGTGATTTCCAGTTCGAGCCGGCTGGCCGGCACACCGGAAACGGCCAGCGCCGAAATCACGCTGCGGGCAAAGTCGGCGCTTCTGATCTGCACTGCCGAGACATTGACGGCGATGCGCATTCCAGGCGGCCAGCCGGCGGCCACGCTGCAGGCCTGTTTCAGCGCCCATTCGCCCAGCGGAACGATCAGCCCGCTGTCTTCGGCGGCTGCGATGAAATCGTCGGGCGCCACCAGGCCGCGCGTCGGTGAATTCCACCGCATCAACGCTTCGGCGCCGACGATCTTGCCCGACGCGATGTTGGTGATCGGCTGGAACTCCAGCACGAACTCCCGCCGCTTCAGTGCCGTCTCGAGATCGGTTTCGAGCGCCAGGCGCGCCCGCACCAAGGCATCCATGCCGGGCTCGAAAAAGCGGTAGACGTTGCGGCCTTCGCTCTTGCCGCTGTAAAGCGCCATGTCGGCGTTCTTCAAAAGCGTGTCGGCGTCCTTGCCGTCACCGGGATACAGCGCGATGCCAAGGCTGATGCCGACATGCATGTCGCGGCCCTTGTCGCGAAACGGCTGGCTGACGACAGCGACGATGCGTTTTGCCAGTTGTTCCGCATCGGTGGCGCCTTTGGGATTGAACTGCAGGATGGCGAACTCGTCGCCACCGAGGCGGGCGACCACATCGGTGTCGCTGCGCAGGCTGTGCCGCAACCGCTCCGCCACGCATTTCAGCAGCCAGTCACCGGCCGGGTGTCCCCAGGTGTCGTTGACGGCCTTGAAGCGATCGAGGTCGAGTGAGAAGATCGCCAACGGTGTATCGCCGGCCATCGCCTGGTCGAGCCGTTCGCGAAACATCGAGCGGTTGGGCAGGTCGGTCAGCGTGTCGTAATGGGCAAGGTGGCTCATGCGCTCTTCGGCGCGCCGGCGCTCGGTGATGTCTTCGAAGGTCGCCACCCAGCCGCCACCGGCAAGCGGCCGGCGCGCAACCAGCAGCGTTCGGCCATCGGCAAGGCTGCGGTCTGTCGAACGCTCCTCACCGGCCTGCAGGCTGGCTCTGGTGTTGGCGATCTCGCCGTCGATGTCCATCGACGGATAGATGCGCAGTCGCACCATCTGTTCGAGCAGGGCGCGCTGGCTCATGCCGAGCGGGAAGTCGTCAGGCGTGACCTTGTAGAGGTCGAGGAAGCGCTGGTTGCGCACGATCAGCGTGCCTTCGGCGTCGTACATCAACAGGCCTTGCGACATGTTGGCGAGCGCCGCATCGAAGCGGCGGTGCTGCTCCTTCAGTTCCTGCTCGGCCCGCCTTTGCTCCGTAATGTCCTCATAGATCGACACCCAGCCGCCTGAGGCCAGCGGCCGGTGCGTGATGGAAACGATGCGTCCGTCCGACAGTATTTCCTCGTAGGTCGAGGCTTGCGCGCGCTCGATATAGGGCTTGCGGATGGCATACAGGTCTTCGGCGCTCTGTGAGGCGACACCGATGTCGACGCTGTGCTTTAGAATGTCCAGGAACGCGATGCCGGGCCGCACGATCTTCGCGTCGAGGGAGAAGATGCTGATATAGTTGCCGTTGCAGATGATCATCCGCTCGTCGGCGTCGAACATGCACAGCCCGTGCGACATATTCTCGACGGCCGCCGAAAAGCGCTCGTTCTGGTGGCGCAGTTCGTCGGCGATCTGCCGTGGCGCGGCGACGCCTCCGGCTCCCCGTCTGCTGACGGGCGAACCACCCTTGACGTGCGCAACGGACATGAGGCGTGCCTGCTGACCGTGATCGAAACCCGGTACTGTGGTTACCGCTGGTTAATTTAGCGTATGTTCACTGCGCCGAATGCACGGCAACCGTTGCCTGGCGTTGCTTTTCAAGCGTTGCGTAGCGTTTGAGGAAGGCAGCTTGCGCGGAGGTCACCGAGTGCGGCGTAAAGTCGAAGCGGTCGGCATTGAAGCCGCGCGGCCGGCCGAAGAACTCGGTTGCTTCTGCGGTCGAGAAACCGGCAAGCAGCGTCGCCTCGTAATAGGCGGCGATCTGGTCGGCGCGCTTGATCTCCTTGCGCAAGCCGACGCCGAGTTCGGGCGGCAGCGAAAAGCGCTGATGGATGGCGCGCTGGAGACGCAGCTCACACTCCTTGTAGGAGCCGCCCATTACCGATTTGAACGGCGAGATCATGTCGCCGATGACATATTCCGGCGCGTCATGCAGCAGTGCTGCCAGCTGAGCGTTGGCGGAGGCGTCCGGCTGCAACTCGCTGAATAGCGCCTCGACCAGCAGCGAATGCTGCGCAACCGAAAAGGCGTGATCGCCGCGGGTCTGGCCGTTCCAGCGGGCGACGCGGGCAAGCCCGTGGGCGATGTCGGAGATTTCGATGTCGAGCGGCGAGGGGTCGAGCAGGTCGAGCCGCCGTCCCGACAGCATGCGCTGCCACGCGCGGGGTGGCGCTCCGACGCGATCGGCAGCCATCAGGCATCCTCCGCGCCGATGGCTTCCCTGGGAAAGCTGAACTTCGCCCAGGACGGGATGGCGAGCGAGACGGTGACATCACCGGCCAGTACCGGCTGGCCAGCGTCGAGCGCCGCCTTGACCCGGTCGATGCGGGCAATGGCGAGTCCGGCCGTGCCCGCGCTGGAACCGAGCGTGCCGACCGGCCGCCCCGCAACCGTCAGCTCCGAGCCCGGCGCGGGCAAGGCACGGTCGGCCGAAACGATCAGCACGCGCCGCCTGGCGGTGCCGCGATGCTGCATGCGCGAGACCACTTCCTGGCCGACATAGCAGCCTTTCTTGAAGCCGACGCCGCCGGTCTCGTCGAGCAGCACGTCGTGAGGGAAGGCATCGCCGAGCTGATAATCGGAACCGCTTTCGGCAATGCCGTTGGCGATGCGGAGCGTCTGCCATGCAGCCGGATCGCCACCTACGGATGCGCCGCCATAGGAACGGCTCACAACCACATCGCGGAAGCGGGCATCGGCAAGTGTCGTTGAATCAGAAGGTGAGGCGCTTGAATCATCGCCCCACGCAACCGTCACAAGCACTTGATCCTGCTTGGCGATCTCGGCCTTGGCGCGCAGCTTGTAAAGCATCAGCCGGCGCAGGAAGTCGTCTGCGACGTCGGCACGGCAATCCAGCCGGAATCCGTCCTCGCCGCTACGCGAGATCAGGAAATCAAACAGGATCTTGCCTTGCGGCGAAAGCAGCGCACCGGGTTTTGCCGCACCGGCGCCCAGCGTGTCGAGGTCGGTGGTGAGGATGTTCTGCAAAAAATGCTCGGCATCCGGGCCTGACACAGAAATGAGAGCGCGGTCTTTGAGCAGGGCAAAAGGCATGGGCGGCAAAGAACCTGATCTTGCAAAACGGTCGGCCTTTACGTAAGCCGACGATACTCCCCCCGCAAGAGACCGAACGCCCATGGCCACCACCTACGACCTCATCCTGACAGGCGGCACGGTGGTCAACCATGATGGCGAGGGCGCGCGCGATGTCGGCGTCAAGGGTGGTCGCATCGTCGCAATGGGCGATCTTCGCCAAGCTTCGGCCGGCGAAGCGATCGACTGTCGCGGGCTGCACGTCCTGCCCGGCGTCGTTGACAGCCAGGTGCATTTTCGCGAGCCGGGGCTGGAGCACAAGGAAGATCTCGAGAGTGGATCTCGCGCCGCTGTTCTGGGCGGGGTCACCGCCGTCTTCGAAATGCCCAACACCAATCCGCTGACCACCAGCGAGGCGGCGCTTGCCGACAAGGTGCGCCGCGCCACCAGCCGGATGCATTGCGACTTCGCCTTCTGGGTTGGCGGCACGCGCGAGAATGCCGATGATCTCGGTGAGCTCGAGCGGCTGCCGGGTGCTGCCGGGATAAAGGTGTTCATGGGCTCGTCCACCGGCGACCTGCTGGTCGAGGACGACGAGGGTGTCGCATCGATCCTGCGCAACACCCGCCGCCGTGCCGCCTTTCACTCGGAGGACGAGTTCCGGCTGCGCGAGCGCCTCGGCTTGCGCGTCGAGGGCGACCCGTCATCGCATCCCGTCTGGCGCGACGAGATCGCGGCGCTTCGCTGTACCGAGCGGCTGGTGCGCATCGCGCGCAACACCCGCGCCCGCATCCATGTGCTGCATATCTCCACTGCCGAGGAAATCATCTTCCTCCAACAGCACAAGGATGTCGCCACCTGCGAGGCGACGCCGCACCATTTGACACTCGCCGCCGACGACTATGCGCGGCTGGGCACGCTGATCCAGATGAATCCGCCGGTTCGCGCGGCCCGCCATCGCGACGGCGTCTGGCACGGCATTGCGCAAGGCATCATTGACGTGCTGGGCTCCGATCACGCCCCGCACACGCCGGCCGAGAAGGCAAAGCCCTATCCGGCCTCGCCGTCTGGCATGACCGGGGTGCAGACGCTGGTGCCGATCATGCTCGACCATGTCAATTCAGGCCGGCTGACCCTGCAGCGCTTCGTCGACCTCTCCAGCCACGGCCCGCAGCGCATCTTCGGCATGGCCAGGAAAGGCCGCATCGCCGCCGGCTACGATGCCGATTTCACCATTGTCGACCTCCAGCGGCGCGAGACCATCACCAATGCGCAAGCCGGCTCCAGGGCCGGCTGGACGCCCTATGACGGCAAGGAAGTCACCGGCTGGCCGATCGGCACCATCGTGCGCGGTCGTCGCGTGATGTGGGAAGGCGAGATCGTCACGCCCGGGCAGGGCAGGCCGGTAGAGTTTTCCGAGGCGCTGCCGGCTTAGCGGTTTCTTGCTGCGTTGGATTTTTTAAGCGCTATCCACTACGTTAAGGGCATTATGAACGCAGATATCGCGCCCATGATTGTCCCTGCGGAGTTTCCGGAGCTCCAGGCGCTCGCCTGGAACCGCGATGCGGCACGCCCGATTCCGGCCGAAGAGGCATTTGCGCTGTATGAGCGTAATTGGCGGTTTGTCGATCAAAAGCGTCTTACTGTGCGTGAGAAGATGCTTATCCAAAGTTTGGCAGACAAATTCGGTCACGGCGTGCTCTTGACCGCCGGCTGATTTCCCTCACCTGATCGTTCCTCGCAGCCGGAATATCAACAGGACACACCGCGAGCGTCATGATGGAATTCAAGAGGCCCGAGCACCAGATCATTGCCGAAGCGCTCGGGTTGATGGATCGCCATTTCCTGACCGCAAACCAGTGCTGGTTCGGCGGTGGCACTGCGATCGTTATGAAATTCGGGGAATATCGCCGCTCACTGGATGTGGACTTCCTGTGTGCCGACAGTGATGGCTATCGCGAATTGCGGACCTCCGCAGCCGAACGTGGGGTCAGAGCATTCTTTCCTGAGCCGGTCGAGGCTGTTCGGGACTTCCAGATCGATCAATATGGCTTGCGGACGATCGTGCGGTTGAAAGGCCAAACGATCAAGTTTGAAGTCATCCGCGAAGGCCGCATAAAACTGCGAGGCCATTTCGACGACGATCTGAATGTATCCGCCCTGGTCCCGGCGGATATGTTTGCCGAGAAGTTGCTGGCGAACGCGGATCGATGTCAGGACCGTGCAATTGCATATCGCGATGCCATCGATCTTGGAGTGCTGGTTGGCATCTATAAGGAAATCCCGAGCGACGCTGTTGGCAAGGCGAAGGCGGCCTATGGCGTGGATATCGAGCGCAAGGTGGCTTGGGTGGTAAACAGGCTGCGGGACAAGGAAGAATTGCGGCATGCCGCCGAGGTGCTGCAAATGGATCCCAACGCGGCGGTCGAAGCGATTTCGGCCCTTCGATGTGAAGGCGTCCGCATCTGGCCTGACACGGGTATTGCCCCGGAGCTTTCCAGCCCTGGTCAATAGCCGTAAGGGCGTTGCAGAAACTCAATCCCCGGCGACGAAGAATGTCCACTGTCCGGCCGGCGTGATGCCGACGCGGTAGAAGATGTAGGCGCCGAACTGCTTCATGTCGTCATAGTCGCCGGCGGTGACGATCTTGAACAGCTCGACCCGCTGCCTGGCGTTGAGCTTGTCCAGCGGCAGGGCGAAGAAATACGGCCAGACATAGAGTTCCTGCGGTGTGCCGACGTCTACATGGACATAGCCGGCATTGAGCACCTCTTCCAGGATAGCGAGGATTTCCTGACCTTCCTTGTCGCCCGATAGCCCTTTCAGGAACGCGATCGGGTCGCCCTCGATTTCGCCCAGCGACAATTGGGTCATGGTGTCGCCCTTGCCGATCAGCGGCCGCAGCTCCTCGATGTCGCCGCTGACGCAGGCCTCGACCATCAGATCACGCATGCGCCTGACGGGCTCCGGCAATTTGGAAAGGTCGTAGACGACTTCAGGCACCGGCCCTTCGGGATCGGCACTTGGGTTGGCTACGCCGCCATCGTTGGCGGGGGCTTCCGGTTGGCTTTGTCCGGGCTCCGTGGGCGATTTCGGCTGGCTGGCCGCCGGTGGCGCCGTGCCGGGCAGATCGGGCATTGGCACTGAATTTTCAGACGGCGCCGTCTCACCATTGGCTGGTGGCCCGGCAGGAGCTGGAAGCTCCTCGCGCTTGATCTCGCTCAGCGCGTAGGCAGGGTTGCTGGTCAGGACAAACGCCAGCGGAACCGCGGCGCAAGAGGCGGCAAGCCAGATGCTGAGGACCACGCCGCGAGGCCGGCCTGACATCGAAAAATTCACCGCTTGCCTCTCCTTGGGCCTAGGCTCTTCAGGCATGATGCCCAAACGACTCGCCGTCGTCAAAGAACCGGTAAGCTGGCAGTGCACCCTCTGAGACGCGCGACGCCTAGTGCCGAAACCGCTCCGGCTCGAAGGCGCCGGCGATCACCTTTTCACGCATGCGATCGAGCAGGGCAAGGGCCGAGGTTTCGCCATTGGCTCGCAGCATCTCGCCGAACGCGGTTTCAAGCGCTGCCTCGGCGATGATTTCAGGTTCTATGCCGGCCGACAGACCTTCCGCCCAGGCCTCGCTATGGCTTTCCACCGCGGTCAGGCGCTTTTCTTCCCTGACCAGCGCGTCGATGTCGTTGACGCCATGTTCCATTTGCGATGTCCACCTTTTCAAGCGGCGGTCCGACGGGTCGGATCCGGCTTGGGCTGCCCCTATCTCACGCAGGCTTAGTAAGTATCTGTAAATACGACATTTTTTTGATCGTCTTTACAAACTTCGTCGCCTGCGTTCGGTCCGATTCAAACTTAGCCGATTAGACCGGTGAGCGGGATGAAAACCTTCAGTTTGAGTTAATTCCGCATTCGCGCGCTAACGTTTCGTTAATACTGTTGCGCAAGTGCAACACCAAGATTGCATCAACGTGCCGTGGATACAAGGCGGGTGCTCGAAAAGGCGTTGGCTAAACGCCGTCTGCCGCTCATCAGTTGCCGTAACGCGAGGCGATGTCGCGCGACAGCGTCTCGCCTTCCTTCATGTAGCGGCTGATGGCTTCGGTCGCTGACGGCGTGCATTGGGTATAGGTGCCGCCGAAGGAACGGTAACCGCGGTTGAAGCTGGCGATGAAGCGGGCACGCCGCTCCGGATCGGGATTTTCCGAATCGATCAGCTTTTCCATCTCGGTGCGCCACTGGTCGCCCTTTTCGCCGCACAGATTGCGCAGGAAATGCAGCGACCCCAGCACCTCGGCCAGTCGCATCAGCCGGGGCTCGAACGGCGACTCGGCGGCCAGCCCCGGCTGCACGGCAAAAGCCGCGGCGGTGGCGATGCATGCGGCAAGGAACAGCGAGGTGCGGGTCATAAGTCTATCTGACGAAACATTTTGTCGCCTGCAAGGCGATTCTCGGAGCGGCAGATATGGGCCTGCTTCAGGCCAAAAGCTCTTCAGCCACCTCCATGACGTCACCCGCGAGCGGCAGCGTCGCCATTTCATCAAGACTATAGAAGGCGGCGGTCTCGGCATCGTCGCTGGCCGTCGCTTCGCCGCCGGCATAAACGGCGCCGAACACGGTCAGCAGATAGTCGACCGGGTGATTCTCGCCGCTGCCGTCGATGTGGATGTCGCGAAGCGGACGATAGTCCTGCGCCCGCAGCCCGGTTTCCTCCAGCAATTCGCGCACTGCTGCTTCTTGCAGCGTCTCGCCGGGCTCGACCTTGCCGCCGGGAAAGGCATAAAGCCCCTGCGACGGCGGCCGCGCCCGCTTGACCAGCAGCACCGTCCTGCCGCGCACGACGGCGACCGAGACTGCGGGAAGTGTCTTGCGCTGCTCGTTCATCGATATCGATTCGCTTATGTGAGGCCACACCCTGTGGACCGGCTGGCAGCGAGCAGCTTTAGCGGTTGCGCAGCGCCGGTTCCATCGCCACGTTCGCGATCGGATCAATTCATCGAGCTTGCCAATGTGCGGACGCTTTGCCCTGACGGCCACGCCGGACCAGACCGCCGCCTTGCTCGGCCTGGCGGAGCTGGACGATTTTCCGGCCCGCTACAACATCGCGCCGACGCAGCCGGTGCTAATGGCGCTGTCGGGGCCGCCGCGCATGCCGGGCTCGAATTTCCCGGATCGCCAGGCGATGCTGGTACGCTGGGGGCTGATCCCAACCTGGGTCAAGGACACCAGGGAATTTCCGCTGCTCATCAACGCGCGTTCGGAAGGCGCTATTGAAAAAGCCTCGTTCAAATCCGCCATGCGCCATCGCCGTGCCTTGGTGCCGGCCTCCGGCTTCTATGAGTGGCAGCAATCCGGCAGCGGCAAGAAGGGCCAGCCCTACTGGATACGGCCGAGGCATGGCGGGTTGATCGCCTTTGCCGGGCTGATTGAAACCTATGCCGAGCCGGGCGGTTCGGAAATGGACACCGGCGCCATTCTTACCATCAACGCCAATGCCGGCATCGCCCATATCCATGACCGGATGCCGGTGGTGATCGCGCCTGAAGATTTTGCCCGCTGGCTGGACTGCCGCACGCTCGAACCGCGCGATGTGGCCGACCTGCTCAAACCCGCGCTGCCCGATTTCTTCGAGGCAATTCCGGTCTCCGACCTCGTCAACAAGGTCGCCAACACCGGGCCGGAGATACAGGACATGGGCATCGTCGAGCCCGACAAGGTCAGGCGCCAGAAGCCCGGCGCGGACGACAGTCAGATGACGCTGTTTTAGAGCGCGCTCCCAAGAAGCCAGGTCCGGTCTTCGGGAAGAACCTGCTCAATAGGAAGAGCTGTTGTTTTCAGGCGCGCTATGAGCGCCTCAGCCTTCCGTTCCGGCGCACGCCTTGTCGGCGGCCGGCACGATGCCTGTTCAGGCAGCGCGGGGCGAAGTGATTTTCGGCGCCGGCTTTTTATTCTTCGCGGTGTGCAGAAGGGCGGCGACGATCGCGGCCGGGCCGATCGCACGGTAGTGGTTGGCGAGCGCCGGTTGCTTGGCGCGGCTCGATTCCTGCTTGGTTCGTGACATCGATCTCTTCCCTGGTAACATTTCCGTGTCTGCGTTTGCCGGCCGAATCTGACCGAATCGTGACCTATGGTGGACTAGCCGGCGAATGTTTCATGACTGTGCCGACATGTTTAATAAAATGTTTCAGCGGCTCCTGACCTATGATCCAGCGACGCTTTTGCCGGAAGTTGCGACTTGACGGCAACACCGGCCAAGGCGATAAAGCCGCCGATGAAAACGTTTTTCGCCATTTGTGGCATTTGCATTATTGGCTAGCTTCGCGCTGGTCCGGACGTTTTCGCCTCATCTTTCCCCAGAGTGGACAAACGCCCCGGCCAGCAGGCTGGAGCCGATTTGTGCCTTGGCACAGGTTAGACTCCATCCAGAACTTAACGGGCCGGAAGGGCACGCATGTCTGACGCATCGAAGGGTCTCAGCCTCTACAACACGCTAACGCGGACGAAGGACGTGTTCGTCCCGATCGACCCGTCAAATGTGCGCATTTATGTCTGCGGTCCGACCGTCTACGACTTTGCCCATATCGGCAATGCGCGTCCGGCGATCGTCTTCGACGTGCTGTTCCGTTTGCTGCGTCACCTCTACGGCGAGGCTGGTGTCACGTATGTGCGCAACATCACAGATGTCGACGACAAGATTAACGCCCGCGCGCTGCGCGATTTCGGCGCCGAGATCGCGTCGGGAAACCTGACGCTCAACGAGGCGATCCGCCGCGTCACCGAAAAAACCGCCGACCAGTACCACAAGGATGTCGCCGCACTCGGCTGCTTGCCGCCGACGGTCGAGCCACGCGCCACCGAGTTCGTCGCGCGCCGCGCCGACGGCAAGGTTGACATGATCACCCTCATCGAACGTTTGATCGAACGCGGCCACGCCTATGTCGCCGCCGGCGAAGTGCTGTTCGACACCGCCTCGATGCCGGATTATGGCGAGCTGTCGAAGCGCAATCTCGACGAACAGCAGGCCGGTGCGCGAATTGCCGTCGACGCTCACAAGAGGAGCCCGGGGGATTTCGTGCTGTGGAAATTGTCGTCACCGGAGGAGCCCGGCTGGGACAGCCCATGGGGCAGGGGCCGGCCCGGTTGGCATATCGAGTGCTCGGCCATGTCGGCCGCCTATCTCGGCGACGTCTTCGACATCCATGGCGGCGGCCTCGACCTGATCTTCCCGCACCATGAGAACGAGATCGCCCAGTCGCGTTGCGCCCACGGCACCGACGTCATGGCCAATGTCTGGATGCACAACGGCTTCCTGCAGGTCGAGGGCCAGAAAATGTCGAAGAGCGTCGGCAGTTTCTACGCCATCGCCGAACTGCTGGAAACCGACACTTTCGGCGGCCGCAAATGGCCGGGCGAGGTGCTGCGGCTGGCGATGCTGATGACGCATTACCGCGAGCCGATCGACTTCTCCGTGCGCAAGCTGGAGGAAGCCGAGAACACGCTGCGCAAATGGAAACGCGCGGCTGACCTGGCGCCGTCGGCAGGGCAAGTCCCGGCGGAGATTGTGGCGGCACTGTCGGACGACCTCGCCACCTACGCCGCCTTCCAGCAACTCACGCAGCTTGCCGGTGAGGCCGCGGAGGGCAACGAAGCGGCCGCATCGTTGAAGGCATCGCTGTTGTTCCTCGGCTTCGATATCGGCGCGGCCGCCGTGGATGAGGACAGCGTTGCCAAGTCGATCGCGCAGCGCCTGGAGTTCATCGCCGCCAAAAACTGGGCCGAAGCTGACCGCATCCGCGACGAGCTTCTGGAGCAAGGCGTGCAGCTGAAAGACGGCAAAGATCCTGTTACCAACGAACGCGTGACGACGTGGGAGGTGAAGCGGTGAGGGTGGCGCTAGGCAGCGTTGTAAGATTGGCGAAGGCGGCAGCGACAGCCAATCTCCCCCCTTGCGGGGGAGATGTCCGCCAGGACAGAGGGGGGTGTGAAGGAACGCCAGCGTTCCTTCTTGCCCACTTTCATTTAGGTCACTTTCTGAGAACGCAATGGCTGCCGGTTGAGACGCTGGCGGGACAGCACCCCCCTCTGTCCTGCCGGACATCTCCCCCGCAAGGGGGGAGATTGGCCCTCGCCTCGGTTTTCGCTAATCGCCAGCGCGGAGTGGCCTGAGCATGGGTCACGACCTCGTTCCATCGCGTCAGCGCAAGAATGCAAAGTCCATGCGTCGCGTCATGACCGATGCCGAGCTGAAACTGTGGAATGAGTTGCGGGCTCACCGGCTGATGGGGATGAGCTTTCGCCGACAGGTACCGATTGGGCCCTACATTGTCGACTTCGCCTGTTCGGCCCACCACCTCGTAGTCGAGGTTGATGGCAGTCAGCATGCCGACGTAGAAGATGCAGAACGCGACAAGGCACGCAGCGCTCAATTGAGTGCCAGTGGCTGGACCATCCTGCGCTTCTGGAACGACGACGTCATCCGCGATATCGACAATGTCTGCCAGCACATCGTGATCGAGGCCGGCTTGGCCGGCGCCGACGTGCCGGCGCCAGCAAGGGAGGAGCTTGTTTCATGATCGACCATCTCGGCATCAATGTCGCCGATTTTGGCGCGTCGAAAGCCTTTTATGACCAGGCGATGGCGCCGCTTGGCGCCTCGCTGATCTACATTGTGCCACTGGAATATACCGGCGGCGCCAAGGTCGGTGGCTATGGCCGCGACCG
Source organism: Mesorhizobium sp. M0077 (assembly GCF_040322955.1). Classification (NCBI taxonomy): domain Bacteria; kingdom Pseudomonadati; phylum Pseudomonadota; class Alphaproteobacteria; order Hyphomicrobiales; family Phyllobacteriaceae; genus Mesorhizobium; species Mesorhizobium sp. M0077. The sequence goes on from NZ_JAMYUL010000011.1 coordinate 151,764, forward strand.
GCCGGTGTTCTGGCTGCAGGCCAGCGATGACAAGCCGAGGACCCATCAGCACGTCGCCTTCACCGCGCGCAGCCGCGCCGAGGTCGACGCCTTCCATGCCGCGGCGCTCGCCGCCGGCGGCAAGGACAATGGCGGGCCGGGGCTGCGCCCGCATTATCACCCGGACTATTACGGCGCCTTCGTCTTGGATCCCGACGGCAACAATGTCGAGGCCGTCTGCCATGCGCCCGAATGACTATGAAACGGAGTGAGACGCCATGAGCCTCGACAACCGGCCGATCTACACCGGTGGCTGCCAGTGCGGCGCGGTGCGCTTTCGCGTCGAGGGTGCGCTGGGTGACGCCTCGATCTGCCATTGCCGCATGTGCCAGAAGGCGTTCGGCTCATTTTACGCGCCCCTGGTCTCGGTGCGTGGCGCCAAACTCGACTGGACGCGCGGCGAACCGAAATATTTCGCCTCGTCCAGCCATGTCGATCGTGGCTTTTGCGCCAATTGCGGCACGCCGCTGACCTTTACCGCGCCCGACGGCATCGGCCTCGCCATCGGCGCCTTCGACAATCCGGCTGATATCGTGCCGCTGATCCAGTGGGGCACGGAGGCAAAACTTCCCTATGTCGATACCATCCCGCAATTGCCGGGCGAGGACACTATGGCCGACATGTCGTCGGCGCCTTATCTCGCCGAGCTCGTCTCCTACCAGCATCCCGACCATGACACCGAACAATGGGACACCGAACACCGGCCGCCAGAGGGAAAATCATGACCGATGAAGTTCGAACCGGCGGCTGCCAGTGCGGTGCCGTGCGTTTCCGCATCAAGGGCAAGCTCGGCCGGGCGTCCATCTGCCATTGCCGCATGTGCCAGAAACAGTTCGGTTCGTTTTTCGGCGCGCTGGTGACAGTGCCCAAGGATGGCGTCGAATGGATGCGCGAAGAGCCCACCTATTTCCAGTCGTCGGTCAACATCGATCGCGGCTTCTGTGCCCGCTGCGGTACACCGCTGACCTATCGCCAACCTGGCGCACTGGAGATCGCCATCGGCGCCTTCGACGACCGCTCCGATCTGGCGCCGCAGATCCAGGTCAACTACGCGGTCCGATTGCCTTGGGTGGAAACGATCTTTGACCAGCCCATGCATCAGGATCCGGATTTCTACTCCCGCCAGGAGCAGATCATCTCCTTCCAGCATCCCGACCACGAAACCACGGACTGGCCCGCGCACGGCCTGAAGATATGAGCAATGAAATGAACAGTGAACTTCGTACTCTTTATCCAGAGATCGAGGCGTTCGAGTCCGGCATGCTCGATGTCGGCGACGGCCATCATATCTACTGGGAGCGCTCCGGAACCAGGGGCGCCAAGCCGGCCGTTTTCCTGCATGGCGGTCCCGGCGGCGGCTTCTCGCCAAAACATCGGCAATTGTTCGACCCGAAGCTTTACGACGTCATCCTGTTCGACCAGCGCGGCTGCGGGAGATCGACACCCAACGCCTCGCTCGAGGCCAACACCACCTGGCACCTGGTTGCCGACATCGAGCGGCTGCGTGAGATGTGCGGCTTCGAAAAATGGCTGGTGTTCGGCGGCTCGTGGGGCTCGACGCTGGCGCTGGCCTATGCCGAGACGCATCCTAATCGCGTCAGCGAGCTTGTCGTGCGCGGCATCTACACGCTGACCCGCGCCGAACTCGAATGGTACTATCAGTTCGGCGTCTCCGAGATGTTCCCCGACAAATGGGAGCGTTTCCTGGCGCCAATTCCTGAAGCCGAGCGCGGCGACATGATGGCCGCTTACCGCAGGCGGTTGGTCGGCGCCGATGGCAAGGCGCAGCTGGAAGCCGCCCTTGCCTGGAGCCTGTGGGAAGGTGAGACGATCACGCTGCTACCGGAGCCGGAGACCAGCGACAAGTTCGGCGAGGACGACTTCGCCATCGCCTTTGCCCGCATCGAGAACCACTATTTCGTCCACGCCGGCTGGCTGGAGGAGGGGCAGCTTCTGCACGATGCCCATAAGCTCGCGGATATTCCCGGCACAATCGTCCACGGCCGCTACGACATGCCGTGCCCGGCGCGCTATGCCTGGGCCCTGCACAAGGCCTGGCCGAAGGCGGATTTCCACCTCATCGAAGGTGCCGGCCATTCCTATTCGGAGCCGGGGATTCTGGATCGGCTGATACGCGCGACGGATGGGTTTGCGGGGAAATGACAGCGCGTGGCACCCCCCTCTGTCCTGCCGGACATCTCCCCCTCAAGGGGGGAGATTGGCTGTCATCGGCGCTTTCGCAAATCTTCATCGCTGCAGGAAACGATCCGACGCTAAAGCTGCCGATCTTCCCCCTTGAGGGGGAGATGGCCGGCAGGCCAGAGGGGGGTGCTCGCGCGCCAACAGAACAATGACCAAACAACGCCTCTATCTCTTCGACACAACCCTCCGCGATGGCCAGCAGACGCCGGGCATCGACTTTTCCGTCGAGGACAAAATCGCGATTGCCAAGCTGCTCGATGAGTTCGGCATGGACTATGTCGAAGGCGGCTATCCCGGCGCCAATCCGACCGACACCGCCTTCTTCCAGCAGAAGCGCACGGCGAAGGCAAAGTTCGTCGCCTTCGGCATGACCAAGCGGGCAGGCGTGTCGGCATCCAACGACCCGGGCCTGGCAGCGCTCGTGCAGTCCAAGTCCGACGCCATCTGCTTCGTCGCCAAGAGCTGGGACTATCATGTCCGCGTCGCGCTCGGCTGCACCAATGAGGAAAACCTCGACTCGATCAACGCGTCGGTCGAAGCAGCTGTTGCCGCCGGCAAGGAAGCGATGGTCGATTGTGAGCATTTCTTCGACGGCTTCAAGGCCAATCCGGACTACGCACTGGCCTGCGCCAGGACCGCCTATGATGCCGGCGCGCGCTGGGTGGTGTTGTGCGACACCAATGGGGGCACGCAGCCCTCGGAAGTGCGCGCCATCGTCGACAAGGTCATTGTTTCAGGTATTCCGGGCGGCCATCTCGGCATCCATGCCCATGACGACACCGGCCAAGCGGTGGCCAATTCGCTCGCCGCCGTCGAGGCCGGCGTGCGCCAGATCCAAGGCACGCTGAACGGCATCGGCGAGCGCTGCGGCAACGCCAATCTGGTCTCGATCGTACCAACGCTGGCGCTGAAGCCGGCCTTCGCCGATCGGTTTGAAACCGGCATCTCGGCCGAGGCGCTGACCGGGATATCCCGGCTTTCCCGCGCCTTCGACGAATTGCTGAACCGCGCTCCGGGAGCGCAGGCGCCCTATGTCGGCGCCTCAGCCTTCGCCACCAAGGCCGGCATCCATGCCTCCGCACTGGCCAAGGAGCCGGCGACCTATGAACATGTGCCGCCCGAGGCGGTAGGCAACCGCCGCCGCGTTATGGTTTCGGACCAGGGCGGCAAGGCCAATTTCCTCGCCGAGCTGAAGCGGCGCGGCATTGATGTGCCCAGAGACGACCATCGTCTCGATGCGCTGATCTCGGTGGTCAAGGAGCGCGAGGCCGAGGGCTACGCCTATGAGGGCGCCGATGCCTCCTTCGAGCTGTTGGCGCGCAAAATGCTGCACGGCCTGCCGGAGTTCTTCAACGTCACTTCGTTCCGCTGCATGGTCGAGCGCCGCTTCGATGCCAACGGCCAGTTGAAGACGGTCTCCGAAGCCATCGTGAAGGTGATGGTCGAGGGCGAGGAGAGGATGTCGGTGGCCGAAGGCCACGGCCCGGTGAACGCGCTCGACATCGCGTTGCGCAAGGACCTCGGCAAATTCCAGAGCGAGATCGCCGACATGGAGCTCGCCGATTTCAAGGTGCGTATCCTCAATGGCGGCACCGAGGCGATCACCCGCGTCCTGATCGAATCGCATGACGGCACCGGCGCCCGCTGGTGGACGGTCGGCGTATCCGAAAACATCATCGATGCGTCCTTCCAGGCGCTGATGGATTCGATCGTCTACAAGCTGATGAAGAACCGCGACATGGCGGGATTGGTGGCGGCGGAGTAGGATTGCAAGACGTGGGTTTCCTCGCCCCCCGAAGTGGGGCGAGGAACTGGCGCCGCCTCTTGAACCATCAGCGGAAGTCCATTGATCCATCATAATTTTGCGATGGTTTTGAATGGCCCACTGGGCCATAGCGTTTGCCATGGCCAGCGACACGATCCAGCCCGACGCCGACTCCAAAGCCCGCAGCGGCTTTCTCCTCGCGCTCGGCGCTTATCTGCTATGGGGGCTGTTGCCCTTCTACATGAAGGCGGTCGCGCATCTACCGCTGATCGAGGTGATCGCCCACCGCATCGTCTGGTCGGTGCCGATTGCTGCTGCAGTGCTGGTCTGGGCCGGTCGGACCGCCGATTTCAAGGCGGCAATCCGCTCACCACGCAGCATCGCCATGGCGGCGTTGACGGCGACCCTGATCTCCGTCAATTGGGCCATCTATGTCTGGGCGATCTCGGTTGACCGCACCGTCGAGACGGCGCTCGGCTATTACATCAACCCACTGGTCAGCATCGTCGTTGGCGCGGCTCTTCTCGGCGAGAAGCTCGACCGGCTGCAGATCGCGGCCGTGGCACTGGCGGCGATCGCCGTTGCCGCGCTCACCGTCGACGCCGGCAAATTGCCCTGGGTGTCGCTGGCGCTGGCCTTTTCCTTCGCCGCCTACGGCTTCTTCCGCAAGACGCTGCCGATCGGCCCGAGCCAGGGCTTTCTGCTCGAAGTGCTTTTGCTCTCGGTGCCGGCGCTTGCCTACATCGTCTTCCTAGTCGTCAACGGCCAGGACCATTTCATCTCCAGCAACGGCACCGATATGGCTTTGCTCATCGGCTGCGGGCCAGTCACCTCGGTGCCGCTGCTTCTGTTCGCCTTCGGCGCCAAGCTTCTGCGCCTCTCCACCATCGGCATCATGCAGTACATCGCACCGACCATGGTGTTCCTGATCGCCGTGCTGATTTTCGACGAGCCGTTCGGCACCACGCAAGCAATTGCCTTTGCGCTGATCTGGGCGGCATTGGCGATGTATTCCTGGTCGATGTTTCGTGGCCGTGAAATCCGCCCGGTGGCGTTGGCCCCGAAGTAGGGAGCCTTTCGATGTACGTGCTGCATATCGCCAACAAGAACTATTCGTCATGGTCGCTGCGGCCATGGGTGCTGATGTGCACCCTCGACATTCCGTTCGAGGAGCAATTGACGCCGTTTCCGACCGGGCCCAGTTTCGATCTCTACCGGGCGTTCTCGCCCAGCGGGCGCGTGCCTTGCCTGGTGGATGACGGCTGGGCTGTCTGGGATTCGCTGGCTATTGCCGAGTATCTCGCCGAGCGCCACCATGGCGTGTGGCCTGCCGAGGCCAAGGCGCGAGCCTGGGCGCGCTCGGCCGCCGCCGAAATGCATTCTGGTTTCACGGCCTTGCGCGGCGCATGCCCGATGAATTGCGGCTTGCGGGTAAAACCGTTGCCGATGTCGGACGCGCTTAAGCAGGATCTGTTCCGTTTGGGCGATCTCTGGAACGATGGCCTTGCCCGGTTCGGCGGGCCGTTCCTTGCCGGCGGCCATTTCACCGCAGTCGATGCCTTCTTCGCCCCGGTGGCGTTCCGCGTCCAGTCCTATGGATTGTCTTTCGAAGGTGCTGCTGCCGCCTATCCCGCGCAATTGCTCGGCCTGCCGGCGATGCAGGACTGGTATGCGGCGGGTCTCGCCGAGACCTGGCGGGAGCCGGACCATGAAGCGGAGGTCGCTGCCTCCGGCACTATCGTCGAGGATCTTCGCGCTACGGCGTGATGGGCAGCGGGGCCTCTCTCACTATTCACTATCACATCTTATCAATCACCGACTGCACGCCTTCCGTCGGGGCATCGACCGACGACCCCGCCACCATGATGGCGGCGACGATTGCCTCGGGGTCTTCGACCACCAGCGGCCTGACCCGCTGTGCGGTGTGGATGAAGCCTTCGCTGGCCATATGGTCGAGCAGCGCCAGCATCGGATCCCAGAACCCTTGAACGTTGGCGAAGACGATCGGCTTGCGGTGATGGCCGAGCTGGCCCCAGGTCATGATCTCGACGATTTCCTCGACCGTGCCGATGCCGCCGGGCAGCGCCACAAAGGCGTCGGATTTCTCGAACATCTTGTGCTTGCGCTCGTGCATGTTGTCGGTGATCAGCAACTCGTCGAGCCGGTCAAGCGCGGTTTCGGTCGCCTCCTTGTTGATGAGGAAGCGCGGAATGATGCCCGTTACCTTGCCGCCGGCCTTGAGCGCGCCTTCGGCGACTGCGCCCATAATGCCTTTGGTGCCGCCGCCATAGACCAGCCGCAGGCCGGCTTTGGCGAGCGAGCGGCCAAGCAGGTGCCCGGCCTTGGCATAGATTTCATCGCGGCCCGGCGACGAGCCGCAATAGACGCAGACGGATCGAATCGTGTTCATGCGTGATTGGTGATTGGGTCTGAATGCGGGGTCAAGCCCCTGAGGCTGACAAGCCCGGGCTTTTTCTTGTCGGTCCAGATAAAACACGCTAGACCGGCTTTAGGTGGCTAAGGGGCAGGGAAATATGGCAATTAATCCTTTGAAGGCGTTTCTGTTCGCGGCGGGTGGGACCGTCGCGATCGTCGGAACCGCCTATGTATCGGGCGCACTCGACCCGTATCTCAACCCCAAGCCGCCAGCGGAGATTGCAGCGCTGACGCCTCCGGCTGAGAAGCCGGCCGATTCCGGGACCGAGGGAAGGCTGCCGCCGGCGCCTGGCGCGCCCGCCGATGTCAAGGCTCCGGCTGCACCTGCGGACGCAACCGCTCCCGCGACCGAAGCTGCGGCTCCGGCGGCACCTGCCGCGCCCGCTGCTGCCCCAGCAACTCCCGCGCCGGCCACGGCCGGCCCGGTTGCGCCGAGCTTCGACGTCGTGCGCGTCGAAAGCAACGGCTCGATCGTCGTTGCCGGCAATGCTGCGCCCAGTTCGAAGATCGAGATCCTCAACGGCTCCTCGGTGCTTGGCTCGACTGTCGCCGGTCCGGACGGCGCCTTCGTCATCGTTCTCGATGATCCGCTGAAGCCCGGCGACTATACGATTGCGTTGCGCGCGACGGCCGGCGATTTGGTTACCCCTTCCGTGCAGACCGCCGTCGTTTCGGTTCCCAAGGACGCCGCCGGCCAGGTGCTGGCGATGGTCGAGGAACCCGGCAAGCCGGCCGAGCTGCTTAGCGTCCCGGCGCCTGAGACCAAGCCCGCGGCACCGGCCGCCGGCGATCAGGCTGCTGCCCCGGCCGCCGATGCACCTGCCGCGACCGCACCCGCCGCTCCCGCTGAAACCGCGCCTGCAGCTCCGGCTGTGGAAGCCGCCGCCGCTCCGGCAACACCGGTGCCGGCACCGGCGGCACCGGCAACGCCGCCGGCTGCCGCCGTGGCTGAACCCAAGATCGTCGTCGAAGCGGTCGAGATCGACGGCGACAAAATTTTCGTTGCCGGTCTGGCTGACGCCGGCCGCAAGGTGCGCGCCTATGCCAACGATATCCTGCTTGGTGATGCGGTGACCTCGCCCGACGGTCATTTCCTGGTCGAGGCGACGCGCGATATCCCGGTCGGCAACTACACCATCCATGTCGACGGTCTCGATGCGGACGGCGTGAAGGTGGTAGCGCGTGCCGCCGTGCCGTTCGAGCGCGAACCCGGCGAGGCGATCGCCGCCGTGGCGCCCGCGGAGGCCAAGCCCGCCGAGACCAAGCCCGCCGAAGCAAAGCTTGCTGAGCCGGCCGCACCGGCTGCTGCCGAAGCACCAGCCGCTCCGGAGCCTGCGGCGCCAGCCAATGTCGCGGCTGCCCCTGCGAAGCCCGCACCGGCTGCTGCCGCATCCGCACCAGCCGCACCGGCGGCTGAAGCCCCGGCTCCGGCTGCCCCGGCGGTTGCCGAGGCACCTGCGTCACCGGCAGCGCCCGCCGCTGAGGCTCCAGCCGTCGTCGCGGCGGCAACGCCCGACGTGCCCGAGACGGTGGCGCCAAAGCTCGAACATGCCGACGGCGCGGTCATCATCCGCAGGCACGACACGCTGTGGCGGATCTCGCGGCGCGTCTACGGTCACGGCGTGCGCTTCTCGACCATTTATCTCGCCAACCAGGACCAGATCAGCGATCCCGACCGCATCTGGCCGGGGCAGGTGTTCAAGGTTCCGGAAAAGTCCAAGGAAGGCGAAGCCGCCGACCTCAAGGCGATGGGCGAGCAAGCGACGACGGCGCAGACGAAGACGCAGTAGTTTGGCGATTGGCTAATCTCCCCCCGAGTGGAGGAGATTGCCGGCAGGCCAGAGGGGGTCGCCGCGCATAGAACGCCGACCTTCTCTTTGCTGCAAACGACGTTGCGTCAGGACGTACCGACCCCCTCTGTCGCCTTCGGCGACATCTCCCTCTCGAGGGGGGAGATTAGGTCGCTCTACCCATCGGGTTAGCTTGCCACGCACCCGTTCATCGTCTATCGCCGATGAACGATGGCAGACTCGCTCGCTGAACCAGACCACGCAAACTGCGCACCGCCCCAAAGCCGCGCCGTTGCCGCCCGCTTCGCGGCACTCTCGCATCCGGCGCGCATCGAGATCCTTAGACATCTCTCGGCCAGCAATTCCTGCTGCTGCCGCGAGGTGGTCGATCATCTCGATCTGGCGCAGTCCACCGTGTCCCAGCATCTGAAGATCCTGGTCGAAGCCGGGCTGGTCCGCTTCCAATCCGACCGTCAGCGCTCGCGCTACGAAGTCGACCGCGCCGCGCTCGCCGACGTTTCCGCATCGCTGACCGCACTCGTCAATTCCTGCTGCTCCGGCCGCTGATTTCTCACCCAAAAGGCAAGACAAGTGGCAGAAAAAACCGTTTCCGATAGCTCGACCTTCGGCACCTTGCGCAATCTGTGGCCCTATATGTGGCCGGCCGACCGCGCCGATCTCAGGGCACGCGTCACCTGGGCAACGCTGCTTCTGGTCGTTGCCAAGCTGACACTGGTTGCCGGGCCGTACTTCTTCAAATGGGCGACCGATTCTCTGGCCGGTGACGCCAAATCGCCGGCGCCGCTGCCGTCCTTCCTGCTGGCGCCGGTGATGCTGGTCGTCGCCTACAATGTCGTGCGGCTGGTGCAACTCGGCTTCAACCAGCTGCGCGATGCGCTGTTTGCCCGCGTTGGCCAGTATGCGGTGCGCCAGCTTGCGTTCCGCACCTTCGTTCACATGCACCAGCTGTCGCTGCGCTTTCACCTCGAGCGCCGCACCGGCGGCCTGTCGCGCATCATCGAGCGCGGCACCAAGGGCATCGAGACGATCGTGCGCTTCATCATGCTGAACACGGCGCCGACCATCCTCGAATTCGCGCTGACCACCGGCATCTTCGCCTACACCTATGGCTGGAAATATGTGGTCGTGGTGGCGGCCACGGTGTGGCTCTACGTCTGGTTCACGGTGCGCGCCAGCGACTGGCGCATCTCGATCCGCCGCGACATGAACGACAGCGACACCGACGCCAACACCAAGGCGATCGACTCGCTGCTCAACTACGAGACCGTCAAATACTTCAACAACGAGGGTATGGAGGCTGAGCGCTTCGACCGTTCGATGGCGCGCTATGAAATGGCGGCGACCAGGATATGGACCTCGCTCGGTTGGCTGAATTTCGGCCAGGGCATCATCTTCGGTCTCGGCACCGTCATCGTCATGTGCATGTCGGCGCTGGAGGTGCAGGCCGGCACGCAGACGGTCGGCGACTTCGTCTTCATCAACGCCATGCTGATGCAGCTTTCGGTGCCGCTCAATTTCATCGGCTTCATCTACCGCGAAATCCGCCAGGGGCTGACCGACATCGAGCAGATGTTCGACCTGCTCGATGTGCCGCAGGAAATCACCGACAAGCCGGATGCCAAGCCGCTCGCTGTTACAGCCGGCAAGGTCGAGTTCCGCGACGTGCACTTCGCCTACGACCCCAGCCGCAAGATTCTGAAGGGCGTCTCCTTTGAGGTTCCGGCCGGCAAGACGGTGGCCATCGTGGGCCCGTCCGGCGCCGGCAAGTCGACGATTTCGCGGCTCTTGTTCCGCTTCTACGACGTCCAGGGCGGTCAGGTGCTGATCGACGGCCAAGATGTCCGTGATGTGACGCAGGCGAGCCTGCGCGGCGCCATCGGCATGGTGCCGCAGGACACCGTGCTGTTCAACGACACCATCGCCTACAACATCCGTTACGGTCGCATCGGTGCCAGCGAAGAGGATATGCAGAAAGCCGCCGAGCTTGCCCAGATCGGCCCGTTTATCGAACGGCTGCCGGAAGGTTATCGCTCGATGGTCGGTGAGCGCGGGCTAAAACTGTCGGGCGGCGAAAAGCAGCGCGTGGCGATTGCCCGCACGATTTTGAAGGCGCCGCCGATCCTGATGCTCGACGAGGCGACCTCGGCGCTGGACAGCCACACCGAACAGGAGATCCAAGCCGCCCTCGACCTAGTCAGCAAGGGCCGCACCACCATCGTCATTGCCCACCGCCTGTCGACGGTGATCACCGCCGACGAGATCATCGTACTCAAGGACGGCGAGATCGCCGAACGCGGCACCCATGCCGAGCTGATGCAAAAGCATGGCCTCTACGCGTCGATGTGGGACCGCCAGCGCGAAGCGACAGAAGCCGAAGAGAGGCTTCGAGTTGCACGCGAGAGCGATGAGCTGGGTGTGGTTGTGCGCAGGCGGACTTCGGAGGTGAGCTAGGCGGCGGAGCGCCGATCTCCCCCCTTGAGGGGGAGATGTCGCCGAAGGCGACAGAGGGGGTCGCCGCGCGTGGAGCGCTAACCTTCATCGGTCGCAAGGCGGGCGCATCCAGTCGAACCGACCCCCTCTGGCCTGCCGGCCATCTCCCCCTCAAGGGGGGAGATATGCAGCGTCGTCGCCATCATCACCACCGAAAGTTTCCCCTTGACCTCAACCTAAGTTGAGATCGCAAACCCGTTCCTGAGCCACCGAACCCAAGTCGTTCAAGAACGGAGACAGATTCAAATGGATAAACTTGCCGAGGCAGCCGTGTTCAGGGTCGACAAATTCGTCGTTCCTGCCGAGGCCCGTGAAGAAATCCTTCGCAAGGTCAGGGCGACTCATGAATTGCTGCGTCTGCAGCAAGGCTTCGTCTAGGATTTCGTGCTCGAGCAATTTTCGGGCCCGGGCGAGTTCAACCTGGTCACCATTGTCGAATGGGAAAACCAGGCGGCCGTCGACAATGTCGTGCCGATCGTCAAGGCAGCCCATGAGCGGGCGGGCTTCAACCCGCAGGAGACCATTGCCCGGCTGGGTGTGAAGGCCGATATCGCCAACTATCAGCGTCTACCCGAGATGTAAGACGGCCAGCCGACGCCATGTGCGGGCGCTTCGACGCTCAGCACCTGGCCAGTGCGGGCATCGCTGATCATGTTCTCGAAACCACGCCATTCGGCGGCGACGATGAACAGTGTCGTGCCATCCGGCCCGCCCAGCATGCAGGCAAAGCAGCCGCGATCGGCATCGACTGTCTGCAACACCTCGCCACCTTCGCGCACCCGCACGCAGCGCTTGTTGGGAACATCCGCGTACCAGGCAGCCCCTTCGGCATCGAGGCAGATGCCGTCGGGAAAGCCATCGAGATCGGCCCAGACCCGGCGGTTGGAAAGCCCGCCATCCTCCGCGATATCGAAGGCGGTCAGCCGGTTGGCATGCGACTCCGCCACGATCAGTGTCCTGTTGTCCGGCGTCACCGCCATGCCGTTGGCGAAAGCGATGTTCTCGGCCACTTGTCGAACCGAGCCGTCCGGCGTGATCAGCACGATGGTGCCGGGCCCGAAATGCTCGCCCGGTGCAGGCGCCGACCCGCCGCCATTGACATAGATGTTGCCGCGCCCGTCGACGACGATCTCGTTCCACGGGCTGTTTGACAGTTCTCTCAAATCGGCATGGGTGGCGAGCGTGCCATCCGCCTCCTGTCGCAGCAACAAGCCATCCCGACCCGAGACGATCAGCAATCGGCCATCCGGCAGCCAGTCGATGGAATAGGGCAGGGTGGCTGGTATCTTGAGCAGGATCTCGCTGTCGCCGTCTGCATCGACGGCGACGATCTCGCCGGTGCCCCAATTGCAGAGCCACAGCCGTCCGTCATGCCAGCGCGGCGACTCCCCGAACGCGAGGCCGGCGGCAACGAGACGCGTCTGGTTCAGCATTTTGGGGTAACTCCTTGTTGGGTGCGCAATCATGGCAAGGAACCATGATCGCCGTCTCACCAAGGACGGGTGAGGGGTGGTTTTGCCGACAGCAAGCCTACTTTTTCTCCGTCAGGAAGAACGTGCCATCGGCATGGCCGTTGGCACCGCATGACAGGGGCTCCGATCTGCCATCCTTGCCGGCGCCGCTCTGCTCGACGACAAGCGCATCGCCGTCGCGTCGGAAGGTAAAGACAAAACCGGTTGGGTTGTCGTTGTCGACGGCACGGTCGACCAGCCGCAGAGTGTTGCGCTCCTCGACCGTGCCGTCGATCTCGCATGACCCACTTCCCGAGACTGGATTGGAAACGACATCTTCCGAGATTTCGACCTTGCCTCCGCCAACAGCCTTGATGTCGACGCTGCCGCGCACGCTGCTCCATGTGCCGATCAAACCTGCATCGGGGGGCTTGCGTATGCCGGACAGGAAGGTTGCGCGGTCGCGCAGGAATTCGCCGAGATCGAAAGTCTGCTGGTCCTTGGGCGTGTTCTCGTTGAAACCGGCGATCTGATCGCGATAGGCGATGAAATCGCTTTGGTCGTCCCGCAGCGCCTTGCCGGCATGAGCATCGAGCCTCTTCAGCAGCGCGGCATAATTCTTCGCGAGGTCGGCATCGGCTTGCGCCAGGACCGGATCGGCGCAAATGGCCTTTTCCGCCACGCTGGCGGCCTTGGCGCAGTCGAAGGATGGCTTGCCTTGCGCAACTGCGTGGTCGCTCGCTGCCACAAGTACGGTCAAAACGGCACCCACGGCTGACGATCGTATGGCAACAAGATACGTTTTGCCTGAATTTGGCGCCATGGCAGTCGGCCTTTTCGCCGCGCGTTCAGCCGGCGTTGGCCCGAATTCTGGCGGCAAAGCAGCCGACAGGCAAGCACGTCACCGTTCCTGCCGGCTGCGGACGATGCGGCCTTGCCCAATGTTGCGTTGCGGCAGCGGAGCCTTTCCGGTATTGAGGCCGGACCTGAAACAGGGACCGCCCCATCCCATGAGCCCCATCCGATGAGCCTTGTCGATTCGATCAAGAATGCCTTCGTTCCGATCCATCGCGAGGGCTATCCGTTCATTGCCGCCTTTGGTGCGGGCACGCTGTTCCTCGGCTATTTCTCCTCGGTGCTGTTCTGGATCGGCCTGATCCTGACCGCCTGGTGCGTCTATTTCTTCCGTGACCCCGAGCGTGTCACCCCGGTCGATGACAGGCTGGTGGTCAGTCCCGCCGACGGCGTCATCTCGGCGGTCGGCCCGGCCGTGCCGCCGCGCGAGCTTGGCCTCGGCAACACCGAGATGACCCGCATCTCGGTGTTCATGAACGTCTTTTCCTGCCATGTGAACCGCGCTCCGGTGCGCGGCCGCATCACCAAAATCGAGCACCGGCCGGGCAAGTTCCTGAATGCCGAACTCGACAAGGCAAGCTCGGAGAACGAGCGCAACGGGCTGGTCATCGACAGTCCCAACGGCATCGTTGTCGCCGTGCAGATCGCCGGCCTGGTGGCACGCCGCATCGTCTGCTGGGCCGAGACCGGCGGTTCGATCGCCATCGGCGAACGCTTCGGCTTGATCCGCTTCGGCTCGCGCGTCGATGTCTTCCTGCCGTCGACCGCGGTGCCGCGCGTCGCCGTCGGCCAGACGGCGGTCGGCGGTGAAACCGTGCTCGCCGAATTCGGCGGCGTCTCCGCAACCCCGCTCGTCAGGATTTCGTAAGCGGTGGGCGCGCCGTTCAAAAAGTTCGAGGCCCATGGCAGCGGCGGCCCGCGCATCCGCGAGATTCCGATGCGCATGGTGCTGCCCAATCTGGTCACCGTACTTGCCATCTGCGCCGGCCTGTCCGGCATCCGCTTCGGCTTCGAGGGCCGTTTCGAGCCGGCCGTGGTGATGGTGCTGCTCGCCGCCTTCCTGGACGGCATAGACGGGCGCCTGGCGCGCATGTTGAAGGCGACATCCAAATTCGGCGCGCAGATGGATTCGCTGGCCGACATCGTCAATTTCGGCGTCGCGCCGGCACTGGTGCTCTACGCCTTCCTGCTCGACCGCGCCGGCTCCTTCGGCTGGATCGCAGCTCTTCTGTTCACCATCGCCTGTGGCCTGCGGCTGGCGCGCTTCAACGTGCTCGACGAAGACCATGACCGGCCGATCTGGCAGAGCGAATACTTCGTCGGCGTGCCGGCGCCGGCCGGCGCCGTGCTGGTTATGCTGCCGCTCTATCTGTCCTTCCTCCGGCTCGGTCTCGAGCCGGACCGCCTGACGGCATTCGTCGCCACCGGCTTCACTGTGCTGGTCGCTTTCCTGCTGGTCAGCCGGCTGCCGGTCTATTCCGGCAAAAGCCTGAAAGTGCCGGGCGACAAGGTGCTGCCGATCATCCTGGCGGTCGTTCTCTACGTCCTGCTGTTGATGACCTATCCCTGGTACACGCTGACCGCCTCTGTCGCAGGCTATCTCATCTTCCTGCCTTTCAGCGTGCGGGCGTATTCGAAGCGCGCCAAGCGCGAGGGCGAAAAAGTGCCGCCGTCGGATATTGGGTAGTTGTCATCTCCCCCCTTGAGGGGGAGATGTCGCCGAAGGCGACAGAGGGGGTCGGTACGCCCCGGACGCGACCTCGTTTGAGCGAAGAGGACGTCGGCGCTTCACGCGAGGCGACCCCCTCTGGCCTGCCGGCCATCTCCCCCTCAAGGAGGGAGATACGCTAAGCCGCCAGGCCCAGCCCCAGCTTCTCGATCGCCAGGTTCCGCGTCGAGACATAATCCGTCTTGCCGGAACCCAGCACCGGGATCTCCCCGACCTTGACGATGTCGTTGGGCACCATCAGTTCGGCCGCACCTGCCTTCTTGCCGAAGGCGCGCAGTTCTTCCGGATCGGCGTCGTCGGCGGTGGTGACCAGCACGATGCGCTCGCCGCGCCTCTTGTCCGGCACCGCCACCGCGGCGTGGCGCTCTTCCGGCCACAGCGACTGCACCAGCATCTCGACGGCGCCCAACGACACCATCTCGCCAGCGATCTTGGCGAAGCGTTTTGCCCGGCCGCGAATGGTGATGAAGCCTTCGCGGTCGACCGAGACGATGTCGCCGGTGTCGTGCCAGCCGTCCAGCGGCTGCAATTCGCCGGGCCGGTCAGCGGTCATGTAGCCCATCATCAAATTCGGCCCGTCGAGCCACAGGCGGCCGGCACCCTCGATACCCTGGACCGGTTCGAGCTTCATGCGCATCGCCGGCAACAACCGTCCGACCGTGCCGTCGCGACCATGGATGGCGGTGTTGACGGCGACGACCGGAGCGGCCTCCGTCAGCCCGAACCCCTCGATGATCGAGGCATCGAAGCGCTCACGATAAACGCGCCGCGTCTCCGGCTTCACCGCTTCCGCGCCGGCGACGACGAAGCGCAGGCTGGAGAAATCGCCATCCTTGGCCGTGCGGGCATAGTTGGCAAGGAAAGTGTCGGTGCCGAACATGATGGTCGGCTTCACCTTGCGGGCGATCTCCGGGATGATCTTGTAGTGCAGCGGTGACGGGTAGAGGAACAGTTTCACCCCGGTCACCAGCGGCAGGATGGTGCCGCCGGTCAGGCCGAAAGAGTGAAAAACCGGCAGTACGTTGAGCAGGATGTCGGAGGGCGAAATGGTAATGCGCGCCTCAGCCTGCATGGCGTTGGCGTGGAGATTGCGATGCGACAGCACCACGGCCTTGGGCGTGCCTTCCGAGCCTGAGGTGAACAGGATTGCGGCGGGCTTGGCCGCAGCCTGCCGCTGCAGCGGGAACCGCCAGAGCACCGCTGCTGCGAGCCTTTCCAGTGTGGTGACGCTTGCGCGCACATCCTCCAGCCACAGCATCTTGGCGCCGCCGGCCTCGACCGCGGCGATGATGTCGGCAAGCGCCGCCTTCTCGACGAACGCGCGCGAGGAAACCACTGTTCGGATGACTGCCGTGCGCACCGCGGCGGTTACGCTGGCCGGCCCTGCCGTGTAGTTGATCATCGCCGCTACCCGGCCGGCCGAGAGCAGGCCGACGAAGGACAGCACCACGCCATTGGCGTTGGGCAGCAAAACCCCGACCGCTTCGCCGGGCGCCGCCACCGCCTCGAAACGGCGGCCGAGCACGCGCGCGCCGATGAACATTTTTCGATAGCTGAGCGAGCCGCTGATCACATCCTCGATGATCGGGTGCGAGGCGCCGGTGCGATCCGCGGCATCGCGCATGGCCAGGAACAGGCCGCGATCGAGGTTGCTGCCATAAAGCCGCGCCTCGGCGATGCGGTCGAACAACGCATTTGTGTTGGAAGCCTGGTCGGGGTTGCGCGCCACCAGTTCGGCAATCGTCATTGGTTCCAGCACGCTGATCGAGAGTTTTGGGAACCAGTGGCGCGGCGCCCGGTTCTTTGGCGTCAAGGAAACCGGCAGGTCGCGCGCGCCGGTGACGAAGATCGGCACGATGCGGGCGTCGGCCTGCATGGCGATGCGGGTGACGGCGCGGAACAGGCGAAACGTCTTCACATCGGGCTCGACGTCATCGGGCAGATAGACTGCAAGCCGGCCTTTACCCTTCAGCACCCTGACCAGCCGCCGGCTGACGAAGAGATGCTCGGCGTTGAAGGCGATGGTGCGGCCAAGCTCGCGCCAAGGCTCCATCCAGGGCGAGCGCGCCGAGGCCTCGTCGAGAATGTGCAGCGTGTCGTCGGGCAGCAGCGACAGCATCAGCGCCGGCTCGAAGCGCGACTGGTGCGAGACCACATAGATCACCGGCGTCGGCGCGTTGCGGGCAATGCGGATGCGCCGGTCCTCCATCCGGTAGGTAAGCTTGAACGGCACATAGAGCAGCGCCTGGGTGAAGCGCAGGTCCAGGCGAAAGGTCTCGATCGCGCCAATCAGCAGCCAGGCCACCACGAGGCCTGCAAGCAGCGCCAGTGCCAGGATCATGCCGCGTCTCTCCCAACGGTCCGGTATGCGGCTCTTCGTCCGCTTGGAGAGCAGAGGGTAGCGCAATGGGGGGCAAGGTCAATGCGCGGGTGCGAGGGAGCGGTGTTCCACCTGACCTCACCAGGCAATGATCCAAACGCAGACCTTGAAATATTGCGACACGTGTCGTAAATAAAGCGACACGTGACGGAGAGGTAATATGGCCAGTTCCCCGGTGGGTTTTGCCGAGGCACCGCATATGGAGCCGGAGTTCGAACGGATGGTCGACCTGTTTGGTGGACGGAAGGTTCTTGGATTCTCGGTAGCCAGTCCTCTTGAGGCACATGAAATGATCCTGCATGGAATTCCGGGCCAGGCGCTCGAAAGCCTCGTCAGGCATCTGATGGTCATTGATCCCGCCGATGCGTTTGAGACCGCGTTCGGCATGAGCGAGCGGACATTTCAGCGGCGCAAAGCGGATCACTCCAAGACCCTCAGTCGGGAGCAAGGTTCCAGAACCTGGAACTTCGCCAAGCTCCTGACAAAGGCCACGTCCGTGCTCGGGACTCAGGAAGAAGCGGAAAAATGGATGATCGAGCCTGCCATGGGTTTGGACAATCGCCGGCCGATCGATCTGCTGGCCACGGCGGCGGGCACTGCGCTTGTGCAGGAGTTTCTTGAGCGGCTCGACTATGGTGTCTACGCGTGACGCCTTTGCCGGGCTCCCTCGGAACAGGGCAGGTTTTGGGCTGGAGGCTTGATCATAGACGCTTCAAGGCGAGCTGGGACAGTGGCGAAGGAGCCTTCAAGCTTGGGGGAAGGTGGAACAGCAAAGGGATCAGAGCCGTATATGCGTCCATCGACCCGTCGACCGCCATCTTGGAGGTGGCGGTCCACAAGGGGTTTCGCACGCTGGATGCTGTCCCTCACGTGCTGACGGCATTCGACATCGTCGATCCATCAGAGATTTATGTGGTCCAAACCGACGATATTCCGAACGCGAACTGGCTGCGTCCCGGCATCCCAGGCGCGGGACAGCAGCAGTTCGGCGATGGTCTGCTGGCAAAGCATCCGTTCTTTCTGATCCCCAGCGCGGTATCCCAGCACAGCTGGAACCTGGTGTTCGATCCCAATCGGGCGGCAGGCCTTTATAGCTTGCATCTCCGGGAGGATTTCGTGCTTGATACAAGGCTTCATCCTCCCGCTGGGTAGCAATCAGGCCGTGGCCTTCAGCCGCCCACTGATGAACCGGAACTCCTGCGACTTGCCGCCATAACCGTAAGCAGCGGCCGGGACTTCATGCACGAAGGCATAGCTTTCCTCGTGCACACCACCCAGCAACTTACCAAAGGCCTCAAAGATCGCCTTCAGATAAGCCTCCAGTTCCAGCTTGGTGTTGGTGCCGTCGACCACCTTGATGTCGAGCCAGAAGGTGTTGGCGCCATGCTCCGCCAGCGATTTGCCGCCGGCGAACCAATGCTGCGGGTCGACATAGGTGACGGCGACGGCGGTAATCGTCGGGTCCTTGCGCAGATGGGTTGCCGTCAGCTCGGTGATTTCCTTGGCGATTGTGGCGGACAGCTTGGCGTCGGGCTTGCCGGTGACGCTGATGTTGATGATGGGCATTTTTCTCTCCTTCGTTTGAGCGGCGTCTGTTTGCCGTTGGAGAGACAATGCCATCATCTTTGAATCAAAAAAATCGAATTGTTTCGAACAAAAGGTTCTGTATTATCGAAGCATGCAAGCTCTCGATCCCGATCTGCTCAAAACCTTCCTTGCCTTTGTCGATGGCGGCTCGCTGGCTCAGGCTGCGTCTGCTGTCGGCCGCTCGCCCTCGGCGGTGACCGCGCAGATGCAGCGTCTGGAGGAGATCGTCGGCGAACCGCTGCTGGTGGCGCAGGGGCGCGGGCGCGGGCTGACGCCGGCCGGCGAGGATCTTGTCGGTCATGCCCGCCGCATTCTTGCCGTGCACAGCGAGGCCTGGCTGGCGCTCAAGGGCGCGCGTGCCGCTGGTCGCGTCGCCATCGGCACGACACAGGATTTCGCCGATAGCGGCCTGCCGGAGCTGCTGCGCGCCTTCGCGACCAGCCATCCGCGCGTCAGGGTCGAACTCCGCGTTGGCCGTTCGGCCGAGCTTGGCGAGGCGCTGCAGGCCGGGCAGCTCGATCTGGCCGTTGTCATGCGCAAGACGCCGGCCAATGACGAAGTCGGGCTGTTCAGTGAGCCGATGCTGTGGCTGTGCTCGCAAAAAGGGCTTGCCGTGCGGGAAGAGGAATTGCCGCTGGCGCTGCTCGACCCCTATTGCGGCTTTCGCGAAGCAGCACTCGCGGCCCTCGATGCTGCCGGCCGCCGCTACCGCATTGCCGCCGGCAGCGCCAGCCTTGCCGGCTTGCGCACGGCGGTCAATGCCGGCATCGCGCTGACCTTGCGCACCGCCCGCTTTGCCCATTCAGGCATTGCCGAAGCACCGCGCGAATTCGCCCTGCCGCCGGTGCCGACAGCGCAATTCGCGATAAAACTCGGCCAGGGCGCCGAGCGGCCGGCGCGCGATCTTGCCATCCTGCTCAGCGACAACCTCGCCTTGCCCGGCTTTGCCGGCTGATGTCCAAAGAAAAAGCCGACCTTTACGGTCGGCTTTGAGGAGGACGGGTCGAGGGGTTTGGGGGGACTTGGGGGGTGACCCGTCGCACATAAAACTGCCTGATCCGCATGATGGTTCCATGACTTGGAAAATAATTATTGGGTTGCCG
Source organism: Mesorhizobium sp. M0077 (assembly GCF_040322955.1). Taxonomy (NCBI): domain Bacteria; kingdom Pseudomonadati; phylum Pseudomonadota; class Alphaproteobacteria; order Hyphomicrobiales; family Phyllobacteriaceae; genus Mesorhizobium; species Mesorhizobium sp. M0077. Next base: position 171,612 of record NZ_JAMYUL010000011.1, read on the forward strand.
CACTTTTTCTCGCGGCCAGCCAGTCGCGCCCCGCATGGGCGAAAACCGCGCACAGTACTATGGCGCCGCCGATCAGGCTGGCGGCCGGCGCGATCTCGCCGAGGAACAGGAAGGCGAACAGGATCGCAAACGGCACTTCGGCGGCACCGAGAAGGCCGGACTCGGGCGCAGGGATCAGCCGCGAGCCTTCCGTCCACAGGATCGACGCCGCCGCGAACGATCCTCCGAAGGCGACGAGCAGCACGGCGTCGCGAGCAGAAATCGCCAGGGGGTCGGTGACGAACCAGCCGAGCACGAACAGCAGAAGCGCCGAGACTGCGCCCGCCCACACCACCGGCGTGTCGCGGAAGGCGCGCACCATGATCATGTAGAGCGCGCTGCCGGCGGTCATCAGCAGCGCGAGCCCATCGCCAAACAGATGACCGCTGCCGAAGCCGGAGCCGACCATCATCGCCACGCCGCACAGCGAAACGGCGGCGGCGGCAAGCGTCTGCGCCCGGAACGGCTCGCGCACCAGCACGAAGGCGAGCAGCGCGGTGATGAAGGGCGCGGTGGCGTAGATGACCGCGACATTGGCGACATAGGTGAATTTGAACGCCGAGATGAAGGCGATGCTGGCCGCGGCGCCCTCGAGGGCCAGCAACCAGCCGCGCCAGCCAAGCCGCAAGCTTTCCCGCCCGCCGGAGCGGCGCCGGCGCCACAGCACATAGAAGGTGATCAGGATCGCGCCGACAAAGCCGCGCCAGCAAGTGATGGTCAGCGGGTCGGCGTGGATCGATTTGGTCAGCACGCCGGTCAGGGCGAAGAAAGCCGCCGAGGCCGCCACCAGCATGATGCCGAGCGTACGATCGGCAGCGGTATCTGTGGTGCCTGGGCCGTCGAGCGCTTCCGTCATCTCAGCAGCCTATCCGTCTTCTCCTGCCACCATGCTGTCAGCACGGGGTACTCATAGCCGCTTGCGGAAATGCTCGTTGCCGATGATCAGCAGGCCGGCGCCGACGATCAACGCCGCCCCCAGAAACACCTCGCGACGCGGCACGTCGCCCCAGATCGCAAAGCCGAGCCCGAAGGCCCAGACCAATGAGGTGTATTCGAACGGCGCCACGATCGACACCGGCGCCCGCTTCATGCCTTCGAACAGCATAAATTGCGCCACGCCGCCGAGCGCGCCGACGCTGATCAAAAGCAGCAACTGGCGCCAGTCCGGCATCTGCCAGACCAACAGCGCCGGCACCGTGGAAAACACCAGGAAGTAGAAATTGTTGAGCACAAGCTGGATCAGCGTGCGCTCGGCCAGCGCCGTCTTGCGCAACAGCACCACGGCAATGCCCCACAGCACTGCCGCAGCCAGTACCAAGAGCATCGGCACGGACAAGCCGAGACGAGTGGGATCACAGGCGATGAAGACGCCGACGAAGCCGATGAACACCGCCAGCCAGTGCAACAGCGGCACCTTTTCGCCAAGCATCACCACCGACAGCACGGTGACGATGATCGGGGCGGCGTAATAGATGGTGGTGAGTTCGGCCAGCTGCAGGGAGCGGGCCGCGTTGTAGTAGCAGAGCCAGGCGCCGAGCGTGAAGGCGCTGCGCACCAGCATCGGCCGCACGATGGGCGAGCGCATTGTGTCGGCAAAGATGGGCGGTCCGCCGATTGCAGCACAGCCGATAAGCACAGCGATCGAGCGGAAGAACATGATCTGCCAGACGCTGATGCCGACGACCAGAAGCTTGATCGCGGCGTCCTGCGTCGAAAACAGGAAATAGGCGCAGCCGGTGAACAGGATGCCGGCAAGCACCCTTTCGCGGGTTTCCAGAATGGCAATATCGGCCATGCGGCGTGTCCGGCGCTGTCAAGAGGACGAAGAAGAAGCCTGCCCCAATCAGGCTCCCATTGCAGGCTACACGGGCGAAAGCCTGCGGGGCGCTACGCCAGTGGCAAGCTTGCGTTGGCGCAGCCTGGCCGACAGCGTGGGCACGCCGTTCACTGTGTTGCCTGGTAGAGCTCCGAAGCGGCCTCCTTCAGGGCGCGCCGGCCGCCCGGCCTGAGATACATCATGTGGCCGCCCTCGATGACGTCGAGACGGATGGGTTTTGCCCCGCCGAGCGTCGGGATTTGGCTCACCAGATAGCGTGAGGCCAGATAGGGAGTGACCAGATCGGTGTCGCCGTTGACGATCACCACGCCGAGCCCCGGGTTGAGCGAGCGCGCCCGCTGCAGATCGTCCATCACCCCGGCATAGCCTTGCCGCGAGCCGCCATAGTCCCAGGCGTGGGTCACATCGCCATTGAGCAACCTGTAGCTGACATCGGTGCGAAAATTCAGCTCGTCGCGCGCATAACCGACAAAGGCCGAGGTCAGCGCCGGCACGCTGCGGTCGAGCACCGGATCCGGGCCGGCGCTGCGGGCGCTCTCCGGGGCGATGTCGCTGGTGGCGATGGTGCCGTCATACGGGCTGAGCACTTTGCCACTGGGGCGCTGGAATTCGCGCGCGAACAGGGCGGTCGGGATGCGGGCGAAATTGCGTTGCACGAGGTCGAGCGGCAGGCCGGTGATCTCGGCCACGCGCTGGCTGGCCAGCCGCCCACCCTGTTCCAGCCCGCCGGCCAGAGCGGTGAGGTAGTCACCCATAGCATAGTGTTCGACCTCGGCGAGCTTTTCGCGCAGCGCCTCGCCGCTGAGGCCTTCGCTGCGCAGGCGCACCGCCGCCAGCGAGGGCAGTTCCAGCGCCCAATGCAGTGGCTGGAATTCGTCGGGCAGCACCAGCGTGAACTCCAGTGCAGGCGAGATCAGCACGATGCCGTTGGGGCTCAGGCCGACATCTTCCTGCAGGGTCCTGGCGAGAAGTGCCGCGCGGAACCCGCCATAGCTTTCGCCGGCAAGGAAGAGCGGCGATCCGGTGCGGCCGTTCTGGGCGAGATAGAGCCGGATGAAAGCGCCGATCGAACTGGCGTCCTGGCTGACGCCCCCAAAAATCTTTTGTGTCCTGGCCGGGGGCCTCGCGGCTGTAGCCGGTGCCGACCGGATCGACGAAGACGAGGTCGGTCATGTCGAGCCAGCTGTCGGGATTGTCGATCAGCTTTTGCGGCGGCGGCAGGAATTGGCCATCGGCGCCGGTCGCGACGACACGCGGGCCGAGTGCGCCGAGATGCAGATAGGCGGATGCCGCGCCCGGGCCGCCATTGAAGACGAAGGTGATGGGGCGAGCCTTCTCCGCGCCCGCCAGTGGCGGCAGCGTATAGGCGACATAGAAGATTTCCGCGGTGACCTCGCCCTTGCCGGATAGCAGTGACAGCGTGCCGGCCTTAGCCTGATAGTCCAGCTTGCGCCCGGCAATGGTGATTGAATGGCTGGTCGTCTGCGGTGCCGGCAGCAGCGACAGCACGCCGCCTGCCGGTGCGGGGCGCTCGGGCGTTTCGGCGACGACTGGCTGCGCGAAGGCTGCAAGCACCAACAGGGTAAGCGAGATCAGTTTCAGCTTGAACGGCATGATGCCTCCGCGGGAATGACTCTGCTTAGGTATGGCTCGGGCGGTCGAAGTCAAAGTAACTCTTCGCGAGCTAGCGTTCCTTCACGCCCCCTCTGTCCTGCCGGACATCCCCCACAGGGATGGAGATTGGATGTCGCGACCGCCTTCGCTAATCGCCGGCGTAGAAAGCGCCATCGGCGAAGCTGCAGATCTCCCCCCTGTGGGGAGGTGGCCGGCAGGCAGAGGGGGGCGCTGTCTCGCCGGCATATCAGTGCTATCAAAGCGCGACGGACTCGAAAAGGAATGCAACATGGACGCCACCGCACTCAAGGCCATGCAGGCACCGATCAAGGAGGCTTATCGCGACGATTCCTCGCGAGCGCTGATCACGCTTCGCGCCAAAGGCTCCATCGACGACCAGTCGATTGCCTGCAAGGTCGAGACGGGCAGGGCGCTGGCGGTCGCCGGCCTGCATCCGGCGACCGGCGGTTCCGGGCTCGAATTGTGTTCGGGCGATATGCTTTTGGAGGCGCTGGTGGCGTGCGCCGGCGTGACGCTGAAGGCAGTGGCGACGGCGCTGGAATTCAGGCTTGGCGCAGCCACCGTCGAGGCCGAAGGCGATCTCGACTTTCGCGGCACGCTGGGCGTGGCCAAGGACGCCCCCGTGGGCTTTCGCGCCATCCGGCTGAATTTCAACCTCGACACGGATGAGCCGCAGGCGCGCATCGATTCGCTCATCAAGCTGACCGAACGCTATTGCGTGGTGTTCCAGACCATCAACAGCAAGCCGGAGCTGACGGTGAGTGCGCGCGCCTGATCTCCCCCCTTGAGGGGGAGATGTCGCCGAAGGCGACAGAGGGGGTCGGGCCGACTGGACGCGACGCCCTTTGTGCGGAAGGAGGTTGGCACTCTACGCGAGGCGACCCCCTCTGGCCTGCCGGCCATCTCCCCCTCGAGGGGGGAGATTGCCCTACTGCGCCGCCGGCTCTTCCGCATCACCCTCATCGGTAAACGGCGAGGCGCTCGGCACGCAGTTGACCGCCCAGCCGGCCGGCGTCGGCTGCTTCTGATATTCGGTAATCGCGTTTGTGCACTGTTCGCGGGTGTCGAAGGTGCTGGGCAGCACCACCATGCCGCCTTGCGGGCCGGCGATCACCAGGTACCAGACCAATGCTACGCTGGGAGCAGCCATGGGAATTCCTCGCTTTGCTGAGTGTCGGAGTCGGGTCGACCCTAGCAACTCCCGGCTGATGGCGAAAGCAGGGCGAGCGGGGAGGGACCTGCCGGATCATCACAGACCCGTGAACGAACCGCTCCCAGACGTCTCTCAGTTCGTCGCAAAGCAGTAGAACAGGCCGTCGCCGCCGGTGCCTTTCAGCGCCTCCTGGCTGCAGCCGCCGCGCGAGGCATGCGAGGAGTTCCAGGATTTCGCCGCCGCCGACTCATCAAGGCCGGTGCGGTCGTGATGGCCCATCATCGCCGCGCCCTCCGCGCCGCTCAAGGTCCAGTCGCCGCAGGTCTGGTCGGCGAGCTTGGTGCCGTCAGGCTTCGAGCCGGTCAATATGTCGTGCCGGTTCGGCTTGTCGCCGCGGCCATTGACCACTTGGCCCTTCTCGGTCAGTGCCGTCTGCTTGTTGATGGCGTTGGCGTTGCTGTGCAGCGAGGCGACGTCATCGGCAATCTTCTCGCCCTTGGCGTTGACCCAGGGACCCTTGCCGATACGGTCGCGCGCATCGACATTGGCGCTCGAGAGATAGGCGTGCCATTCCTTGCCGGTAACCCCAGCCGCTTCCGCCAGCGAGGCGCAATGCGCGTCGGCACCCTTGAGACCGCCGAGATCGGCGCCCTTGCCGGAACCGACGCTGGTGACGAAGAAACTCATCTTGGCGTCTTGCGCCAGCGCCACCCCGGCTGTGGCGGCAATCGCGGCGGCGGCAACGAGAAGAAGTCTACGCATGTCGGTCCTCCGGTTTCGAATGTCCTACATTCGAAGAAACGTAACTGGAGGCCTGTTTAATCCCGCTACAACCCGGTTTATTCCGGCTGCCGGTAGGCGACGAAGCGGTTGTTCTTGACCTGGAAGATCAGCCCCGTCTCTTTCATCTCGGGGCTCGCCAGCGGCACGATGCGTTTTGCCACCTCTGACGGGTGCGGCAGCGTTTCCGGATCCTCGCCGGGCGCGGCCTGCGCACGCATGGCGGTGCGGGTGGCGCCGGGGTCGACCGCATTGATGCGGAGCGGCAGGCTCTGCGTCTCATGCGCCCAGGAACGCGTCATGGCTTCCACAGCCGCCTTCGACGCCGCATAGGGCGCCCAGAAGGCGCGCGCCGAATGCGCGGCCCCGGACGACATGAGAATGGCGCGGCCGGCGTCGGACAGCCTGAGCAGCGGGTCGACCGAGCGGATCAGCCGCCAGGTCGAGGTGACATTGATGGTCATAACCTTCTCGAAGGTTTTGGCCTCGACATGGCCGATCGGCGAGATGACGCCGAGCACACCGGCATTGGCCACCAGAATGTCGAGCTTGCCCCAGCGCTCGTGAATGGCGCCGCCCAGCCGGTCGATGCCGGCCATGTCTGAGAGGTCGAGAGGCACCAACGTCGCTTCGCCCTTGCCGGTTTTCGCGCGCTCGGCCTTGATCTGGTCGTCGAGTTCTTCCAGCCCGCCGACGGTCCGGGCTACCGCAATGACATGGGCCCCAGCGGCGGCAAGTTCCTTGGCGATGAAGTAGCCGATGCCGCGCGAGGCGCCGGTAACGACCGCGACGCGGCCGGAGAGGTCGAGGGTCATGCGAGCGCTTTCAAGGATAGCAGTTGGGCTTTACGCCCCGTTGTTCGCCAGCAGCGACAGCGTGCGCACATTGTCGTGACCTTCGAAGTCGAGCAGGCGGGTCGGGTACTGGCCGGTGAAACAGGCGTCGCAGAATTGCGGCTGCTCATTGTCGCGGCTGGCTTCGCCGACGGCGCGGTAGAGCCCGTCAATGGTGAGGAAGCCGAGCGAATCGACACGGATGAACTCGGCCATTTCCTCGATCGACATGCGCGATGCCAAAAGCTTCGACTTCTCCGGCGTGTCGACGCCGTAGAAGCACGACGCGCTGGTCGGCGGCGAGGCGATGCGCATATGCACTTCCTTGGCGCCGGCGTCGCGCACCATCTGCACGATTTTCTGGCTGGTGGTGCCGCGCACGATCGAATCGTCGACCAACACCACGCGCTTGCCCTCGATCATCCGGCGGTTGGCGTTGTGCTTGAGCTTGACGCCCATATGGCGGATCGAATCGCCGGGCTGGATGAAGGTTCGGCCGACATAGTGGTTGCGGATGATACCGAGTTCGAAGGGGATGCCTGCCGCCTGGGAGAAGCCGATTGCCGCCGGCGTGCCGGAATCCGGCACCGGCACGACGATATCGGCCTCGACCGGGCTTTCCTGCGCCAATTCGGCGCCGATACGCTTGCGCACTTCGTAGACATTGCGGCCTTCGACCGAGGAGTCCGGGCGGGCGAAATAGACATATTCGAAGATGCAGAAGCGGGTCTTCTGCGGCTCGAAGGGGAACAGGCTCTCGATGCCCTTCGAGGTCACCACGACCATTTCGCCGGGCTTCAGGTCGCGCACGAAGCGGGCGCCGATAATGTCGAGCGCGCAGGTTTCGGAGGCCAGGATCCAGGCGCCGTCCAGGTCGCCGAGCACCAGCGGGCGGATGCCGAGCGGATCGCGGCAGCCGATCATCTTCTTGGAGGTCATCGCGACCAGCGAGAAAGCGCCTTCGACCTGACGCACGGCGTCGATGAAGCGCGAATTCAAATCGCGTTCCTTACTGGTGGCAACGAGATGCAGCAGCGTCTCGGTGTCGGAGGTCGACGAGAAGATCGCGCCCTGCTTCTGCAGCGCGCGCTGCACGGTCATGGCGTTGGTGAGATTGCCGTTATGGGCGACGGCAAAGCCGCCATCGGCGAGTTCGGCGAAGAAGGGCTGGATGTTGCGCATGCCGGCGCCGCCGGTCGTGGCATAGCGCGTGTGGCCGATGGCACGGTTGCCTTGCAGGCTGTCGATGACGTGCTGCTTGGTGAAGGTGTCGCCGATCAGGCCGACATGGCGTTCGACATGGAACTGCGTGCCGTCATAGGAGACGATGCCGGCCGCTTCCTGGCCGCGATGCTGCAGCGCATGCAGGCCTAGCGTTACGATGGCCGCAGCGTCCTGCCGGCCGAAAATGCCGAACACCCCGCATTCGTCGTGGAAATGATCGTCTGCTTCGGCGGAAAGCACGTCGTCCGCGTCTGCCTTCGAAACTGCCATGGGGCTCAAGCTCCGCTAAAATGGCCATATAGTGCGATAGCGCCGCGAAAGCAACGTAGTCAGGCCGGAACTGCCGGGATGGCGCCTGTCCGGCACCATCCGTCCGTATCAGTTTGCCGGCGCGGCCGGAGCCGGAGCAGCGGGCGCGGGTGCGTTATCGGCCGGAGCGTCGGTCTCGTCGTCGGGCGCCGGCGTATCGTCACCGGTTGCCGGAGCATCCGCCGCCGGTGCATCGGCCGCCGGAGGCGTCTCGGCTGCCGGCTGATTCGGATTGAGCTTCTTCAGGATGGCGTTTTCCGGATCTTCGGGCAGCAGGCTTTCCAGCTTGGCGCCGATGGTCTCGAGCAGCGGCTTCGACTTGGCGTTGGCGATCCAGGCAGGGGCCTTGGCGCCGGCCAGCCAGTTGAAGAACAGTAGCGCCACGGCGACTACGAGGACGCCGCGCGCGGCGCCATAGAGGAAGCCCAGCGTACGGTCGAGCGCGCCGATCCTGGAATCGATGATCCAGTCGGCAAGCTTCATGGTGATGACGGAAACGACGATCAGCGCGATGAGGAAGACGATGCCGGCGGATGCCGCCATGGCGATCTTGTCGCTTTCGACATAGGGCTGAACGTAAGGCAGCACCGGCTTGTAGAAGAAGAATGCCGCCGCGGCGGCAGCCGCCCAGGACACGACGGACAGGATTTCGCGTGACAGGCCGCGAACCATGGCGAGCATCGCCGAGACCAGGGTGAAGCCGACGAGAATTCCGTCCAGCAGCGTAATCGGCATGTCTTTCGCCCCACTCAGATTGTCTTTTCACGGCTCGGGCGAGCCGCGTCAATCTTCCACGTCGACACGGCTGCGCCGTGAGCCGGCTATGCGTGCGACGAGATCGGCAAGTTCGGTCGGCTGGAAAGCGCCGGCCCCGATCCCCCCGACAACCTCCTCGCTGCCCAAGGGCAGAACCGCACTTCCAAAACCCAGCTTTTCGGCCTCTTTAAGGCGCTGCTGCGCATGCGCAACCGGCCTCACTGCGCCCGACAGGCTGATTTCGCCGAAATAGACGCAATCGGCGGGAAGGGCAAGACCGGTGAGCGACGAAACCAGTGCAGCGGCAACCGCCAGATCGGCCGCCGGCTCGGAAATCCGGTAGCCGCCGGCGACGTTGAGGTAGACATCGTGGGTGCCGAAGCGCACGCCGCAATGGGCTTCGAGCACGGCAAGGATCATCGACAGCCGTGCGCCGTCCCAGCCGACGACGGCACGGCGCGGCGTGCCCAATGTGGACGGCGCCACCAGCGCCTGGATCTCGACCAGCACCGGACGTGTGCCTTCCATGCCGGCAAATACCGCGGCACCCGGCGATTTTGCGTGGCGTTCGCCGAGGAACAGCTCCGACGGATTGGCGACCTCGCGCAAGCCCTTGTCCGACATCTCGAAGACGCCGATCTCGTCGGTCGGCCCAAAACGGTTCTTCACCGTGCGCAGGATGCGGTAGTGATGGCCGCCTTCGCCTTCGAAATAGAGAACGGCGTCGACCATGTGCTCGACGACGCGCGGACCGGCGATCTGGCCTTCCTTGGTGACATGGCCGACCAGCACGATGGCAGCACCGGTGGATTTGGCGTAGCGGATCATCGCTTGCGCCGAGGCGCGCACCTGGGTGACGGTGCCGGGCGCCGAGTCGGCCATGTCGGTCCACAGCGTCTGGATGGAATCGAGGATGACGAGGTCCGGCCTTCTGCCGTCGGCTATTGTTGCCAGGATATCCTCGACATTGGTCTCGGCGGCAAGTTCGACCGGCGTGTCGGCGACGCCAAGCCGCTGCGCCCGCAGCCGGATCTGCGCGACAGCCTCTTCGCCCGAGACATAGACGATGCGGTGGCCTTTTGACGCCAATGCTGCTGCGGCCTGGGTAAGCAGCGTCGACTTGCCGATGCCGGGATCGCCGCCGACCAGCAGCGCCGAGCCGCGCACGAAGCCGCCGCCGGTGGCGCGGTCGAGTTCGCCAATGCCCGAGATGATGCGCGGCGCGTCCTCGATGTCACCGGACAGGCTGGTCAGCACCACGGCGCGGCCCTTGCGCGCATTGCGCGTGTTGGCCGGTCCCGAGCCTATGCCGCCCGAGGTGCCTTCCTCGACCAGCGTGTTCCACTCGCCGCAGGCATCGCATTTGCCGGCCCAGCGCTGATGCACCGACCCGCAATTCTGGCAGATGAACTGGACGCGCGATTTAGCCATCAGGCGCCGCCTGCTTCGAGCGTTGCTAGAAAGGCTGGTGGGGCACCACCCCCCTCTGGCCTGCCGGCCATCTCCCCCTCAAGGGGGGAGATCAGCAGCTTTGGTCTCGGCGCCCACCGTGCCACGTTGATAATTGGCGAAAGCCGACATGACATCCAATCTCCCCCCTTGAGGGGGAGATGTCCGGCAGGACAGAGGGGGGTGCGAAGGAATGAGGCCTTTCTCAACAGACTACTCGAACCTCTCCGCAATATGATGCTCTTCGGCGAGGTCGGAAAACCGTGTGAACTCGCCATGGAAGGCGAGGCTCACCGAACCTGTCGGGCCGTGGCGCTGCTTGGCGACGATGACTTCGGCCTTGCCGCGCATCTCGTTCATCTCGTGTTCCCACTTGATGTATTCGTCGGTGCCGGGCTTCGGTTCGCGGTTCTTCAGATAATATTCCTCGCGGTAGACGAACATCACCACGTCGGCGTCCTGCTCGATCGAGCCGGATTCGCGAAGATCGGACAGCTGCGGGCGTTTGTCTTCGCGGCTTTCGACCTGACGCGACAGCTGCGACAGCGCGATGATCGGAACGGAGAGTTCCTTGGCCAGCGCCTTGAGGCCGGTGGTGATCTCGGTGATTTCCTGCACCCGGTTCTGCGACGATTTCGCGCTCGACCCCTGCATCAGCTGGATATAGTCGATGACGATGAGGTCGAGGCCGCGCTGACGCTTCAGCCGCCGCGCCCGCGCCGACAGCTGCGCGATCGAGATACCGCCGGTCTGGTCGATGAACAGCGGGATCTTCTGCATGGTCTGCGAGCAGGCGACCAGCTTTTCGAAATCCATCTCTGAAATCTCGCCGCGGCGGATTTTTGACGACGAAATTTCCGTCTGTTCGGAAATGATGCGGGTGGCGAGCTGCTCGGACGACATTTCCAGTGAGAAGAAGCCGACGACGCCGCCGTTGGCTGCCTTGAACGAGCCGTCGGCCTGTTGCGCCGGCTCATACATCTCGGCGATGTTGAAGGCGATGTTGGTGGCGAGCGATGTCTTGCCCATGCCCGGACGGCCGGCAATGATGATCAGATCCGACGCCTGCAGGCCACCCATGCGGCGGTCGAGATCGCGCATGCCGGTGGCGAGGCCCGACAAATGGCCGTCGCGCATATAGGCGGCGTTGGCCATGTCGACGGCGGTCTTGACCGCATCGGTGAAGCTTTCGAAGCCGCCATCGTAACGGCCGGTTTCGGCCAGTTCGAACAGCCGCCGCTCGGCATCCTCGATCTGTTCGGACGGCGCCATGTCGACCGGCGCGTCATAGGCGATGTTGACCATGTCCTCGCCGACGGTGATCAGCGCGCGGCGCGTGGCCAGATCGTAGATGGCGCGGCCATAATCGGTGGCATTGACGACGGTGACGGCTTCGACCGCCAGACGAACCACATATTGCGCCACCGTCATGTCGCCGACCTTCTCGTCAGCCGGCAGGAAGGTTTTCAGCGTGATCGGCGTCGCCACCTTGCCCATGCGGATGAGCTCGGCCGCGACCTCGAAGATTTTCCGGTGCAGCGGCTCGTAGAAATGGCCGGCCTTGAGGAAGTCGGAGACGCGGTAGAAGGCATCGTTGTTGACGAGGATGGCGCCGAGCAGCGCCTGCTCGGCCTCGATGTTGTTCGGCGCTTCACGATAAAGCGGTTGCTGCTCCGCCACGCCGAATTTTCGCGCTGCCTCTGCCATGATGTCCCCGATTTTGATCCCGGCTTCTCGATATCAGAACGAGATAAATCGGTGCTGACCTTTCTGCATCACCGCACGACCAATCAACCTCGATGCCCCGTTGTTCACAGGGGCGGCAAACCGTCCACAGAAGAGTGTTTCCGCGCCCCGATTCCGGTTGACTCAGAAAGGCGCTGACTTTTATCCGAGTCGTTGGAACAGAGCAAGAACAATCTCGGTGATTATCCGCTTCTTCCGTCCAATGTATCGCCCCAGTCCAGTCGCCGCGCTGCCTTGAACAACTCGCCCTCGCGCTTGGTGAAAAGTGTCTCGCCGGCGCCGCCATCCGGCTGGCACAGTTTGAGCAGCACCTTGCCGGAGCCCGATTTCGGCGGCGCAATCACGCGCGGCTGACGTACAGGCGCGGCTTGCCGCGACGCCGCGACGTAGATGAATTTCTCGTCCTCCCACGGCACGTCGGCGTCTTTGGCCAGGCGGTGCAGGCGCGAGCGGGCGACGCGGCGAGAAAAATGGCACCAGTCGGGCGGCTCAAGCGGGCAGGGCGCCTCATGCGGACAAGGCGCCAGCACATGCGCCCCGGCCTCCAGCAATTGCCGGCGCACTGCCAGGATGCGCTGCCAGCCTGCCGGTGTGCCGGGCTCGACGATCAGCAGTGTGTCGCCGGTCAACTGCCAGAGCCGGCCGACAAGCTTCGGCAGCGATGCCGGCGCGATCTCGTCCAGCACATAGGCGCAGGTGACCAGATCGGCAGGCTTAAGATCGGCAAGGTCGATGGTCACGTCGCCGGCGCGCCAGTCCATCCTGGTGGCGATGGTATCAAGGGCGAGCGACTGGCCAACCTTGCGCACCGCGGCGCTTGCTTCAATCAGAACCGCCTCTTCGAGGTCGGGCCACAGGTCTGTAGTGGCCCAAAGCACCGTGCCAGGACCGGCGCCGACATCGAGCAAGCTCGTTGGCTGGAAATCGGGCCGCGCATAGGCGAGTTCGTCGAGACCGGCCCGTACCGCCGCGTAGGTCGCCGGCAGCCGCGTCGCCAGATAGGCTTTTACCGCCATCTCTTCGGCCATGTGCAGGCGGCCGTCGCGCAATTCGGCGCGGTAGCGGTCGGACAGCGTCTTCGCCGCCTGGCGCAGCACCGCCAGCGGTATCGTTTCGAGCAGGCGCTCGACGCCTTGTCGCAGCGAGGCGGGGAGTTCCACGCTCAGGCTCCGCGTGGCGCGAGCACCGAGGCGCCGGCGAACTCGACAAGGGTGGTGGCTATGGTGGGCAGGCAGGTCATTAAAAAAGGTCTCGCGAGAACGAGACCTTTTTTCAGTGTCAGAGCCGTCAATGGCAAGCGGCAATCGCAATCGAGGCGTTATTCGCGATCCGCCACCTTGCGACGGCGCGCTGGCTTGGCCGCAACGGACCTGACAGCAACGGACCTGGCAGGCACAGACCTGGCGACAGCAGGCTCGGCGCCCGCCGTCTCCTGGCGATGCCCCATTTCGCGCATTTCGAGCGCCTTTTCACATTTGGCCATGTAGTCGCGCGTCATCGGCAGCGTGTCGTTCTTCTTGGCGATCTGGATCTGGAAGATCACCAGATCCTGCCAGCGGAAGGCGGCTTCCGAAGCCGCCAGATAGAACTCCCACATCCTGCAGAAGCGCTCGTCGTAGATGGCCTTGGCCATGTCCCGGTTGGCGGCAAAGCGCTGGCCCCAATGCTTCAGCGTATCGGCATAGTGCAGCCGCAGAATCTCGATGTCGGTGACTACAAGGCCCGACTTCTCGATCGCCGGCATCACCTCCGACAGCGAAGGAATGTAGCCGCCCGGAAAAATGTACTTGCGGATGAAGGCGCTGGTCGCCCACGGCACGCCGGAGCGGCCGATCGTGTGCAAGAGCATGACGCCGTCGGGCTTCAACAACGTCGCCGACTTGTCGAAGAAAGTGCGGAAGTGGTTGACGCCGACATGCTCGAACATGCCGACCGAGACGATGCGGTCGAAGCGTTCGTTGAGTTCGCGGTAGTCCTTGAGGTCGAAATGCACGCGGTCCTGCAAGCCTTGCGCATGCGCCCGGTCGGTGGCGACGCCGTGCTGCTCGGTCGACAGCGTCACGCCTTGCACGTCGACATCGAAAGCCTTGGCGAGATAGAGGCCGAGCCCACCCCAGCCGGAGCCGATATCGAGCACGGTCTGGCCGGCCTTCAGCCTGAGCTTGGCGGCGATATGGCGTTTCTTGGCCATCTGCGCCTCGTCGAGCGTCATGTCCGGCTGTTCGAAGTAGGCGCAGGAATACTGCATGTCGTCGTCGAGGAAGAGCCGGTAGAGGTCACCCGACAAATCATAGTGGCGCTGCACGTTGCGGCGCGCCCGTGATGCGGTGTTGATCTGCTGCAGGCGGCGAAAGGCGTGGCGCAGACCCTCGATGGCCTTCGACCAGGTGGCGTCGATACCGCCACTGCCCATGTTCTGGAAGGCGATGCGCATCATACCCAGTACGCCGCCCTCGATGATGTCGAGTTCGCCGTCCATATAGGCTTCCGGCACGGCCAGCATCGGATCGAAGGTAATGGCGCGCTCGGCATGCGCGGTCTTGATGTGCATATGCACCGGCTCGCCGCTGCCGTCGCCGAAAACCACTGTCGAGCCCTTCGGGCCGGTGACTTTCAGATTGCCCGTACGCACCAGGCGGTCGAGAACGCGTTTCAACAGAATATTCATCACCAAATGTCCCCTCACGGTCAGACTGGCGGACCAATTCTGCAACAATATATAGGGGTTCGAAAAGTTCCATTTGGCACAAAAATGCCCGGGCGAGAGGCCCGGGCATTGGTCCAGAAAGGCTGGATGACGACTTGGAGCGCTGCTCCGCTCGCTTCCTGTGCGATCAGGCCCGTGCGAGATCAGGCGTTGTCTTCTTCGCCGCCTTCGAACTCGGTGTTCGGGTCGAAGAAGTTCTCCGGCCGTGCGTTGTCGTTGATGTCATCGCCATAGATGGCTTCGGCGGTGGTCAGCGTCTCGCCCTTGGCCTGGCGTTCGGCTTCGTCGGCCGTGCGGGCGATGTTGAGGCTGATGGTGACCTCGACTTCCGGATGCAGCGCAATCGCCACATTGGTGACGCCGATGGTCTTGATCGGCTGGTTGAGCTGGATCTGGTTGCGGTTGACCGAGAACCCTTCGGCGGTCAGCAGGTCGGCGATGTCGCGGGTCGACACCGAACCGTAGAGCTGGCCTGTCTCGCCGGCCGAACGTACGGCGATGAAGCTCTTGCCGTCGAGCTTTTCGGCAACCTGGCTGGCTTCCGACTTGCGCTCGAGGTTGCGCGCTTCGAGCTGCGCGCGCTGCCCTTCGAACTTCTTCTTGTTGGCTTCGTTGGCGCGCAGCGCCTTGCCCTGCGGCAAGAGGAAGTTGCGGGCAAAGCCGTCCTTGACCTTGACGGTATCGCCCATCTGGCCGAGGCGGGAAACGCGTTCGAGAAGAATCACTTGCATGGTTTTGTTCCTTCGTCTGGGCACCGACCGCGGGATCGGCGCCGAATTGAATGGAACAGGTCAGGAAGCTCTGAGCGCCTTGGCGCCGGTGTCGCTGTCCTGCCTGTCGCGGCAGTTAGAGGCTTTTCACCTCAACTCGGGATTTCAATGCATGTCGCCAAAAGTGGTCCCGGTTTTGGGACAACGACATGCATCATCAAATTACCCCTGCGGCGCCCGTCGCCGTGGGAGAAGGAAGCAGGCGGCGAACCGCCCGCTCGAAAGTCTTAGCGAACCACGTAGGGCAGCAGGCCGAGGAAGCGGGCGCGCTTGATCGCCTTGGCGAGTTCGCGCTGCTTCTTCTGGCTGACGGCGGTGATGCGCGACGGCACGATCTTGCCGCGCTCGGAAATGTAGCGCTGCAGAAGACGCACGTCCTTGTAGTCGATCTTGGGCGCGTTGGCGCCGGAGAACGGGCAGGTCTTGCGGCGGCGATGGAACGGGCGCCGGGTCGGGATCTGATTGATGTCGACCATTATTCTGCACCTCCTTCAACGCCTTCGCGCGGACGGCGCGGACCACGATCACCACCGGCGTCGCCAAATGAGCGCGGCGGACGATCGCCACGGTCGCCGCGATCACGGTCGCCGAACGAGCGCGGACCACGATCACCACGGTCGCGGTCGCCGAAGCCGCCGCGTTCCGAGCGCTCTTCGCGCTTCTGCATCATGGCCGACGGGCCTTCCTCATGCGCCTCGACCTTGACGGTCAGGAAACGCAGCACGTCCTCGGACAGGCCCATCTGGCGCTCCATCTCGTTGAGCGCTGCCGGCGGGCAGTTGAGGTCCATAAGCGTGTAGTAAGCCTTCCGGTTCTTGTTGACCCGGTAGGTGAGGGACTTCAGTCCCCAGTTCTCGACCCGGCCGACGGACCCGCCATTTGCGGAGATGACGCCCTTGTACTGTTCGACAAGCGCATCGACCTGCTGCTGCGAGAGGTCCTGCCGGGCAAGGAACACATGTTCGTATAGAGCCATAGTGGTTCAGTGCCTTTCTTCGTTTCTCTCCCGGATCCTCGCGGCAAAAGCCTCTGCAACTTCTCTGACCCGCTGATCCCGAGGGGGCGGGGAAGAAAGGAGCATTTCGAGACGGTCGAGAGCGGAGACACGGGAGGCGGAAGCGCTTCTGGCTTCACACGAAGGTTTTGGGTAAAACCTCCGGCCCTCCGTTCAGCCCCCAGCAAGGACCGGCAGATTGCGGGCGTCTATATAGCAAATTGGCTGGAAGGCAAGGGTAACGCATGCTCCGGACAGCGTCCTAGCGTCGCAGGGTTGGATAAAGAAGGCATCAACTCGTATGCGGGGTACGACCGTTGATCGTTTCGGGGAAGAAGTCCGGAGCCGCCTTACGCTTGCCGAACATCATATCGTATTGCAGCAGGCGGAAGTCGTTGATCGCCGGATCAACGTCCTTCTGCCGCGCCCAGTCCGGCGTGGCCTCACCTGACGGTGTCAAAAGCAGATTGCGGTCGACGACGCGATAGCGTTCGCGCAGCGCGCCCAGGAAGCCGGTGTAGTAGGGGTGCGTGATCCCGGCCGTTGTCAGGATGTGGTAGGGCAGGAAGGCCGGGCTCACGGCGCCCATATCCTGCGCCGGACCGGTGCGGTTAGACCAGATGACCAGCGGCGTCTGATGATGCTCCAGTGCCGCCGCCGGCGTCGGTTCCTTGCGCGGCGCGACATTGTCCTTCAGGTAACCGGTTTCGACATAGACGGGGCCGAGCGGCGGCAGATGGTCGCCGAAGAAGGCGATGACCGTCGGCCGGTCGCGCTTCTTCGCCCATTCGATCAGCCGCTCGAGGCCGCGATCGGCATCGGCGGAGCCTTCGGCATAGCTGAGCAGCGATTCCCGCGCCCATGTGCTGATCGGCGCCGCGACCTTGTGGGTCGGATTGTAATAGCGGTACGGCTCGTAGGGACCGTGGTTCTGCAGGCTGACGGCGAAGAAGAACACCGGCCGCTCGCTGGCGTCGGCCTCTGCGATGATCTCGTCGGTCATCGACGCATCGGAAGCCAGCGGCCCGCGCTTTTCCAGTGGCGGCAGCGTCTCTTCCGAGCGGAAATCGTTGAAACCGAAATCGGCATAGACGGCGCCTCTGTTCCAGAACCAGTTGGTGCCCGGATGGATGGCGCGCGCCCGGTAGCCCTCGCTTTTCAGGAAGGTCGCCAGCGACGGCGTCGGCGTGCGCACATATTGCTGGTAGGGGATCGAGCCCGCCGGCAGGAAGGCATTGGAAAAGCCGGTCAGCGCCTCGAATTCGATGTTGGCGGTCATGCCGCCGAATTCCGGCGAAAACATATAGCCGGAACGCAGCGCCCGCACATTGGGGATCGGGTCAGGCGTGATTGTGACGCCGGGCAGCTTGGTCGGATCCCAGAAAGATTCGCTCATCACCACGATGATGTCGGGTTTCTCATCCGGTACCGAGGCCGCCACAGCAGGCCTGTCGATCGCGTCGATCGCCTTGTCGGAATAGCCCGCCGGCGCCGAGACATGCGCCATCGGCACGTTGAGTGCGAAGGCCAGCGCAAACCCGTTGGAGGCGTAGTTCTCCTTCTGGTCCCACATGATCGGGATGATCTGCAGCCGGTCGCGGGTCCACGAGAAGGTGGCGTAGTCCATTATCGAGACGAAGAAGGCGAGCAGCGGCACTGCCAGCGTCAGCCGCGCCAGCCGCCCTTTGCGGCTGAGGATCGGAACCTTGCGGCGCCACAACCGCCAGCCATAGATCAGCAGCGACAGGCCGGCGACGATGCCGACCGCCATGGCGAGCGCCGTCCAAGGCCGTTCGCGCACCAGGAGCGGCATCAGTGCCATGATCTGGCGCGAATAAAGAAAATCGGTTGGGTAGAGCGGATCGCCGAGATAATGCGACTTCTGATGCCCGACAAAGGCCAGCGCCAGCGTCAGCGGCGCCACGATCATCAGGCTCTGGTGACTGCGGCCAAGCACGGCGTCCAGTCCCATCAGCACCAATGCAAAGACAATGATGGTGGTCCAGCCCGGCTTGAATGGCTGCAGGAAGAAGTCGACTGTGCCGAAGAAGTCGCCGCGCACGATCCATTCGATGGCGAACACCAGGATGGCGGAGGCAAGCAGCGTGACCAGACCGTAGCGGATGACCGGCCATCTGCGCCCCGGCAGGTAGCCGGTGGACGGATCGTCTTCCAAGAACTGTGGCGCGGGTACGGTCGCGCCCTTCCTGATCCTAGCCACGTCTCTTCCCCCGGCCCAAGCAACGCGCATTTCCACTCGCGCCACCGTTCTGTCATAGAACTGTCATGCAAAAGCTAGCGCCTGTGGCGAAAATAAGAAGAGCCAGCAAACGATTCGTGAGCGGTTTTCATCAGGTGTGATCGGCAAAAAGCCTTTGGGAACAGGGACTCGAGGTCAGCTCCGGTTCAAGCGAGAGCCGAAATGCCGCCTTCGGGCTTGACTTGGCGGTCCGCCTTGCGTCACAGGCAGGAAAAATCAGCCGCTGGAGAGCGCCCAAATGGCCGTCGCATTCACCTTTCCGGGACAGGGCAGCCAGGCTGTCGGCATGGGCAAGGACCTCGCCGACGCCTTCCCCGAGGCACGCAGGGTGTTCGAGGAAGTCGATGATGCGCTGGGCGAAAAGCTGTCGAAACTGATCTGGGAAGGCCCGGAAGAGGCGCTGACCCTGACTGCCAATGCCCAGCCGGCGCTGATGGCGGTCTCGCTGGCGGGAATCCGCTCGCTGGAAGCGCGCGGCTTTTCGCTGAAGGACAAGGTTGCCTACGTTGCCGGTCATTCGCTCGGCGAATATTCCGCCCTTGCCGCGGCCGGTTTCGTTTCGGTCGCCGATGCCGCCCGGCTGCTGCGCATCCGCGGCAACGCCATGCAGGCGGCGGTGCCGGCCGGCGAGGGCGCCATGGCGGCGATCATCGGACTGGAACAGCCCGACGTCGAAGCCGCTTGCACCGAGGCCGCAACGGGATCCGGCAAGGTCTGCCAGATCGCCAACGACAATGGCGGCGGCCAGCTGGTGATCTCCGGCGCCAGGGCGGCGGTGGAACTCGCCGCGAAACTGTGCACCGAAAAGGGCGCCAAGCGGGCGCTGATGCTGCAGGTCTCCGCACCCTTCCATTCGGCGCTGATGGCGCCGGCGGCCGATGTCATGCGCGAGGCGCTGGCCGGCGTGACCAAGAATGCACCGGTGGTGCCCGTCGTCTCCAACGTCACTGTAGTCCCGACCAGCGACCCCGACGAGATCGCGCGCCGCCTGGTCGAGCAGATCACCGGCCGCGTGCGCTGGCGCGAAACGGTGGAGTGGTTCGGCGCCAATGGCGTCGCCACGCTCTTTGAGATCGGCGCCGGCAAGGTGCT
Organism: Mesorhizobium sp. M0077; assembly: GCF_040322955.1. Lineage (NCBI taxonomy): Bacteria > Pseudomonadati > Pseudomonadota > Alphaproteobacteria > Hyphomicrobiales > Phyllobacteriaceae > Mesorhizobium > Mesorhizobium sp. M0077. The sequence goes on from NZ_JAMYUL010000011.1 coordinate 191,196, forward strand.
TTCCGGCCTGGCGCGGCGGATCAGCCGCGACATCGCCACATCGGCCGTCGGCACGCCGGCCGATGTCGAGGCGGCGCTGGCCGCGCTTGCATAATCCACTGGCGATTCAACCCCTCCCGTGGGAAGGGTGTTCTCTTAAGATCAGGAGACGAAAATGTTCGAACTGACCGGCCGCAAGGCGCTCGTCACCGGCGCATCGGGCGGCATTGGCGAGGCGATTGCCCGGGTGCTGCATGCGCAAGGCGCCATTGTCGGCTTGCACGGCACCCGCGTCGAGAAACTGGAGACCCTGGCCGGCGAACTCGGCGACCGGGTAAAGCTGTTCCCGGCCAATCTTGCCGACCGTGACGAGGTCAAGGCGCTTGGCCAGAAGGCCGAAGCCGAACTCGAAGGCGTCGACATACTGGTCAACAATGCCGGCATCACCAAGGACGGCCTGTTCGTGCGCATGGCGGACGCGGATTGGGACAGCGTGCTGGAGGTGAACCTCACCGCCGTGTTCCGGCTGACCCGCGAGCTGACCCATCCGATGATGCGCCGCCGCCATGGCCGCATCATCAACATCACCTCGGTGGTCGGCGTCACCGGCAATCCTGGCCAGACCAATTATTGCGCCTCCAAGGCCGGCATGATCGGCTTTTCCAAGTCGCTGGCGCAGGAGATCGCCACCCGCAACATCACCGTCAACTGCGTCGCCCCGGGCTTTATCGAATCGGCCATGACCGACAAGCTCAACGACAAGCAGAAAGACGCGATAATGGCCGCGATCCCGACGCGCCGCATGGGCACGAGTGTTGAAGTGGCGTCGGCCGTCGCCTATCTCGCCTCCAACGAGGCAGCCTACGTCACCGGCCAGACCATCCATGTCAACGGTGGCATGGCCATGATCTGACAGGATATTGCCGGGTGATAAGAAGACATGGCCGGCTTGTGAAAAGAGACCATTTCGCCTTGGACCTCAGCCATTTTTCGTGTAATGCGGCCCGCAACCCGGCGGTTCGGGCAAAAACCGGTCCGGCATCGTTGCGTTTCCGGCAGGACCATCTTTCAGCTTGATTAGCGGCATTCTGCCCGCTAACGAAGACAGACAAACAAAAGACGAGGATGCCCCAAATGAGTGACACCGCAGAGCGCGTCAAGAAGATCGTCATCGAACATCTTGGCGTCGATGCCGACAAGGTGACGGAGCAGGCGAGCTTCATCGATGATCTGGGCGCGGACAGCCTCGACACGGTCGAACTCGTCATGGCCTTCGAAGAAGAGTTCGGCGTCGAGATTCCGGACGATGCGGCCGAGACCATCCTGACCGTCGGCGATGCCGTGAAGTACATCGACAAGGCTTCGGCCTGACACTATCCGCAGTCATCACCGGGGAGGACCTGCGATGAGGCGTGTCGTCGTCACGGGCCTTGGCCTGGTTTCGCCGTTCGGCATGGGCTTCGAGCACAGCTGGAAGGAACTTCTGACCGGCCGCAGCGCCGCCAAGCGCGTCACCGAGTTCGAAGTGGAAGATCTTGCCTGCAAGATCGCCCACGTCATTCCTCGCGGTGACGGCACCAACGGCACGCTCAATCCCGAAGCCGTGCTCGAGCCCAAGGAACTGCGCAAGATCGGCGACTTCATCCTTTACGGGATTGCGGCCGCCGACGAAGCGCTGAAGGATTCCGGCTGGGAGCCCAGCACCGAAGCCGAGCGCTGCGCCACCGGCGTCATGATCGGCTCCGGCATTGGCGGCCTCGAGGGCATCGCCGAGAACGCTATCATCCTGAAAGAGCGCGGACCGCGCCGTATCAGTCCATTCTTCATTCCCGGCAACATTATCAACCTGGTATCTGGCCAGGTATCGATCCGGCATGGGCTGAAAGGCCCCAACCACGCCGTCGTCACCGCCTGCTCGACCGGCGCGCACGCCATTGGCGATGCCGCCCGGCTGATCATCTTCGGCGATGCCGACGTGATGCTGGCCGGCGGCGCGGAATCGCCGGTGACCAGACTATCGCTTGCCGGCTTCGCTGCTTGCCGGGCACTGTCCACCGACCGCAACGACACGCCTGAGAAGGCCTCGCGTCCCTATGACCGCGACCGTGACGGCTTCGTCATGGGCGAGGGCGCCGGCGTCGTGGTGCTGGAAGAACTCGAACACGCCAAGGCGCGCGGCGCCAAGATCTATGCCGAGGTCACCGGCTACGGCCTGACCGGCGATGCCTATCACATCACCGCACCGGCCGAAGACGGCGACGGCGCCTTCCGCTGCATGACGGCGGCGCTGAACCGGGCCAAGCTGACGCCCGCCGACGTCGACTACATCAACGCGCACGGCACCTCGACCATGGCCGACACGATCGAACTCGGCGCCGTCGAGCGGCTGGTCGGCAACGCCGCCTCGAAAATCTCGATGTCGTCGACCAAGTCGTCGATCGGCCATCTCCTGGGTGCCGCGGGCGCCGCCGAGGCGATCTTTTCGATCCTCGCTATCAGAGACAACATCGCGCCAGCCACCATCAATCTTGACAACCCGGAACGCGAAACCGCGATCGATCTTGTTCCGAACACGCCACGGCATCGCCAGGTCGACGTGGCGCTGTCCAACTCCTTCGGCTTCGGCGGCACCAACGCTTCGCTGGTATTCCAGCGTTATACAGGCTGATTGCGGTATCGACCGGCGCGCCAGCGGTCTGTCGTCAATTTTGCCATATTCAAGCCTACTCTGCCGCTGGGGATTCGTCGCATCGGCCTGAAACCGAAGGCGCTTTTTTAAAAGCACGATGCGTAGGCTTGAAATGTTAGGGCACGCTGTGCGTCCAATCGGGCGCATGGTCGCTCTAAGAGATCAGATGGTAGGGCGCTAATGAACACCAATCCGGGCGGCAGCGGACAATTCGGACAAAACCAGCAGACCGGCCCGATCGTGCCGAAGACCGCGGCCGAAGCTTTGCGCCCGGAAGCCGGCACACCACCACCAAAGCGCTCGCGCGCCTCGCGCAGCCAAGTCGTCGTGTTCATGAACTTCGTCATCTCCGCGGTGATGTTGATGATCCTCGCCGCCGGCGTTTCGCTCTATTTCGGCAAGCAGGCATTCAACGAACCGGGCCCGTCGGTGGCCGGCGACACCTTCCTGGTCAAGCCGAGCACCGGCGTCCAGGATATTGCCGACCAGCTCGAACGGCGTGGGCTGATCAGCGATGCCCGCATCTTCCGCATCGCCGTGCGGGTCTATGGCAATGATTCAGCGCTGAAGGCAGGCGAATACGAGATAAAGCCGCGCGCCTCCATGCGCGACATCATGGAGCTTCTGAAGAGCGGCAAGTCGGTGATGTATTCGCTGACCATTCCCGAGGGCCTGACGGTCGAGCAGGCGCTGCAGCGCATCGCCGAGCAGGATGCGCTGACCGGCGACATGCCGGCCGCCAAGCCGGCTGAGGGCAGCCTCGCCACCGACACGCTGCGCTTTACCCGCGGCGCCACGCGCCAACAGATGGTCGACAAGCTGCTCGCCGACCAGAAGAAGCTGGTCGACGAGGTCTGGCAGCGGCGCGCGCCCGACCTGCCTCTGGCCAATGTCGACGACTTCGTCACCTTGGCCTCCATTGTCGAAAAGGAAACCGGCCGGGGCGACGAGCGCTCGCGCGTTGCCGCCGTCTTCCTCAACCGTCTGGCCAAGGGCATGCGGCTGCAATCCGATCCGACCATCATCTACGGCCTGTTCGGCGGCAAGGGCAAACCCGCCGACCGGCCGATTTATCAGTCTGACATCCAGAAACAGACGCCTTACAACACCTATCTGATCAACGGCCTGCCGCCGACGCCGATCGCCAATCCCGGCCGCGCCGCGCTCGAAGCCGTCGCCAACCCGTCGAAGACCGATGATCTCTATTTCGTCGCCGACGGCACCGGCGGCCACGTCTTTGCCACCACGCTTGCCGAGCACAATGAGAACGTTGCCCGCTACCGGGCACTGCAGAAGAAGCAGGCTGAAGACGCCGCCAAGGGCGCCAAGACTCCGGGCCAGACCGATGCACCGGCGGATGGCAACGACAACGGTGACGCAAGTGGCGATGCCGCCGGTGACAGCGGTGATGCCGGCGATAGGGGTGCCGCCCAATAGCAGGCCGGCGCTTTCAGACGGATCGACCTTAAGCGATGCGGACAGAGGCGGACGCGCTGCTGCTTTGAACGAGTAGCGGGGTTCGAAGCGTTTTCGGTCTTGCTCGGGTGCCTCTGCTTCTCGATTTCAGCCCTGCGAGATCGAAACGACAGCGGAAATCAACATCTTGCTGGTGTTGCGATTCTGACATTCGCGCCGCCCGTGATATCGAACGCATGCGCGATTTGTAGAATCGGACCATCAGGGAGACACGAGCCGCATCATGAATTTGCAGAGCATGACCGGATTTGCACGCACTGTTGCCGAACATGACGGCGCCTCGATCGCCTGGGAGGTCAAGTCGGTCAACGGCAAGAGCGTCGAGGTCAGGTTGCGGTTGCCGCAAGGTTTCGAGCGGCTCGAACCGACTGTGCGGCAGACGCTGCAGAAGCGCTTTTCGCGTGGCAATTTCCAGGCGACGCTGACCGTCGGCCGCGCCGCCGGCCAGCAGGCGCAGCCGGTGGTCAACGAAGCCTTCCTCAGGGATCTGGCGGGCTTGGCCAAGCGGCTGCAGGACCAGTTCGGTGTTGGTCCGGCAACTGCCGACGGTCTGCTTTCTCTGCGCGGCGTGCTCGATATCCCTGAAACCAGCGAAACCGAGGAGGTGCGGGCAGCACTCGACGCGTCAATCCTGTCGGCGCTGGAAACGGCGCTTACAGGTCTCGAGCAGGCACGCCAGAGCGAGGGCGAAGCGCTGCGTTCGCTGCTTTCCGGCCATATCGACGCCATTGAGGCGCTGACGCTTCAAGCCGAGGCCGACCCGTCGCGCGAACCGGCGGCGATCCGCGAGCGGATCGCCGAACAGGTGCGGCTGCTGATGGATGCGTCGGCCAATCTCGATGCCGGCCGGCTGCACATGGAAGCGGCGTTCCTGGCCACCAAGGCCGATATCCGTGAAGAGATCGATCGGCTGAAGACGCATGTGGCGTCGGGCAGAGCGCTGCTGGCAAATGGCGGCGCCATCGGCCGCAAGCTCGATTTTCTGGCGCAGGAATTCAACCGCGAATCGAATACGCTGTGTTCCAAGTCAAACGCCGCCACTGTCACCGCCATCGGGCTGGAACTCAAGGCGGTGGTCGACCAGTTTCGCGAACAGGTCCAGAATCTGGAGTAAACCCGAATGGGTGCCAAGGAGCCGATGGTTGCCAGGGATCTCGGATCCCGCATTCGCCGCCGCGGGCTGATGCTGGTCCTGTCGTCGCCGTCGGGCGCCGGCAAGTCGACGATCGCGCGCAACCTGCTGGAAAGCGACGGCAGCCTGGAATTATCGGTCTCGGTCACCACCAGGCCACGCCGCGGCTCGGAGATCGAGGGCGTCCACTATCACTTCCGCACCACGCGCGAGTTCGAGCGGCTGCGCGATTCCGACGCGTTGCTCGAATGGGCCGAGGTGCACGGCAATTGCTACGCGACGCCGCGCGAGCCGGCCGAACTGGCGCTGGCGCAGGGCCGTGACATGCTCTTCGACATCGACTGGCAAGGCGCCCAGCAGCTCAAGGAGAAGATGCGCGCCGACATCGTCTCGATCTTCATCCTGCCGCCGTCGATGAAGGAATTGAAGTCGCGCCTCAAGCGCCGCGCCGAGGACCAGGAGCACGTGATCGAGACCAGGCTGAAGAACGCCCGCAACGAGATCGAGCACTGGAAGGAATATGACTTTGTCATCGTCAACGACGATCTCGACCGCGCCTTCGCCGAAGTGCGTGGCATCGTGACGGCGGAAAGGCTGCGGCGCGACCGCCGGCCCGGGCTGTTCGATTTCGTCTCGGGGTTGCTGGACGAGAAGACGGAATAGCTCGTCCACCGCTGGCAATCTAAATTAGCCGCATCAGCTGCCTGGCAGATCGTCCGGCCAACGCTGCGCTCCGTGAAGCACGCGCAGGATTCGAATCGTGCTGTTGGTCAGCTGATAGGCCGCGACATATGGCGTGCCGACGATGACGCTCTCTCGTGTCCCTGCAAGCCCGCCGATCCGGCCGCTTTGGGGAAGGTCCCGAAGACGGTTGATTGCGGCGACGATCCGCTCATCGGTGGCGATCGCGGCCGCAGGATTGTCGGCCTCGATATGCGCGAAGATGCCGTCGCGATCTGAAAGCGCGAATGGCGACCAGACGATCTTCAAGATTTAGGTTCACCCGAACGCCGCGCCGCAGCGCGTCTCTCGGCAAAATGCGCCTCGACTTGATCATCAGGAATGTCTTGTCGGGTGTCGTCGAGCGCTTCGCGAACCTTGGCGCGAAACCATAAATCATACGCCTCGTTGTTTGTGACGAGATCGATGGGCAGCGCACCCTCGTTGGCGGTTCGGGTGAGCAATATCCGCACCGCATCCGAGACCGTCAGCCCCATGCTTTCGAGCACCGCCGAAGCTCGATCCCGGATGTCGGCGTCGATACGCGTCTGGACCAGTGCATTTGCTGGCATGGCAATCTCCTTCGACGTCAATGTAATGCGTTTGAATGACGATTGCTAGGCGGCGCTAGCGCCGCCGGTCAAACCGCGTTTGTCAGCCGCACGAATTCCTCGACGCTGAGCGTCTCCGCACGCCGGGTCGGATCGATGCCGGCGCGCGTCAGCAGTGCCTCGCCACCCAGGCTCTTCACGCTCTGCCGCAGCATTTTCCGGCGCTGGCCGAAAGCGGCTTCGGTGACGCGACCGAGTTTTTTCACGTCGGTTGACAAAGGGCTGGCGCGCGGCACCAGATGCACCACCGAGGACGTTACCTTGGGTGGCGGCGTGAACGCTTGCGGCGGCACGTCGAAGGCGATCCTCGCCTCGGTCCGCCAGCCCGCCAGCACGCCGAGCCGGCCATAAGCATCGCTGCCGGCACCGGCGACAATGCGCTCGGCCACCTCGCGCTGGAACATCAGCGTCATCGATTGATAGAAGGGTGGCCAGTCCGCCACGGTCAGCCAACGGATCAACAGCTCGGTGCCGATATTGTAGGGCAGGTTGGCGGCAATCCTCACCGGGCCGTCTTGTGACGCGGTCTTGGCAAGAGCGGCAAAATCCGTCTTCAGCGCATCGCCGCTGATCACCTCGAGCCGGCCCGGATAGTGGTTGGAGACCTCGGCCAAGGCCGCAAGGCAGCGTTCGTCGCGCTCGATGGCGACGACGCGGCCGGCACCGGCAGCGAGCAGCGCCCTGGTCAGCCCGCCGGGGCCGGGGCCGACCTCGATCACCGTGCTGTCGCTGAGGTCGCCGGCGACCCGCGCGATCTTGCCGGTCAAATTGAGGTCGAGCAGGAAATTCTGGCCAAGCGCCTTCTTTGCCTGCAGTCCATGGCGCTCGATCACCTCGCGCAGCGGCGGCAGCCCGTCAATGCTCATGAATTTTGGGCTCATGATTTGGGCTCATGATTTTTGGCTCATGCAGCTGCGGGCTTTGCGCCGGTATCGGCCAGCCGGCGGGCCAGCTTCAGCGCCGCGATCAGGCTGTCGGGACGTGCGATGCCCTTGCCGGCGATGTCGAAGGCTGTGCCGTGATCGGGCGAGGTGCGGATGAACGGCAGGCCAAGCGTGACGTTGACGGCCTCGTCGAAGGCCAGCGCCTTGGCCGGGATCAACGCCTGGTCATGGTACATGCAGACCGCCACGTCGTAGCCGGCGCGGGCGCGCGCATGAAACATCGTATCGGCCGGCAGCGGCCCGAAGGCATCGATGCCTTGCGCCCGCAACATGTCGACCGCAGGACGAATGATGCGCTCGTCCTCTGTCCCCATGGCGCCGCTTTCGCCGGCATGCGGATTGAGGCCGGCAAGCGCGAGCCTCGGCCTGGCGATGCCGAAACGGCGTGCAAGATCGCCGGCGGTGATGCGCGCGATGGCAACGATCAGCTCCGTCGTCAGCGTCTTCGGCACCTCGGCCAGCGCGATGTGGATGGTGACAGGAACGGTGCGCAATTCGGGGCCGGCGATCAGCATCACCGGCGTCACCGTGCCGCCGGTGTGGAGCGAGGCCAGATGCGCCAGATATTCGGTGTGACCGGGAAAGCCGAAGCCGGCATCGTAAAGCGGCTTCTTCGCGATCGGACAGGTGACGACCGCGGCCGCGTGACCGGCAAGGCAGTCGGCGACGGCGCGATCGATGGCCTCGATGATGCCGGCGGCATTGGCCGGGTCGGGCCGGCCGGGATCGTCGGTGAAGTGGGCCGCCAGCGGCACCACGGGCAAGGCGTGTTGAAAGACACCAGCTGCTTGGGCCGGCACCGTCTCGGCGATTGCCACCGCCGCGCCGAGCCGGCGCGCCCGCGCGGCAATCAGCGCCGGATCGGCGAGAAGATAGAAGGGCGCGGCACCGGAACCGCGGGCGCTCTGCCACGCGGCAATGGCGATTTCCGGACCGACGCCGGATGGATCGCCGACGCTCAGCGCCAGCGGAAGCTCTGTCTCACGCACGGCTGGGCCGGTTCAGCGCGTAACGATCTTGGCTTTCGCCTTCAGCTCTTCGACATATTTGGCCGAGAGCTCGTCGGCGTTCTTGTCGCTGCCTTCGCTCTGGAACACCATCTGGGCCGCCTTGTCGTCGGAAACCTCGCGCGACGAGCAGATGCCGATGAATTCAATGCCACGATCGGTCTCGCGCACGGCCGTGGCGCCGCCCAGCTTGGTGGCCTTGATCTGCTCGGCCCAGTCCGGCGGCAGTTGCGGCGCCAGCAATCGGGGGAGGTCGCGAACGGTGACGTCGATCAGGCCCTTGGCGAATTCACGCGTGGTGTTGCAGCCATTGAAGCGGGCTCGCATGGCTTCGGCCTCGCGCTTGCGTTTGGCGAGTGTGGCACTGCGCTCGGCCTTCGGCACCACGAAGATCACCTGCTGCAGCATGTACTCGGTGGCGCTTGGCTTGGCGCCGCCTTTTTCGAGCATGCGCTTGACCAGATCCTGTTCGCTCACCTCCCCGCCGCCGCCGCCGTAGCGTGCGCTCAGCGCCTGGTTCCACGCCATCTGGGAGCGGATGAATTCCTTGAAATGCTCCTTGGTCACGCCGGACTGCGCCATGACACCGTCGAGCTGCTTGAGCTGCATCTTGTTGCTCGAGGCAAAGCGCTGATAGGCAGCCTCTACCTGGGCGTCGGAGATGCGGATGCCGAGACGCCTGGCCTCCGCCATACGCAGCGTCTGGTCGATCATTTCCTGACCCGCGTCACCCTTCTTGCGCTGCAGTTTCAGGAAGGCAGCCCGGTGCGCGATGTCGCCGGTGGTGATCGGCATGTTGTTGACGACATACTTGATTTCACTGGCGAAGGCCGGCGGTACCATCGTGGTGACAGAGACCGAGGTCGCCGCGAACAGGAGCGCGAATCCTGCCGAAAACAGGTATTTCCTCATCGAAAGCATCCCATTCTAGCCCGGTTTTGGCCGATTCCAGCCCGATATTGGCGAAATCCGTGCCCGCTTTATGCGGCAAAACGATGTCGTCAGCCGGCTCTACTGGATGGAGTCGATCGAGCTTTGGGACGAGCCGAAATCGCCGAGCGTGCGGAACGACAGGTTGAAGCCGACATTCTGCGACACTTCCTTGGTGTTGATGTCGCGTGATTCCGAGTACGTCATCAGGTAGGTGAAGCAGGAATCATTGTAGGCAAAGCCGACGCCGTCCTTGACCAGCACGCTTTGTTGCAGGTCGTAGGTGCCGGTGCCGAAGACGCGCCAGTTTTCGGCCAGGTGTGTCGAGGCGCCGAGCGTGACTTCGTGGCGGTCGGTGGTGAAACCATAGAGCGGCTGCGCCTGGATGAAGGCGTATTTGGCGCTCAGCGAAACCGGCAGCCCGGAATAGGCGGCCTTCACCTCGGCACGGCGAACTTCGAAGGTCTGCTCGTCGAAGCGGCCGCTGAGCGAACCGGAGAAGCCGCTCGGGCTGCTGAAGCCGACAAGGCCGACATAGTCGGAGGTCGAAGTCTCCAAGCCGGAATCGGCGCCCGCATTGACCAGATCCGGTGAATCGAACGAGTTGCGCCCGCCCAACTGGTAGGATTGGCCGAAGATCGCGTTGGTGCCCCAGCCACTGTCGTAGGCGCCGGAATAGCGGAACCCGACATTGGCGCGGCTGCCGCCTTCGACGCGGTCGTAGCCGGAGAACTTGTCGCGCTCGAACAGGGTCGTGGCGTCGAAGACGAAGCTCTGTGCATCCTCGTTGGGAACGGCGAGCCCGCCGACATACTGCTCATTCGGGCGCATGAAGACCTGCGCCATCGGCTCGACGATATGGCTGGAGCCGGTCATCGAGAACAGCACCGGCCAGCGCATTTCAAGTCCGGCGGTCGCCATGTACCGGGCGAAGGAAGACCGCATGTCGTCGGCGGCACCGACATTCGTTGCCATCTGGTTTACCGCAGTCAGCGAAGCCGAAGAAGCGTTGAGATAGTCGACGTCGCCCTGCAGAGCCAGAAGGGGCGTCAACTGCAATCCGCCGTCCGTGGTGAAGGTACGCTTCCATTCGGCCTCGGCGGTGAGGCGACCGGATTCGCCCTCGATGCCGCGCACGCGCTGGACGCCTGAGCCCGGCACATAGGGGGTAAAATAGGCCTGATCGAGATCGTCGCGGCGGATGATGCGCGCATTGACGTTGAACGACAGCTGGCCGCCGGCCACCGACATGTCGGGGATGTAGGCATAGTCGAGCGACGGCAACACCCAGGGCTGCTTGTCGCTGCGCGATGCGACGTTGCCGTCCGGTGTGTTCTCCTGAACCTGGAAGCGCATGGCGCGCACATCGAAATAATTGCGGTCGTTTAGGCCGGTCAGGTAGACCGACGATTGATGCACGGCGTCGTTGTAGCCTTCGATCGTATAGGTACGCGAAAAATTCTTGTCGGTCTGAAGCAGGATATCCCAGCCGAAGTCCCAGCGCGGATTGATGGCGAACTGGCCCTTGGTGCCCATCATGCCGCGGAACTTGTTCGGATCGCCTGCTGGCCCCGAATTGACATTGTAGCCGCCGGGGAAAGCCGCGAAATCACGGAAAGCGCCAGGGTCCTGCTGGTTGATTCCGGCAAGCTTCAGCGTGTATTGGCCATTGTTGAAGCGCTGGCGCCACTCGGCCTCGCCGAGGAAACCCTGCTTGGTGTAGCCGCTGCCGGTAACGGTGAGGTCGTAGGTCGGCGACAAAGCGAAGTAGTAGGGGACTTTGACGCCGACGCCGAGACGATTGTTGTAGCCGATGCTGGGGATCAGGAAGCCGCTTTTGCGCTTGACCGTCGGGTCGGCGATCTCGAACGCCGGCAGATAAGCCAGCGGGAAACCGAAGAATTCGAAATTCGCGTTCTCGAAGCGAACCGTTTTCTTTTCGCCGTTCCAGATGATCTTCCTGGCTTTGATCCGCCAGGTCGGCGCCTTGTCCGGCTTGTCTTCGCAAGGCTCGCAGGCCGTATAGACGCCGTTGTGGAACGTTGTCAGCACGCCGCCCATGCGCTCGGCGCTTTCGGCGGCGAAATAGGCTTTTTCGGGCGTTTCGACGCGCAGCGCATTGACGAAACCGTCAGCGAAATCGTCGGTAATATCGATATGCTGCGAGTTGATCTTGGTGCCGTCGCTGTTGACGATCTCGACATTGCCGCTGGCAACCAGCCGCTTGGTGTTTCGATCATAGACGACGCGCTGGGCGACGAGCTTGTTGCCGCCATAGTCGATCTGGACGCCGCCGATGGCGGTGACCGTCTGGTTGTCGTTGTTATAGACGAGCGTGTCGGCCGCCAGCAGCATCTGGGAGCCGGAGGGAACCTTCGTTGCCACGTCGGTAACGTCCTGCGCCAGCGCAGGGCCCGTCAGCACGCCGCAGGCGAGCAGGCATGCCAAGGCGCTCGCCGAATAGAGGCGCGCCAAACCGGCCTGCCTATGGCTGCGCAAAGCCGCCTCCCTCACTAGCCGTCTTCCTTGTATAGCAGGAATGTCACCCCAAAGAACATAGCCACGACAACCGGAACCCATGCAGCCACGGCTGTGGGCACGAATCCCGCAACGCCGAATGCCTTGACCAATACCGAAACGACATAAAGCAGAAAGCCGGCGAGGACGCCACCCAGAATCATCGTTGCCGACTGCCCCATCCTCGCAAATCGCATTGAAACTGTTGCCGCAATCAGCGTCATGGCCACAAGCAGGAACGGTAACGCCACCAGCGAATCGAACTGCATGGCGAAGGCATTTGCCTTGAGGCCGAAGGAGCGGGCAACCTCAATCTTGCCGGGAAGGTCGTAAAACGGGATGGTTTCGGGGCGCGCCAGCCGTTCCTGCACGAATTCCGGCTTGAGGTTGGTCGGCAACTGGTCGGTCGTTTCGGAACGGATGTTGCCGTCCTTGAACACCTTGACGTCCTGCAATTCCCAGTAGCCGTCGCGCAGAAAGGCCCGGGCGGCGTCCTTGCGCTCGACGATATTGCCCTGCGGATCGAGGACGAAGAACACGGTGTCGGCCATTTCCAGGCCCTGGTTCAGGATGGCGCGGGCGCCGATGATGGTATCGCCGGAGTTGGTTTTCTGGCGGATCCACGGCGTGGCATCGGCCGCCACCGCGTTCGAATTGCCGGATCGCAGCTGGTTTTCCATCTGCTCCGACCATGAGAAGCCATGCGCGGCGATCGGATTGAGCACGCCGACCGACAATATGCCGAATAACAGCGCACCGATGCAGCAGGGCAACAGAAACTGCCAGGCCGACACTCCGGCCGAGCGCGCAATCACCAGCTCGTATTTTCGGTTGAGCGAGACCAGCGTCGCCATCGCCGAGAACAGGCCGACGAACGGCACCGTCTGCAGCATGATCATCGGCATCCTCAGCGCCGAGATGGCGACCGCCGTGCCGTAGGTGAAGCCCGGCAGGCCGGTGATGCGGCCAGACAGCTCGGTGAAGTCGATCAGGAACACCAGCGCCAGAAGGCCGATGAAGAACCAGATCGTGATCGACACGTAGCGAAAGAAGAAGTAGCGGCCCAGGGTCCAGCCCATCGTCAGGCTCCCTGGCCGGATGTGTAGCGCCGATTGAGGCGCAGCTTGAGCGCCGTCCAGCCATCGCTGACGCGGCCGGCGAAATTCGTCATCCAGTCGGCCCAGCTGCCGGGCAGTTCCATGCTTCGCGAGGTGACGATGAACCAGATGGCGACCGCCGAGGCGATGACCGGCACGCCATAGACCATATAGGCGTATTGCGGGATCTTGTCGGCCTTGCCGGCGGCAAAGAAGCCCAGCCAGCGCACGAACAGCGCAATGGCGATGGCTGTGATCAGCGGGTGGATGCGCGCCTCGCGGTGTGAGCGCGCATCGCCTGCCACGGCCAGCGCGATCAGCGCGAACACCAGCGAATAGGACCATTCGGAAAAGCGCTGGTCGAGCTCGGCCTTGTAGGCGCCGGGCCTGCGCTGGAAGATCTTGTCGTTCGGATCCGGGTTGAGCAGGTATTGCGTCGTTCGGTCCTTGGGCAGGAGCATGATATCGTTCGCCGCCGACATGAAGGCGGAAAGGTCGAAGGCGTAGGACGTGAAGCGAATGACCGACAGGTCGCCGGTCAGCGTCTTGCGATGAATGACGCCGTCATTCATCATCAGCACCTTCTCGTCACCCTTTTCGACGACGCTGCCGCTCTTGGCATAATAGATCAGATTGGCGCCTTCCTCGCGCGAATCGGCCACGAAGATGCCGCCGAGCCGGTTGTCCGGCAGCCGCTCGCCGATCTGCAGGAACAGCCCGTCGTCGATCTTGCGGAACGTGCCTTCCTGGATGATCAGCGACAAGAGATCGGCGCGCGAGGATGCTATCAGCTGGCGGTTCTTCTGCCTGGCATAGGGTTCGACGCCATTGTCGACCGCGAAGGAAAAGACGCTGGCCGCCAGCGCGATCAGCAGGACCGGCCGCACAATCGTCCAGCGCGAGGCGCCGGCGGCGTTGATGACGGCCAATTCCGAATCGGAGTTCATGACGCTGAGCGTCTGGGCCACCGCCACCACCAGGGCGAATGGCACCACGATCGGGATGATGGTGGGGATGATGAGGCCCGCGACCTCGAAAAAAGTGAGCGCCGATTGGCCACTGTCGGTGACCAGGTCGATGCGGGCAAGCACCTGCGTCGTCCAGACAATGGCCAGCGTCCAGATCAGCGCAGCGAGAAACACCGCCAGTGCGCGACGCATGATGTAGCGTTCAACGACCTTCATGTAAGGCTTTTCTCGATTTGCCGAACGGCATCATGCCCGCCGACAAGGTAGTCGTCCGGCTGCGGCTGTACAACTGGGTGCGTTTGGCCATTTCTTTCAGGCGGTTCGATCCGATTCTCCGTCCCACATCGCCCGTTCCGCAGGCCGGAGTGTCGGCGGCAATGAATAAGAAAGGGAGAACATCAATGGTTAACAAAAGGTTGCGGCAGGAAAGCGGAGCCGTGCCGCGACGAATCGTTATCGATTCCGCTGCGCATATGAGCCCTGATTCCGGCAAAGTCTTGCCAAATCAAGGAAAACGACCAAATGTCGCGCATCTTCCCTGAGAATGCATTTTTCCTGAAAATCTGAGCCGTTTCCCGAAAGCAGGACCTGATGACTTTGAGACCATTGATCGCCTTCGCCAAATTTGCCGCACCCAAAAAGGGCAGCATCATCGTGCTGGCGGCCGACGATGGTGGTCTTGGCGAACCGGCAAAGGCCTGCGACCCCTCAGGAACGCTGGCGCGGGCGTTTCCGGTGGCGGAGTTTTCCGGAAAATTCGCCGGTGTCGTCGAAGTGCTGGCGCCGCAGGGAACATCGCTCGACCGACTGGTGGCGGTCGGCGCCGGCAAGGTCGCCGGCCTCGATGACTTTGCCTGGCTGAAGCTTGGCGGCACCATCGCCGCGTCCCTGCGCAAGGCAGCGGAGGTGGCCGTCATCCTCGATGTGCCGGGCGCAAAGATTGGCGGCAGGCAAGCGGCGAACCTTGCCGCCGGCATCATTCTTCGCAGCTACTCCTTCGACAAATACAAGACCAGGAAAGACAAGGTCGATGCCGAGCCGAAGAAACCGGTCAAGGTGACCATCCACACCGCCGATCCTGCCGCGGCGAAAAAGGCCTTCGCCGACGAGGTTGCGGTCATCGACGGCGTGCTTCTGGCGCGCGACCTTGTCAACGAACCGGCCAATACGCTCGGCCCGATCGAATTCGCCGCCCGCGCCAAGGAACTGGAAGCGCTCGGCGTCGAGGTCGAGATCCTCACCGAGAAGGAAATGAAGAAGCTCGGCATGGGCTCGCTCCTCGGTGTCGCGCAGGGTTCGCCGCGCGGCGCCCGGATGGCTGTCATGCAATGGAAGGGCGGCAAGGCCAAGGACGCACCGGTCGCCTTCGTCGGCAAGGGCGTCACCTTCGACACCGGCGGCAATTCTATGAAGCCGGCCTCCGGCATGGAAGACATGAAGGGCGACATGGGCGGTGCCGCGGCCGTCATCGGGCTCATCCAGGCGCTGGCCGCGCGAAAGGCCAAGGCCAATGTCGTCGGCATCGTCGGGCTGGTGGAAAATGCCGTCGACGGCCATGCCCAGCGCCCCGGCGACATCGTCACCTCGATGTCGGGTCAGACCATCGAGGTGCTCAACACCGATGCCGAAGGACGCCTCGTTCTGGCCGACGCGCTGTGGTATTGCAACGACCGCTTCCAGCCGAAATTCATGGTCAATCTGGCGACGCTGACCGGCGCCATCATGGTCGCGCTCGGCCAGCATTATGCCGGCCTGTTCTCCAACAATGACGAACTTTCGGACAGGTTGACGGCGGCCGGCCAGGCGAGTCAGGAGCGGCTGTGGCGCATGCCGCTTGGGCCCGAATACGACAAGCTGATCGATTCCAAGAACGCCGACATGAAGAACATCGGCGGCCGCTATGGCGGCGCCATCATCGCCGCGCAGTTCCTGCAGCGCTTCGTCAAGGAAACGCCGTGGGCGCATCTCGACATCGCCGGCACCGCGATGGGCTCTCCGCCGAGCGAGATCAACCAGTCCTGGGGCTCGGGTTTCGGCGTCAGGCTGCTCGACCGGCTGGTGCGCGACAATTACGAGGGATAAGGCAGGGAATGGCCGATGTCCTGTTCTACCACCTGACCGAATCGACGCTGGAGGATGCGCTTCCCGGCCTGCTCGAGCGCAGCGTCGATCGCGGCTGGCGCGCCGTGGTGCAGACAGGGACCGAGGAGCGGCGCGATGCGCTCGACCTGCATCTGTGGACATTCAGGGACGATTCGTTCCTCGCGCACGCGACCGACCGTGAAGCCCATCCGGCCGAACAGCCAATCCTGCTCACCACGAGCGACGCCAACCCCAACCAGGCGCAGATACGCTTCCTCGTCGATGGCGCCGCACCCGCCGATCTCGCCGGCTACGAACGCGCCGTGTTACTGTTCGACGGCCATGACGCGGCCCAGGTCGAAGGGGCGCGGACGCATTGGAAGGTGTTGAAAGAAGCGGGCCACGCTGTCACCTACTGGCAGCAGACGCCCGACCGTCGCTGGGAGCGCAAGGCGTAAGTCGCGTTATCGGTCGCTGATCGTAACCTTGTTTATCTTCGCGCCCTGCGGGAGATCTTTCACCTGCCGATGGATTTGGCCGGCGATATGCACCTTCACAACGAAAAACGTCGTTTCCATCTCTCGCAGACTCATTTCGCCGCCAAGCACCGGCGGCTTCTTGAAATCATAGCATTGGCCGGCTGCCGGAATCAGTCGGTTCTTTCGGGCGGCAACGACAAGGCCCGCCAGCAGCAACTCGTCGCGGCGCGCTTCATTCTGCAAGTCGGCCTGAAATTCCGCCCAATGACCCGCAATTCTGGTCAATTTCCCGTCGAGCATATCGAGATGACGAACCGACCCGTCGCCGGCACGGAAAAATATGTCGCCGAAAGCTGACACCGCAGCTGGTTCAAGGCCATCCAGTCCGATCCACTTCCAGCCGTCCAACGCTTCCGCGACTTCGTTCGCAGGTGGTTCGATAAAGAGGAACTGATAGTCATGGGGCCATTCGGCTCTGATCAAGCCCCCTGTATTGGCTCTGTTGGCCTCGGCTTTTCCTTCCTGTCTGGCGTCGGACGCGCCAAAAATTGAAGAAATAAAGCGGAAAAAAGATCTGGCCATAATCGCCCCCGTACGGGTCTTTATACTTGCGAGAGATTCTAGCCGCAATCCACTGAAGGCTCCATAGTTCCCACGCATTCGTCTTGATGATGGCCATCACATTGGATCCGTTTTATGGATTGACTGGATGCAGGCTCATTGGGCGGGCTGAGAATGCGGATCAGGATCATCGGAACCGGGCGGGCCGTGCCGGCTCGATGCGTGACGTCGCGCGCCCTCGATGCGCGGCTGGGGTTTGGCGATGGACATTTCGAGGCCGCGACCGGCATCATCGAACGCTATGTCTGCGAGGCCGAATCGCAGGTCGACCTTGCTTGTGCCGCAGCCCGTCTGGCGCTTGCCGATGCCGAACTTGAGGCAGGCAGTGTCGATCTGGTCATCGGCGGTTGCGGCGTGCCTTACCAGCCGTTGCCGTCGACGGCGCCGCTGGTCATGCAGCGCCTCGGCCTTGCCGATGGGTCGGCGGCCGCCTTCGACGTCAACAGCACCTGCCTCGGCTTCCTCACAGCCTTCGAGACCGCGTCGCGCCTGATCGAGGCCGGGCAATGCCGGACGGCGCTGGTGTTCTCGTCTGAAATCGCCTCGCGCGCCCTGCCGTGGCAGGACCAGCCGGAAATTGCGGCCCTCTTCGGCGATGGCGCGGCGGCCGCCGTGCTGCAACAGGCCCCAAGCGAGGGTCGGGTCGCGGCCAACCTGATGCGCACCTACCCTTCCGCCTATGAGGCCTGCAGCATCGGCTCCGGTGGCACCCGGTTCGACTTTCATCGTGAGCCTGAGGAATTCGCCCGCCACAGCCTGTTCCACATGGAGGGTAAGGAACTGTTTCGCGTCACGTCACGCCATTTCAACGGCTTTGTAGCGGAGTTGCTCGATCGCGCCGGCTGGCGGCACGACGATGTCGACCTCGTCGTGCCGCATCAGGCGAGCCCTTTGGCGCTCGCCCACATGGCGCGCCAGACCGGCTTCGCCAGGGAAAAGCTGGTCGACATCGCGGCGCGCTACGGCAATCAGATCGCCGCTTCCATCCCCTTTGCGCTCGACGTCGCGCGCCGCGAACAACGCATTGTGCCCGGCGCCAAAGTGCTGTTCCTCGGCACCTCGGCCGGCGTGTCGTTCGGCGGCATGGCGCTGGAAGCATGACCGTGGGACGCGTCCTCGTCACCGGCGCCAGCGGCTTCCTCGGCGCGCATGTCATGGCGCGGCTGGCTGCACTGGGTACACCGGCGCTGGGTCTTGGCAGGGACGCCAAACGCTGCGCGGCGCTCGAAGCCGCTGGTCATCGGGTCGTTCGGCTCGATTTGTCTCAACCGTTCGATGCAGCTGCCGCGCGCGCTCTCTACGGAGTCGATGCGATCATCCACTGCGCGGCACTTTCCGCGCCCTTCGGCAGGTTGGCGGATTTCCAGACGGCAAATGTCACAGCTACCCGCAACCTCAGCGATTTCGCGCGCGGGCAAGGCGTGCGCCGCTTCGTCCATATCTCCAGCCCGACGGTCTGTTTCGCCTATCGCGACCAGCTCGGAGTTTCCGAGAATGCGGCCTTGCCCCCTCCGGTCAATCACTATGCCCGCACCAAGCGGCAGGCCGAGGAGATCGTGCTGGCGGCGCCTGAGATCAGCCCGGTGGTGCTGCGGCCGCGCGGCCTCTACGGTCCCGGCGATCGCACGCTGCTGCCGCGTCTGCTGCAGGTGGCACGGCAGCGCCCGCTGCCGCTGTTTCGCGACGGCAAGGCGCGCATCGATCTCACTTATATAGAGGATGTCGTCGATGCGGTGCTTGCCGCGCTGTCCGCCGGGAGGGCTGCCGAGGGACAGATATTCAACATCTCCGGCGGCGAAGTGGTGCCGGTCCGCCGCATTGCCGAGGCGGCCTGCGCCCGCGCCGGCGTGCAGCCGCGCTGGCGCAGAATGCCGCTCTGGCCCGCCATGCTGACGGCCGGGATAGCGGAGGCGGTAGCGAATATATTGCCCGGCCGCCCGGAACCGCCGGTGACGCGCTACGGTCTTGGCCTGTTCGCCTATGCGCAGAGCCTCGATCTTTCCAAGGCAGGCCGCATCCTCGGCTGGGCGCCGAAAGTGTCGTTCGAGGAAGGGCTCGATCGCACATTCGGCAAGGCGATGGAAAGCAGGAGGGCAGCGTGAAGATCGTCTTCGCCAACAGCGCCTCTGTCAGCGCAGCCGAGCGCCTGATCCTGCGCGGCGGCAGCTGGGCGAAGGTCAGGCTACGTGTCCGCTACGGCCTGATCATGCATCCGCGAGCCGGCCCCGTCCTGATCGATACCGGCTACACGCCGCATGTGACACAAGGCAGTGGGCGCAGCACGGCGCTGCGTCTTTACAGTGCGATCCTCCGGCCCCAGCTCAACGAAGCCGAGCAGCCGCTCGCGGTACTGGCGCGCTTCGGCCTCTCGCCGCAGGACGTGCGCACCGTCATTGTCACGCATTTCCATGCCGACCACATGTCGGGCCTGTCGCTGTTTCCCAACGCTCGGCTTATCGCCAATGACACCGCCTGGGCGCGGGCGAAGGCCAAGACTTCCCAGCAGAATCTGCGCCATGGCGTCTTCAAGGAACTGTTCCCGTCTGACTTCGAGGCCCGACTCGACGGGCTGTCGTCGAAGCGGCGGATCGAACCTCGCGGCGGCGTGCCAGGCGGCGCCGATCTGTTCGGCGACGGCAGCGTCGTCGCAGTCGATCTGCCCGGCCATGCCGATGGCCAGTTCGGCCTTTTGTTCCCCAATCTGGAGCGGCCGCTGCTCTACGCCGTCGATGCGCAATGGCTGATCAGAGCATTGGTGGAAAACCGAACTCCCGGTCTGCCTGCAACCCTGCTGGCCGAGGATGCCGCCGCGATCGAGCCGACCAGCGTAATGTTGCGTCGGTTTCTGGCGACCGGCGGCGAGGTTGTTCTTTGTCATGATCCGGCGGTGACGGCCTACGATGTGGCCGGAGAGAGCGCGTGAACGGGCCGGCCGAAGCGATCCGTTCGTTTGCGCTGACGCAATGGGTTTCGCGCAAAAGCCGCGAGAGTTTCGAGCGCTGGCAGGCGCAAGCCTTGCGCCGCTTTCTCGACCGCGACCTGCCGCGCGCGCCGTTCTACGGCAAGGCGCCGCGTCTTCTCGGCGACCTGCCGGTGACCGACAAGGCGACGGTGATGGGCAATTTCGAGCGCTTCAACATTCATGGCGTCTCGGCCGCCGAGGCCTGGAAGGCGCAGGCCGGCGATAGCCGCATTGGCGAGCTGACTGTCGGCTCCAGCACCGGCACGTCGGGCAATCGTGGCCTGTTCGTCATTTCCGAGGCGGAAAAATACCGCTGGCTGGGCACCATCCTGGCCAAGGCCGTGCCCGATCTGCTCTGGCGCCGGCAGCGCGTTGCGGTGATCCTGCCGCAAAACACCGGGCTCTACGATAGCGCGCGCAAATCGCGGCGTATCGACCTGCGCTTCTTCGATCTGACGCGCGGTCCGGAGAGCTGGCGCGGCGCTCTCGAAGATTTCGCGCCGACGGTGATCATCGCGCCACCGAAGATACTGCGGCACTTCGCGGCCGAGGGCTTTCGGCTCAAGCCGCAGCGTGTCTTCAGCGCCGCCGAAACGCTCGACCCGGTTGACCGGCCGGTCATCGAGGCATTCTTTGGTGGTCAGGTCGACCAGATCTACATGGCGACCGAAGGGCTGTTCGCCGTCACCTGCCGCCAGGGCGGGCTGCATCTGGCCGAGGATTCGGTGTTCTTCGAGTTCGAACCGGCCGGCGACGGCTTGGTCATGCCGCTGATCACCGCCTTTCGCCGCCGGACCCAGATCATGGCGCGCTACCGCATGAACGACTTGCTGCGGCTGTCCGAAAAGCCATGCCGCTGCGGCTCGCCGCTGCGCACGCTGGACGAGATCGTCGGCCGCATGGACGACGCTTTCCGGCTCTCCTCGCCGCACGGGCAGCTCCTCGTCACGCCCGACATACTACGCAATGCGGTGCTCAAGGCCGACCGGCGCATCGACGATTTCCGCCTGGTCCAGACCGCTGAAGATGCAATCGAACTCAGCCTGGCCCCCGGGCTTGCCGACGAAGCCGCCACCGCCGCCCATCAGTCCGTGCGCAATTTGCTGGCGGCGCGCCAGGCGACAGCTTCGGTCAGCCTTGTTCGCAGGGACCTGCCGTTGGAGACCGGCCGCAAACTGCGTCGGGTCGAATGCCACCTGGGAGCGGCATCATGAACCGGCCCGCTATGTTGCCACTCGATCAGACGAACCGGGTAGAAAACAACCCGCGTGAGGTCGAAGCCTTCGTTCAGCTTTTCAACGAGGTGCCGGTGCGCGACCTCGTGCGCAATCTGACAGTGGCTGTCGAAACCTTCGAGATCGCCGGCCGCTCCTTTCCGCTGACGCTGAACGACAGAAGCGAAGCGCCGAACTGCTACATCTGCTGCCCGTCCAGCGCCTATATCGACTATGCCATCGACGAGACCCGCAATTTCGTCTCCTCGCCCTTGCTGCAAACAACGATGCGGATGCTGATCGGCCTGTGCGCGCCGCTGGTCAGGATGAGCGGCCTCGACCATCAGGTTCAGGTCAACAACTGGCTCTATTCGACCAATCCGGTGCCGCTGCTCGATCGCAACGCGGTCGCTGCGATCCGCGACGATCTCACGGCGCGTTTTCCCGATCGCGCTGTTCTCATCCGCTCCCTGAACGAGATCGCCGATCCCTCGACAATCGCAGCGCTGAAGGCGGAGGGTTTTCGAATGCTGGCGGCGCGGCAAATCTACATCTTCGCCGGCCGCGGTTCGGCCATGACCAACGACATGAAGCGCGACCGCAAGCGGCTGCGCACGACACCGTTCGAGCGGGTCGGCAATGGCGACTTCACCGAGGCCGACTATGCGCGCGCCGAAGCGCTCTACCGGATGCTCTATCTCGACAAATACACGCCGCTCAACCCGCACTACACCGCCCGCTATATCGGCGAGACGCACCGTCGCGGCATCCTGCAACTGGCAGGCCTGCGTCGTCCCGGCGGTGAACTGGTCGCCGTCGCCGCTTTGTCTCAGAACGGCAGGACACTGACGCAGCCCATCGTCGGCTACGACACCGGCCTCCCGGTGAGCGAAGGCCTTTACCGCATGATGATGGCGCTGGCTCAGGATCATGCGATGGCGCACGGCCTGTTCTTCAACATGAGCGCCGGTGCCGCCGCCTTCAAACGCTTGCGCGGCGCCGTGGCGACGGTGGAATACAACGCCGTCTATGCTGCCCATCTGCCGCGCCGCCAGCGCGCGGCAGTGCGTATCATGGAATTTGTGCTCGCGAAGATCGGCATTCCCCTGCTCAGGAGATTTGAACTTTGAGCGACACCCGGCAGCAGAAAGACAAAGACTATTGGCAGGCGGTGATGCGGTCTGCCGACATCAAAGCCAAGCCGAAGCGCATCCTGTTCGACGGCGCGCCACTGGTGCTGTTCCGCTCGGCGAAAGGCATTGCCGCCCTCTTCGACCGCTGCGCTCACCGCCTGGTCGAACTCTCGACCGGCAAGGTCGTCGGTGGCGAGATCGAATGTCCCTATCATGGCTGGCGCTACAATGGGGAAGGGCGCTGCACCGCCATTCCCGGCCATGTCGGCGACGTCCCGCATTACCGTATCCGCCGCTACAGCGCGATCGAGCGCGACGGCGTCGTCTTCGTCTCGGCAGGCACGCCTGAGGGCGAGCCCTATCTCCATTGCATGCAAGGCAAGGATGTCGTCGTGAAGCGGGTGCGAAGCTCGGCGCGATCGACGGTGCTCGACGCCGCCGAGAACATTCTCGACGCCACTCACACCCACTTCACCCACAAGGGTGTGCTGCGCGGCCTGACCGCAAAGCGCCATCTCGTGCGCGTCGAGGTGACCGGCGGCAAGGGCTGGGTCGAAAGCTGCTACACCGGCGAGGACCGCCAACAGGGGCTGGTCAGCCGGCTGCTGGAAGGCGAGCGCGCCAGGACCATCGGCCGCTACCGCCATCCCGGCATCGTCGAACTCGAATATTGGGGCAAGGGCGGCTTGGCGCTGGCGACCACTTTCCATTTGCGTCAGGCGGACGAACGGACCGTCGAAGGCGTCGGCTGGCTGATCGGCCCGCGACAGGGCCTGTTCGGCGAACTCAAGGCGCTTGCTTTCCGGCCGCTCTTTGCCTTTGCCCTGCAGCAGGATCGCCGTGTGCTGAAATCGGCCAGCGACAACGCCCGTATATCGCCGCAGGTTCAGCCGGCGATCGGCCCGCTGGATTTCCTGCGCCGCGACATAGCAGCGATCATCGACGGCAAGATGCCACCGGCGGCGGCAGAGCCGCGGGTGCACCAAATCGAGCTGTAATCTAAAGTTCACGGCACTTGATTCCAGTTCTGCTGTAAATTATAGTTCACGGATGATCGAAGTTCGATCCACTGACGAATTCCGAAAATGGCTCAGAGGGCTCACGGACATTCGCGCCGTAAAGAAGATCACCCAACGGATTGTCCGCGTTCAGGCTGGGCTGGCGGGAGACGCCAAGTTCTTCGATGGCATAGGAGAATTGCGCGTAGATTACGGTCCGGGATACCGCGTGTACTTCGTCCGGCGCGGCAACACGGTCATTATCCTGCTCTGCGGCGGTGACAAAGGCTCGCAGGACAGGGACATCGGAAAAGCCAGGAAAATGGCAAAGGAAGTTTGATATGACCCTCAGAACCACACCATTCGACGCCGCCGAATATCTTGATGATGCTGAGTCTCAAGCCGAACTGCTCGCTGATGCGTTCGAGACCGGGGACGCGACTTATATTGCGCACGCCCTCGGCATTGTCGCGCGCGCCCGCGGCATGACAAGCATAGCGAAGGACGCCGGCGTGACCCGAGAGGCACTCTACAAGGCGCTGAGCGAAAAGGGCGATCCGCGCCTCAGTACATTGCTGGGCGTAACCAAGGCGCTTGGCCTGCAATTGTCCGCAAAGCCAGTTAATCCCGTTTAGGCAACCTTAGCAGGACTTACGCACTCAGCTGAAAACGGGAAGTTCCGCTTCAACTCGACTAGTCCTGCTCCGGCCCATTCCACTCGATATCGCGCGTCGACGCAGCCTGAAGGCTGATGCGCTGGCGCAGTGCTGTGCCGGCGATCTCGGCCAGCGTGCGCCACTGCGCCCGCTTCGGCGCGGGGTCGCCCGGCCAGTCGAGCAGCTCATCGGCATCGTGCATCGCCTGGCGAAAGCTGCCGAGACCACCGGAGCGCAGTGCCGCCGGCATCCCGTAGATCCACATCGCAAGCCTCACCGTCTGCGGCGCCGTCACGTCGGGCTTCACCTCGGCGCCATCCTCCAGGACCGCGTCGGCGAAGCGCCGCGGATCGCGAAAGAAGTGCAGTCCGCTCACGGCGCGCGGATTGCACTCCAGTGGCAGCACCGTGCCGTTATTCTCGCGCATCAGGTCGAAGGAGATCTGGCCGGTCCAGCCGGCGCCGGCGACGAAGGTTTCGACGAAGCGCCGGGCAGCCGCATCCCCGACTGGCTCGAAACAGATGCCGGCGCCCTTGCCGGCGCGATAGAGCGAACTGTAGAGCGCCAGCGCTTTGAGTTCACCCTCGACCGCCACCGCATAGGCGCTGATCTCTTCACCTGCGATGTAGCGCTGCGCCACCCAAGGAGCGGCGGGCGAGGGGCGGACGGCGTCGAGTTCGTCCGGCGATGGCCGCAGCAGTACGTCACGGGCAAAACGTGACCACACAGGTTTGAACACCAATTCGCGCGATTGGCCACGAACGCCGTCGAGATCGGCCTCGCTTTGCAGCAGTATCGTTTCCGGCACGTCGAGCCCAAGGCTCTGCGCCAGCCGGATGAAGGCATGCTTGTCGTGAACGCGGGCGAGCATCGCCATCTCGGGTGCGAAGAGGCGGGCCGGCATGGCGCGGTGCTGCCAGAGACGAC
Organism: Mesorhizobium sp. M0077; assembly: GCF_040322955.1. NCBI lineage: Bacteria > Pseudomonadati > Pseudomonadota > Alphaproteobacteria > Hyphomicrobiales > Phyllobacteriaceae > Mesorhizobium > Mesorhizobium sp. M0077. The sequence goes on from NZ_JAMYUL010000011.1 coordinate 216,338, forward strand.
CGAGATAAAAGACTTCCTCGCAGGTCGGGATAACGAGTTCGATGCCTTCCGCGCGGACAAGCGCTTCCACCGCCTTGGCATAGGCGTCGGCGGCAAAGCGCGGCGGCGGCAGGCGATTGTAGGCGGCGCAGGCCGTGCTCGCTGCGGCGATCGGCCGGGCCGGGCTGTCGGCCAGGATCACCCGGCAACCGGCGCCATGCAGCAGCCGCGCCAAGTGCAGCGCCACCGGCGCGCGGGCACCGGTGATCAGCACGGTGCTATTGGGCATGAGCCACCGGCATCGGTTGGAAAAGACGAGTCAATGCTTCTGCGGAAGGCTTCATTCGCCATAAGTGCCACATGGCTTGCGTGCCGCCAACGGACTCCACAAAGGTGGCTCCGCTGCGTCAGCCATCGCTTTTTGGCCTTCAGGGCGTTATTGGCAATCTGTCGAACACCCGGATCTCCTCAATGCGCTTTCTGTTTGTCCTGATACTGCTTGCCGGCGCCGCCATTGGCTTCGTGTATCCCTGGGCCATGAGCAATTTCTCCGGCCACGAGATCGGCACCTGGCGCGTCTACGACCAGGGACGGTTTAGGCCTGTGACGGTGACGCTGAAAGCTGGCGACGCGCCGGTCAGAGTGCTGGTCGACCTGACGGCAAAGGCCGAGCGCATTGTCTCGCAGCAGCGCACCGTGCTGACGCTGACTGCCGCCACAGCCGGGCGCACGGTGCTTGCCTCGACGCTGCAATTCAACCACGCCGACAATCCGCGCCAGGTCAGCCCGCAACTGCCCGACAAGATCTTTCGCGACGAGGCCGGCGTGATCGAAACCGTCAGTCCCGGCGCCTATCTCTTCACCGCCGGCCCGGGCGACGCCGACGATATCCCGATACGCGCAGTGGATCTGATACTGCGCTCCGGCGCCGGTGAGATCGATCAACGCGCACGGCCGGTTGGCTATGGGCTGATGGCCGTCGGCCTGATCGGCTTCCTGCTTACTCTGGCTTTCGGCGGTCGCCGGCCGGAGAACCCGAACTCGAAGCCGCCACCGCCGCGTTGGGGCAGAGGCTCCTCGACATGAGCGCGGCATGAACTACCGTCACGCCTATCACGCCGGCAATTTCGCCGATGTCGTCAAGCATGTCGTGCTCAGCCTTCTGCTCGACTATCTGAAGCAGAAGGACAAGGCGTTCCGTGTCGTCGACACTCATGCCGGCATTGGCCGCTACGATCTTTCGTCGGCGGAAGCGCAAAAGACCGGCGAATGGCAAGGCGGCATCGGCCGCCTCATCAACGCCCCGATCGAAAAATCGGCGGCTGCGCTGCTTGCCCCCTATCTTGAAGCGGTGCGTTCGCTCAATCCCGATGGCGGGGTGAAGAAATATCCGGGCTCGCCATTGATCGCCAGGCACCTCATGCGAAAGCAGGACCGGTTGTCGGCGATCGAACTGCACGGCGCAGATGCCGCCAGGCTGAAGACGCTGTTTGCCGGCGATTTCCAGACAAGGGTGATCGAACTCGACGGCTGGCTGGCGCTTGGCGCGCATCTGCCGCCAAAGGAAAAGCGCGGCCTGGTGCTGATCGATCCGCCGTTCGAGGAAGCCGGCGAATTCGACCGCCTGGTCGACGGCATGCAGAAAGCGCACAGGCGCTGGCCGGGTGGCATCTACGCGCTGTGGTATCCGATCAAGGACCGCAAAGCGATCATCGCCTTCCGCAAGGCGCTCAAGCAATCCGGCGTCCCAAAATTGCTCGACATCGAGTTCGAGATCCGGCCGGCATCGCGTGAACCAAGCCTCGACGGCAGCGGCATGGTGGTGGTCAACCCGCCCTTCACGCTGGAGCGCGAACTGCGCATCGTGCTGCCGGTCCTGCACAGATTGCTGGCGGTCGAAAAGCCGGCGCACTGGTCGCTGGAATGGCTGGCCGGGGAGTAGCGACGCTTCGCAGCGGGCGACGCCCGCGGCAAAGACACAAAGTCGCTAGAGGTTTTGACGGTGGCGCCATCCGCGAATGCTCAGCTGTGTTCAACGAACCGAAACCATGGAGATGCACATCTAATCGGCTTGGCGTTGACGCTAATCCCAGAATCAGATAGATAGATGTCTAATTATTAGATTTCGAATCGAAGCCAAGATCGACAAAAAAGGAACTGGTCAACGCGATAGGCTTCGCGATGTCGCGCTGGCAGGATGCCGTTGAAACGTTCGATGGGACCGTTGCCGAAATCTATGTGCTGAGCGCTGCCGAGCGCCGCTGTCTCGGCGCGATCAGTCACGGCCCGCGGCCGGCAAACGTCGTAGCGAGGGAGACAAATCTCACGCCGGCGGCGGTTACGACGTTGATTGACCGGCTGGAAAAGCGCGGCTTCGTCAGCCGCCAGGCGCAAGGTCATGGTCGCGGCGGGCAAGAAGACCGAGGAACTCGTCCGGCGCTGCTACCATCCGATCCCCGAGGCGGGCGACGCATTGCTGGAGAAATACTCGGTGGCCGAGATGCAGGTTTTGCTCGGCTTCATCGAAGAGGTCGAAGCGATGCACAATGCGCAGACCGAGAGGCTGCGCGGCAAAGCAAAACCGGTGCCTTGAGAGAAGGCATCGGAGGATGGTCCGGCGCAACGCCGGTCCGGTTTCAACTGTGTACTGTCAAGGAGACCCTATGCCCCGTATGATCTTCGTCAACTTGCCCGTCGCCGACCTCGCTGCGTCGATGGCCTTCTACAAAGCTCTCGGTTTCGACAACAACCCGCACTTCACCGACGACACCGCAGCCTGCATGGTGCTGAGCGAAACGATGAACGTCATGCTGCTCACCCATGCCAAATGGCGTCAGTTCACCGATCGCCCCATCCCACCGGCCACCTCGAGCGAGGTCATGCTTGCCGTGTCCTGCGACAGCCGCGCGGCGGTCGATGCGATGAACGAGGCGGCGGCTAAAAATGGCGGCGCCGCCGACATCAACGCCCAGCAGGATTATGGCTTCATGTACAATCGCAGCCTGGCCGATCCTGACGGCCACGTCTGGGAAGCGATGTGGATGGACCCGGCCGCCATACCGCAGGGCGACGCCAAGCAAGGCTGAACCGGGTTTCGGCGGCCCGCCGGCCATGGGCAGGCCGCTTTTCCTAATGGGCAAGGCGAGCTTTTTCAAAGGTCAGGACGTGGTTTCGCAGCTTCGCACCGGAAAAACCGGTTGCGGAGCGGGAAACCATCGGCAGCGCGACCGCTTGACCGCGCGCCGCCGAATCCGCAAAGTGGGCGCAGTCGACCTTTGAGAGGCTGCCATGACTCGCTTTGCCAAATCCGCTCTTGCTGCCCTGATTTCGCTTTGCACGCCGCTGGCCGCACCCCTCGGCCAGCCAGCACAGGCCGCCGACCTTTCCGTCTATTCCGACGAGGACAGCGGCGTTTGCGGCGAGGCTTGGGTGCTAAGCAAGATCTCCAGCCGCTTCTCCTACCAGGTGCATCACGTGCCGCATCTGCCGGATGTTTCGATCACAGATTTCCAGCGCATCCACCAGCATCGCTATCTCCCGGCCAGCGAAGAATGGCCGATCGGCCGCCGCTATTGCGGCGCCACCGTCAGCCTTTCCGATGGCCGCGCCCGCACCATCTGGTACTTGATCGAGGAAGGCCAGGGTTTTGCCTCGATCGGCGACAATGTCGAATTCTGCGTCTCGGGCTTCGACCGCTGGATGGTCTACAACGGCCGCTGCCGCGTCCTGCGCTAAGGTCGGATAAGAACCGCCGTTGAACCTGCCATCTCCCGCAAGGGGGAGATCTGATGTCGCTCCGGTTTCGCCAATCTCCGAACTGCTGCCGCTGCCTCACACCGCCTTCCCACCAGACACGTAAGCGCAGATCAGCTCGACCAACTGCTTCTGCAGCTCCGGCGCGTCGAGCGTGTCTCGCCGCGCGGCATTGTGGATGACGCCCTCGACCGCCGAGGACAGCACACGGGCCACGGCCTCATTGTCCTTTCTGCGCCTGCGATATTGCGCCACCGCCGTCGTGTAGTGATCGAGATAGCGCGATTGGAACGAGGCATGGGCGGCGCGTGAGCCGCGATCGCCCGGCGCCTCGTCGAGCAGCACCTGATGCAGCGTCGGATGGATGCTGTGCGCATCGATCATGCCGCGCACCAGCTCCTGCGCGAATCGTTTGATCGGCTTGTCGCCTTCTGTTGATTCGGCGATCACCGACAGCACCTGATCGAAATGTCGCCGGCGAATTGCTTCGACCAGCGACAGCTTGTCGGGAAAATATTGATAGAGCGAGCCGATGCTGACGCCGGCCGCATCGGCCACCTTGTTGGTGGTGAAGCCGGCCCAGCCGAGCGCGCTTAGAACATGAGCACCGGCTTCGATGATCGCCTCGACCGTCGCTCTCGAACGCGCCTGGCGCGGCTGCTTGCGCATGCGTGAGCGCGGCTTTGCAATGCGAGTAGACATGTCTGCTCCAGCAGCCAAGAATATAGATAATATACTCACATTTTTTGCAAAGGATACAAACCATGGACGCGCTGGATTTGCTCCGCAGCCTCTTCGTTTATCAAGCCTGGGCGAATGGTGAATTGCTGCAGAAGCTTGCGGGCCTCGACCAGCAGGAGCATGTCGATCAGCGCCACACGGCGACCCGTCTCATCAACCACAACCTTGTCGTATCGAAGATATTCGCCGCGCATCTTTCCGGCACGCGTCATGGCTATGCGTCCGAATTGAGCGCTGGTGTCGCTGCGATGGATCGTTGGTATCTCGACCATATCGAAGCCGTCTCGCCAAAGCTCATGTCAGAGCCTGTGCCTTTCACCTTCACCGACGGCGACAGGGCGATGATGTCACGCCAGGAAATGCTGACACATGTCGTCACGCATGGCGGCTATCACCGCGGCGAGATCGGGCGGATCCTGATGCAGATCGGCATTGCGCCGCCGTGGGATACGTTTGCCGCCCACCTCCACCACGCCGAGCCTTCGCGCCGGCCAGGTGCGCGAGCGGGTTGGCGCTTAGGGGCCTGCACCCCTTGGCTTCCAAGGGATCGCGGCTTCCTGGGAAGGAGGATTCCCCGATCTTCGTTTCCCATTTCCGTTAGGCATCTCTTGCGCCGAAGCTGGCGATCTCCCTTCTCGTCTGGGAAACGTCCGACACAACAGGCTGTCCCTTCAAGTGCTGTCTTTCCTGGCTTCCATCCAACCACTTTCGATATACGAGTAAAAAGCTCGCGTTTAGTTTAGTGCTGTTCCTGCAACCGTGGGGATGAAGCAAGATCAGCCTCTGCGGTGCGATGATTGTTGCCATCCGATAGGCCGCCGATGACCGCGTGAGATCGACGGCGTTGCAAGAGAATGTGAGCTTGACGAGAAGATCGTGTGAGTCGCGATATCAGAGATTTCTCTCGCAATAGTTCGCTGCGAAGCGGGAAGATTCTTTGCCGATTTCTGTGCCGATCATTGCGACCATGCTCTCAGCGTAACCGAAACTTAATCTGCAAAATTCTATGTAATGCTTCGCTGGCTAGATACGCACGAGTCAGATATGCATTAGCTCGCCGGGTCACTCACGGCCATCGGCACAAACGCAAGGGGCATCGCATGGCAAAGACCACGACGAAGGCGCCGGCGGCGAAAGCGCCGGCAAAGAAAGCGGCACCGAAAGCAGCCGCGAAACCTGCAGCAGTAAAGAAGGCAGCACCGAAGGCAGCGGCAAAGCCGGCTGCCAAGGCAGCGGCAAAGCCGGCAGCTAAGGCAGTAGCAAAACCCGCCGCCAAGGCAGCAGCGAAACCCGCCGCCAAGAAGCCGGCCGCCAAGGCTGTGGCGAAGCCTGCTGCGAAGGCAGCAGCCAAGCCCGCCGCCAAGAAGCCGGCAGCCAAGGCAGCGGCAAAACCCGCCGCCAAGGCTCCGATGAAGGCCGCCGCCGCCAAGTCGACGGCCGCTGTGAAGAAGGCTGCACCGGCCAAAAAGCCAGCCGCCAAGAAGAAGTAACAGCGGTCCATCTCAAAGCTCCCGGGAACTTTGCCGACTGGCAGATTCCCGGGAGCTTTTTTGTTGTGATTTAGGTCTTGTTTTGATGCATGTCGTTCTCTCGAAATTGACGCCACTTCTGTGAGACATGCATGGCGATTTCATTGTCGGCGGATTGGCCGCCTGGTTTTGCCCTTCTGGCAGTTGCTCCCTCAGGGAAGATCGGCCAACACTAAGGCGGTCGCATTCGATGGGGTTCAGGCGACACGCTCTAGACCTTTGTTTTACGCGCGTCGTTCTCAAGACCGGAATCGCATTTTTGAGCGACATGCACTGCCCGTCCGAAAACAGGGAACCGATCATGCCGAAGCTGCTCTACGCGTCCTCATCCCCCTACAGTTCCAAGGTGCGCATGGCAGCACTCCATGCCGGCATTGCCGTCGAGCTCGTGCCGGTCAAGACCGAGGACAAGCCTGCTGAACTGATGTCAGCCAATCCTCTCGGCAAGATTCCGGTGCTGGTGCTCGACGACGGCCGCTCGATCCATGACAGCCGCGCGATCACTCAGCATCTCAACCGCGCTTCGAAGAGCCTGTTGTTGCCGCGCAATGCCGACAAGCGCCTCGAGGCCGAAGTGCTGGAGGCGCTGGCCGACGGCATATGCGACTGCGCGCTGTCGATGGTCTATGAGCGGCGCACGCGTCCGGAGGAGATGGTCTATCAACCCTGGCTCGATCGCCAGTGGACCAAGATCACCGCCGCACTCGATTTCCTCAACGCCAATCCGCCGAAGCTGCCGAAGAAGATCACGCTTGGCCAGCTGGCGTTGCGTGCCTGCCTCGGCTACCTCTCTCTGCGCTTCGCCGGCAAATGGGAAAAGGGCCGCGGCCGCCTGACCCGCTGGGCAGCGCGTTTCGATGAGAAGTTTCCGGGGCTGAAGGTGGCTGTGCCGGCCTGACGGGCGAAACAAAAAAAGCCGGGCGCGAGGCCCGGCTTTCTTGTGTCGTGGCTTGAACGACAGTTAGAACTTCATACCGACGCCGAAGGTGACGCGGTTGTCGCTCTCTTTGACCTTGGTGCCGACACTGTCGAAGCTCTTGGAACCGAAGTCGGTGTAGCGGTACTCGACACGGCCGAACACATTGTCGGTGATCTTGATGTCGGTGCCGACGCCGGCCGTCCAGCCGAGCATGGTGTTGCTGTCGCTGTCGCCGGGGACCGAGACCTTCTGGTTCTTCAGGGCGCCGCCGCCGGTGCCGTAGAGCAGGATTTCCGGGGTCACGGCGTAACCCAGACGGGCGCGCAACGAGCCTTCGAAGCCGCCCTTGGAATTGACGCCGCCGCTGTCACCCTTGACGCCATTGTAGCCGAGATCGGCTTCAGCACCGTACACGAAGTTTTCCTGCTGCCACTGGTAGCCGCCGAAAACGCCGCCGACAAAGCCCTTGGTCTTGATGTCGGGGCCGCCGTCCTGGACTTTGGCATGACCGCTGAAGCCGTAGCCGGCGCTGAGACCGGCATACGGGCCGGCCCAGGAAGCGACGGGGAGCTCGGCGATCGGGGCCGGCGCCGGGGGCTCTTCCGAGACGACATCGGCAGCAAAAGCGGTACCGCTGAGGGCGAAGAGCCCGAGCGCAACCGCGAGCGGCGCGAATTTGAGATTGGTTTGCATTGTTGTTTACTCCTTAAGCCACAAGACACGTAGGCTGGTTTGTCCTGAGCGCCATCAACCCGTCCGGGGGGTGAAACGGATCTGGCACTCAACGGTTCCGAATGTCGTGTCAAAATGCGGCGGCAGCGAACCTGAAAATGGGTCATTCCCCGACACGAATGAGGCCGAAGCTTGACGTTGCATCTTCGCAACAGCCAAATGTCAGTACGCAGGCGATGCTGCACTGCACTCGGCTTGGTGCAACGGGTTCAGCGTCCTATATTGCGGTCCTGCCGACCCGAATCCGGGGCGGTGCCGGCGGCGAAAAAGCCGTTTCGCCACATTCCTGCCCCAGGTGGAAACGGCATTTAACCCCTGGACGCGTCACAATGTGCCGCTAGCCGAATTGAGGCGCAGATTGAGGATTGACAGATGATCGAAGCCGCCGGAACGGCGCTGGTGACGGGCGGGGGGAAGCGGATCGGCAAGGCGATCGTCGAGGATCTGGCCGCGCACGGTTTTGCCGTCGCCATCCACGCCAACCGCTCGACCGCCGAGGCCGACGCGCTGGCTGCGAGCATCAGGGACGGAGGCGCCCGCGCCGGCGTGGTAGCCGCCGATCTGACCGACATGGATGCGGTTGGCGATCTCGTCGGCCGCGCCGCGGCAGCGCTCGGCCCGGTCACGCTACTTGTCAACAATGCGTCGCTGTTCGTCGACGATAGCGTCGAGGACTTCGACTGGGCGGCATGGGACCTTCACTTCGCCATCCATGTGAAGACGCCGGCGCTGTTGGCGCAAAACTTCGCCCGCGCCTTGCCGCCAGGGCAGGAGGGGCTGATCGTCAACATCATCGACCAGCGCGTCTGGCGGCCGACGCCGCGCTATTTCTCTTATGCGCTGTCGAAGTCGGCCTTGTGGACGCAGACCGAAATGCTGGCACAGGCGCTCGGTCCGCGCATCCGCGTCAACGCCATCGGTCCCGGTCCAACGCTGAAGAATGCGCGCCAGGAAGATGATGATTTCCAGAAGCAGGTCGATGGCCTGATTCTGAAGCGCGGCCCGCAATTGGCCGAATTCGGCGCCACCATTCGCTATCTCTGGGATGCGCGCTCGGTGACCGGCCAAATGATCGCGCTTGACGGCGGCCAGCATCTTGCATGGCAGACGCCGGATGTGACAGGCATGGTGGAATGAGTCCCGCAGACCAGAAACACAAGACGCGCGCCGGCGCCGCCGACGATATGCCGCCCGACATCGACCTTGAGGATGAAGCGGTCGAGGAGATCGTCGAGCCCGAGGCCACCGGGCCCGATGTCGCCTTCACAGCGATAGACTGGGCGCCGCATGCCGGCGACGCCGACGGCATGGTCGGCGCCGAGGTCATCCAGACATTGGTCAAGCGGCTGCCCAATGCGCCCGGCGTCTACCGCATGATGAACGCTGCCGGCGACGTGCTTTATGTCGGCAAGGCGCGCAGCCTGAAGAAGCGGGTGACCAACTACGCGCAAGGCCGGTTCCACACCGCCCGCATCGGCCGCATGGTGCGCGAGACATCGACGATGGAGTTCGTCGTCACCCGCACCGAAATCGAAGCGCTGCTGCTCGAGGCCAATCTCATCAAGCGCTTGCGGCCGCGTTTCAATGTGCTGATGCGGGACGACAAGTCGTTCCCTTACATCCTGTTGACCGGCGATCACGTCTCGCCCGGCATCTACAAGCATCGCGGTGCGCGCTCGCGCAAGGGCGACTATTTCGGACCTTTTGCGTCGGCCGGCGCGGTCGGGCGCACCATCAATTCGCTGCAGCGCGCGTTCCTGCTCAGGAGCTGCACCAACTCCTTTTACGAAAACCGCACCCGGCCGTGCCTGCTCTACCAGATCAAGCGCTGCGCCGGTCCCTGCACCGGCGAAATCTCGCATGGCGACTATGCCGAGCTGGTCAGCGAGGCGAAGGATTTTCTGTCCGGCCGCAGCCAGAAGGTGAAGACCGAAATCTCTGCCGCCATGCAGCAGGCCTCGCAGGAGCTCGATTTCGAGCGCGCCGCCATTTATCGTGATCGGCTGGCAGCGCTGTCCCATGTGCAGAGCCATCAGGGCATCAACCCGGCCACGGTCGATGAGGCCGATGTCTTTGCTATCCATCAGGAGGGCGGCCAGGTCTGTATCCAGGTGTTTTTCTTCCGCACCGGCCAGAACTGGGGCAACCGCGCCTATTTCCCCAAGGCCGATCCGGCACTGGAGGGGGCGGAAGTGCTGGGCTCGTTCCTGGCGCAGTTCTATGACGACAAGCCGACGCCACGGAACATTCTGCTGTCGCGAGGCGTCCAGGATCAGGAACTGCTGGCCGAAGCGCTGTCCACCCGCGCCGGCCGTAAAGTGTCGATCTCGGTGCCGCAGCGCGGCGAGAAGAAGGATTTGACGGACAACGCGCTGCAGAATGCGCGCGAGGCGCTCGGCCGCCGGCTGGCCGAAACCTCCACGCAAGGCCGGCTGCTCGCCGGCTTTGCCGAGACCTTCGGCCTGCCGAAGCCACCGGTGCGCATCGAGGTCTATGACAATTCGCACATTATGGGCACCAACGCCGTTGGCGCCATGGTCGTCGCCGGGCCGGAAGGGTTTGTGAAGAACCAGTACCGCAAATTCAACATCCGCTCGACCGAGATCACGCCCGGTGACGATTTCGGCATGATGCGCGAGGTGATGGAACGGCGCTTTTCGCGGCTGCTGAAGGAACATGGCGATGTCGTTCCCGACGACGCGGCAGCCGGTGGAGCAGGCGACGACATCGAGGAAGACATCTCCGGCAGCTTCCCGGCCTGGCCCGACGTCATCCTGATCGATGGCGGCCAGGGCCAGATGAGCGCAGTGCGCAAGATCCTCGCCGACCTCGGCATCGAGGATCGCGTGGCGGCCATCGGCATCGCCAAGGGCCAGGACCGCGATGCCGGCCGCGAGCGTTTCTTCGTCAGAGGCAGGGACTCGTTTTCGCTGCCCGTCCGCGATCCCGTGCTCTATTTCGTCCAGCGGCTGCGCGACGAGGTCCATCGCTTCGCCATCGGTTCGCACCGCGCGCGACGCAAGAAGGAATTGGTCAAGAGCCCGCTCGACGAGATCGCCGGCATCGGTCCCGGTCGCAAGCGCGCGCTGCTGCTGGCCTTCGGCACTGCCAAGGCGGTCAGCCGCGCGGCAGTCGAGGATCTGGTCAAGGTCGACGGTATTTCAGAGCAGGTCGCCAAGCTCGTCTACAATCATTTCCATGAGAGCTGAGCGCCGGTGACGCCGCCGTCCCGATGAAATGGCAGCAGCCGTTCTTTTCTCGCAGGCCACTCGAATCCCGGCAATCGCGCGCTATTTTCGTCTGGCCAATCGAATCTCGCCTGTTGACCCCCTACATCCGGTTCTGATTTGAGTACGCAGGCAGAAAGAGTCCCTGAGATATGGCCAAGCGCGCGTTCAACCTGCCCAACATGCTTACCTACGCCCGCATCGTCGCGGTGCCGCTGGTGGTGCTGTGCTTTTTTCTCGAGGGGCATCTGAAATCGAGCGACTTCGCCCGCTGGTCGGCGTTGATCATCTTCCTGCTGGCTTCGATCACCGACTATCTCGACGGCTATCTGGCGCGCGCCTGGCAGCAGACGTCCAACATCGGCAAGATGCTGGACCCGATCGCCGATAAACTGCTGGTCGCCACCTGCCTGCTGCTGCTCGCCGCCGATACGGACCGCCATGCCGGCATCGCAGGCTGGTCGCTGTGGGCGGCAATCATCATCCTGTGCCGCGAAATCCTGGTCTCGGGGCTGCGCGAATATCTGGCGGCATTGAAAGTCTCGGTGCCGGTGACGCAGCTCGCCAAATGGAAGACCGCCATCCAGATGGTCGCCATCGCCTTCCTGCTGGCCGGGCCTGCCGGCGACAAGATCTTCCCGCTGACCACGCAGACCGGACTGGTGCTGCTGTGGATCGCAGCCCTCGTCACGCTCTACACCGGCTACGACTATTTCCGCGCCGGCCTCAAGCACATCATGGACGAGTGAGATGATCACCCGGCTCATTTATTTTGCCTGGGTGCGCGAACGGATCGGCAAGCCTGAGGAAGACGTCGAATTGCCCGCCGGCATCGAGACGGTCGCCGACCTCCTGCGCTGGCTAAAATCGCGCGGCGAGGAATATGGGCACGCGCTGCAATATCCTGATGTAATCCGCGTCGCCATCAATCAGGAACATGTCGAGCATGGCGAAAAGATAGCCGGCGCGCGCGAGATCGCGCTGTTTCCGCCGATGACCGGGGGCTGACACCATGTCCGGCGCGCCGACGGTGCGCATCCAGCGCGACGATTTCGACGTTGCCGCCGAGATCGCGAAACTGACCGAGGGTCGCGCGGACATCGGCGCCGTGGTGTCCTTCTCAGGACTTTGCCGCGACGAGCAGGGCCAGCTGTCGGCGCTGGAACTCGAGCACTATCCAGGCATGGCCGAGGCGGAAATCAGCCGGATCGCCGGCGAGGCGCTTCAGCGCTGGCCGTTGCAAGGCCTGACCGTCATCCACCGCCACGGCAAGATCGCACCGGGCGAAAACATCGTGCTGGTGGTGGCGGCGTCGTCACACCGGCAGGCGGCGTTCGAGGCGGCGAATTTCCTGATGGATTTCCTGAAATCGCGTGCGCCTTTCTGGAAGAAGGAGCACCGCGTGGACGGCAGCGATGGCGGCTGGGTCGAGGCCAAGGACGCCGACGAGCAGGCTGCGGCGCGCTGGAAGGCGCGGCCCGAATAAATCTCGGCGCAGCCATGTATTGACCGCATTCCCTTGGCCAAATCGCATCGGCAAAAAGGGAGCAAGGGCATGCTGGACAGGATCGCCGAATTCTTCGTCTTCGGTTTTGTGCCGCTGGTATCGGCGTTCTGGCCGTTCCCGAGCCTTCCGTCGCCGCCGAGAAAACCCTGAAGGGCGAGGTGATGTATCGCGAGCGCATCGCGCTGCCGCCCAACGCCGTGCTGTCGGTTCAACTTGCCGATGTATCGCTGGCCGATGCGCCGGCCGCCATTGTCGGCGAGCGCAAGGTAGCGCCGGCCGGCCAGGTGCCGATCAAGTTCGAGATCAGCTTCGATCCAACGGTGATCCGGCCCAACATGACCTATGCGCTGCAGGCGCGCATCACCGCCGACGACAAGCTGCTGTTCCTCACGGACTCGCGCTATCAGGTCGATCCGCTCAGCGAGGCGCCGCAGGCCATTGTGCTGAAAATGGTGGCGCCGAGCGACAAGCCGACCTCGGCCTCGCTGTCCGGCCAGAGCTGGCTAGTCGAATATATCGACGGTATCGGCGTGATTTCGGAGCCGCAGGCGACGTTCCGGGTCAGCGAAGCCGGCAAGGCGGGCGGCAGCGGCCCGTGCAACGCCTATTTCGCCACCGCCAAAGTCGATGGCGAGACCATCGTCATCAGCGACATCGGCTCGACCTACAAGGCCTGCGCGCCGGAGATCATGGCCGAGGAAAAGGCCATGTTCGAGGCGCTCGCCAAGGCGGCGTCATACCGTGTCGATGGCGGCAAGCTGATCATCGCCGACAAAGACGGCCGCGACATTTTGCGATTCAACGCAGCGAGTTGATCACGGGCAGCAACGAAAAAGGCCGGCAATGAGCCGGCCTTTTCGATTCAAAGCTGATGGTCGGCTCAGCCGACGATCTCGGTGTCCGAGAACCAGTACTTGATCTCCTGGGCGGCGGTTTCCGGCGCGTCGGAGCCGTGCACGGAATTCTCGCCGATCGACAGCGCGTGCACCTTGCGGATGGTGCCTTCGGCGGCGTTGGCTGGATTGGTGGCGCCCATCACTTCGCGGTTCCTGGCGATGGCGTTCTCGCCTTCCAGAACCTGCACGATGGTCGGCGCCGACGACATGAATTCCACCAGTTCGCCGAAGAACGGACGATCCTTGTGGACGGCGTAAAAGCCTTCGGCCTCGCGGCGGCTCATCCATACCCGACGTGAGGCAATGACGCGCAGGCCGGCCTCTTCCAGCATCCTGGTGATGGCGCCGGTAAGATTGCGCCGGGTCGCGTCCGGCTTGATCATGGAAAAGGTGCGTTCGATCGCCATTGGTCATCCTTGTGATGAAGAGAGGAATTGGGTGATGAAGAGAGGAATTGGGTGATGAAGAGTGGAATTGGGAGTGGCGGGCTCTATACAAGCCGCCCGGCCCATTGCCAAGGGGACGCGCCCCGGCAGCGTTATTCGGCCGCGACCGCCCGCATGGCTGTTCGCAACGCTCTGGTCAAAGGCAAGGCTTTGCGGGAAAATGGCGATTGCGCAGGCACGCACGGTTTCGAAGGGAAATCAGCGGAACGGAAAGACATCGGACCATGTTTGACGGGACGCGCTGGCCCTACCACCACCTCAGGCCGGGCGACATAAAAGGGAGCCTATTGGTTATCGGCATTTTTGCTGCCGTGGGCCTTGTTCTGCTGCTCTTTCTGGGTCGCCGCACAGATACGAACTTCGGCTTCGGCCCCGAATGGCAATGCACGCCGATGCCGAAGGGCGACCCGATCTGCGTCAAGCTGGTCGGCAAAGAAGAGACGAAGTGATGGGCAGCCTTACCGCCTGATCACCACCGGCTGCCGCCGCTGCTCCCAGCCCTCGCGTTCCAGCGTCGGCAGATCATGCTCCTCGCTGGCATAGCCGAGGCAGAAATAGCCGATCAGCGTCCACTCAGGCGGGGTGTCCAGGATTGCGGCCATCTCGGCGGCGTCGAGGATCGACACCCAGCCCATGCCGATGCCTTCCGCCCGCGCCGCCAGCCACAATGTGTGCACCGCCATGACGGCCGAATAGTCGATGGTTGCCGGCATCGTCATGCGGCCGAGCCCATGGCCCTGTTGCGTCGTGCGGTCGGCGAAAACCGCGAACTGGCAGGGCGCTTCATTGAGACCGGCGAGCTTCAGCCGGGCATAGAGAGCGGCGCGCTCGCCCGAAAAGCATGCCAGCGCCTCGGCATTGCAGCGCTCGAAACAGTCTCTCACCGCGCCCCGCCGCTCGGCGCTGTCGACCACCACGAAGCGCCACGGCTGGCTGAGACCGACGGAGGGCGCGATGCAGGCAAGCTCCAGCAGCCGCTCCAGCGTACCCTCTGGCAAAGCCGTCCGCTCGAAGCGCCGCACATCCCGGCGCCAGCGCAGCAGCGTGACCAGCCCGGCGCGAAAATCATCGGTGAAATCGGGGGGTGGTGGCATGGCGATCAGGAGACTTGTGTGGGGAATAGGCAGTAGGCAGTAGGCAGTAGGCAGTAGGCAGTAGGCAGTAGGCAGTAGGCAGTAGGCAGTAGGCAGTACAGCGCTCGGACCCTATTGCCTACTGCCTATTCCCTAAGCTGCTGCCGCCGCCTCCTTCCAGCAATGCGGGCTGAACGGACGGGTCGCGTCGTGTCCGACGAGTTCATGGAACAGAATGGTCATTGGCGGCTGCGCCCTCGCGGTCTAATTAGTCGCCTGCGGCTGAAGCGGAACTCGTCGGCGGGAAAAAAGATGAAACAGCATTTCATGATGTTCGCGGCCTACAATCAATGGGCCAATGGCCGCATCTACGATGCCGTGACCGAGCTCGACGAGGAAGAGTTCAACCGCAATGTCGGTGCCTTCTTCGGCTCCATGATGGGCACGCTCAATCATCTGCTCGCCACCGACCGCATCTGGATGAAACGCTTCACCGGCGAGGGTGACGCGCCGACGAAGCTCGACGCCATCCTGCACCGGGCGCTGCCTGGCCTCAGGCTGGCGCGTGAGGCCGAGGACAGGCGGATCGCCGACTGGGTGGGCGCCTTGAGCGACAAGGCCTTGTCCGGCCGCTTTTCCTACATGACCGTTTCCGACATGCGCACCGTCTCGCAAAGACTGGCGCCGGCGCTGGGCCACGTCTTCAATCACCAGACCCATCACCGCGGCCAGGCGCACGCCATCCTGACCATTCTCGGCCGGCCTTCGGTGCAGCTCGACCTGGCGTTTTTCCAACGCACCGACGAAGGCCGCGCCTACGCCTGATTTCTTGACCGCGGTTTGCGTTGAAGACGCCGGACGCGACATCCCTCGGTGCTTTGTGCCATCTGCGACCTGGCCGCCGATCCCAGTGAACCGCCTCTGGACGCGACGGACAGCGCCAAAGCCTCAACCTCCAGCCTGAATCCCAAGCCGGGTTTTTGAAGCCCGTGGTTGCACGACGCTGCCAGGTGGCTTGTGCCGCCCTTTGGCGCCGCCCCTTGCTCGGCCGGCCGCTACAACCGGCTCCATTTTTCAGTAGAGTTTCTATTTAATAAATTCAACAAAGTTTAAATATTGAAGCAAAAACATATTTTTTTTTAGAAACCGAGTACACTGATTGAGAACTACAACGGCCTATGTCGAAAAAAATAAAGAAACTATAAGGAAGACTCGTGCGTAGCTGTGAGTGCATAAGCATATGTCTGCTTTGGTTTGCTGGCATGTTGCAATGCACAAAGCAGAACGGCAACAAGGAGAGTGTCATGGTTAATATCACTCAGAAAATCGCTAGAGCACTGGCGGCGGGTGCAATTATCGTTATTTTTGCCGCTCCCGCGAATGCAGGAGGCGGAATTGGCGTCGGTGTCGGCGCATCTATCGGCGGTGCTGGCGGCATCAATGCAGGTGTTGGCGCTTCGATCGGCGGAAGCGGCGGGGTCAAGGCCGGTGCCGGCGCCTCGGTCGGCGGCAGCGGCGGTATCAAGGCGGGTGCTGGCGCAACGGTCGGCGGCAATAGCGGCGTTACTGCGGGCCTCGGCGCCTCAGTCGGCGGTAGCAGCGGCATCAAGGCCGGCGCTGGCGCGACGGTCGGCGGAGCCGGTGGCATCAAGGCCGGTGTTGGGGCCACGGTCGGCGGCAGCGGAGGTATCAAGGCCGGTGTCGGCGTCAACGTCGGCAGCGGCATCAACGTCGGTGTCGGCGTCGGCATTGGCGGAACGCCGGGCATGCCCGGTACCCCCGGCACTCCAGGAACTCCTGGAACACCAGGCACCCCTGGGACACCCGGTGTCGTCGCCAGCATGTCGAACAGCCAGCTGACACGTATGAAGAAGCGCTGCGTCGATGTGCTCGCCAGCGAGGGCACCTACGACAGCGATCTGCGGCAGCTATGCCTTATGATCTCGCGTCGCTGAGACAGGTTTCGCCGGGAGTGTCGAGCCAACCGTGAGGCTTTACGGCACTCTCCTACCGCATGGCCCAGACTTCCCGAGGGACATGCGCTGACGAGAAGCCTCCGGCCAGTCGGAAAGCCCGCCGCGCAAGTGGCGGGCTTTTTGTCGCCACTCACAAGGCAACCGATCGCGCCTTTCGATTGCCGGAGCGTTTTATCGTTTAACGGAAACGGTGAAACGCGCTATCCCTTTGTCTTGGCAATTCTCAGGGAAAGCGCTGCGCACTTTTCCCGGGAAAGTCGCTAGCGCTTTTGCTGGCATTGATCTGGTTAACCACATTCGAATTGCAGGTAAGATTTTAGGGTTTCATTTGTGTTCCCGCTGCAAAATGGCGAACACAGTGGGAGAAATGGCATGCGGGTCGATCTTTCGCCCACGAGCTTGGGCAGGGTCATAGCAGTCACGGTTGTCGGCACGGCGATCTGTATCGCGGCGGCCTTCCTTGTCGATTCCTACAATTTTCCGTCGCTGTCGCCCGAAGCGTTGCGCTGGGCGCAGCTCACCGACCTGTTGCTGCCGCTCGTGCTGGGTGGATCGTTCTTCTCTTTCCTGATGTACAAGATGCGCCAGCTGGCGATCGCCCAGAAGAATCTGAGCATCGTCGCGGCGACCGACAGCCTGACCGCGGTGTTCAACCGCGGCGCGTTTTCGATGCTGGTCGAGGCCTATCTCGAACAGGCGCGCAGCCAGGCCGTCGTCGATGCCGGCGCCCTGCTGATCGTCGACGCCGATCATTTCAAGACCATCAACGATCGATTGGGCCACGATTGCGGCGATCAGGCGCTCAAGCTGATTGCGCAGACGATCAAGGCCCAGTTGCGCGGCGCCGACATCGTCGGGCGCATCGGCGGCGAGGAGTTCGCCATCTTCCTGCCTGGCGCCGACCCGTCGCAGTCCTGGCTGGTTGCCGAGGGGATCCGGCGGCGCATCCGCGAGGTCGAGTTTGCCCCGGATGGACGGCCCTGTCCGCTCTCGGTGAGCATCGGTGGCGTCGCCTTCAGCGGACCCACCACCTATGCCGACATGTTCCTGACGGCCGACCGGCACCTCTACAAGGCCAAGTCCAACGGCCGCGACCAGGTCAGTTTCGAAACGACCGGGCCGCGCGCCCTGCTGGCCGGTGATCCGACGTTGCATTGAAATGCGGGCGCCAGGCGAGGCTCCGGTCGGGCGCAGGCGCTTTTCAAACGGATCGCGGCAATGCGACCTGGAACACGCAGCGGCGCCGTCAGCTTCCATGGTGTCGACTGCAGCAGGCCTCGTTCCTTAACGCAAGTGTTTCGGTCTAATGGTGGCGCTGCGATCCGTTGGCCTGCCGCATCGATATGATGCCTTCAGATGTACCTAAAATAGTCCTCGCTTGCTGCGTCCGCCGCTGCTTGCGGGTTGGCCGTCCATTTCTGCTTCGAGGTGTGGATCAACCCGATGGCGAAACGGTGGCTGCAGCGTCGCTCGCTATCGCGCGTGGTACCCGCCTCGGCGGCTTGTACCGTTATCCACTGCTCATAGATCGGATGAGTCAGTGATCCAGAAGTCGGCCTAAACTGTTGGAACGACAATTACTTAGAGAACAAATAATCCGTAGAGTTTCCGTTGTTCCATCCTTTCATCAAGATCATGATATATTCAACTTCCTGATCAGCCATAATGGATTTGTGTCTGACGTCTCAAAGGCCAGTTAATATCTCAGAGATGGGCAAGCATCTGCAAAAACTCAAAGGAATTTTAACACGGCATCTAGGCCGGGGGCCTTTTCACTCCTCGAGTTCGCCTCAAGGTATGGATGCGTGACGCGGCACCTTGTAAAGGATGAAGACATCGATCTCGTCAGTTCCGATTATCCACAAGCGATTTCTTTCCTGGCTAACGAATTCAAGATTAAAGCCATTCAGTCGCGATCGATACCGGAGGAGGGTTTTGGCAGGCTCTATGATGCAGTCCTTGCGCTTTCATTCTTTTCCCACATGCCGATAACAACTGGGCGCGATGGCTGGTGCGTCTGTTCAGCTTTGTGCGGCCTGGTGGCATTCTGGTTTTACAACTCACGGCTCGCGATCCCTGCCTTTTCTTCAAATGGAGACGTACCGAGTGAATTTGGCTTTCGGTTTGCATTGAACAGTGAACAGGCCGATATCGCGGTTGAGAATACGGCATGATGGCCATGGAACTTGGGTTCGTGATCAAACATCTCAAGACGCTTCCAATGCCGAGTTACTCCAAGATGAAGTGGACGCTTGGTGGGATCACCAAGACGTGTTGTCGTTCGACGTCTGCCGGCAAGTCCGAGTGATCTTTTTGCTGGGCAGGCCCGGTCCCGGCCGTCTCAGACGGCGTAGCCGCCATAACCGTGTGCGACCGGCTTGACCGAGACGGCCGGCTGGACCGCGGGCCAGAGGATGCCTGCCGTGACTGCAAAGGTGATCAGGGCATCGCGTGCGGCCTCGGCCGAGATTTCGCCGGCGCGTGCCGCCTCGCAAGCCCTCACGGCCGCGCCATAGCTCAGGCGCCGGCGTGACGGCGGAAATTCGGTCAGGAAATCATGCATCTCGAACAGCGAGGCGAGCATGCGTTTGTGGCCGGCGCCAACGCTAACGGCAACCGGGGTGAAGAACATCGCGTCGTGCATTCTGGCCTCTCTGGATGGGCGGAAAGGCGGCGGTCGCCGCTCTCCGATCGCGGGTTGGACGCCAGAAAACGCGGCCGGCGGCCCGAGGTTCCCTGAGAGATGCCGTGACAGGACGATTTGCTTCTTGAGGTCGCTCCCCGGCCGGCATCCGCGGTTGCGGCGGCTTCTATTTCCACATGCCGCGCATGCGGGCGCCGAGGTCGACGCGGACTTCAGGTCTGTGGCGCGGATCGTCCTTTGCGTGGACGCTCGCCCAAGAGGTCTGCTCGAAAGCGCCGAGAATCGAGGTCGGGATGAAACGGGTTCGCGAGGCATAGACGTGGCGGTCGCCGCGCGCTGCCTGGCCGTGAGTGAAGAAGCGCTGCGGCGTCACCAGATGCAGGCCGTCCTTGGCCCGCGTCATGGCGACGTAAAGCAGCCGGCGCTCCTCCTCGATGTCTTCCTTGGTGCCGACGCCGAGATCGGCCGGGATGCAGCCATCGACGGTGTTGAGCACGAAGACGTTCTTCCATTCCTGGCCCTTGGCCGAATGAATGGTCGACAGGATCAGATAGTCCTCGTCGCGGTGCGGCGGCCCGGCCTGGTCGCTGGTCGCATCCGGTGGATCCAGCGTCAGCTCGGTCAGGAAGCGCTCGCGCGAAGCATAGCCTGAACCGATCTGCTCGAGCTGCATGAGGTCGGCCCGCCGCGTCGTCGCATCCTCGTGGATGCGCTCAAGATGCGGCTCGTACCACAGCCTGACCTGTTCGAGATCGGCCGGCCATTTCCCCGACCGGGCGCGCAGGCCGGAATAAAGCGCAACGAAGGCTGGCCAGTCCTCAGCCGCGCGTTGCGGCGGCCGGTAGCGGGCCAGCCCCATTTCCTCGTCGAGCGATGTCGCCATGGTCTCGACGATGGTGCTCGCCGCCGAAGGGCCGATGCCGGGCAGGAGCTGCAGCACGCGGAAGCCGGCGGCGCGGTCGCGCGGGTTCTCGGCAAAACGCAGCACCGAAAGCACGTCCTTGACGTGGGCGGCGTCGAGGAATTTGAGCCCGCCGAACTTGACGAAGGGGATGTTGCGGCGCGTCAGTTCGATCTCCAGCGGGCCGCTGTGGTGCGAGGCGCGAAACAGCACCGCCTGCGATTTCAGCACCGTGCCGGCCTCGCGCTCGGCAAGGATGGCCTGGCAGACATAGTTCGCCTGCTCCGCCTCGTCGCGCACGCTGACCAGTTTCGGTTTTTGCGAGGATTTGCGCTCCGACCAGAGGTTCTTGGTGAAACGCTCCGATGCCTCCGAGATGACCGCATTGGCTGCCGCCAAAATGGTCTCGGTCGAGCGGTAGTTGCGCTCCAGCATGATGACATCGGCGGCTCGCGCGAATTGTTGCGGGAAATCGAGGATGTTGCGCACTTCCGCGGCGCGAAACGAATAGATCGACTGCGCGTCGTCGCCCACCACCGTCAGTCCGGCGCCGTCCGGCTTCAGCGCCGAAAGGATCGAGGCCTGCAGCCGGTTGGTGTCCTGGTATTCGTCGACCAGCACATGGTCGAAGCGCGAGCCCAGATGCGCCGCGATCTCCGGCTCGGCGGCCATTTGCGCCCAGTAGAGCAGGAGGTCGTCGTAATCGAGCACGTTCTGCGCCTGCTTGGCCTCGACATATCGGGCGAACAGCGCCTTCAGCTGTTCGGCCCAGCCGGCACACCAGGGAAAGGCCGAACCCAGCACCTCGCCGAGCGGCGCCTGAGCGTTGACGGCGCGCGAATAGATCGCCAGGCAGGTGCCCTTGGTCGGAAACCGGCTTTCGGTCTTCGAGAATCCAAGCTCATGCCGGGCAAGATTCATCAGGTCGGCGGAATCCTCGCGGTCATGGATGGTAAAGGCGGGGTCAAGGCCGATCGTCAGCGCATAGTCGCGCAGCAGCCTGGCGCCGATGCCGTGAAACGTACCGGCCCAGGCCAGCGCGTCGGCGATGACGGACGCGTCTCGGCCCAGCACCTCGCCGGCGATGCGTTCGACCCGCCTGGCCATTTCGGTGGCGGCGCGGCGCGAGAATGTCATAAGCAGAATGCGTCTGGGATCAGCGCCCTTGACGATCAGATGCGCAACCCGGTGGGCGAGCGTGTTGGTCTTGCCGGAGCCGGCGCCGGCGATCACCAGCAGCGGCCCGGCGATCTGGCCCTCGCCATGTTCGACAGCGAGCCGCTGCTCGGCGTTGAGCTTCGCCAGATAGGCGGGCCGCAAGGACGAATCATTGATGGCGATGGTCATCGCCTATCAAGCATCGTTTCCGCTTTGTTCGCAACGGGCGGAAGTCGCCCTTACCGCCGTGGCGCGACACCCGTTGCCGCCGACTGGCGCCGCAAGGCGGCGCGTTCGTCGCCAGGCACCGGCAACGGATCGAAATTGTCAGGCACGTCCTTGATGATCTCCTTGGCGATGCGATAGGTCGCGTAAGCGAAAAGGCCGGTTATGAGCAGACGGATCATGGCGCGATCTCCTTTAGGCAACCAACCTCAGAGCCGCCGTTTGGTTCCAGCCGACGCGGTGTCGTTTGCGAGCGTGCAACCAAATCTGAACCACCTCGTTGCCTTACGAAGGAGAGGGCAGACCTAGGAGGTCGCCATGAAGAGGCTTCTGATTCTGTTGGCCGCCAGCTTGGCGCTCGCCGCCTGCGACGGCGACATCCAGCCAACCAAAGCCCCGGTGCTCGATCAAACTCCGCAGACGGATTCGGCGCCAAAGCCGGCGGCCAGCGGCGATCAGCCGGCGCAATGATCGTTTTAGCGGGACGATAAGGCTGAGGTAGCCTTCGGGAGAAGAAGGCCGGCGCCGCTTGGGAGGTGAGCTGATAGCGCCGGCCAGGCGGATATCAGGTCCGCCGCAACAACCGAAGATAGCTGAGTCTCTCGCCTGCGTCATGAGGTGGCAGTTTTCGTGCCGGTTCTGCTCGTGCCGTCTGCGCAAAACCAGCAGAAACGGCCGCAAATCCCGCAAGGCCGCGGAAAGAATCCGACCTCAGGCAATGGCCTTGCGCAGCACCGGGCCGCCGGCAATCCCGGCGTCCAGCTGGCACTGCGTCAGCGCCGCCTCGGCCATTATCCACTGCTTGAACAGTTCCACCTTGCGCGTGTAGGGCGCGGTGACCGGGCAGACGAAATACCAGCCGGCGGTGTTGGGGTGATGCACGGCAAACGGCGCCACCAGTCTCTCTGCGCGGATCTCGCTCGCCATATAGGCGCGGTTGGCGACTGCAAAGCCCATGCCGGCATTGGCCGCCTCATAGGACATCATGCAGGAATCGAAATAGATGCTCTTGGTCTCGCCGAGCACGGAACTCGCGCCGGCAAAACCCAGCCACGACTGCCAGTTCTGCGTGCAGGTGTCGGAATGCAGCAGCGTGAAATGCCTGAGGTCGTCCGGCGTCACCTTTGACGGCGGCCTGTCGCCGAGAACTTCGTGGAACAGCTTCCTGCTGCACACCGGCGTCAAATCCTCCTTGAACAGCAGGTCCGCTTTGAGGTCGGGAAAGCTGCCGTCGCCATAGCGGATCTCGAGGTCGAACTCGGAGGTGGCGAACTCATTGGCGGCGTAGGAGGTCGAAACCCGCATTTCGATTTCGGGATATTGCCGCTGGAACAGCGGCAGGCGGGCAAACAGCCAGCGCGCCGCGAACGTCGGCAGCACCGAAATCTTCAGCACATGTGCCTGCGACTGTCCGGTCGCCTCCATGCTGGCCGCCACGATGCGCTCCAGCGCCTCGCGAACGCGCGACACATAGGTCTCGCCCTCGGGCGTCAGCGACACCGCATTGCCGCCGCGCTGGAAGATCTTGAAGCGCAGCTGTTCCTCGAGGCTTTTGACGCGCTGGCTGACGGCGGAAGCAGTAATAAACTGCTCTTCGCCGGCGCGCGTGAAGTTACGGTGCCGGGCGGCACTTTCGACAATCTTCAGCGAATTGAGGTTGACCTGACTGAGCAGACGCACGCGTTTCGACCTTAAGCTGGGCTTACACTAGCACCAGCATTCCTAATTTTACAGGGGTGGGGAAATTAATCGACAGTTTACCAAGTGATGCCCCCATCCTGGAGAAGTAGAATGAACGCCCATACCATACCTGAACTGCGCTACGCGATGAGCCGAGAAGCCATTATCGGTCATGAGACGGCCTGGAAAGTGTCGGGTTTCGGCGTTGCGCAGTATCTGCATGGCTACGACCCGGCGCTGCTGGCGGCGATCGAAGAGGCGGCGTTGAAGCTCAAGGCCAGCCACGCCGTGCACAAGCACCTCGATCTGACCTTCATCACCGGCGCCGACCGTTTCATCCCGGAGATCAAGGAACTGCTGCATGACAAGCTGCGCCTGGAACGTCTGTCCGACATGATGGGCACCAAGCTCGAGCCCTATCCGCTGTCGATCGTCGGCTCGACCGTCACTTTCATGAATCCCAAGGACGGCGCCGTCGATTGGCATTGCGACGGTGTCCCGGTCACCGAACTCATTCCGCTGTCGATCAGCAATCCGCTGGTCGGCGGCCATCTCGAAATCTACTGCGACGATTCCGAGACCGGCCGCGCCATCCTTGAATCCGGCCGCGAGATTCCGCGCAACCAGGTCATGCGCATCGACCACAAGATGAACTACGCCACACTCGGTCAGTTTCTCGGTGTGCTGCACCGCACCGCGCCGATCCAGCTCGGCTCACGCGTCACGCTGGTCCTCAACCAGCGCTCTGTGGCCAAGCCCTACGTCGACGACAATCGCATGTTCTATCTCGCAGCCGACAATGATCACGATCGCGAATGGGTCAACGAACTGGCCGAAGACGTCTGGACGAACCAGCTGCCGGCCTATCGCCGCTTCGAGGAAGAGCGTCCGGTTGCGGCGGCGACCGATGCGCCGGTCCCGGGCGGATCAAGGGAATCATGGTAGCCAGAGCATAGAAGTGGACGCCTGTTTGGCCGTCGGTAACATCATGGTCGGCGATAAGGACAAGGCACCGTCTCGGCGATTCCGGGGTGGATCGGGCTCGCCGTCGGCCCTGGTCTTCGCCGCCGGCGCGGTCGCCCTGTGGTCGACCAACGCGCTGGTCGGCAAATCCCTGCTGGCCAGCCATCCGGTGTCGCTCGTGCAGTTGCTGCAGTTTTGTGGAGCGGCTCTGGTGTTCGCCGTCATCCATCTGGCGAGCCGGAAGGGGGACACGCAAGACGCAGCCTTTGCCAAGGGTGCTGACGGCACCCTGGCGCCGGTCGCGGTCGGCTTTATTGGCCTGGTCGGCACCATGGTGCTGCAATACATCGCCTTTGCCTCCATGCCGGTGATCGAGGCCAATCTCGTCGCCTACACCTGGCCGCTGATGGTCGCGGCGGCGGTCATCGTGCTGGGCAAGCGGCAACGCCCCGTGCTGCTGGGTTTGACTGCCGTGTTCGGCTTTGTCGGCGTGGCGCTGGTGATCTCGGGTGGTCGCGGCCAGCCTTTTCTCCAGGGCAGCATCGTCGGCTATCTCGCTGCCTTCGGCTCGGCGCTGTGCATGGCCTTCTATTCGATTGCGGTCGCCCGCCTGGCCACACCGTCGGAGCGTTTGCTTTTGCCTTCGGCATTGGTCGGCGTCGGCCTGACCTTGCTATGGTGTATTCACGACGGCGCAGCCTGGCCATCCAGCGAGCACCTCCTGCTTGGCCTCTATCTCGGCGCCGGCCCGATGGGGCTGGGATATTATTTCTGGTCGCGCGCCTTGAAGCTTGAAGGCGGCGGCAAGGTTGCGGTCATCGCCTATCTGACGCCGATCGCATCGACGCTGCTGCTGACGCTGTCGGGCGAAAGGCTGACGCTGACCGCGATAGCCGGTGCGGTCCTCGTCATCGGCAGCTGTATTGCGGTGGGCATAGAACGCTCGGAGGCTGAACATGCTTGACGACGATGAACGCCTCGCCAGACAGGAAGCATTCTGGCTGCTCAAGGAGTTCGGCGCCGAGGCGCCGCTCTACGCCGCCATGAAGGCCGAAAAGGCGATAGAGCAAAAAGATTTCGGCCGGTGCGCCCGCTGGAAGCGCATTCTGGAGATACTGGCCGACTCCAAACCTGCCGGGTCCGTGCAGTTGAAATCTGCTGGCGCGAAGTCGGCCGTTTCCAAGTATTAGATTTTCTAATTTGCAACGTTGCAACCTGTTGTGGAAACATCCTCCTGTTCCGATTCTTGATCGTTTATTGAGACTTAGCGACCCGTTGGGGGGTGCAGCTAGGTCGATACATCAAGAGAAGTCTTAAAAAAAGCCGGCAACTTCATGACCGGCGGGAGAAACAGAATTGCACACCATCGACAGCAAGACCGCTATTGAACTGACTGCTGACATCGTCTCGGCCTATGTCGGCAACAATCCTCTCCCTGCGTCCGGCCTGCCGGATCTGATCGCCAGCGTCAGCGCATCGGTGCGCAAGCTGGGCAGCATTGCCGCCGTGGAAAGCCCCGCGCTGAACCCCGCTGTCAATCCGAAGCGGTCGGTGTTTCCCGACCACATCGTCTGTCTGGAAGATGGCAAGAAATTCAAGTCGCTGAAACGCCACCTGATGACCGACCATGGTCTCAGCCCGGAGGAATATCGTGGCAAATGGGGCTTGCCGTCGGACTATCCGATGGTGGCGCCGAACTACTCCGCGACCCGTTCGGCACTGGCCAAGTCCTCGGGCCTCGGCCGCAAGCCGGCCGTTCCGGCCGCCGCGGCCAAGGTGACGAAGCGCAAACCCAAAGCCTGAACCAGGCAGCCTCTGAAAAGTCAGTCTGCTGTTTGCAATGGACGGCGCGCTTAAGGCGCGCCGTCTTCATGCCTTATGCCCCCGCCAGCGCCCAGGCCCTTGCGAAGCGCCGCCCTCCCGTGCAAAAGCCCCGGCATGCTTATCATCAACGATCTTTCGCTCCGCATGGCCGGACGCTTGCTTCTCGATCATGCCTCGCTGACCTTGCCGGCCGGCACCAAGGCCGGCCTCGTCGGCCGCAACGGCACCGGCAAGACGACGCTGTTCAAGGCCATCACCGGCGACTTTCCCTCCGAGACCGGCTCGATAAGCCTGCCCAAGAACACCCGCATCGGCCAGGTGGCGCAGGAAGCGCCCGGCACCGAGGAGCCGCTGATCGAAATCGTGCTCAAGGCCGACCTCGAGCGCACCGCATTGCTCGAGGAGGAAAAGACCGCCACCGACGCGCACCGCATTGCCGACATCCATATGCGGCTGGCGGATATCGATGCGCATTCGGCGGAATCCCGCGCGGCCACCATCCTCGCCGGCCTTGGCTTCGACGACGCCGCGCAGCGCCGCCCGGCCTCGTCCTTCTCCGGCGGCTGGCGCATGCGCGTCGCGCTTGCCGCCGTGCTGTTTGCCGAGCCCGACCTTCTGCTGCTTGACGAGCCGACCAACTATCTCGATCTCGAAGGCACGCTGTGGCTGGAAAACTATGTTTCGAAATACCCGCACACGGTGCTTCTGATTTCGCACGATCGCGACCTGCTCAACCGCGCCGTCAATTCCATCGTTCATCTCGACCAGAAGAAGCTGACCTTCTGGCGCGGCGGCTACGACCAGTTCGAGCGCCAGTACACCGAGCAGAAGGAGTTGCAGGAGAAGGGCCGTGTCAAGCAGGAAGCCGCGCGCAAACACATGGAGTCCTTCGTCGAACGCTTCCGCGCCAAGGCTTCGAAGGCGAGACAGGCGCAGTCGCGCATCAAGGCGCTGGAGAAGATGAAGCCGATCGCGGCGATCGTGAACGACACGGTGAGGCCGTTCTCTTTCCCGGAGCCGGTGAAAACGGTGGCGTCGCCGATCATTGCCTTGAACAACGTCAATGTCGGCTACACCGAGGGCCAGCCGATCCTGAAGAAGATGACGCTGCGCATCGATGCCGACGACCGCATCGCGCTGCTCGGCGCCAACGGCAACGGCAAGTCGACCTTCGCCAAGCTTCTGTCGGGCCGGTTGAAGCAGGAGAGCGGCACCATGACGGTGGCGCCGGGCCTGAAAGTGGCTATCTTCGCGCAGCATCAGCTCGACGATCTCAGGCCTGATGAAAACGCCTATGAGCATGTCCGCCGGCTGATGCCGGAGGCGCCGGAATCCAAGGTACGTGGCCGCGTCGCCCAGTTCGGTCTCACCACCGAGAAGATGAACACCGCCGCCAAGGACCTGTCCGGCGGCGAGAAGGCGCGCCTGCTGATGGGCCTGTCGGCCTTCGAAGGCCCGAACCTGTTCATCCTCGACGAGCCGACCAACCATCTCGACATCGACAGTCGCGAATCGCTGATCCGTGCATTGAACGAGTTTCCCGGCGCCGTCATCCTGATCTCGCATGACCGCCATCTGCTGGAAGCGACCGCCGACCGGCTGTGGCTGGTCAAGGACGGGGCGGTCAACCCGTATGACGGCGACCTTGAGGACTACAAGACGCTGGTCACCGGCGTGTCCGGCGACCGACGCGGCAAGCGCGAGGCCGAGAAGGCATCAAAGGCCGATCGCCGCCGCGATGCAGCCGCGCGCCGCGCCGCCTTTGAGCCGCTGGCCAAGGAAATACGCGCCACCGAAGCGCTGATGGACCGCATCCGCAAGCGCATCGACCTGATCGAGGACGAACTCGCCAATCCGGCGGTGTACGAAAAGGATCCGTCGACCGCGACCCGGCTCGCCAAGGAGCGCTCGCAGCTGGCACAGCAGCTTGCCGGTCACGAGGAGAAATGGCTAACCATGTCGGCCGAGTATGAGGAAGGCACGGTGGAGTGATTACCCTCCCCCGTTGTGGGGAGGGTCGATCCGCGAAGCGGAGCGGGGTGGGGGTCCGCGCCGCCGCGGGGCCCCCCCCGCCCCGCCCCGCCCCCCGCCCCCCCCACCCGGCGGGAGGACGTGGATCGAATAAAAAAGAACAGCAACCCGCACGCGCCAGGCGGAAGT
>NZ_JAMYUL010000012.1:0-241641 GCF_040322955.1 Mesorhizobium sp. M0077
GCCGGAGCTTGGCCAGATTGTCGAGGAGGCGCTGGGGTGACGTGTGAGGTCAACAGCTCGTTCATAGCGAGGTGGCCTCACCTGGGCACTCTGCAACGCTGGCAGGACAGAGGGGGGCGCGAAGGAATGATGCGTCAGGGAACCCTTCCTCTCGCCTCCGCGCCCTTCCTCCACTTCGCCCGGCTGCTGCGCCGCCACGCCTTTGCCGTCGCCCCCGAGCAGGTCTCCAGCTTCATGCAGGCGGTCACCCTGCTCGGCCCCCGCTCGATGGCCGACATCCGCGAGGCGGCGCTCGCAACGCTTGCCCCCCCGCCCGATCGCCGCGGCGAATTCGAGGCGCATTTTCGCAATCACTTCCATGGCGATGGCCAACCCTCCGTCGAAGGCGAAGACGACGAGGAAACCCGCATCAAGGACGATGGCGGCACGCGCCAGGAGGAGAAACAGACCACGCGCCAGGAGAAAGGCGGCGAGCTGTCGTCGGCAATCGAACAGCTCAGCAGCCGCGATTTCCTCCGCGACGACGATGGCCTTGGGCCCTTCCGCCGCAAGCTCGCTTCAGCCCTGCCCGCGCGCCGCTCCTTCCGCACCGTGCGCACCCATTCGCGCGGCAAGCTCGACCTGCGCCGCTCGCTCAGGGAAATCGTCAGCGCCGATGGCGATATCCCCTCGCCGCAGCTCCGCCGCCGCCAGACCGTTTCGCGCAAGCTGCTGATCCTGATCGATGTTTCCGGCTCGATGAAGCTGTACACGTCGGATTATCTCAAACTGGCGCACGCCGCCGTACAAGGTGCTGACCGTGCCGAAATCTTCACCTTCGGCACGCGGCTCACCCGCATCACGTCCGCACTGCGTATCCGCGATCGCGACCAGGCTCTCGCCCGAGCGGCGGCACTCGTAGACGACTGGGACGGCGGCACGCGCATGGGACCGACCCTGCTCGCCTTCCTCTCGGTGCCGCGCTTCTCAGCCTTCGCGCGCGGTGCCGCTGTGATCATCCTGTCGGACGCGCTGGAGCGCGGCGACCATGCCGATCTCGAAACGGCGATACGCCGACTGAGCGCGCGCGCCTTCCGGCTTTCGCTGGCGACACCTTTGGCCGGCGATCCGCGCTTCCAGCCGGCAACGGCGGCGTTGCGCGCCATCTTGCCCGATCTCGACGATCTCATCGACGGCTCGTCGCTCGGGAGTCTCACCGATTTCATCCTGTCGCTCGCCCGCCCTGCCCCGGCGGCGTCGGCAATCTGGAAAAGGGTATCGTGATGCAGAAAGCCATCGACGCGCATTTCCACATCTGGCGCCAGCAGGATCAGCCCTGGCTGGTCGGGCCGATGGTGCCGCGCATTTTCGGCCCCTACGAGCCGATCCGCCGCGACTATCCGATCGAGGAATTTCTCGCCGATCAGCAAGGCGCAGGTGTCGAGAAGGCCGTCTATGTCCAGACCAACTGGGCCAAGGAGGATTTCGAAAAAGAAGTCGCCTTACTGCAGAAGACTGCCGACGAGACCGGCTGGCCGCACGCTATCGTCGGCTATACCGATATGACTGTCGACGATGTCCGGCCCCAGATCGATCGATTGAAAAAGTACCCTCTGCTGCGCGGCGTGCGCATGCAGTTACACTGGCACGAGACGCCGGCCTTCCGCTTCGCTGCCTCGGCCGATCAGGTCATCGACCCCAAGGTGCGGGCCAATGTCGCGCGGCTTAAAGACTATGGCCTGTCCTTCGACCTGCAGCTTTTCCCCGCCCAGATGAAGGACGGGCTGACGCTGGTCGGCGAGAACCCGCAGACCAACTTCATCCTCACCCATGCCGGCATGCTGACCGGCATGGAGGCTGAGACGATCGAGGCCTGGAAAGCCGGCCTGCGTACTCTATCAACAGCGCCGAACTTCTACGCCAAGCTGTCGGGCCTCGGCACCTTCGTCCACCGCAACGATCCGGCGTTGATTGCCTACATCGTCGACAATGCAATGGACATTCTGGGCGCTGACCACCTGATGTTCGGCTCCAACTTCCCGATCGAAAAACTCTGGACCAGCCACGCCGAACTGATCAAGGCGCACCGCGCCGCGGTGGGCAAGCATGGCGCGGCCGCCGAGGCGGACATCTTCTGGAACACGGCGGAGAAAGTGTACCGACCGGTGTAGAGCGGGCGCCGTCACTTCCCCCGCAGGGGGAGGAGGCAAGGCGCGCGACTGCCTACTTTAAGTCGAACTGCGGATCGACCGGAATCTGCATCGCAGTCACCAGATGGTTGGTCTGCCCGGCCAGCCCGATGATCGACACCATCTCGCCATGCTGCGCATCGGTCATGCCTTTGGCGCGGGCAGCTGCCGTATGCGAGTGGACGCAGTAGGAGCAGCCATTGGCGGTCGACACCGCGATATAGATCATTTCCTTGGTCAGCGGGTCGATGGCGCTCTCCGTGGCCATCACCACCTTCACCTGTTCCCATGTCCGTTTCAGCAAGGCCGGATCGTTGGCGAGCCCACGCCAGAAATTGTTGACGAAATCCGATTTGCGCGTCGCGCGGATGTCGTCGAAGACCGCGTTCACGGCCGGGATTTTTTCGACCTCGGCGTCGGTCAGGAGTCTGGTGGCAGCCATGGTGTTTCCTTTCGTTGAATCGATGGATCAGGTCGTTGAATCAGATGTCGAGAAAAGGCGGCTAACCGGCTATTCCAATTCAGTCATACGGAATGACACAGAACCATGGCGATTGGCCGAAGCATCTCAGCGTCGTCATCCACGGGCGAAGCAGGCGCGAAGCGCCGTCGCGGAGACCCGAGGATCCATTCTGCGACCTCGCGCGAGGGATGCAGCGGCGCAAAATTCTGGACCGAAGAAACGCTCAGGAGTCCCGGCATGGATCCTCCGGTCTGCGCTGCGTCGCAGCTCCTTGCTCCGCCCGTGGATGACGAAGGGATGGACGGCTCGGCTAATCTCCACATTGTTCAACCCAGCAGCACACCCCTTTCGCTTCCTGCTTCAACACCCTAATGAACCGCGGCATACATGATCTTCTCCTCCGTCGCCTCCGCCGGCGAGAACTCCTCCACGATGCGGCCCTGCCGGCACACCAGAATCCGGTCCGACAGGTTCATGATTTCCGGCAGGTAGGACGAGATCACGACCACGGCCAGCCCCTCATCGGCCAGCCGGTTGATGATCTGGTGGATCTCGGCGATGGCGCCGACATCGACGCCGCGCGTCGGCTCGTCGAAGATCACGATACGCGGCTGCTGCACCAGCCCCTTGCCGATCACCACCTTTTGCTGGTTGCCGCCGGAAAGCTCGACCACGCGGGCATTGTCGTTGATCGCCTTGATGTTCAGCGTCTTCGTCCATTCAGCGGAAAGCGTGCGCATCTCCTGCTGGTTGATCACCCAGGCCTTTTCGCGGCCCGCTGCCAGCAGCCCGCCGAACAGGTTCTCGGCGATGCCCATCGTCTCGAAAATGCCCTCGCTCTTGCGGTCCTCGGTAACATAGACGATGCCGTCGGCGACCGCCTCACTGGGCACGAGATAGCGCACCGGCCTGTCGTCGAGTTCAATCGCGCCACCGCGCAAAAAATCGCGCTTGTAGATGCCGGAGACGATCTTGAAGGTCTCGGTGCGGCCGGAGCCGATCAGCCCGAACACGCCGGTGATCTGTCCCTGAAAGATCGAGAAGGAGGTGTTGCGCACGACATTGCTCATCGAAATGTCCTGCACCGACAGCACCTTCTTGCCGGCCTTGCGCAGCCTGGCCTCGTCGCGCTGGCGGTAGATCTGTCCCGACAACGTACGCCCGACCATGGCGGCGACGATCTTGTCGCGGTCGAAGGCCGATGTGTCGTCGGTGATCACCAGTTCGCCATCGCGCAGGATTGTGATGCGGTCGGCGATCATCAGCGCCTCTTCCAATGCATGGCTGATGAAGACGATCGAGACGCCGTTCGCCTTCAGCCGCCGGATCAGTGCGAAAAAGTGCCGCTTCTCCTCCGGCGTCAGCGTCGCCGTAGGCTCGTCGAAGATGATGATCTCGGCATTGTGGTGAACGGCGCGCGCGATCTCGACCATCTGACGCTTGGCCGCGCCGAGCGTTGCCACCATGGCGTTCGGGTCGACCGGGAAGTTCAGCGATTGCAAAAACTGTTGCGCCGAAATGTAGGTGCCGCGCAGCCGGTTGAGAAACTTTTCGGTGCCGAGATAGAGGTTCTGCGCCACTGTCATCGACGGCACCAGGCTGGTCTCCTGGAACACCATGGCGATGCCGGCCTCGAGCGCCGCATGCGGCGAGGCGTAGGCGATCTCGCCGCCTTTGTGGAACATCTTGCCGGAAGTGGCGTCGACGACGCCGGCAATGATCTTGGTCAGCGTCGATTTTCCGGCGCCATTCTCGCCGAGCAGCGCGTGGATTTCGCCCTTGCGCAGTTCGAAGCTGACTTGTCTGACCGCGGGCACGCCGCGATAGTTCTTGGTGACATTTTCCAGGCGCACGATCGGTTCCATCAGAGACCTCCTGCGTCGATGGCCAGCACGCAATCGCCGCCCCTGGAGGCGATGAACAGGCGGCCGTCCGTTTCCGCCACGCTGCAGATGCCATGGCGCGTGCCGTCGGCGCGGCTGTGCAGGCTGAATTGCGGCTGCATGTTTTGATCGAGCCTGACCACCAGCCCATAGGAGCGGCTCGGCGACCAGGGCTTGTGGATGCCCATGGTGCGGATGCCGCCGCATTGCAGCGGTTCGAGGAAGCTGCGATTGGAGGCCAAAGCCGGCGCGATCCAGTAGGCCGGCGCCACCTGGTCTAGCATATCGCGCCGATAGTGGGTTTCCTGGAGAACGAATTCGATCAGCCGGTTGCGTGGCGCGAACAGAGCCAGCCACGCGCCGCCATCGCCGGCCGGCGCGAGGCGCGCGGGATAGCCGGGCAGATGCGTCAGCACGGTCGAGCGGCGACCGGTCGCACCATCGAAGCGAACGAGCTGATGGCGCCAGCTTTCGCTGACCAGCACATCCCGCCCAATGGGATGCAGCCCATAGGGAAAGGCGATATCGCCGGCCACTTTGCGGAACTCGGCGGCGGCCGCGTCCCGCCTCCAAAGCGAACCGGACGCGCCCTTCTTCATCAGGTCGGCGGCCCATTGCGACGGCGTGTGCTCAGCCGAGCCATTGGCCAGCCACAACGTGCCGTCGTCTGCATAGGCAAGCGCGGTGATGCAGCTGACGCCGGCCGGCAGCGAAACCTCCTTGCCGGCAACCAGCAGCTTGCCGCTTTCCAACCCCACCGTCAGTTCGCCCGACAGTGATAGAGCCAGCGCCGTGATGGGGGAAAGAAAGGTCCCGACAACCTTCGGCTCCACCCCTGCGGCAAGCGAATATACCGCATTGCCGCTGGAAACGAGCAGCCGGCCATCGGCAACCAGAAGATTGTCGGGCTCCGTCAAATCGGCGAACACTGGCGCCTCGTCCAGCCGCGTGTTGGGCCGGAAGGCACCGTCGAGCGGTGGGATGGTCACCGCCTTGCCACGAAACAGGTCGAGCACAGGATCGAGGATCATGGCTTCGCTCCCCAATAAGAAGCGGAACTGGTCCAGTTCGGGTCGGCGCCCGCAATCTTGTAGCGGCCGATGCGGTTGTTAAGGATGCCGCCGACGAACAGGAAACCCTTGTGCTCGCGCATCGAGGTGACCATCGGATGCGCGCCGCCGGTGAGGTCGCCCATCGCCTCGATAATGCCGCCCTTGTCGTTGAATTTCACCACGCCGCCGGTGTTGATGTTGGGGAACAGCCACTCGTCCTGCGGCAGCCGGCGCGTCATGCGCTTGCGCATATCGGGATGGCGCAGCGACAGGTCGAAGCTCGGCGTGCGCATGCCGAGCCATGCCATCCAGTAATTGCCGTCGGAGGCGCGGTTGATGTTGTCGGGATAGCCCGGCATGTCGCGGATGACGCATTCGGCGGCGCCCGCCTTCGGCCCTTCCAGCCAGTAGCGATGCACGCGGCAGGCCCAGCTCTCAGCGAAGAACAGCGACTTGCCGTCGTGCGCCATGCACACACCGTTGGTGTAGCGGTAGCCGTCGAGCAGTGTCTTCGTCGAACCGTCCTTCGGGTCATAGACCAGCAGCCGGCCGGTGGCGCGGTTCTCGATCGAGTCTAGCGCCCAATCGTGGGCGTCATAGCGCTTGGTGGAGTCGGTAAAATAGATCCGACCGTCCGGCGCGATGTCGCAGTCGTTCGGGTCGCGCAGCCGCGCATCGTCGACGATCGATGTCCAGGAGCGCGATGTCTCCGCCGACAGGCGCTTCACTTCCCGATCCGGCGAGACGGAATAGAGCCCCATGGCGCCGACGCAGCTGATCAGATTGCCCGATTTGTCGAAGGTCAGGCCCAGCGGAAAGCCGCCGATATGGGCAAACACCTCCGATTTGATATAGTCCGGCGCGAAGAAGCGGACGATCTCGCCATGGCGCGTGCCGCAATAGAGGTGATCGTCGCGGTCAAGGATGACGTCTTCCGGCCCCTCCAACTCGCCCAGCCCGATATGGTCCGCGGCCGACAGACGGTTGTCGAGCGCGTAGGGCGTACCTGATCCCGGCACGGCAGACTGTGTCTCGCCCATCTTGAGATAGACCGGCGCGACATAGACCTCGTTGAGCACCTTGTGGCGGTTCTTCAGCCAACGGATGTCGATGGTAACCGCCACCGCCAGCATGATGCCCAGCACCATCTGGTTGGTGCCGGTGCCATAGCCCAGCCGGATCAGCCCGTTGGTCATGGTCAGCACGATGATGGCGCCCATCAGCCCCTTGATGACCGAGCCGCGGCCACCACCCAGGCTGACGCCGCCGACCACCGCCGCCGTCAGAGCCATGATCTCCAGGTTGAGGCCGGTGCCCGGCCCTGCCCCACTCAGGCGGCAAGCGATCAGGAAGCCGCCGATCGAGGCGCAGAAGCCGGAAAAGACATAGGTCATGAACACGGTGCGGCGCACGCGAATGCCGGCATTGTGCGCCGAGCGCCTGGAGCCGCCGACCGCCAGCACATGCCAGCCCGGCCGTGAGCGCGTCAGCGCGATATGGGTGACGATGGCAAGAATGATCGCCAGCCACACCGAGACCGAAAGCCCCCAGAAGGTGCTGTCGCCGATGAAGTCGAGCACATCCGATGTCGCCTGGGAAAGCTGCACGTCGGCGGCATAGGTGGTGACGAGAATATCGAACAGCGCCCGGCCGAAGATGAACGTCACCAGGGTGGTGAGGAAGGCGCGCAGCCTGAGGTAGCCGACGAGGTAGCCGTTGACGGCGCCGAAGATCAGGCCGGTGGCGAGCGATGCCGCCAGCGCCAGCCAGATAGACTGTTCGAGAATGAAGAAGACATAGACGGCGGAGAAACAGGACAGCGCGAAGATCGAGCCGACGGACAGGTCGATGCCGCCGCCCAGCATCACCACCGTCATGCCGGTGACCACCATCGAGAACTCGCCGAGCTGGCGGGTCGATTCCTGCAGCGAAGTCAGCTTGAAGAAGCCGGGAATGATCGAGCCGAACACGCTGAGCGTCGCCACCAGCGCCAGGAACGGAATGGCGTTGTCGGTCCAGCGTTTTGTCAGGATCTCGCCGACCAGATGGTCGGGCACGAGATTGTAGCGCCAGGACTGGAGGCGTTCGCGAAAGGACATCGGCGGCTGCTATTCCATGAGGGAACGAGGTGACCGGATTGTCCAGTCACCTCGTTTATTTCAGTCGAAAAGCGCGGCTTACTTCGCCGCCGCTTCGGCCTGCAGCGCCTTCAGGTCCCAGCAGCTGTCGGGCTTGAGGTCGGCTTTGGTCGTAGCCTTCTCCAGCGTGTAGATGTAGGTGTGCGACGTGCCGGCCGGCTGGCCGCTCTGCAGCAGGAACTTGATGATAGCGTTCATGTCGCCGGACTGGCGGGCAAGGTCTGTCATGACAACGGCGCCATAGGTGCCGTCCTGCAGCTTGTCGCAATCGGCCGCCTTTTCGCCGCCGCCGGTGGTGACCAAAAACACCTTGCCGTCGAGCTTGGCGTCGCGGATGGCGGCGGATGCGCCGGTGGCGTCGCCATCCCAGAAGTCGATGATAGAGCAGATGTCCGGGTTCTGCTGCAGCATTGTCGTCGTCACGTTGCGCGACGTCGTCGGATCCCAGTTGGAGTCGGGCTTGGCCACGACTTTGAAGTCGGGGTGCTTCTCCAGCACCTTCATGATGCCGGCATACTGGTAGAGACTGGACGAGTTGGCCTGATCACCCTGCACAAGGCCGATCTTCTTCGACGAATTCTCGCCGCAGCCCTTGATCGCCGCTTCGGCCTCGAGTTGGCCGAGCCGGTCCCAGTCACTGCCGACAAAGGCGTCGGCCGGGAAGTTGGCGGGATTGTCGACCAGTATGACGTAGGTGCCGGCGGCCTGCGCCTTCTTCATCAGCTTGGAATAGGAGTTGAGGTCCGGCGCATGGATGATCAACACGTCCGGCCTTGTGTCGGACGAGATCGCGTCGGTGATCGCCTGTGCACCGGCATCGACGACCCAGTTCGGATCGCGTGTTTCGAAGGTGCCGCCCCAGGCTTCGACTTCCGTCTTCAGATAGTGCGACCAGCCCTGCGCAAGGTCGAAGCCCATCGCCAGCGGCACCAGCATGACGCGCTTGCCCTTGAGCGCCTGCGCGTATGCGGCCGGGCCCGGATCGTCGGCGGCGAAGGTCGGCGCGACGAAGGCGGTAGCGGCCAGCGCCGTGGCGGCGGCCATCAGTGTTCTGATCAGTTTCATGTCACATCCTCTGTTTTTCACTTATTGCCGGCCGGTCGGCATGACCCGGTCGGGTACCCCTTAGATGTCGCCCTGCTGCGCGGTCTGTTCGTCACGCGGATTGATGATGCCGTCGACGATGATGGCTCCGAGCAGGATCGCCGCCTTGATCAGGTTTTGATAGAGCAGCGGAATGTCGATGATGGTCATCGCGTTCGACAGGATGCCGATAAGTGCAGCGCCCACCAGCACATTGCGCACCCCGCCCCGCCCGCCGGAAAGGCCGATGCCGCCGATCACCGCCACCAGCACGATGTCATAGAGCAGCGTCGAGTTGACGACGCGGGTGTTGATCGAGTGCAGGCTCGACGCCGTCAGCAGGCCGGCGATCAGCGCGACAAAGGCCGAAACCACATAACGCAGCACCAGCATTGGCCGCACCGGAATGCCGATGTTGCGCGCGGCGACCGGATTGTCGCCGGCGAAATAGATGTAGCGGCCCCATTTGGTGTAGCGCAGGAACAGGAAGAACAGGAAGGCGAGCCCGGCGAAGACGAACACTTCGATCGGAATGTCGAGGAAACGCAGGCCGCCGAGCAGCTCCACCCAATGGCCCTGAGGCACCGGCACCGCATCCTGCGTGATCAGTTGCGAGCGGACATAGCCGAAGACGAAGGAGCCGGTCGCCAGCGTCACGAAGATCGCCGGCACGTCGGCATAAGCGACGAGAAAACCGTTGAGCAGGCCGATGGCGAGCACGCCTGCCAGCACATAGGCGAAGGCGAGACCATCAGGCGTTCCGGCGTTGAGCAATTGCAGATACCAGGCGACCGACATCGCCATGATCGCCACCGCCGACAGGTCGATGCCCCTGCCGATTATGACGACCGCCATGCCGAGCGCCAAAATGCCTAGCACCGACACCGAGCGGACGATGGCAACGAGATTGTTGGCAGCGATGAAACCAGGCAGCCCAATGGCAGCGGCGACGAACAGCACCACGGCGATGGCAAAGACAATGCCTTCCTGGTTCAGGCTCCTGAAATGTGGCCAGCCAATCGTGTTCATGTCTGCATTCGCCCCGATGGCAGCTCTGCCACCCCTTCCGAAGAAAGCTAATCGGCTCGGCGCCGCTTCGTCAAATGAATCCGCGCTCGGAACGCCCGTTGGCAGTGATAATCTTCCAGTGGACGCACCGATTGCTAGAACTGGCGCAATCCTAGGAAAAGGCTGCGCTTTTGGCATTCCGTTGCGTCATTGCGCGTATGCGCGAAGGTGCCGTTCTGAGGCGAAAGCACAAGGCGGAATTAATTGCCGCCTGAGCGGCGAAAATCGCGAATTCAGGTCCTGGTCATGTGGCCTGAAACTTCGGCGCCTGCACCGGGCGGCAGCACGAGGAACCGCAACGCCGCCACCAGCCCGATGGCGCCGATGACCAGGAAGGCGATGCGAAAATCGACGAGGTCGAGCGCCGGCCGGTCCCTGACGATCTGCGACAGGTTGAGGATGGCAGCCGCCACCGCCACGCCGAACAGCATCGATATCTGCTGCAGCATGGAGGACAAAGTCGCCGCCGAGTTGCGCTGCGCGGCATCGATGTCGGCGAAGGCCAGAGTATTCAGCGCCGTGAACTGCATCGAGCGCGTCAGGCCGGCGATCAGCATCAGCATCACTACCAGCGCCTGCGGCGTTTCGGGCGAGATCGCCGCGCAGGCCATGATCGAGGCCGAGGCGATCAGGCCGTTGACGACCATGACCGTGCGAAAACCAAAGCGTCGCAGCGTCGGCGTCGTCACCGTCTTCATGCCGAGATTGCCGACGAAGTAGGCCAGGATCATCAAGCCGGCATCGACCGGCGAAAGGCCAAAGCCGACCTGAAACAGCAGCGGCAAAAGGAACGGCGTGGCGTTGATCGCCACGCGAAAAATGGTGCCGGCGGCAAGCGTCGAGATGGCGAAGGTCTGCACCCTGAACGCGCTGAGATCGAGCAGCGGATGCGGCGCGCGCCGGAGATGCCGCACCGCCAGCCAGCCGATGACGATGCCGGCGGCAACCAGCAGCACGGCGGGCAAGGCGCCGTCTTCCGGATGTGCGATGCGCTCAAGGCCGTAGAGCAGCAGCGCGAGCCCCAGCGACGTGAGGAAAAACCCCGGCCAATCCAGCGGCTTGGGATCGGCCGCGCGGTCGCCCGGAATGAAGCGCGCGACCAGCGCCAGCCCGACGAGCCCAAGCGGGGTGTTGATGAAGAAATTCCAGTGCCAGGAGAGATAGGTTGTGATGAAGCCGCCAAGCACCGGCCCGACCACGGGCGCAAACAACGCCGGCCAGGTGATCAGCGCCGTGGCGTTGAGCAGCTCCGATTTCGACGCATTGCGCAGCACCAGAATGCGCCCGACCGGCGTCATCAGCGCGCTGCCAAGGCCTTGCACGACACGGGCCGCGACGAACTGGGTAAGGCTCTGCGAGAAGCCGCAGGCCAGCGAGGCCAGCGTGAACAGTACGATCGCCAGCAGGAAGATGTTGCGCGCGCCGAAGCGGTCGGCAAGCCAGCCCGACAGCGGCA
This sequence comes from Mesorhizobium sp. M0077, assembly GCF_040322955.1. Lineage (NCBI taxonomy): Bacteria > Pseudomonadati > Pseudomonadota > Alphaproteobacteria > Hyphomicrobiales > Phyllobacteriaceae > Mesorhizobium > Mesorhizobium sp. M0077. Next base: position 11,312 of record NZ_JAMYUL010000012.1, read on the forward strand.
CGAACACTGCCATGGTCAGCATATAGGCGGTGATGCCGATGCTCATCGCCACCGCCGGCACGCCGAAGGATTGTCCCATCTGCGGCAGCGAGGTCGAGATGATCGTCGAATCCAGCAGCTGCATGAAAAACGCGATGGCGACGATCAGCGCCACGCGCCGCGCATTGCTGGCGGTTACGGCGGAGGCCTCGGTGTCGGGAACGGCAGTCATGGCGAACCGCGTTGAACAGCATATGGCTGGCCCCGTCCAGAGCTTATCCAACAAACTTCCGTGTCGGCTCGCAGCCTGTTATGGATGGGCGGGCGGCCAAGGACATTGCATGAAGCCTATCTATATCGACTACCTCAATGCTCTCGATATCGAAGCCCTTGAGATGAGCGATGGCGAAATCATCGCCGCCGTCGAAGCCGGGCTTGTCGCGCAAGGCAACGGCCAGACGGTGATAGAGCCCCGCGTCCATCTCGAGCCCGATCCCTCCTTCCACGGCCACTTCAATGTGCTGCGCGGCTACGTCGCGCCGCTCGATACGGCCGGCGTGAAGATCGTCGGCGATTATGTCGACAATTATCTGCACGGCCTGCCCTCGGAATTCGGCATCCTCAATCTGTTCGATCCGCGCACCGGCACGCCGCGCGCCATTCTCGATGCCACCGCCATCACCGACATGCGCACCGGCGCTGTCACCGCCATCGGCGCCAAACATCTGGCGCGCAAGAACTCCAAGGTGCTGGCCCATATCGGCGCGCGCGGCACCGCCTACTGGAATGTGCGCCTGCTCGACCATCTCTTCGACTTCGACGAGATCCGCGTCCATTCGCGCCGCCCGGAAAGCCGCGACGGCTTCGCCGCCAAACTCTCGGCCGATCTCGGCAAGAAAGTCACCGCGGTTGCCGACTGGGAAAGCTGCATCAAGGGCGCCGACATCGTCGTCGAAGCCTCACGGCTGCCGGAGCCGCAGCCGCTGCTCAAGACCGAATGGATCAAGCCTGGTGCACTGGTCGTGCCGTATGGTACGATGAGCGCGGTGGAGCTGTCGCTGACCGACATCATGCAGAAAATGGTCGTCGACGATTGGGGCCAGTGCAAGGGCGGCAAGTTCGGCTCGCTGCGCGCTCATGTCGAAACCGGAAGGCTGAGCGAGACCACGCTGCACGCCGAGCTCGGCCAGATCGCTGCCGGTCTCAAGCCGGGACGCCAGAGCGACGACGAGACGATCCTGTTCTGGCATCGCGGCCTGTCGCTGTCCGACATTGCGCTGGGCAAGGCGATGCTGGCCAAGGCTGCTGATAAAGGCATCGGCCAGAGGCTGCGCTTCGCATGAGCGCGCTCGTCCTCACCGGCGCCGGCGTCAGCGTCGAGGATGTCGCGGCGGTCGCCCGCGCCGGCCGCAAGGTGGAGGTTGAGCCTGCTGTCATCGAGAGGCTCGACAAAGCGCGAAAAGTGCTCGATCAGGTCGCCGCGTCCGGTCAGCAAATCTATGGGCTCAACACCGGGCTCGGCGCCAATCTCGGCACATCGGTCGAGGGCGATGCCAGCACCTTCCAGCGCCAGTTGCTGGAAGGGCGAAGCGGCGCTGTCGGCGAACCGTTGCCCCAAGAGGCGGTGCGGGCGACCATGCTTGCGCGCGCAGCGATGCTGGCAGTCGGCGGTTCCGGCATTTCGCCGGCGGCTTTCACCGCCCTTGTCGATGCGCTCAATGCCGGCGTGCATCCGGTAATGCCGCAGTTGGGCTCGATCGGCGCCGGCGATCTCGTGCTGATGGCGGCGCTCGCCCGTCTGCTGACCGGCGACGGCGAAGCTGACTATCAGGGTCGGCGCATGCCGGCGGCCAAGGCGTTGATGATGGCGCGGTTGGCTCCGATCAGCCTGGCGCCGAAAGACGGCCTGTCGCTGATCAACGCCTCGGCGGTATCAGCCGGCACTGGCGCGTTGGTACTGGCCGACGCGCTGTCGGCCTTTGCGCAACAGCAGCAGGCGGGAGCGCTGACCATGGAAGGGTTTGGCGCCAACCGCACCATCCTCGATCCGCGCCTGCATCTGGCGCGGCCGGCAGCCTGCCAGCAACTCGCGGCCAAGGGCCTGCGCGACCTGCTTGCCCGCGACGAGGAGCCGACGCCGACCACCTTGCAGGACCCGCTGTCGATCCGCTGCATGCCGTCGATCCATGGCGCGCTGATCCAGGCGATCGACCAGGCGCGGCTGGCGCTGGAGATCGAACTCAATGCCGCCGCCGACAATCCGCTGGTGCTGGGCGATGACGGGCTGGTTCTGTCGACCGGCAATTTCCACACCGCATCGCTGGCACTGGCCTTCGAGACGCTCGGCCTGGGGATCGCGCAATGTGCCGCGGCAAGCGTTGCCCGCTTGATCCAGCTCGCCGGCTCCGGCCGCAACGGCCTGCCGAAATATTTGTCGCCGGTCGGCGGCGCCTCGGCCGGTTTCGTGCCGCTGCAAAAGACGGCAACGGCAATCCTGGCCGGCATCCGCCACAAGGCCAATCCGGTGATGCTGGATTTCCTTCCCGTGTCCGAAGGCGTCGAGGACCATGCGACGCAGACCCCTCTGGCGGTGTCGAAATGCGCCGAAATGATCGCGCTATGGCGCCGGCTGATCGCCTTCGAACTGATGGCCGCCGCGCAAGCCGTCGATCTGCGCGATAGCCTCAAGCTGGCGCCCGGCACCGCAGCGATCCATGCTGCGGTGCGCGCGCATGTGGCGATGCTGAGGGAGGACCGGCCGCTGGGAACGGATGCCGAGGTACTCCATGCCATGCTCGCCGACGGAACATGGCAAGGTGCAGCGATGATCGGCAAGGAGGCCGAGTAGTCAGCCCTTTGCGTCCACCCGTTTCATGAACAGGCTGAGCTCGGCCGGATCCATGCGCACGACATGCCTGTCTTCCGGATAGGCGCCGCTATCGACGTCGGCAACGTACTCGGAAAACGCCGCGACGCGTTCCGCCTGCAGACGATCGTACTCGGCGGCGAAGTTGCGGTAGACCTTGGAATGGCGCGGCATGTGGCCCCGGTTCTGGCCAAGAATATCGTCGGCAAACAGATATTGCGCGTCGCAGCCGGTGCCCGCACCCATCGACAGCATGATCAGCGAGGTCCGTTCCGAGATCGCCTTCGCCACCTCGATCGGCACCACTTCGATCTCGGCGCCGAGAGCTCCAACGGCCTCATACTGCTTGACCGCCTCAAAAATCTGCATGGCGGTGTCGGCGGTCTTGCCGACGGCCTTGAAGCCGCCGGTCCAGGTGGCGCGGGACGGAATGAGGCCGACATGGCCGATGACGGGGATCGCGTCGTCGGCGAGCCGCTTCACGGTGGCGAAACCGGCGCTGCAATAAACGGCGTCGGCGCCGGCCTTGTAGAGCCGGAACGCCCAGCGCAGGAAATCGTCCGCCGTGCCGATCTCATAAAAATTCTCGCCCGGCATGGTGAACAGGCTGGGCGCCGCATCGCGATACTCAGGGTTGAGCACCAGCTCGGGCGGCACCGAGACGATATCGACCCCTGCCCGCTCGGCAGCCTCGGCCTCGTCCATGGTCAGGACGCGCAGCATGGTCAGCTGGCGCTTGCCCTTCATGGCGCGCAGATCAGCGACGGTCGGTCTCTTTCGGCTCATCGGGATGTCCCTGTTGGCTGGTTGCTTTTCCCGGTCACCTTACCGGCCCCATAACAGGCCGGATAGAAGGCGGGGTGGTTTATTCGCTACTCGGCCGCCGCCGACATATCGAGCTCGTGAAATTCACCGCGATAGGGCCGCGCCGTCGGCGGCAATTCGCGCTTGAGGAAATAATCCTCGTACCGCAGCTGCTTCAGCAGCACCGGCCAGACCTCGCGATAGGCATGCCACATGGACGGGTTCGCCGCCGGCAGGTCGTGCTTGACCAGCTCGTGCAGCCTCGGCAGCGCATGGTAGGGCACCATCGGAAACATGTGATGCTCGACGTGGTAATTCATGTTCCAGTAGATGAAGCGGCTGACCGGGTTCATGTAGACGGTGCGCGTGTTCAGCCGGTGGTCGACGACATTGTCGGCCAACCCGATATGCTGGAGCAGGCCGGTCAGAACCATGTGCCAGCTGCCATAAAAACGCGGCAGGCCGATCAGCACCAGCGGCAGCCATGAACCCAGCGCGATCGCGAGGGCGATCGTCGCAACGTACACGGCGACATGCCAGCGCGCCGCCGTGATGGCCTTGCCCTGTTCGGTCTCAGGAATGTAGCTCTTTTCGTCGTCCGACAGCTTGCCCAACGCCTGGCGCGCCAGGATCGGCAGCGAATAACGGAAATCGAGAATGCCGGTGAAGGCAAGCGCCGCCTTGACCAGATTTGGCGGCCGCATTACCGCGATCTCGGCGTCACGGCCGACGATGATCGTGTCGGTGTGATGCCGCGCATGGCTCCAGCGCCATTGCACCGGATTGCGCACCACCATGAAGCTGGCGATTTCGTAGATCGCATCGTTCATCCAGCGTGTGCGGAAGGCGGTGCCATGGCCGCATTCGTGCCAGCGCGAGTCGCTCGACGATCCATAGAGCACGCCATAGACGAGCAGGAACGGCACCACCCACCACGTGCCCCAGAACCACACGATGCCGGCGGCCGAGCCCAGGATGGCTGCGATCCAGATCACTGTATCGCGGATCGCCGGCCCGTCGGAGCGCTGCATCATTTCCTTCATTGCCTTGCGCGGCACGTCGGTGTGATACCACTCGGCCGAGGCCAGCCCGGTCTCGATCGCCCGGCGGGTGCTTTCGCCGACCAGGCCGTAATCGCGCTTTGTCTTGGCCGCCGTCGCCATCACCGTCTCGCCTACCTCAAAGCCCGTTGGCGCGGAACTTCCCGTCGAGAAATGTTTTCGCCCGCGGCACGTCGTCCTCGGTCAGATGCTCGATGATAACAGGGATGTTCGGGTGCTTCTCACTGAGCCGCTGCAGATAGAGATCGTAATTCAGCGATCCCAGCCCGGGCGCCGGCAGCTCGATCTCGCCGACGCCGCGGAAGGTCAGCCCCTCATGCGCGTCCGCGTCGCCGATATCGGCATGCTTCTCGGTCTTGTCGCTGCCTGAGCGCTTGACGTCCTTGGCGTGCGCGATGCGGATCTTGTCGGCCAGCGTGTCGAACACCTGGTTCAGCACCTGGTCCATGCGGTCGATATTGTGCGCCTCGAAATAATTGGTCGGATCCATCAGCAGGCCGAGGCCCGGATGGTCGACCTGCGCGAACATTTTGACCGTCTCCTCGACCGAACCGACGACATTGTTGACATAGGTTTCGAGCAGGAACACCGCGCCATGGTCGTAAGCCGTCTGGGCAAGATCCGAGATCACCTTGCGGCATTCCTCGAAGCCTTCCTCGGTCTTGTTTTTGGGATGATGCACCCAGTCGGATTCGGTGTTGTAGGTGCCGGTCTCCGAGATCACGTAGGGCGAGCCGAAGTCGCGCGCATTGCGGATGATTTCCTTGAGATAGCCGACGCGCTTCTCGCGCTGGGATTTGTCGGGATGGATGATGTTGGTGTAGCCCGAGATGCAGCAGACCGGCAGATTGTGGTCGCGAAACGTGTCGCGCACTGTCCTCGCCTTGTTCCCGGTGATCTGCCCGGCCGTGAGATCGACATCCCTGAAATGCATGTCGAGCTGCACTGTGTTGAAGCCGAGTGCACGGATGCGGCGGGCGGCCTCCGCGAGCTCATAGGGGAAATAGCCGGTGAAGATACCTGCCTGCATCATGATGTGAACTCCTCCCGGTAAGCGATTCAGCCGCCACACTATTCGGCGGCATGTTCAGTCGATCGATATCTCGGACAGTTTGACGGTGCGGCCTTGCGCCATCGAGCGGTAGCCCGCCTCGACCAGTGCCATTGTCTTGACGTTATCGGCGACGGAGAGCGCCGGCGGCGCGCCTGTCTTCACCGCATGCTGCAATTGCTCCATCACGCCGATGAAGGCATGCGGGAACCACATCGTGTCCCAGCTCGGGCTGACCCATTCGCCGCCGGTCGTCTCGGTCGAGGCATAGGTCAGCGTCGAGGCCACGCCTTTCGGCCAGCCGATCGTGCCTTTGGCGACACCCTTGGTGCCGTCGACGCGCCAGTTGATGTGCTGGTCGTCCTCATAGCCCTCCTGGCGCGGTCCGGACCAGACATCCTCCAGCGACACGGCGAGCACGCCGGAGGGAAAGCGCAGCGTCGAGACGGTGATGCCGTCGCTATGCTCGAATGTAGTGCGCGGGTCCTTGCGTGTCAGCGTGGCGATTTCCGAGGGATCGCCGAACAGGAAGCGCAGCACGTCGAGATGATGCACGCTCATATTGGCGAGCGTCAGCCGGTCGTAGTCCTGAAGGAAAGTCTGCCAGTGCGGGATCGCATGCATGTCGATCTGCGCAAAGACGATGTCGCCCAGTGCGCCGCTGTCGATGATCTGCTTCAGGACGCGCATCGACTGGTCGTAGCGCATGTTCTGGTTGACCGAGAGGATCTTGCCTGACTTGGCTGCCTCGTCTCGCAGCTTCACGGCTTCATCGACCGACAGCGCCAGTGGCTTCTGCGCCAGGATCGCCTTGATGTGAGGCTGCTTCAGCGCATGGCGGATCAGCGCCGGCTGCTGGTCGGGTGGAAAGGCAAGGTCGACGATCTCGACCTCAGAATCCTCAATCAGCTGTTCCGGTGTGTCGTGGATGGTCGGAATGCTCCAGCGTGCAGCTACCTTCTCGGCGCTGGCCTTGGTGCGCGAAGCGATGGCGACGACTGAGAAACCGGCCTGCGCATAGGCGGCAAGATGGCATTCGGCCATGATCATGCCGGCGCCGATGCAACCGATCCGGTATTCGCTGGTGCGAACCCTCACATCCGGCTCGAAACCCTGGCCTGCCATCCATTCCTCCCTTGGACGACAGGATATAACGCCATGGCCGGCCCATCAGCCAAGGTCCGCTCCATCAATTCCCATCAGAACCATGACGGGGTGACGGTGCGAACTAGTTTGCAGCAATCAGCACGGTGCTTTCCGGCGACCAGCTGAGCACCACATCCTGGCCTTCCGCCAGCCGGTCATTGCCGGTGTTCTGGACGATCACCTTCAGCGTCTGGCCGGCACGCTCGACGAAATAGGTGCTGTTGTTGCCGGCGAAAATGCGCTTGGAGATCTGGCCCTTCAGAGCGTTGGCATTGGCCGCATCCGCAACTCCGGCATCGGTCGCGATGCGAATGCGTTCGGGACGCACGGCGCAGCTGGCCTTCGTACCGGCGGCAAGCCGATCACCCACCCCGGCGGCGATCGCCGTGCCGTCAGGCAGCCGGATGCCGTTGCCGGTCGCATCGCCGCGAAAAATGTTTGCGTCGCCAAGGAAGGTGGCGGCGAATTCGCTCTTCGGCCGGTCGTAGATTTCCTCCGGCGGCCCTTCCTGCACGAGCCTGCCGTCCCGCAATATGCCGATGCGGTCGCTCATCGTCAGCGCCTCTTCCTGGTCGTGGGTGACGAAGATGGTGGTGATGCCGATCTCGCGCTGGATCCGCTTCAGCTCGATCTGCATGTCGACGCGCAGCGCCTTGTCGAGCGCGCCGAGCGGCTCGTCGAGCAACAGCACGCGCGGCTTGGTGACGATGGCGCGCGCCAGCGCCACACGCTGGCGTTGGCCGCCGGAGAGCTGGTGCGGCCGGCGCTCGCTGAGCTTGCCGAGCTGAACCAGATCGAGCGCGCGCTGCACTTCGGTGGCGATCGTCGCTTTCGTTTCGCCGCGCACCGACAGGCCGAAGGCGACATTATCGGCGACGCTCATATTGGGAAACAGCGCATAGTTCTGGAACACCATGCCGATGCGCCGCTTTTCGACCGGCACCCGTTCGACGCTCTCGCCGCCGATGGAAATGCGCCCGCTATCCGGAAAATCGAAACCGGCGATCTGCCTCAGCAGCGTGGTCTTGCCGCTGCCCGAGGGGCCAAGCAGCCCATAGAAACCGCCATCGGCGAAATCGATGGAGACGTGGTCCAGCGCCTTGTGCGCGCCAAAACTGCGGGAGACGTTCGATACCTGCACGCCGGCCATTATTTCTCTCCGCCGAATTTGAAGAAGCGCGCCGTGAACAGCATCAGCGCCATCGACACGACAATGATGATGGTCGAGACCGCGTTGATCTCGGGCGTGAACCCCTTGCGGATCGCGGCGTAGATTTCGACCGGCAGCGTCGTCTGCCCCGGCGTCGCCAGGAAGTAGGAGACGACAAACTGGTCGAACGACACGGCAAATGCGAACAAGCCGCCGGCAATGACGCCGGGCATGATCCACGGCAGCGTCACACGCGCGGTCACCTGCCACTGGTTGGCGCCGAGCGAGCGCGCCGCCTCTTCCAGCTCCGGTGCAAAAGTCTGCAGCCGGGCCGAGACGACGACGATGACATAGGGCAGCGCCAGCGCGACATGGCCGAGCAGGATGGCGAACAGGCCGCGGCCAATGCCGACGCCGAAGAAGAAGATCAGCATCGCCGTGCCGGTGATCAGCCACGGAATGGCGATTGGCGGAAACAGCAGCGCCTGCAGCACTTTCTTGCCGCGGAAATCATAGCGGAACAGCGCCAGCGAAGCGGCCGAGCCAAGCACCACTGAGATGAGCGTGGTGATGACCGCGATCTCGAGGCTGTTCCAGGTGGCCGCGATCAGCTGGTCGTTCTGCCAGAGCGAGGCATACCATTCCGTCGTCCATTCGAACGGCAATTGGTAGAAGGGCGAGACGTTGAACGACATCAGCGCCATGATGATGATCGGCAGATAGAGGAAGACGAGCAGCAGTCCGATGTAGAAGCGGCCTAGTCCTTCGATTATGCGGGTCGTCATCATCAAGCAGCCCTCCGCAGCACCGGCGAGGCAACCGCCAGGATCACCAGCACCACCGCCAGCAGGATGAAGGAAAGCGCCGCCCCCAGCGGCCAGTTGAAGACGGCGACGAACTGGTCCTCGATCACCGTGCCGTAGAAGGTGCCGGTGCGGCCGCCGAGAATGCGCGGCTCCATGAACGAGCCGACGACCGGCACGAAGATCAGTGCCGCACCTGCCACCAGGCCGGGCATAGACAGCGGGATGATCACCCGCTTCAGCACCTGCAGCCGCGAGGCGCCGAGCGAGCGCCCGGCCTCGATCAGCGAGTCGTCGATTGCCTGCAGCGTGAGATAGCAGGTCAGCACCATATAGGGCACGTAGGAGTGCACCAGGCCGATGATGATTGCGGGATAGGAATACATCAGGTCGATGTTGATCTTGAACGGCAGCACGGCGTTGAGCGCCGTGTCGAGGATGCCGCCCTCGCGCAGCACCATCGCCCAGGAGAAGATGCGCACCAGCCCGTTCGACCAGAACGGCAGGATGACCAGCAGGAAGATCGCCTCGCGGCTGCGCCCCTTCAGCACCTTGGCCAGCACATAGGCGGCGGGGTAGCCGATGACGACGCACCACAAAGTCACTTCGAGGCCGAGCCGCAGCGAAGCGAGCAGCAGCGTCAGGTACAGGCTCTGCGAGAAGAAGGCGGCGTAATTGCCAAGGGTCAAGGCCCACGGCTTTCCCGACAGCGGCAGGTCGGTCATGAAGGAGAAGAATACCATGGCCGAGAGCGGCAGGAAGATCGCCACCGTCAGCCAGAGATAGGCCGGCGCCAGCAGCGGCAGGGCCGATCTCAGCCCGCTGCGCGACGCGACCGCACCCTGTACTGCCATGATACCCTCCTCCCCAGGATTGAAGGGCCAGCCGGCGCCAACCGCCGGCTGGTCCGGACGTGAGCGTTACTTCACGTCAACCTTGAGCTGCTGCCACAGCGCCAGATAGGCCTCGCGCTGCGCGTCGTTGATCGGCGCCTGGAACTGGATGCGCTTGGCCACCTCGGGATCGCCCATCACCTTGCGGTTGAAGGAGTCTTCAGGCAGCGCTTCCACCGCCTTGGTGTTGGCCGACACCGGAGCGCCGACCTTGGTGACCCATTCGACATAGAATTTCGGATCGATCATCCAGTTGATGAAGGCCTGCGCACCTTCGACATTCTTCGAGCCCACCGGGATCGAGAACGCGTCGAGCCAGGCGACGGCGCCTTCCTGCGGAACGACCAGCGAGACCGGCAGCTTGAAATGCGTCTTGGCACGGTCGGCCGAGCCGCTCCAATAGGTGCCGATGTCGATCTGGTTGGAGGCGACCATCTGGTTCCAGTCGTTCTCCGAGCTCCAGAACGTCTTGATCTGCGGCATCAGCGAGGTCAGCTTCGCCTTGACCGCTTCCATATCCTTGATGTCGTTGATATTCTGGCCGGTGGCGATGGCGCCGAACTGCACCGCTTCGACAGCGTCGTCGCGAATGACGACCCGGCCCTTATGCGCTGGGTCCCACATTTCGGCGATCGAGGTCGGCGGCTTGTCGAAGGACTTTTCGTTGATGGCCAGCGCCGTCAGGCCCCACACCCACGGCACGCCATAGACCTTGCCGTCATGGTCGAGCATCGGCGATTGCGCCTTGTCCTTGCTGATGTCGGCATAGTTCGGCAGCTTGGAGGTATCGATCGGCTGGATCAGCTTTTCCGCCATCGCCTGATCGTTGAAGGCGGCGTTGATCATGACCACGTCATAGAGGCCCGGATTGGTGCGGATCTTGGTCAGCATTTCCTGTTCGGAATTGAAGAAGTCGTTGACGACCTTGTTGCCGGTCGCCTTTTCGAAGGCTTCGATCGCCCACGGCTCGTCGGCGCCGTAGCCCTTCCAGTTGAGCACATGCACTTCGGCGGCACTGGCGGCCAGCGTGAGCGCGGAGGTGATGACGGCGGTCGCCCTCAGCAGGGCAGTCAGTCTTGGCATGCGCATGTTCGTTCCTCTCTTGTTTGCCCGCTTGGCGGGTCAGGCTGTCTGATGGGCCTTCTGGTTCTGGCCCGGCTCGCCCGTGGCGGCCTGGCTCAGGAAAGTCTGGATCTCGCTGTCGGTCGGCGCCGATGAGCCGCCATGGCGGGTGACGGAAAGTGCTGCCGCCGCATTGGCATAGCGCGCCGCCTCGAAGGGATGCACGCCGCGCGAGAGTGCACTGACCAAACCGCCGATATGGGTGTCGCCGGCGCCATTGGTGTCGATGGCATCGACCTTGAAGCCGGCAATGGTCTGCGTCTCGCCATTGACCAACCTCACGAAACAGCCCTTGGCGCCGGCGCGGATAACGACGCCTTCGGCCTTTGGGCAGTGGTCGGCGAGCAGCCGGGCGGCGAGTGCCTCGACATCGCCTTGCCCAGCGATCTCGACCGCTTCCGTCATGTTGCAGCTCAGCCATGTCGTACGGGCAAGCACCCGCGACAGGATGGGACGTGGGATATCCGCGATGACCGGCGTTGGATCGAAAACGAAGGGAATGTTTTCTGGCAGCGCCTCGATCCAGTCGGTCAGCGCGTTGTGGCTTCCGAGATAGCTCAGCGTGTAGCCTGACGTGAACACCCAATCATCAGACGCGACCACCACGGGCCTCATCATCTCGAGGCTGAGAATGCTCTCCGCACCGGGCCACGACACGAAGGTGCGCTCGGCATCCCCGGAGATCATGGCGACGCAATTGCCGCTGTCCATGACCGGCGATGGCGACGTCAGCGTTATGATGCCTTCGGCCGCAAACGCGGCGCGCAAAAAATCGCCATTCGGTCCGCTGCCGAGCTGGCCGCCGAACACCACCGTCATGCCGGTGCGGCTGGCCGCGACCATCATGTTGAAGCCGCCGCCGGCGACCTGCGCAAAGCTCGACGCGGTCTTCTCGCAGCCCGGCGCCGGCAAGGCGTCGATGCGGTAGACATAGTCGACGACGGCGCTGCCGATATGGACCAGACGCCCACTCATGCCGCGGCATCCTTGCTGGCCTTTGCCGTGCGCGCCGCGACGAGGTCTTCGGCAAGCGAGCGCACCTCCCCCATATCTATGCCGACGAGCCCGGCAATGTGTTGTTGCGGCAGTTGCGAAAAGCCGACGCAGGCGCCGGCCATGCCTGAGGCAATCGCGCCGATCGTGTCGGTGTCGCCGCCGAGATTGGCGCTGATGATTGCCGCTTGCCAGGGATCGCCCTGCGCGACTTCAAGCACGGCGAAAGCTGCCGGCACGGACTCCTGGCTGGCCACACCGGTGCCGACGAGATCGGTGATGAGCCCGATCGCATCCCGTATGGTCTTGCCGCGCACGAGCTCCTGCGCCCAGGCGATACGCGCGGCGATATCGCCACCAGTCACCCAATGTCCGAGCCGGGCGCCTCGCCGCGCGGCTGCTACCGCGCTGTCGGAAGCGGCACGCCAGTCGCCACCGGCGACGCCGTGGCTGACACCGGCAGCGACGGCAGCGGCCGAAGCAATGGCAATCGACGTGTTGTGCGTGGCACGGCAGGTCTCGGCCACCTTGGCGACGAAACCATCGAGCGGTTCCAGCGGCATCATGATGCCGACCGGCGCGATGCGCATGGCCGCGCCATTGGTGTCGCCCCGGCTTCCCGCCTCTTCCGCCGGCACGCCGTCATTGATGGCGTCGATGGCGCGCTTGGTCGATGGTCCCAGCAGGTCATAGCTGCCGCGCGCCTTGACCTCGCGCTCCCAGTCGAGCAGTGCGTTCACCCAGCGCGCATGGTCGAAGCGGTCGCCGGACTGGACCAGAATGCGACCAAGCAGCAGCGCCTGTTCGGTATCGTCGGTGATGGTGCCGGCAACGAGCCCCTTCGACACCGGATGGTCGGCGAAGGGCGCCACGAAATCCTCGACATGGCCGTATAGCTCGGCGATCCGCGCCGGCGACAGAAGCTGTGTCGGCATGCCGAGCGCATCGCCCAGCGCGCCCCCGACAAGCGCGCCCATGGCGCGATCGAGAATGGTGCTGTCTGGCATCGCTCAAAACCTCATATGCAGCGCGAAATGCGCCGGGTTGAGCAGGCTGGTGACATATTCGATCGGCCGGTCGTCAGCCGCACGCGTCAGCCGGCGTCCGCGCAGGAACGGCGTGCCTTGCGGGCAGCCGAGGATGGTGGCGTCTTCGGCGTTGAGCATCTCGATGCCGACCCATTCCTCGCCATGGTCTGGAATGAGACCGGCGGCTCGCAGCGTCTGGTGGAGCGAGCCTTCGCGCAGACCACGCAGCGGCACGTCCTCCAGTTCGGGCGACAGCGGCAGGCGGCTGCGTTCGATGGAGATCGCATGGCCGTCGCTGGCATTGGTGCGCACCCGGTCGACGGCGATGAAGAACGGGCTTTCGATGCCAAGCAGCGCGGCAAGATCGGCATCCTCGATCACTTCAAGCCGCAGCGTCCGGGTCTCGGCATTGGCGCCGGCATTGGCAAGCGCCCGCGACCAGCCAATGCTGTCATCGACCGGCTTGCCGTCGAAAGTGACGAAGGAGCCGATGCCGACCTTGGTGGTGATCAGCCCACGGCTGGACAGCTCCTCGAGGCCCTTGCGGACCGTGTTGCGGCTGACGGAAAAGCGCTGGACGAGTTCGTTCTCGCTTTGCAGGCGGTCGCCGAAGCCAAGCACGCCGGAGCGGATCTCATGTTCGAGAACGGTGGCGATCTGCTCGGGCTTGCCCGTGCCGGGAGACAGTTGAACCGCGCGCCGCTTCATAAGGGTACCTGTTCAATAAACCTGTATAGTCCTGTTCAATATTGGAGTTGAAGGGCGACGTCAACGATATATTTGGATTCACGCATATGCGTTGTGCTCAGGTGCCCCAGGTTCGCATGGCGACGCTAACGCGTAGGGCGTCCTGTCTCCGAGACAGAGCGGGGGCAGCGCTTCCCTCAGGCGATTAGCCTTGCGCTCACACGAAGAAAAATTCCTCAATCTGTTGCTTGGCCGTCCGCAGCGCTGGCAGGATATCCCGCTCCATCGCCTCGACGGAGAACCGCGCCGACTGCGCCGAGACGTTGATCGCCGCCACGGTCTTGCCTGCGCGGTCACAGATAGGCACCGCGATCGAGCGCAGGCCAAGCTCCAGCTCTTCATCGACGACGGCAAAGCCACCCGCCCTCGCCGCGTCGATGGCCTTGGCCAGCGCGGTGCGGCTGGTGATCGTCTTCGGCGTCCGCCGTTCGATCTTGGCTTCTGCAAGGAAGGCCTTCAACTCATCCGCGCCCAGCCCCGACAGCAGGACGCGCCCCATCGAGGTGCAATGCGCCGGCAGCCTGGTGCCGACATCGAGCGAAACACTGAGGATGCGGCGGCCGGGAATGCGCGCGACATAGACGACATCCTCGCCTGACAGCACCGCAGCGTTGCAGGCCTCGTCGAACTGGCCGGCCACGTCGCGCATGATGGGTGCGGCGAAGGTCCACAGCGAGGCGCCGCCGAGCCAAGAGCGCACGATGGCGAGCAGGCGCGGCGACAGCGAAAACTGCCGGCCGGATTGCGTGGCATAGCCGGTGGCGGTCAGCGTCAGCAGGAAGCGACGCGCGCCGGCGCGGGTCAGCCCCGCCTCCTCCGCCATTTCGGTCAGCGTCATCCCGGCCGGATGCCGGGCCAGTATCTCCATGACTGCAAGGCCGCGCTCCAGCGAGCCGACATGGTCGCGCGTCTTTGCCTTGTCCTCCATGCGGCCTCCGCAAGACAATGCGCCGCCTTGACTCGTCTCGGCGGCGCGATGTAAAAATATCTCATACAAAACAAATGTTCGCGATACGAACTTTTTGAACTTCGGAGTTCTTGGCGATGGTCAATTTCCTGCCGCTCAAACAGGCCGTGGCTGAGAACCTGCATGATGGCGATACGGTCGCCTTCGAAGGCTTCACGCATCTGATCCCGACGGCGGCGGCGCATGAGGCCATCCGCCAGGGCTTTCGCGACCTGACGCTCATCCGCATGACCCCCGACCTGATCTACGACCAGATGATCGGCATGGGCATGGCCAAGAAGATCATCTTCTCCTATGTCGGCAATCCCGGCGTCGGCCTGCTGCGCCGCGCCCGCGACGCCATCGAGAACGGCTTCCCCCGGTCGATCGAGATCGAGGAGCACAGCCATGCCGGCATGGCCAACGCCTACGAGGCGGGAGCTGCCGGCCTGCCTTGCGCGGTGTTCCGCGGCTATCGCGGCGCCGGGCTGGCAGCAGTCAATCCCAACATCCGCTCGGTCACCTGCCCGTTCACCGGCGAGGTGCTTGCCGCCGTTCCTTCCATCCGACCGGACGTGACCTTCATCCACGCTCAGAAGGCCGACAAAAAAGGCAATGTGCTGGTCGAAGGCATTATCGGCATCCAGAAGGAAGCGGTGCTCGCGGCCAAGCGCGCCGTGGTGACGGTAGAGGAAGTCGTCGACAATTTCGACGACCTGCATCCCAACCTCACCGTGCTGCCGCGCTGGACCATCGCTGCGATCTCGGTGGTATCAGGCGGTTCGCATCCCTCCTACACGCACGGCTACTATGCCAGGGACAACGCCGCCTATCTCGAATGGGACGACATCGCCGCCGACCGTGAAAAATTCCAGACCTGGATGCAGGCCAATGTCCTCGAGCGCACGGCGGACGATTTCGCCGGCCGCGTAAAGCATCTGAGGAGCGCGGCATGAGCGGCTTTACTCCCAATGAGATGATGACGATTGCCGCCAGCCGAGCCCTGAAAAACGACGATGTCTGCTTCGTCGGCATTGGCGCGCCGTCGGCCGCCTGCACCGTCGCGCGACTGACGCATGCGCCCGACATCACGCTGATCTATGAAAGCGGCACCATCGGCACCGCGCCCGATGTTTTGCCGCTGTCGATCGGTGACGGCGAACTTTGCGACACCGCCGTCACGACCGTCTCGGTGCCGGAGATGTTTCGTTACTGGCTGCAGGGCGGCCGCATTTCGATCGGTTTCCTCGGTGCCGCCCAGCTCGACAAGTTCGGCAACATCAACACCACCATCATCGGCGACTATGCGCATCCCAAGACCCGCCTGCCCGGCGGCGGCGGCGCGCCGGAGATCGCCACTTCGTCGAAGGAGATCTACATCACCATGGCGCAGTCCAAGCGCGGCATGGTCGAGAAGATCGACTTCTTCACCTCCTTCGGCCATGGCGATGGCGGCGACCATCGCCAGCGCCTCGGCATCGAGACATCAGGGCCGACGCTGCTGATCACCGACCTTGCCATCTGGAAGCCAGATCCGGTGAGCAAGGAATTCACCGTGGTGTCGTTGCATCCCGGCGCAACGCGGCTTGAGGTGCAGGACAGCTGTGGCTGGATCGTAAAGTTCGCCGAGGCGCTTGACGAAACGCCGGCGCCGACGGAACTCGAGCTGACGACATTGCGCGACCTGCAGGCCCGCACCAAGGCGGCGCATGAGGGAAGCGGAAAAGAAAAGGCCGCATGACATGACCGAGGCATTCATCTGCGATTACATCCGCACCCCGATCGGCCGTTTCGGCGGCTCGCTGTCGTCGGTGCGGGCCGACGATCTCGGCGCCATTCCGCTGAAGGCGCTGGTCGAGCGCAATTCCGGCATCGACTGGCAGGCCATCGACGACGTCGTCTATGGCTGCGCCAACCAGGCCGGCGAGGACAATCGCAATGTCGCGCGCATGTCGCTCCTGCTCGCCGGATTGCCGCAGGAAGTGTCAGGCTCGACCGTCAATCGCCTCTGCGGGTCCGGCATGGACGCGCTCACCATCGCCGCCCGCGCCATCAAGGCGGGCGAAGCCGAGTTGATGATTGCCGGCGGCGTCGAATCGATGAGCCGCGCCCCCTTCGTCATGCCCAAGGCCGAGACCGCCTTTTCGCGCCATGCCGAGATCCACGACACCACCATCGGCTGGCGTTTCATCAACCCGCTGATGAAGAAACAATATGGCGTCGATTCCATGCCGGAGACCGGCGAGAACGTCGCCGAGGATTTTTCAGTGTCGCGCGCCGACCAGGACGCCTTTGCCGTGCGCAGCCAGGACAAGGCCGTCGCGGCACAGGCCAATGGCCGGCTGGCGAAGGAGATTACCCCGGTGACGATCCCACAGAAAAAGGGCGATGCGATTATCGTATCGAAGGATGAGCATCCCCGCGCCGGCACCACGGTCGAGTCGCTAGCCAAATTGCCGACGCCGTTCCGCCAGGGCGGCACCGTCACCGCCGGCAACGCGTCCGGCGTCAATGACGGCGCGGCAGCGCTGATCATCGCCTCCGAAGCGGCTGTGAAAAAATACGGCCTGACGCCGATCGCCCGCGTCCTCGGCGGCGCTGCTGCCGGCGTGGCGCCACGCATCATGGGCATCGGCCCTGCCCCGGCGACACAAAAGCTCTGCGCCCGCCTCGGCCTGACACCGCAGCAATTTGATGTCATCGAGCTCAACGAAGCTTTCGCCTCCCAAGGCATCGCCGTGCTCCGCCAACTCGGCATCTCCGAGGATGCGGAGCACGTCAATCCGAATGGCGGCGCCATCGCGCTTGGTCATCCCTTGGGCATGTCGGGCGCGCGTATCACTGGCACCGCGGCACTGGAACTGCGCGAGCGCAGCGCCCGCTATGCGCTGGCCACCATGTGCATCGGCGTCGGCCAGGGCATCGCGGTGGCGCTCGAACGGGTTTGAGTTTGCACCGCCCTCAATACGGCAAACCGACATAGTTCTCCGCCAGCGCGGTCGACGCTGCCTGCGAATGCACGAGATAGTCGAGCTCGGCTTCCTGGATGCGCTGGCCGAGCTCGCCCGTATCGGGAAAGCGGTGCAGCATCGTCGTCATCCACCAGGAGAAGCGCACCGCCTTCCACACTCTGGCCAGCGCCTTGGCTGAATAGGCCTCGAGCCCGCTTGGTGATTTGTCCAGATAGAATTCGCGTAGCCCGGCAAAGAGATAGCGCACGTCGCTGGCGGCGAGGTTGAGCCCCTTGGCGCCCGTCGGCGGCACGATATGGGCGGCGTCGCCGACCAGGAACAGCCGGCCGAAGCGCATCGGCTCGGCGACGAAGGAGCGCAGCGGCGCGATCGATTTTTCGAAGGACGGGCCGGTAACGACGGCGGCTGCGGTCTGTTCCGGCAAGCGACTGCGCAACTCGTCCCAGAAGCGATCGTCGCTCCAGGCGTCGACCTGTTCGTCAGCCGCGACCTGCACATAGTAGCGGCTGCGATGCGTCGAACGCATCGAGCACAGCGCAAAGCCCCGCTCATGGTTGGCGTAGACCAGTTCGTGATCGGCCGGCGGCACTTCGGCCAGCACGCCGAGCCAGCCGAAGGGATAGGTCCGCTCGAAGGTTTTCAGCGCCCGCCCAGGCGCCGATTTGCGGCTGACGCCGTGATAGCCATCGCATCCGGCGATGAAGTCGCAGTCGATGCGATGGCCGACGCCGTCCTTGCTATAGGTGACGTAAGGCGCCTCGCCATCGAAACCATGCAGCGCGACGTTGGCGGCCTCATAGACGGTGGTCAGCCCGGCCGCCTCGCGCTTGTCCATCAGATCGTGCGTCACTTCGGTCTGGCCATAGACGGTGACATGCTTTCCCCCAGTCAGTGCCGTGAGGTCGAGCCGGTGCAGGCCGCCGCCGAAGGCAAGCGAGATGCCGGCATGCAGCAGGCCCTCGGCATGCAGCCTTGCAGCTGCGCCCGCCTCTTCGAGCAACTCGACGGTGCCTTGTTCGAGCACCCCTGCCCGCACCCGGCCAAGCACATGCTCCCGGCTCGAACGTTCGAGGATCACCGTCTCGACGCCAATGGTGCCGAGAAGCTGGCCAAGCAGCAGCCCGGACGGTCCGGAGCCGACAATGACGATCTTTGTGCGCATCAGTGTCCCAGGCTTTCGATCTGTCCGGCGAGTTCGGCGGCGAGCCGTAGCGCAGCCGCGGTCGCTATCGCCATTTGCGGCAAGAGCAGCCATTCCAGCGTCCAGGCAGCACCGGAGCGCTCCTGCTCATGCACCAGCGCCTGGTGCATGCCGGAAAGCTGGGTGGCGTTGAAGCGCGCCAGCGTCACCAGCACTTCCGCCTTCACCGGGTTCTGCTTGTGCGGCATGGCCGACGAGCCGCCGCCGCCGGACAGCTTGATGTCGGTTCCATCTTGCGCCATCAACGCAACGTCCTGGCCGAACTTGCCGAGGCTGCCGGTGATGAGCGATAGCAGCCCGGCGAATTCGGCCAGCGCATCGCGCTGGCTGTGCCATTGCGGCGCATCGCCAAGGCCGAGTTTTGCGGCAAGGGCCGCGCGCACGGCAGGTCCTTTGTCGCCCAGCTTCTCCAGCGTGCCGGCAGAGCCGCCAAACTGCACCAAGAGCAGACGCTTGGATTGCTCCGACAGTCTCTGCTGATGCCGTTGCAGCGGCGTGCGCCACACCGCCACGCGGTCCGACGCCTGAATTGGGATCGCCGGCTGCATGCGCGTCATCGCTGTCAATGCACGGCTGCCAAAACGTTCTTCCAGCCCCACCAGCCGCAGAATGTTTTCAGTCAGCAGCAGGTCGAGATGTTCAATGAGCCGGCGCAGCCGAAGCACCAGGCCAGTGTCGATGACGTCCTGGCTGGTTGCGCCGAAATGCACGCCGGCGTCGTGCGGCGCGCCGACCGCTGCCTTCAACTGGCGCACCAGTTCGGGCACGATCACGCCATCCTTCGCCACACCGGCCCGCAGCCGCGCGGTGTCCGGCTTGTATGACAACAGGACAGGTATAATAGCCGCGGCGGCATCCGTGCCGATAATCCCGCTTTCGGCTTCCGCTTGCGCCAGCGCGCGCTCGAAATCGAGCATGGCGGCGATTTCCGCATCCACCGAAAAATGCCGAGCCGCCTCCTCGTCGCCGAGCAGGCCGGAGAGCAGCGGATGGTCGAAGGGCGATACGGTCATGTCATTGGTTTCCTGACCGTCAGCTGTCGAAGAAGACCGTCTCCTTCTCCCCTTGGAGATGGACGTCGAAAATATAGTTGTCGCCTTGCCGCTCGGCGATCAGCGTCGGCACGCGCACCTTGTGCTCGATGCGGGCCAGGATCGGATCCTCGGCATTGGCCTTGGCCTCGTCTGAGAAATAGAGCCGCGTATGGAGGCCGATATTGATGCCGCGGGCGACGATCCACAGGCTGATATGCGGCGCCATCAGCCGGCCGTCGTCGAACGGCACGCGTCCCGGCTTGATCGTCTGAAAACTGCACAGGCCGGTGTCCATGTCGGTCGGCTGACGGCCCCAGCCCTGAAAATCCGGATCGGCATCGCCGCGCAATTCGGTCGGCGAATTGTAGAAGCCATTGGCGTCCGCTTGCCAGATCTCGATCAGCGCGTCCCGGAGCGGCGTGCCGGTGCCGTCGAGCACGCGGATGCGCAAACCGATGCGCTCGCCCTTGCTGTGGTCGTTGAGCATCGTCGCGCCGAGGTCTGTCGGATAGACGCCGCCGATGCCGCTGAAATTCGGCGTCAGCCCGATATGCACGTAAGGCCCGGCGGTCTGCGACGGACTCTCCTTCAGCCGGCTGAGCGACTGCGCCATCAATTGCCCTCCGGTCGGTTTTCGAACAGCGAGGCGCGACGCCCGCGCAGCACGATGTTGAACTTGTAGGCGCGCGCATCGAACGGGATCGTCGCCTGCATGTCGAGCGCCGCTACCAGCGTCTCAACGGCCGCCTTGTCGCGGATACCGCGCACGATCGGGCATCGCCAGATCAGCGGGTCGCCCTCGAAATACATCTGGGTGATCAGCCGCTGTGCGAAGCCGTGGCCGAACACCGAGAAATGGATGTGCGACGGCCGCCAGTCATTGGGCCCGTTCGGCCAGGGATAGGGACCTGGCTTCACCGTGCGAAAGGCATAACCGCCATCGGCATCGGTGATGGTGCGGCCGCAGCCGCCGAAATTCGGATCGAGCGGCGCGAGATAGCCGTCCTTCTTGTGGCGGTAGCGGCCGCCTGAATTGGCCTGCCAGAATTCGAGCAGCGCGCCGGAGACGCCCTGGCCGCGCTCGTCGAGCACGCGGCCATAGACGATGATACGCTCGCCGATGGCGCTCTCGCCGGGCTTTGCGAAATTGTGGATCAGGTCATTGTCGAGTTCGCCCAGCATGGCGTGGCCGAACACCGGACCGGTGATTTCCGACGCCGTGTTGTCGAAGGCCAGCAGCGCCTTCTGCGGCGAGCGCAGCACCGAAGTCTTGTAGTCGGGCGTCAGCGCCGGCGGGTGCCAGCCGCGGTCGCGCTGGAAGAAGGCGCCGGTCTCGGGCCTGCGGTTCGAGCCGGCATCAGCTGGCATGGCCAGCCCTGCTTCCGTCCATTTCCGAAAACACCTCCTTGGCGATCCTGAAGGCGCGGTTGGCGGCCGGCACGCCGGCATAGATCGCGACATGCAGGAACGCTTCGCAGATATCGTCGCGCGACGCACCGGTGTTGGCGGTGGCGCGCACATGCATGGCGACCTCTTCATCATGGCCAAGGGCGGCCAGCAGTGCCAGCGTCACGATCGAGCGTTCGCGCCTGCTGAAGCCCGGACGCGTCCACACAGTGCCCCAGGCTGCCTCGGTGATCAGCTCCTGGAACGGCCGGTCGAAATCGGTGACGGCATCCTCGCTGCGATCAACATGCGGGTCGCCGAGCACCGAGCGCCTGACGGTCAGCCCGGTCTGGTATCTGGTTTCGTTTTTGGGCAGTTCATCCATGGGTCTGCTTTCTCAGGGGAAGCGCCGCGACGAAATCGCGGATCAGGGTGGTCAGCGCCTTGGGCTGTTCGACGCAAGGGATGTGCGCGGCGTCACGAATGATTTCGAAATGTGCGCCTGGGATCAGATCGGCCAGCCAGCGGACGAGATCCGGCGGCGTCGAGCCGTCCTGGTCGCCAACGACGCAAAGCGTGGGTACCGCGATCCCCTGCGCGGCCTCGGTGAAATCGGCATCGCGCACCGCGGCGCAGGTGCCGATATAGCCGGCGACGGCTTGCCGGGTCATCATGTTCCAGTAGCCGTCGAGCTCGGCGACACGGTCCGCGTGGAAGGCAGGCGTAAACCACATTTTGAGCACGGCATCGGCGATGGCCTGGATGCCTTTGCTTTCGACCGTTTCGATGCGGGTGTTCCAGCTGTCGGCAGTGCCGATCTTGTGGGCGGTGTCGCACAGGATGAGGCCGTCGACGATTTCGGGGCGCCGGGCATAAAACCCTTGCGCAATCAGGCCGCCCACCGACAGGCCGCACAGCACCGCATTGTTCAGTTCGAAATGATCGATCAGGCCCGACAGATCATCGACATGCTCGTCGATCGAGCTGACGCCACCAATGTCGGACAGGCCATGGCCGCGCTTGTCGTAGACCAACGCTGGCATTTCACCACCCAGTTCGGACAACACCTCGTCCCAGATGCGGAAGTCGGTGCCCAGCGAATTGATGAACACGATCGGCCGCGCATTTCCCTTCGCCTTGATGTGGCGATGGTGCAGCGTGATGCCGCCAATGTTGACGAATGGCACGATTTCGATCCTCCGTGTTCACATTGCACAAGGCATTTGGTTTGGTAAAATGATATTTTACGCGGTTTCGTTAACTGCTAGGTTATGAGAACATGTCCGAAAGCCGCATAAGGTTCCGTCACCTGCAGGCATTCCTTGAGGTAGCGCGGCAAGGCAGCGTGGCGAGGGCGGCCGACTTTCTCCATGTCAGCCCACCGGCCGTGACCAAGACGCTGCGCGAACTGGAGGAGGCGCTTGGCATCGCTGTCGTCGAACGCGACGGCCGCGGCATCAGGGTGACGCGGCTTGGCGAAATCTTTCTCGGCCATGCCGGCACGGCGATCACGGCACTGAAGCGCGGCGTCGATTCCGTCCGCCAGGACGGCGCCATCAACCGGCATCCGATCCGCATCGGCGCGCTCCCGACAGTGTCGGCCAAGGTGATGCCACGCGCCATAAGCCTGTTCCTGAGTGAAAATACCGGTGCTGCGATCAAGATCGTCACCGGCGAGAACGCGGTCCTGCTGGAACAGTTGCGCGTCGGTGCGCTCGATCTCGTCGTCGGCCGGCTTGCGGCGCCGGAAAACATGACCGGCTTCTTCTTCGAGCATCTCTATTCCGAACCGGTGCTGTTCGTGGTGAGGGCCGGCCATCCGCTGCTGCAGCCGGGCCAGGACATCTTCGCCCGGCTCGATGAATTTCCGGTGCTGATGCCGACGCGGGAATCGGTCATCCGCCCGTTCGTCGACCGCCTGTTCATCACCAACGGCATGACGGCGCCTGCGACCGAGATCGAGACCGTCTCGGATTCCTTCGGCCGTGCCTTCCTGCGCCAAAGCAATGCGGTCTGGATCATATCGACAGGCGTCGTCGCCAACGAACTCTCCAGCGGCGCCTTCGTCGCCTTGCCCGTCAACACCGAGGAAACCAAAGGGCCGGTCGGCCTGACGATGCGGACCGACACTGCGCCTTCGCCGGCCTTCACCATCCTGCTGCAGACAATTCGCGAGGCGGCCAGCCAGAACGCCTGAGCACCTTTCGCCAATCTGGCGCAGAGCGGGCCTTCAGCCGTATTTCCATAACCTGTTGGTTAACGAAACACCGCAAAATATCATTTTACCAAACCAAACACCTAGGGCACTGTGACGATGGGAGGATCGAAATCGTGCCGTTATCGGCATTGGCGGCGTTCCGCTGCCGCCTCAAGGCCTGCCGGGGCGATCTCCGATCTTAAGAACGGGCGGCATCGATTTTGAGCAGGCCGGCGGTGACCTCCAGGTGCCGTCAGGAAAGGGAGGAATACCAGCATGACCTCAAGCAAATCCGGCGTCTCGCGGCGCCAGTTCATCGCCACATCGCTCGCCGGCGGCGCGGCACTTGCGCTCAGCCGCGGCCAGGCATTCGCGCAGGCCGCCGACACGCTGAAGGTCGGCTTTGTCAGCCCGCGCACCGGGCCGCTCGCCGGCTTCGGCCAGACCGACGGCTATGTGCTCGATCTCGCCCGCAAGGCGCTCGCCAACGGCCTCGACATCGGCGGCAAGAAATACAGTGTCGAGATCATCGACCAGGACACGCAATCCGACCCGTCGCGCGCCGGCCAGCTCGCCAAGGACCTCATCAACAACCAGGCCGTCGACCTGATGCTGGCGGTGTCGACGCCGGAGGTGATCAACCCGGTCGCCGACGCCTGCGAAGCCGCCGGCGTGCCTTGCCTCTCCACCGTTATGCCGTGGGAGGCCTGGTATTTCGGCCGCGGCGCCAAGCCCGGCGAACCCTCGCCGTTCAAATGGACCTATCATTTCGGCTTCGGCGTCGACGAGTTCTTCCGGACCTACATCTCGCAATGGAACCTGATCGAGACCAACAAGAAGGTCGGCGTCATGTATCCCAACGACGCCGACGGCAATGCCATCCGCACCCATCTGGCGCCGTTGCTGGCAAAGCAGGGTTTCACCATCGTCGATCCCGGCGCCTACGAGACCGGCACCACCGACTATTCCTCGCAGATCGCTCTGTTCAAGCAGGAAGGCGTCGAGATCTTCAACTCCTTCCCGATCCCGCCGGACTTCGCCGCCTTCTGGCGCCAGGCCGCGCAGCAAGGCCTGATCAAGCAGATCAAGATCTGCCAGGTCGCCAAGACCGGGCTGTTCCCGTCCGACATCGAGGCGCTCGGCGATCTCGGCAACAAGATTTCGAGCGCCGCTTACTGGCACAAGGCCTTCCCCTACAAGTCGCCGCTGACCGGCGTTTCGGGGACCGAACTGGCCGACGGTTATGAGGCCGCCAGCGGCAAGCAATGGACGCAGCAGCTCGGCGCCTCGATGTCGCTGCTCGACGCCGGCTTCGAGGCGCTGAAGGCAAGCACCGACGCCAAGGACAAGGCGGCCGTCGCCAAGGCGCTGAGCACGCTCAACACCGAGACCATGATCGGCAAGGTCGACTTCACCAGCGGCCCGGTCGCCAATGTCTCTCCCGGCCCGATCATCGGCACCCAATGGGTGGCGGCCAAGGAAGGCGGCAAATTCCCGCTCGACTACGTCGTGACCGAGAACGCCACCGACCCGAAGGTTCCGGTCGAGGCCAAGCTCCAGCCGTATAACGGCTGACGGACGGCTACGGGGGTCGCATCGTGAACGGTTCAGCAAACGCCGCGATCCTCCGCGCTGCCGGCATCCAGAAACGCTTCGGCGCGCTGGTGGTGCTCGACGATGTCGACTTCGCCATGAATGCCGCTGAGGCCGTCGGCATCGTCGGCCCGAACGGCGCCGGCAAGACGACGCTGCTCAGCATCTTGTCAGGCGCCTTCCCGCCGAGCGCCGGCACGGTCGCCTTCAAGGGCGGCGACGTGACGGCGCTGCCGGCCACGGCGCGCTGTCGTCTCGGCCTGGTGCGCACGCACCAGGTGCCGAAACCGTTCAGCGGCATGACCACGTTCGAAAACGTCTTCGTCGCCGCGTCGCATGGGGCGGGTCTCGCCCGCGACGAGGCCTATGAAGCGGCGTTGGCGTCGCTGAAACTGTGCGGCATGCTGGGCGTCGCCAACCGACGCGCCGAGACACTCGGCCTGCTCGACCGCAAGCGGCTGGAACTGGCCCGCGCGCTTGCCGCAAGGCCGACCCTGCTTCTGCTCGACGAGATCGGCGGCGGACTGACCGATGGCGAGGCGAGCGAACTCGTCGATACCATCAAGGAATTGCGCCGGCGCAAGATCGGCATCGTCTGGATCGAGCACATCGTCCACATCCTGCTGCAGGTGGCCGAGCGGCTGATCTGCATGGATGCCGGAAAGATCATTGCCGATGGCGAGCCGCAAGCCGTGATGGCCGATCCCGAAGTCGTGCGCGCCTATCTCGGTGGAGGCCCGAAATGAGCCTGCTCGCAATCGAGAATCTGGTCGTCCGCCACGGCCTGTTGCAGGCGGTGCGCGGTGTGAGCTTTACGATCGAGCGCCGCGAAACGCTGGCGCTGGTCGGCGCCAACGGCGCCGGCAAGACGACGCTGCTCAGGGCAATCGCCGGCGCGCATCAGCCGACTGCCGGCCGTGTGCTGCTGGACAGCGCCGACATCACCGGCGTGCCGTCGCACAAGCGCGTCGGCATGGGTGTGGCGCTGGTGCCGGAAGGACGAAAGCTGTTCGTGCAGATGACGGTCGAGGAGAACCTTCTGCTCGGCAAGACCGCCGGCCGGCCCGGCGACTGGAGCGTGGAAAGGGTGCTCGACACGTTCCCCAATCTGAAGCCGCGCCGCCACGCCAAGACCGGGCATCTCTCCGGTGGCGAGCAGCAGGCCACCGCCATCGGCCGCGCGTTGATGAGCAATCCGGAGCTGCTGCTGCTCGACGAGGTCTCGCTCGGCCTGTCGCCGCTGGTGGTCGATCGCGTCTACGCTTCGCTGCAAGGGCTGATCAGCTCCGGCACGACGATCATCCTGGTCGAACAGGACCTCAATCGCGCGCTCTCGGTCTCGGACAAGGTCATCTGCATGCTCGAAGGACGCGTCGCGCTGGAAGGCCCGAGCAAGGGCATGTCCCGCGATGAAGTGACGAAAGCCTATTTCGGCCTGCACAGAAAAAGCGCCGGGAGTGTGCCGGCATGAGCAACCAGATCGTCCAGGGCATCCTGCTCGGCGGCTACTACGCGCTGATCGCCTGCGGCCTCTCCTTCATGTTTTCGGTGATGCGCATCATCAACCTCGCGCATGGCAGCCTGGCCGTGTTTTCCGCCTACGCACTGTGGTGGCTCGCCTCGCAATTCCATATCTCGCCCTTCGTCGGCCTGCTCATCGTGCTGCCGCTGATGGCGGCCATCGGCTGGGCGCTGCAGCGCTTCCTGCTCGAGCGCAGCGCCCGAGGAGGCGCGCTGCTGCCGATCCTGACCACGTTCGGCCTCGCCATCGTCATCGACAATGCGCTGTTCGAGCAGTTCGGCGCCGACACACGTTCGCTGGCGCCCTATATCGGCAGCCTCTCCTACGATTCCTGGGAATGGCCGGGCAGCATCTATGTCGGCAAGCTTGCCGTGATCATGTTCGCCGCCGCCGTCATATTGCTTGGCGGACTGCAGCTGTTCCTCACCCGCACGTGGCTTGGCCGCTCGATCCGCGCCACGTCGGAAGATCCCGACACGGCCGGTCTCGTCGGCGTCGATGCGCGCCGCGCCAACGCCCTCGCGGCCGCCATCGCCATGGTCACGGTCGGTCTTGCCGGTGCCTTCCTCGGCATGCGCGCCACCTTCGATCCCTATACCGGCGCACCTCAATTGCTGTTCGCTTTCGAGGCGGCGGTGATCGGCGGCGCCGGTTCGCTATGGGGCACGCTGGTCGGCGGCATCGTTCTGGCGCTCGCCCAGACGCTCGGCGCGCAGATCCATCCGCAAGGTTTTCTGATCGGCGGCCATGTCGCCTTCCTGATCGTGCTGTTCATCCGGCTCTCCACCTCCGGCCTCGGCCTGCGCGGCCTGCTGCGCCTGCCCGCGAGGAAAGCATCATGAGCTCGGTTTTAAACGCCCCCGTTATCGAGCGCGGCACCTCCGCCTCGCGCATCTCGGCGATTGCGGTTGTCGTCATCATCGCGCTGCTCGCTGTTGCGCCGCATTTCCTGTCGGCCGGCGCCGTCGACCGCATGACCGCCTTGTTCATCTATGTGATCCTGGCGGCGATGTGGAATGCGCTGGCCGGCTTCGGCGGGCTGGTTTCGGTGGGACAGCAAGTGTTCTTCGGCCTCGGCGCCTATTTCACCATCCGCCTGGCCGATGCAGGCCTCAACCCGTTCGCTTCTCTGTTTGTCTCGGCGATCATTGTCGGCGCGATCTCCTGGCCAATGTCGCTGTTCATGCTGAAGCTGAAGAACGGCGAGTTCGCCATCGGCATGTGGGTGATCGCGGCGCTCACCCATCTCCTGGTCAATCTCGACCGGCTGGTGCAAGGCGAGACCGGGACGTCGCTGATCTCGCTCAACGTCTATGACGCCGGCGTCAGGCGGGCGACGATCTACTGGCTGGCGCTGGCCGCGATGACGGCGCTCCTTGCCATCCTGTTTAGCCTGCTGCGCGGCAGCACGGGTGCGGCCATCCGCGCCATCAGGGACAATGAGGAGGCCGCGGCATCGGTCGGCGTGCGCGTCACCGGAACCAAGCGGCTGCTCTTCGTGCTCGCCGCCTTCGGCATCGGCATGGCCGGCGCGCTGTGGTTGGCCACGTCGATCACCTTCCAGCCGAAAACCTACTTCAACGTCCAGTGGACCGCCTACATGATCTTCATGGTGCTGGTCGGCGGCATCGGCACCTTCGAGGGCGCCATTCTGGGTGCGCTGCTGTTCTTCCTCATCGAGACCTGGTTCGGCGGCACCGGCGTCTGGTATCTGATCGGCCTCGGCGCCACGGCGGTGCTGTTCTCGCTGTTCCTGCCGCGCGGCGTGTGGGGAACGCTGGAGGAGCGCTTTGGCCTGCGCCTGCTACCGGTCGGCTACCGGGTCAGGCTGCCGGCAAACGCCGGCGATAGTGACGCGGCGCCTTCGCCGCAACAGGCCGCAACGCATAGTGAAAAGGCGTGACCATGCTGTTCGGCAAGACCATCCTCATCACCGGTGTCGCCTCTGGTATCGGCGCTCGCACGGCCGAACTTGCCGGCCAACGGGCGCTGACGTGATCGGCGTCGATATGCGTGAACCGGCAGCATCGGCCGGCAGTTTCGTCAAGGCTGACATCTCATCCAAGGCCGGCGTCGACGATCTCCTCGGGCGCCTGCCGCAGCGCATCGATGCGCTCTGCAATGTCGCCGGCCTCCCCGGCAACACCGGTGCGGTGTCGACACTGGCCGTCAACTTCTACGGCCTGCGCGCGCTCTCGGAAGGCCTCGCACCAAGACTTCGTGAAGGCGGCACCGTAGTCAACGTCGCCTCGATCGCCGGCTATGGCTGGCGCGCCAATCTCAACCGCGCGGCATCGATGATCGGCATCGAAGGCTTTCCCGATGTGGCGAAGATGATCGCCGACCATCAGGTGAAGAACGAGGAAGGCTATCCCGTTTCCAAGGAGCTGCTGCTGTTGTGGACGCAGCGCGCCGCACATCAGGACCTGTTCAGGAGCCGCGGCATCCGCGTCAATGCAGTGAGCCCCGGCCCGGTCGAGACGCCGATCCTCAAACAGTTCCGCAATGTGTTGGGTGACGCCCGCGTCGACAGCGACATCGCCAGGGTCGGGCGCGCCGGAACCTCGGGCGACATCGCGCCTGTTGTGCTGTTCCTGTGCTCGGACGGCGCACGCTGGGTCAACGGCGCCAATGTGCCGGTTGACGGTGGGCTTGAAGCATCGATCAATGCCGAGGTGCTCGGCTTCTAGACCATGATCCCGAAAAGTGGGAGCCGGTGTTCGGATCAGATCGTGGTCGATAATAGATAGAAAAGACGCTCCACGGCGAGCGAGGGAGAGAACAATGGACATCGGACTTCTGATCGACGGCGACAAAAGGAATGCCTCCGGCTCAGCCTCTTACGAGCGCATGGACCCGTTCACCGGCAAGCTGGCGACCCGCGCTGCCGCAGCCAGCATCGCCGACGCCAATGCCGCGGTCGAAGCCGCTGCTGCCGCTTTCAAGACGTGGTCGAAGACCGGTCCGGGCGAGCGCCGCGCTTTGCTGTCCAAGGCGGCCGATGTCATGGACTCCAAGGTCGGCGAATTCACCAAGTTGATGATGGAAGAAACCGGCGCGACCGGCCCCTGGGCCGGCTTCAACGTCATGCTCGCCGCCAAAATGCTGCGCGAGGCAGCCGCCATGACGACGCAGATTTCGGGCGAGGTCATTCCCTCCGACAAGCCCGGCACGCTGGCCATGGCGATCCGCCAGCCGGCCGGCGTCTGCCTCGGCATCGCGCCGTGGAATGCGCCGGTCATCCTCGGTACCCGTGCCATCGCCATGCCGATCGCCTGCGGCAACACGGTTGTGCTGAAAGCCTCCGAAATGTGCCCCGGCACACACCGGCTGATCGGCCAGGTGCTGGTCGAGGCGGGCCTGCCCAAGGGCGTCATCAATGTCGTCACCAATGACCCCAAGGACGCAGCGGCAATCGTCGAGGCACTGGTCGCGCACCCTGCAGTCAGGCGTGTCAACTTCACCGGCTCGACCAAGGTCGGCAGAATCATTGCCGAACTCGCCGGCCGTCACTTGAAGCCGGCGCTGCTCGAACTCGGCGGCAAGGCGCCGCTGGTCGTGCTCGACGATGCCGACATCGATGCGGCGGTCAATGCGGCGACCTTCGGCGCCTACATGCATCAGGGCCAGATCTGCATGTCGACCGAGCGTCTGGTCGTTGATGAAAAGGTCGCCGACGAATTCGTCGCCAAGCTCGCCGTCCGCGCGGCGCAGTTGCCGGCCGGCGACCCGCGCGGCCATGTCGTGCTCGGTTCGCTGATCAGCAGCCAGGCCGCCGACAAGATGGAAGAACTGGTTGCCGACGCCGTCGCCAAGGGCGCCAGGCTTGTGGCCGGCGGCAAGCGCACCGGAACCGTGGTCGAGGCGACATTGCTCGACCACGTGACGCCGGCAATGCGCGTCTATTCGGAAGAATCTTTCGGCCCGGTCAAGCCGGTGATCCGCGTCAAGGGCGAGAACGAAGCGGTACGTGTCGCCAACGATACCGAATACGGCCTGTCTTCAGCCGTGTTCAGCCGCGACATCCGCCGTGCCATGGCGGTTGCCGCGCGCATCGAAGCTGGCATCTGCCACATCAATGGCCCGACCGTCGGCGACGAGGCGCAAATGCCGTTCGGCGGCGTCAAGGGTTCAGGCTACGGCCGCTTCGGCGGCAAGGCCTCGATTGCCGAGTTCACCGACCTGCGCTGGCTAACCATCGAGGATCCGGGGCAGCACTATCCGTTTTGACTGCACCTTCTCCGACAGGGGGAGAAGGGAAGGAGCCCTCAGGGCCGGTTGCCTGGCGAGCCAACGGATTCCCGCATCAAAACCCGGCAAGGCTCGAGCCGCGCGATCGGCGGCCCCTCCCGGAGTTGTAAATCGTTTAATGGTGGGTATTTTACCCCTCAAGCACATGCCGCCGGACGGCGGCAAGCGGTTTTGGGGACTACCACAAGTGCAAGCAAGAATACGCGATACGCATCGCGCCGGGGAGGAATCGTTATGCCAAACAAGGCCCTGCCGCTGGTCATCAGCGCGCCGGAACCACGCACGCTCGACCTGATCTTCACCTCACCGCAGCTGGCGCGCCTCAAAGCGCATTACCGCGTCGTCGAGACGACGGCCGAGGGGGTGGCGAACTTGCCCGCCGACGTGCTTGCCGAAGCCCGCTATATTATCGGCCAGCCGCCGATCTCGCCCGAGACCTTGGACCGGATGCAGGCGCTGCGTTGCGTCTTCAATGTCGAGACCAACCTCATCAACAACATGCCCTATGAGACGCTGTTTGCGCGCGGCATCCATGTCGTCACCACCGGCCTCGTCTTCGCCGAGCCGGTGGCCGAGCTTGGCCTCGCCATGGCGCTCAACCTCGCCCGCAACATCGTCGATGCCGACCTCGCCTTCCGCAAAGGCGAAGAGCTGTGGGGCGGCGACGGCAATTTGACGGCGCGGCTTCTGTCCGGCGCCGATGTCGGCATCATCGGCTTCGGCGATCTCGGCCGTGCGCTCAACCGACTGCTGTCGGGTTTTCGCACCCGCACCAAGGTCTTCGATCCCTGGCTGCCGCCATCGATCCTGATCGACAGTGGCGTCGAGCCGGCCTCGCTGGACGAGGTGCTGTCGACCAGCGATTTCGTCTTCGTCGTCGCTTCGGTGACCTCGGAGAACCAGGGTTTCCTCGGCGCTGAGGCCTTTGCAAGTATGCGCAAGGGCGCCGCCTTCATCCTGCTCAGCCGCGCCGGCGTCGTCGACTTCCCTGCCCTGATGGCGGCGGTGAAAAGCGGCCACATCGTCGCCGCCAGCGATGTCTTCCCTGAAGAACCGCTGGCGCAGGACCATCCGGTCCGAACGATCCCCGGCTTCCTGCGCTCCGCCCACCGCGCCGGTGCGCTTGACATCGCCTTCAAGCGCATGGGCGACATGGTGCTGGAGGACATGGACCTGATCGACCGCGGCCTGCCGCCGCTGCGCTCCAAGCGCGCCGAGCGCGAGACGGTAGCAAGGATGCGTTCGAAGCCGGCGGACAGGAACTAGTTGTCGCGATAAATCCGCCTGAGATGGATTTCGCAGTTGGGCTAAACCCCTTTGTCATCGCCGCTCAGGATGACCGGGAACCTTCGACCGGTATTGGCGTTTTTCAGCCGGATCGCTCCCATTCGATCCAGACCCTACTATCGATGCCCCGCCAGGCCTAGCCGGCGGGCTATTGATTTGAAAGCAATCGGGCTGTGGGAGGCCTGGCCTACTCCAAGGAGGCTCGTCACGATTCGCGTCGGTGGCGGGCCTTTTTATTCACTCCGAGCAAAGCCGGAGCCGGCCTGCCCGCCTCGCTCTATCCGGCAGCAACGCCGGCTGGCGAGCGATTGGCCAGCACCAGCCCGACCTCGCCGACAACCTGCTCGACGCGCTTCAGGATGGGTTCGGCCCGCAGCACGCCGTCGGAAAAGTCCTTGTCCGTGGCATAGACCCCTGTCGGCAGCGTCAGCGCCTCGAAGAAGCCGAACAACGGCCGCAACTGGTGCTCGACGATCAACGCGTGGCGATCGTTGCCGCCGGTGGCAAGCAGCACCATCGGCTTGCCGCGCAAGGCGGCGGGATCGAACAGATCGAAGAAGTGCTTGAACAGGCCGGTGTAGCTGCCCTTGTAGGTCGGCGACCCCACCACCAGCACATCGGCATTGACGACGCCGTCGAAGATTGCCCGTGCCTGGCCGTCGAGATCGCGCGCCCATTTGGCAGCGCCGAGCGACGGGCCGAGGTCTTCGATGTCATAGGTGCTCGCCGACAGGCCATGCTGGCGCGCAATATCCCTGACAACCTGGTCGACAAAACCACGCGTCTTGGACGGCCTGGTGAAATTGCCGGAAAACCCGATGACGGTTGGATTGGGCATATTTCTCTCACCTCTCGCGGCGGGGTTTCATACCGCATATTTACAGGCTTGCGCCTGCCGCAAGAAGCAAGGATAGGCCCTCCAGCGCCATTGCCGGGGATTTTTTTTCCGTTTGCCCGCTCGTCTCAGGCCGCGAGAAGCCGGCCATAGGATTCCAGATAGAAGCCGGTTGACCTGGCGCAGGTCCGCACCGCCTCCCTGGCAGCAACCATTTCCTGCCAGCGTAGCAGGCGCTCGCATTCGGCCGGCATGGCAAAGCCCAGATATTTCTCAAGCACGCACAGCTGTTCGAACCAGGGATAGAAGGCGACGTCGGCGGCGCTGAATTCCGAGCCCAGCAAAAACCGTTCGTCCGCCCCTCGCCTCGCAAAGGCATGCTGTTCCACAAAGCGCAGGGCGTCGGCAAGCTGGGCCTTGATCCGCTCATGAACCATAGCGTCGGAACTGTGCATCATGGTTGCCGTCCTGGCGTAAAGCTGCGTGTCGGCGAAGCTGATCCAGATGCGCGCCTCAGCGCGGGCATGAGCATCCCTGGGGAAAATCGGCCGTTCGGGGAATGCATCATCGAGATATTCGCAGATG
The DNA here is from genome assembly GCF_040322955.1 of Mesorhizobium sp. M0077. Classification (NCBI taxonomy): domain Bacteria; kingdom Pseudomonadati; phylum Pseudomonadota; class Alphaproteobacteria; order Hyphomicrobiales; family Phyllobacteriaceae; genus Mesorhizobium; species Mesorhizobium sp. M0077. The sequence goes on from NZ_JAMYUL010000012.1 coordinate 44,764, forward strand.
ATCGCCGACTCCCTGACATATTGCCCCTGATGGCGCAGCAGCGGCACCTTTCCCGTCGGCGTGAGTTTCAGGAACCACGCCGGCTTGTTGCGCAGATCGATTTCGATTTCCGTCGCCTGCAGGCCTTTCTCGGCAAGGGCGAGCCTGACACGGTGCGCATAGGGACAAAGCTGCGCGACAAAAAGCTCGATTGGCGGCATGAATAACTCCTGAGTTTCGTTATCGCCGACAAGCGGCCTGTCGGGCATAGCTAGGTCCAGTAAGGCCGGCGCGCTATTCGACAGCGTCTAGATTGATTTATCGATCGTCTGTTTCTGGAGCGAAGCGTGGATCTCCTGGCTACCCTCATGCGCGAATTGCACTTCGCAGCCGCCGGGTACCGGCGCCTCGAACTGGCCGCGCCCTGGGCGATCTCGTTCAGCCAGGCTGGACTTCGCGGCATTCACGTCGTCATCAAGGGGCGATGCGAGGCGGTGTTCGGTGAGGAAGATGTCGAGCCTCTCGATGCCGGCGACCTGATCATTGCACCGCGCGCCGATCCGCATGTGCTGCGGTCGCCCGGCGCGCTCAAAAGCGCGAACGTCCCCGCCGCCGAACTGGCGACCCAAACCGCAGCCGGGCGTATTCGCAGCGGCGGCGAAGGCGAAAAGACCGTCATCCTGTGCGGCGCCTTCGCCTTTCGCGACGCCGACCATCCGGCACTTGCCGGCCTGCCGCGCATCGTTCACATCCGGGGATCGAATGGCCGTCTGCCCAAATGGCTGCGTGGCTATGTCGAGGCCTTGCTGGTGGAAGCGACCGACGAAGGTCCCGGCAGCGACGTGGTCATGGCTCGCCTGTCTGGGGCCATCGTCACGCGCGCCTTGCGCTCCGGTCTGGAAAGCATGGACAATCCAGGTTGGCTGAGGGGATTGCAGGACCCCGCGATCGCCAGAGCGCTCGCGACCCTGCATGAAGCCTATGGCCACGGCTGGACGATCGAGACCCTGGCACGCGCGGTCGGGCTCTCCAGGGCAACCTTTGCCGCCCGCTTTCGCGATCTCGTCGGCGAAGCGCCCATGGCCTATCTCTTCGGCTGCCGCATGCGGCAGGCTAGCCGGCTGCTGCACGAGGGCAAGAGCCTGGGCCAAGTCGCCGAGGCGGTCGGCTACAGCTCGGAAGCCGCCTTCTCCACCGCCTTCAGGCGCCACGCCGGCGTCTCGCCCGGCCAATTCAGGAAACGGAAGGATCTGTAAGGCAGAGCGATATTGGCGGCGGCCGCGCCTCGCGCTAGGGCTTTGCCAGCACTATGTCTGATCATATCCCGACGCGGTTCGCCGCCGCTTTGCCCAGGAGATGCTTCGTGCCCAAAGGTTCTGACCTGCTTGTTGCCGCCCTCGAGAATGAGGGCGTCGATCGCATCTTCGGCATTCCCGGCGAAGAAAACCTGGACGTCGTCGAATCCATCCGCAAATCCTCGATCCAGCTCATCCTCACCCGTCATGAGCAGGCGGCGGCGTTCATGGCCGCCACCCATGGCAGGCTCACCGGCAAGCCAGGTGTGTGCATCACCACGCTGGGACCCGGCGCCCTGAACCTGACGACGGGTGCCGCCTATGCGCTGCTCGGCGCCATGCCGATGATCATGATCACCGGGCAGAAGGGCATCCGGTCGTCGCGCCAGGCCCGCTTCCAGATCGTCGACATCGTCGCCGCGATGAAGCCGCTGACCAAGCTGTCACGCCAGATCATCTCGGCGAAGACCATTCCCGCCGTGGTGCGCGAAGCGTTTCGGATTGCCGAAGAGGAGCGTCCGGGACCGGTGCATCTGGAACTGCCCGAAGACATCGCGGCCGAGGAGTGCGACGATGTCGCGCTGATCCCGCCGCATCCGGTCGAGCTTCCGCTGGCCAGCCCGCTTGCGCTCGACCGCGCCGCCGAGATGATCATCAAGGCGCAGCGTCCTCTGGCGATGCTGGGCGCCGCCGCATCGCGGCCGCGCTCGACGTCCGACCTCGCCCAGTTCGTGATCAGGACCGGCATTCCCTATTTCACCACGCAGATGGGCAAGGGCACGGTGCCCGGCGGCACCGAACTCTACATGGGCACCGCCGCGCTCTCCGAGCGCGACTATGTGCATGAGGCCATCGAACAGGCCGACCTCATCATCACTATCGGCCACGACACGATCGAGAAGCCGCCCTTCATTATGGGCGACAAGGGACCGAAGGTGATCCATGTCGGTTACCAGCCGGCCAATGTCGAGCAGGTCTATTTCCCGCAGACCGAAGTGGTCGGCGACATCGGCGCTTCGCTCAGGCTGCTTGCCGACCGCCTCGAGGGCAAGATCCCCAACGCGCAGGCGCTACTGCCGCTGCGCGAAGGGATTTTGAGCCGCATTGCCACCCGCGCCACCGAAGACCGTTTCACGCCGCAGCGCTTGGTGCACGATGTGCGCGCGGTGATGCCGGCCGATGGCATCTTGGCGCTCGACAACGGCATGTACAAGATCTGGTTTGCGCGCAATTACCGCACGCGCGTCGCCAACACTTTGCTGCTCGACAACGCCCTGGCCACGATGGGCGCCGGCCTGCCCTCGGCGATGACGGCCGCGATGCTCTATCCCGGCCGCCGCGTCATGGCGATCTGCGGCGATGGCGGCTTCATGATGAACAGCCAGGAACTGGAAACCGCCGTCAGGCTGAAGCTTAACCTCGTCGTGCTGATCATCGAGGACAATGCTTTCGGCATGATCCGCTGGAAGCAGGCGGTCGACCAGTTCCCCGATTTCGGCATGACCTTCGGCAATCCCGATTTCGTCAGATATGCCGAGGCCTATGGCGCCAAGGGAACCAGGGTCGACGCCGTCTCAGAAATACAATCGACGCTTGAACAGGCTTTTGCCGGCGGTGGCGTCCATCTCGTCGTCGTTCCGATCGACTATTCGGAGAACGAGCGCGTGCTGGTCGAGGAACTGCGCCACCGGTTGCCGGCGCCACCGGAGGCCTGACGGTGGAGTAGATACCGCCGCAGCAGCGCTCAGGCGGCCCGGACCTTGGCGCTCCCACGCGCCCAGGTCGGCAGCCAGTCGCCATGTGTCGCCAGCAACTCATCGACCAGCGCCCAGATCTGGTCGAGATCGAGTTCGGCCGCCGTATGCGGGTCCATCATCGCCGAGTGGTAGATGTGCTCGCGGTTTTCGGTCATCAGCGCCTGCACCGTCAGTTCCTGCACATTGATGTTGGTGCGTATCAACGCGGTGAGTTGCGGCGGCAGCTCGCCAATATAGGTCGGCTGGATGCCGGAGCCGTCGACCAGGCACGGCACCTCGGCGGCGCAATTGTCCGGCAGCGAGGTGATGCAGCCATTGTTGCGGACATTGCCGTAGATCACCGAAGGCTCCCCGGTCCACACCGAGTTCATGATCGAGGACGCGTATTCCTTCGATTGCTCGACCTCGATGCGGTCGGCCGAGCGATAGGCCTCGGCCTGGCCCTTCCAGCGCTCGATCTGTTCGATGCAGCGCTTGGGATATTCGTCGAGCGGAATGCCGAACTTCTCGATCAGGTCGGGGCGGCCTTCCTTGATGAAATAGGGCGTGTATTCGGCGAAATGCTCGGAGCTTTCGGTGACGAAATAGCCGAGACGCGTCAGCATCTCGTAGCGCACCTTGTTGGGGCACCGCGGGTTCCAGCCCGGCTTCGGCGCCCTGCCCTCGCGATAGGCGCGGACCAGGTCCGGATAGAGGTTGCGGTAAGAGCCATCCGGCTGCCGGTGCTCGAACTTCAGGTAGAAGGCCATGTGGTTGATGCCGGCCGAGCGGTAGCGTATCTCCTCGTAGGGAATGTCGAGATCGTGCGCCAGTTCCATCGCCGTGCCCTGCACCGAATGGCAGAGGCCGACCTGTTTGATGTCAGGAAATTTCTCTGAAATCGCCCAGGTGTTGATCGCCATCGGGTTGACGTATTGCAGCATGATCGCGTCGGGGCAGACGGCCAGCATGTCCTCGCAGATCTTCCACAGATGCGGCACGGTCCGGAGGCCGCGCATGATGCCGCCGACGCCGAGCGTGTCGGCAATGGTCTGGCGCAGGCCGTATTTCTTCGGCACCTCGAAATCGGTGACGGTGCAGGGCTCAAAGCCGCCGATCTGGAAGGCGACGACCACGAAGTCGGCACCGGCGAGCGCCTTGCGCTGGTCGGAATAGGTCTCGGCCTTCGCCTTCACGCCCAGCGTCGCGATCAGCTTGTTGACGACGATGGCGCTCTCTTCCAGCCGCTGCGGATTGATGTCCATCAGCGCGATCGTCGCGCCTGACAGCGATGGGCGCTGCAGCACGTCGCCGACAATGTTCTTCATGAACACGGTCGAACCCGCGCCAATGAAGGTGATCCTGGGATGTCTTGCCACTATTAAACCTCCGGCACTTTGCTACGCCACGTCGAAGGCGGCCCTGACGAGCCGTTCGGTGTAGGCGGTCTTGGGATGGGTGAGGACCTCGTCGACGGGCCCCTGTTCGACGATCTTGCCGTTCTGCATGACGATGACGCGATGGCAGAGCGCGCGCACCACCTTGAGGTCGTGCGAAATGAAGAGATAACTAAGGCCGCGTTCGTCCTGCAGCTTGCGCAACAAGTCGATGATCTGCGCCTGCACCGAAAGGTCGAGCGCCGATGTCGGTTCGTCGAGCAGGATGAATTCGGGCTCCAGCGCGATGGCTCGGGCAATGGCGATGCGCTGCCGCTGGCCGCCGGAAAATTCGTGCGGGAACCGCGACAGGATATCGCCGGGCATGCCGGCGCTGACCAGGGCGTCGCGAACCCGATCGACCCGCTCGCGCCGTGTCGCGCCGATCCTGTTGACGACCAGCCCTTCCTCGATGATCTGGCCGATCGTCATGCGCGGGTTGAGCGAGGAGAACGGATCCTGGAAGACGACCTGCATGCGCGAGCGCAGCGGCCGCATCCCGGCGCGCGACAGGCCGTGGATCGGCTGGCCGTCGAAGCTGACCTCGCCGCGCTTGGCCTCGGTGAGCCTGAGCAAGGCGAGACCGAAGGTGGTCTTGCCGGAGCCGGATTCGCCGACCAGCCCCAGTGTCTCGTGGCGGCAAAGCTTCAGGCCGAGATCGTCGACGGCGACCAGCTCGCGCCAGTCCGGCTTCAGGAAGCTGCCATGGCGTAGCATGAAGCAGACGCGCATATCGCGGGCCTCGAGGATGGTGCCGCTGTTTTCCGGCAGCGGCTGCGGCTTGCCGTGCGGCTCTGAAGCGAGCAGCCGCTTGGTATAGGCATGCTGCGGGTCGGCGAACAGCCGCTCGGTGACGTTGTGCTCGCACATCTCGCCATGCTGCATGACATAGACATAGTCGGAGAATTTTCGCACCACGGTGAGGTCGTGGGTGATCAGGATGACCGCCATCCTGAGTTCTTTTTGCAGATTGCGGATCAAATTGAGGATCTGTGCTTGCACCGTGACGTCGAGCGCTGTCGTTGGCTCGTCGGCGATCAGCACATCGGGGTCGTTGGCGAGCGCCATGGCGATCATCACGCGCTGGCGCTGCCCGCCCGACATCTGGTGCGGATACTGCTTGATGCGCGCTTCCGGCTCGGGGATCTGGACATGCCGCAAAAGCTCGAGCGCCCGCGCCCAGGCTTGCTTGCGGCTGACCTTTCGATGCACTCTGATCGCCTCGACGATCTGACTGCCGACCGTATAGATCGGGTTGAGCGAGCTCATCGGCTCCTGGAAGATCATCGAGATGCGATTGCCGCGCAACTTGCGCCGGGCGCTCTCGGGGAATTTCAGTATGTCCTGCCCGCAATAGTCGATGGTGGATTTCGGCGACACGGTGGCCCGCTTTGACAAGAGCCCCATGACGGCGCGCGCCGTCACCGACTTGCCGGAACCGGACTCGCCGACGATGGCGATCGTCTCCCCGCGATAGAGCTGGAACGAGACATCCTTCACCGCGTCGACGACGCCGTGCTCGACCTTGAAGGCGACCTCGATGTTGCGGGCATCGATGATGGGTTGGTCGTGGCGGCCGGCATGGTCGAGCCGGACGGCTGGTGCGAAGGTGGCTGCGAGCGCTACGGTCATCCCGGCCACCTCAATAGGGATCGACGGCATCGCGCAGGCCGTCGCCCAGCGCGTTGAAGGCAAAGACGGTGATCAGCACGAAGCCGACCGGCGACAGGATCCACGGATAGGTGCCGATGACCGAATAGGTAGCCGTGTCCTGCAGCATCAGCCCCCATGAGATCAGCGGCGGTTTCACGGCGAAGCCGAGGAAGCCGAGAAAGGCTTCGAGCAGTACCACCGTCGGGATCGCGATCGTCACGGCGACGATGACGTGGCTCATCACATTGGGGAAAATGTGCTGCATGATGATACGCATGTCGGTGGCGCCAACCGCCATGGCAGCGCGCACATAGTCGATCCGCGCCAGCGCCAGCGTCTTGCCGCGCACCTCGCGCGACATCTGCGCCCAGCCCAGCGCCGACATGACGATGATGACGAAGGCGAGGAAGACGTTGGTCGGCGCGGTCACCGGGATCAGCGTCGTCAGCGCAAGATAGAGCGGCAATTGCGGGAAGGCGAGCACCAGCTCGACAAAGCGCTGCATCCAGACGTCGAAGCGGCCGCCGAAATAGCCCGAGACCATGCCGACTGTGGTGCCGATGACGGTGATGATGAACACCACCGTCAGCGCGATCATCAGCGAGACGCGCGAGCCCTGGATGGCGCGCGACAACACATCGCGGCCGAATTTGTCGGTGCCGAGAAAATGCACCGGCTGGCCGTCGGCCGAAGCGAAGAAATGCCGGTTGGCGGGGATCAGGCCAAGCAGCCGGTAGTCGGCGCCCTTGACGAAGAAGCCGAGCAGGCGCGGATGCTCGTAATCCGGCCCGACGACCGGCTGGAAGGTGACCGGGTCGAGGTCTGCAGAATCCGCCAGCGCATAGACCCGCGGCTGGAGCACGAAATTCCCGTCTCTGTCGTGAAAACTCATCACTTGCGGCGGGGCGAAAGCGACATCGGTCACCTTGGGGTCCATCGGCGCGAAGAAATCGGCGAACAGCGCCATCAGCACCAGAAGCACGACAAGGATCAGCCCGGCCATGCCGGTCCAGGAGCGCCTCAGCCGGCGCCAGACCAGCGCCATATAGCTCTCATTGCCGCGTGGGGTCGCAATCGCGGTTGCTTCAGCCGGGGGCGGCGGCGGGGATGGGTCACGCGCCAGCATCTAGCTCTCCCTGAACTGGCGTACGCGCGGATCGAGCAGCGCGAGCAGCATGTCGGCGATGATGTTGCCGACGATCAGCGTTGCCGACAGCACCATCATGAAGGTCGCCGTGACATAAACGTCGCCGACCGCCATCGAGCCGACGATGGCGGGCCCGACCGTCGGCAGCGCAAAGATGATCGCCGTCTCGATCTCGCCGGTCAGCATGTAGGGCAGCACCACGCCCTGATACATGATGAGCGGGTGCAGTGCGTTGGGCACGGCATGGCGCATGACGACGGCGCTGCCGGTCAGGCCCTTGGCCTTGGCCGTCTCGACATATTGCGCGTTCAGCGTATCGAGCAGATTGCCGCGCATGACGCGCATATTGTAGGCGAGCCCGCCGAAGGTGGCGATCGCCACCACCGGCCAGACATGCTTGACGAGGTCGGCGAATTTCGCCCACGACCACGGCGCGCCGCCATATTGCGGCGAGAAGAAGCTGCCGATCTCCGACACGTTGAACTGGAAGACCAGGAGATAGACGATGATCAGCGCCATCAGGAAGCGCGGCACCGTCATGCCGAGGAAGGAGATGGCCGACAGCACCGAGGCGATCCATGTGTATTGCCTGGTCGCCGCCCAGATGCCGAAGGTGATGCCGAGCACCGACGCCAGCAGATGGCAGACCAATGCCAGCAGCAGCGTGCGCGGCAGCCGCTCGCCGACCACTGCGGCGACCGGCTTGTTGTAATAGAGGCTGTAGCCGAAATCGCCGCGGGTGATGATGCCGGCGACCCAGTTCAGGTACTGGACGGGCAGCGGTTTATCGAGGCCGTGCTCGACCCGATAGGCCTGCGCCTGCGCGTCGGCTTCGGCAAAAGACGCCCCGCCCTGGTTGATGAGCTGCGAACGGATATAGTCGGCATAGTCGCCCGGCGGCGCCTGGATGATGGCAAAGGTGACCAGGCTCAGGATGACCATGACCGGCACCGCCGATGCTATGCGCATGGCCAGGAATCGCAGCATCGGACCGTTTCTCCTCCTTGGATCTAATCTGTTGCCGCTGACCTTACTCCGTCCCGGCCGCGCGCGCAGCGCGGCCGGGCGTCAGCCAGGGGAGGAAACTCAGTTCGTCGGACCCTTGTCGCCGGGCTTGCCGGGAAGCTGGTCGGGAAAGAGTTCGTATTTCTGCTGCTTGTCGGCGGCGACGAAGACGCGTTCGCGCACGATCGAATCCTCGGCCCAGTTGAACATGAAGATCGGCGTTCCCTGCGGGATGTTGGAGAAGCGCTTGTTGATGATCAGGGCGCCGGGATATTCGGTCAGTCCAATATTGTAGACATGCTCCGTCGAGATCTTCTGGAACGTCTTCATCAGGCTGGCGCGCTCGTCATTGTCTGACGAGGAGACGAACTTGTTGACGATGTCGACAAGCTCCTTTTCGAACGGCATCAGGTCGACCACGCCGCTTTCGGGCGCGCGGTGATCCCAGCTGGTCTTGGGTCCGACGGGCGCGAGTTGCACGGTATTCTGCACGACGGAAGTCAGCTCCTGCTCGTTGCGCCTGATCAGCCAGTCGAAGCGGCCGGAATATTGCGAGGCATCACGCTGGGTGCCGTTGAGGCCGTTGAGCACGACCCTGATGCCAAGCTTTTCCATCTGGCCGACGACGCCTTCGGCGAGGCTCTTGTCAGTGCCGTAGTCATTGTTGACCAGCATCACGATCTCGACATTCTTGCCGCCGGCGGTCCCGGCCGGGAAGTTCACGAAGCCGTCGCCATCCGTATCCTTGAGACCAGCCTTGGCCAGTTCCGCCTTGGCGCCCTCGATGTCGAAGGGATAGTAGACGGTCGAGTTGCGGTCATAGAAGCTGGTGCCCGAGGAAAAGCCACCGGGGTAGATGGCGGTGAACGGCCCCTTGACCAGCGAGTCGCCGAGCGCCTTGCGGTCGAGCGCCATGGTGATGCCCTTGCGGAAGTCCTCATTGCGGTTGAGCTCGCGGATCGCCTGGCCGCGTTCGTCGGGATTGCCCCAGCCATTGGCGGAAAAATTCATGCGCAGATTGTAGCCGATCAGGCGCGGGCCAAAGGCGAGCCGGGCCGGCGCGTCCTTGTCCGCCGCTCGCTTCAGCGAAGCGACGAAATTCTCCGGCTGCTCGAGGTTGGAGAAGTCGGCGGCCCCTGCCACCGCCTGCACGTCGCGGTCGGCCCAGGTCGACAGCTTGTAGTGCAGTTCGTTGAGATAGGGCAGCTGGTTGCCCTTCTCGTCGACCTTCCAGTAGTAGGGATTGCGGCGCAAGACGATGATGTCGTCAGGCCTATACCCCACCGGCACCCAGGCGCCCATCACCGGAATGTTCATATATTCCGGCGGGAACGCGTTCTTGAACTGCTCGTAGGTATTCTTCGAGTACTTCGGATGCTGCGGCTTGAGGATATGCGCTGGGCCGGGGCAGAAGGTGCCATAGGCCATGGCGTAGAGATACTGTTTGGGGAAAGCGTCCTTGAAGGTCCACTCGACGGTGTAATCGTCGACCTTCTTCAGCGTCGTGCCGACACCGAAGGTTTCCGCTGTGGCGCCGTTCAACGGCGAGACATTGGGGTCGACGACCTCATCGTCCCAGTAGAACATGACATCGTCGGCATTGAAGGCAACGCCGTCAGACCATTTGGCGCCTTCGACCAGGTGCATGGTCAGCGTGTGGCCATCCTTCGACCAGTCCCAGCTCCTGGCGAGGTTGGGCAGCGGCTCGGTGTCCTTGGCCTCGACCTGGAACAAAGGCGCGGTGCGCGTCAGGCATTCCGAAAGGCCGATGTCGATGCCGCCCCATCCTTGGGTCTGGCCGGCGCCATAATTCCAGCCTTCCGGCCGGCCGCCAATGACGTGGCGCATGGTGTCGCCATAAACGCCGATGCCGTCCGGCATGTTGCCGGTCTTGAACACCAGCGGCTCCTTCGGCAGGCGATCCTTGACCGGCGGCAGCTTGCCAGTCTTGACGTATTTCTCGGTGACCCACTCGGGCTCGTGATATTCGGGCAGCGCCTTGAACTCCAGGATGGAATCGCGGGCGACGTATTTGATCTTGCCCTCGGCGGGAAACGCCGCCGGCGCCGGCGGCGTGGTCGGCTCGGACGCGTATGCACTGCCAAGCGCCGATGCCGAGACGCTCAGCGCCAGCCCGGCGAGAATGCCAATTCTTCGCCCGGCGAGAATGCCAATTCCACGAAAGTTCCTCATTGTGTTCCTCCCAGATGTTTCGACGTCTGCTGCTGCTCGCATCTATTCATGACGGCTGATTGGCGAACCGGCCTCCCGCTGTCCGCCTGCCAGCATTCTCAGCCGGCCTGTTTCAGAGCCGTTTTTTCGGCGCGCAGTTCCTCGATCGAGCGCACTTTGCGCCGCGCCGCACCCGCCCAGTCGCGGGTTTTCACCATCGATTTCGAAAGCCGCTCCTTGGCGGCCGGCACGGCATCGGCGTATTGCGGCAGCCAACGCGCCTGGGCGACGACCATCTCGTCGACCATCTGCCAGACCTCTTCCGGCGTCGACACCGCACCCACCAGCGGATCGTGCAGCACCGCGAGCTTGAGCAGGTCAATGTCGCCCGTAACAGCCGCATGCACCGACATGCGCTGAACGTTGATCGAAGCCATGCAGGTGGCCGCGCAGGCTTCCAGCAGCGTGATGCCTGACGCCATGTTGATGCCGAAGCGATCGACGAAACCGGGTGATTCGATGATCGCGTCCTGCGGCAGATTGGTGATGATGCCGGTGTTCTTGACGTTGAAGTGGCCGCGATAGACGCGGTTCGTCTCCAGCGCTTCGAGAATATGGCTGGCATGCTCGTTCGAGCGCTTCGATACGTCGAGCGGCTTCGACGCCGCTTCGAGGAATTGCGGATATTCCGTCTCGAACCAGTTGCGGGTTTCCGTGGAGTAGCGAAGATAGCCGCCGGTCTCGCCATGGATCCAGTCGGACATGTCGATCCAGCGGGTGATTTCGTCCGGCCGCTTGCGATACCAGGGCAGATATTCGGAGAGATGACCGTTGCTTTCGGTGGAGTAGACGCCGAAGCGCTTCAGCACGTCGATGCGCAGCTTTTCCTGCTGCGAATAGACCGGATGCGCCTCGAAGGCAGCCACCAGTTCGTCCTTGCCGATCTTGCGGCCGTTGAGCCGCAAATCGATGAACCAGGTCTGGTGGTTGATACCGGAGCAGACATAATCGAGTTCGCTGTGCGACTTGGCGCCGAGCACTTCGGCGATCTGTTCGGCGCCGTGCTGGACACCGTGGCAGAGGCCGACCGTATCGACCTTGCCATATTCGATCGCCGCCCAGGTGTTCATCGCCATCGGGTTGGCATAGTTGAGGAATTTGGCGCCTGGCTCGGCGACCTCCAATATGTCCTTGCAGAAGTCGAGGATGACCGGGATGTTGCGCTGGCCGTAGAGGATGCCCCCGGCGCAAATCGTGTCACCGACGCACTGGTCGATGCCGTATTTCAAGGGAATGCGGATATCGTCGGCATAGGCTTCGAGCCCGCCCACCCGCACGCAGCTGATGACGTAGCGCGCGCCTTCGAGCGCCTTGCGGCGGTCGGTCGTCGCCGTCACCCTGGTCGGCAGCTTGTTGGCCTCGACGATGCGGTCGAGGATCGCCTTGATCATTTGCAGATTGTGTTCGCTGAGATCGGTCAGCGCGAATTCGATGTCGCTGAATTCCGGGACGCACAAAATGTCGGTGAACAGCTTCTTGGTGAAGCCGACGCTGCCCGCGCCGATAATAGCGATTTTGAAACTCATCACCTTCACCTCGATCCATTCGAATGCCGGGTAAGGAGCAACAGGAAAGGGAATGGCGGCCCGCCTTGGCGCGCATGCCATTCGAGCCGGAATTCCGGCTCGTTCTCCTCCCCGCCCGCTCCTCGACCGCGGGTCTTTCGCGTTCTCAGGATTTGGATTATGCCGTTATTCCAGGGCGCGGCCAGAGAACGATTATGCTTTCGAGGGTAATTTTGTGCTGCATGATCTGATCGCCAACGGACAGTTGATGCGCACCATTTCGCTGCCGCGCGGCCGCCAGCGCCTGCATGCCATGCCGACCAGCACCGGCTATGAAGTACGCGAGGGCGTGACTTACGACTGGGATGGGCGCAAGCGCGGCCAGACGCCGTTCACCGTGCTGCAGCACACGATCAGCGGCACCGGCCAGCTGCGCTACGAGAACCGCAACTACCGCCTGCAGGCCAACGACACGCTGCTGGTGCTGGTGCCACACAACCATCGCTACTGGCTGGAGAAGGGCGACCGCTGGGAATATTTCTGGATCTCGATGAATGGCGAGGAGGCGCTGCGCGTCCACAAATCCATACTCAGCGTCTCCGGCCCGGTGTTTCGGCTGCAGCCGGAGACGATCGATCATCTCGCCGATTGCAGCCTGCGCCTGATCAAGGGCGGCGCTTCGCCTGGCGCTGCTTCGGCAATCGCCTATGAGGCGGCGATGGCGCTTTACGACGATGTCTTCGGCTCGCACGCCTTCACTGAGAAACAGAGCGTCATGCAGCCGGTCATCGATCATATCAACGCCAATCTCGACAAGCCCTTGCCCGTGGCCGAGCTCGTCCAGATCAGCGGCCTCAGCCGCGCCCATTTCTCGCGCTGCTTCGCCGAGAGCGAAGGCGTTCCGCCGGCCGAGTTCGTGCTGCAGCAGCGGCTGCAGCGGGCGGCGAAGCTGCTAACCAAAGCCGATTTCCTGCCGGTCAAGGAGGTCGCCATCCTGTGCGGCTTCGAGGACGCCAACTATTTCTCGAAAGTCTTCCGCCGGCTCTACGGCATCAACCCGACGCAGTTCCGCACCACCGGCATGTATGCCAGCCTGGGCAGCCTTCGATAGGATTACCCGATGCGGTTGCCGCTTGCGGGATCGAACAGATGCAGCGCCGCCGGATCGGCAGACAGCCGCACCTTATCGCCAGGCCGGATAGTGCTGCGTCCCATGACGAAGACACAAACCAGCTGGTTGGCGAGCCGGACATAGAACTGCGTCGACAGGCCGAGCGGCTCGACCACCTCGACCTCTGCCCTGAGCGGACCATCGTCGGCAAGCTGGATGTGCTCCGGCCGTAGCCCGACGGTGAGCACATCGCCATCCTTCAATGGCAAGCCATCAGGCAATCTCAGCTTCTGGCCGTCGGCCAGCACCGCGTCCACCTTGCCGCCATTGGCCACTGTCGCCGGAAAAAAGTTCATGCCGGGCGAGCCGATGAAGCCGGCGACGAAGGTGTTGATCGGCCGATCGTAGAGTTCGAGCGGATGGCCGACCTGCTGGACGTAACCGTCATGCATGACGACGATGCGGTCGGCCATAGTCATGGCTTCGATCTGGTCGTGGGTGACATAGACTGATGTGGTCTTGAGCTGCTGGTGCAGCGCCTTGATCTCGGCGCGCATATGCACGCGCAATTTGGCGTCGAGATTGCTGAGCGGTTCGTCGAACAGGAACACTTTGGGATCACGCACGATGGCCCGGCCCATGGCCACGCGCTGGCGTTGGCCGCCGGACAGTTGCCTGGGCAGACGTCCGAGGAAACTGTCGAGGCCGAGCCGCTTTGCTGCCGCCCCTACCCTGCCGTCGATCCTCGTCTTCTCCGCCTTCTTCAACAGCAGGCTGAAGCCCATATTCGACGACACGTCCATGTGCGGATAGAGCGCGTAGGACTGGAACACCATGGCAATATCGCGGTCCTTCGGCGCGACATCGTTGACCAGCCGATCGCCGATATGGATCTCGCCGCCCGACACCTCCTCCAGCCCGGCAATCATGCGCAAAAGGGTCGACTTGCCACAGCCGGACGGGCCGACCAGCACGACGAACTCGCCATCGGCGATCTCGAGGTCGACGCCGTGCAGGATGCGCAGCGAACCGTAGTCCTTCTCGACGTTTTGCAGCGTGACGGAAGCCATCGATTATCCTTTGACCGCGCCGGCGGTGAGGCCGGTGACGAGATAGCGTTGCAGGAAGGCGAAGAAGATACAGACCGGGATCAGCGCCAGGATCGACGCCGCCATCATCTGCCCCCAGTCGACGGCGAACTTGCCGATATAGGTGAGCAGGCCGACGGCAAACGTCTTCTGGTCGTCGCTGGAAATGAGCATCAGCGCGAACAGCAATTCGCTCCAGGCGGCGGTGAAGACGAAGCCAAGCGTGGCGCCCATGCCGGGCAAGGTCAGCGGCACGATCACCTTGCGCATCGCCTGCGCCCGCGTGCAGCCGTCGATCATCGCCGCTTCCTCCAGATCCTTCGGAATGCCGTCGAAGAAGGACTGCATCAGGAAGGTGGCGAAGGCGGTGTTGAAGGCCGTGTAGATGATGATCAGACCGACCAGGCTGTTGGTCAGGCCAAGCTCGCCCATGACGCGGTAGATCGGCGGAATGACCATCACCAGCGGAAAGGTTTGCGTGAGCAAAAGCATGATCGCCAGGGTCGCCTTGCCGCGAAAGGTGAAGCGCGACATGGCGTAACCGGCGAGGGTGGCGATGACCGTGACGAGCGCCGCGGTCGACACCGAGACGATGACGCTGTTGAGGAAATAGCGGGGGAAGTCAGAGGCTTCCAGGACAGTGATGAAGTTGCGGAAGGTCGTCTGCGACGGCCACAGCGTGATGCCCTCGGAATAGAGCAGCCGCTCCGGCGTCACCGAAATCTTCAGCGTCCAGAAGATCGGGAACAGGGCGAAGATCATATAGGCGGCAATCGCCGCGTAGAGGCCGACGCCGCTGAAGATGCGCGAGGAGGTAGAGCGTCCGGCAATCATCAGACGTGCCTCACCAGCAACCGGCGGATGGCGATCAGCGCGATCGCATAGGCGATGAGCAGTACCAGTAGCAGCACCGCCACCGCGGAGGCATAGCCCTTGTCCAGCGACTTGAAGGCGCTGACATAGATGTAGACCGGCACCGTGCTGGTCGAGCCGGCCGGCCCGCCCTCGGTCATGACGAAGATCAGATCGGCGAAGGTCGCGATCCAGATCGTACGCAGCATGACGGTGATGACGATGGTCGGCGCTAGGAACGGCAGCGTCACCTTGGTGAAGCGCTGCCAAGGCGAAGCGCCGTCGATTGCGGCCGCCTCATGCAGTTCCGACGGGATCGACTTCAGCGCCGCCAGCAGCGTGATGGCGAAGAACGGAATGCCGAACCAGATGTTGGCGATGATCGGCCCCCACATGGCGGTCGCCGGATCGGACAGCACATTGGTCGGCTCGGCCTTCAGCCCGAGCGTGAAGAGCCAATGCGGCAGTGGTCCGATGATCGGATTGAACAGCCACGCCCAGGTCAGGCCCGACAGGAAAGATGGCACCGCCCAGGGCAGGAACACCACCGCCTGCACGAACTTGCGCCCGACAAACGGTTTGTCGAGCAGCAACGCCAGACCCAGGCCGAGGAAGAACTGGAAGAACAGGCTGGCGACGGTCCACCACAGCGTGTTGACCAGCGCCTGCCCCAGCACCTGGTCGGTCAGCATCACCTGATACTGGCCTAGACCGACATATTCGGATTTGAAGGCGGAGAACTTCCGGAACGAATAGCTGATGCCGATGATCAGCGGCACCAGCAGCACCACGACCAGCAGAACGATCGCCGGGCTGAGATAAAGCCAGGGCTCGATTGCTGCATGCGTCAGCCGCTTCTTTCGCGGCCGGCCGGCGGATCGTATTTCGGACACGGCATAAGTCATTAGCGCTCAACAATCATGGGTGGGTGCCGACAGCGGCAACAGCACCCTTCTCCCCGTTCACGGGGAGAAGATGCCGGCAGGCAGATGAGGGGCGGCGCCAGCCTTGGGGTGCTCGCGCTGCCCCTCATCCGGGCCTGTCTGTGCATGTCGTTGTCCCAAAACCGCTACGCACTTTTGGGCGACATGCATTCGGGCCACCTTCTCACCGTAAACGGGGAGAAGGTGGAAGAACTACTTCTTGTTCTTGGCCAGCCAGTCCTGCTGTTCCTTGGTCAGGAACGCGGCCCATTGATCGGCAACGTCCTTGGCCGACTTCTGGCCGAGCAGCACTTCCTGGAAATTCTTGATCGCCACCTGGTCGACGAAATTGCCGAGGTTCTCCAGATGTGTCGGCGGCGTCACCATTTCATATTTGGAAGTGTCGCTGAGTTCGGTGAACCAGCCTTTGAACTGCTCGGTCTTGAAGTGGGCATCCTGGTCGGCGCCATTGTGGATCGGCACGACGCCGACTTCCTTGGCCCATTCGAGATTGTCCTTGGGCGACAACAGCGTCGCCATCAGCTTCCAGGCATCGTCCTTGTGCTGCGAATTGGCGAACATCGCCCAGCCGGCATAGCCCAGCGTCGGATAGGATTTGCCGCTTGGCCCCACAGGCAGCGGCGCCACGGCAAAATCGTCGGCACTCATCTTGTCGGCAATGCCGATCAGCGCATCCGGATCCTGGTTGAGCATGGCGCAGGTGCCGGAATAGAAGCCGGTGACGGTCTCGTTAAAGCCCCAACTCACCGCATCCTTGGGCGCCAGCCCGTCCTTGTACATGTCGGCCAGCATCTGCAGGCCCTTGACCGAGCCCTCCTCGTTGATGGTCGAGGTGCCGTCCTCGTTGAAGTAGCCGCCCTTGCCAGCGGCGATGTTCATGAACATGTGCATGCCGTTGAAGGCGCCCGGCCCACCGCGCAAGCAATAGCCGTACTTGCCTGGAATGGCGGAGATCTTCTTGGAGTCGGCGATGAAGTCGTCGAGTGTCGCCGGCGGGCCGTCGAGACCGGCCTCCTTGAACAGCTTCTTGTTCCAGAACAGCGCATTCACATAGTAGCCGTACGGGATCATGAACTGGGTGTTGTTGACGGTCGAGCCGAACTGCTTGGCGCGGTCGCCGAGCGTTTTGGCATCATCCCATTTGGCCATGTAGGGACCGAGATCCTCGAGCTGGCCGTTGGTGGCGTAGAGGCCCATCCAGCGCTCCGGCATCTCGACGATGTCGGGCGTATCGCCGGCCTGCACCATGGTGAGGAATTTCTCGAAGGCCTGACCCCAGGGCAGCGAGACCACCTCGACCTTGACGCCGGCATTGGCGGCCTCGAACTCGGCGATCTGCTTCTTCAGGAATTCGGTGCGCTGCGGGCTGGTGATGACCTCGACCAGCTTGAGGGTGGTGTCGGCCAATGCGCCGCTGGCGGACATCGCCAGGCCGGCAGCGGTGGCAAGCATGATGCTCAGTCTTTTCATGTTCAGAACTCCCATTTTGAACCCAGTCATTTTTTTGCTTTGTCGAAGGCCTGGCCGATGTCGGCCCAGAGGTCTTCGACGCTTTCCAATCCGACATTGAAGCGGATGGTTCGGGGGCTGACGCCGAAGCGCGCCATCGAATTGAGACCCGGCGTCTGCTCGAGCGAGGCCTTTGCCGGCACGACCAGGCTTTCATGACCACCCCAGCTGACGCCGATGCGGAAAAATTTCAGCGCATCGACGAAAGCGGGAATGTCGACATCCTCCGTCACCTCGAAGGAGAACAGCCCGGCATAGCCGGCAAGCGTCTTCTTGCCGGGATGGTTGGAATAGGCGGGATGATTGACCCGCTCGACCTTGTCATGCGCCTTCAAGCGCTCGGCGATGATGAGCCCGCTCTTCATGTGATGCGGCAGTCTCAGCGGCAGCGTGCGCAGGCCGCGCAACAGCAGCCAGCCCTCGAAGGGCGACAGCTTTGCGCCAAGCTGCGAGTAGGTCTGGTCGTTGATGTGCTTGATATGGGCGGCCGAGCCCGCCACCACACCGGCGACGGTATCGCTGTGGCCGCCGAGATATTTCGAGGCCGAGTGCAGCACCAGATCGACGCCGTGCAGGATCGGCTTCTGGAACACCGGCGTCGCCCAGGAATTGTCGATTGTGGTGACGATGCCCTGCTCTTTCGCCAGCCGCGTCAGATGTTCGAGATCCTGCAGCTCGAACATCATCGAGGTCGGGCTTTCCAGGTAGAGCAGTTTCGCACCGGGAAGTGCCGCGGCCACCGCATCCGGATCGGAGCCGTCGACATAGTCCACCTTGATATGCAGGCGCGGAAACAGCCGCTCGAACAGTCGGTAGGCGTCGCCATAGCAATTGCGCACCGCAAGGATGCGTTCGCCTGCGCCGACGAAAGCCAGCAACGTCGCGCTGATCGCAGCCATGCCGCTCGAAAAACCACGTGCGGCTTCAGCACCTTCAAGCGCTGCGACGCGCGACTCGAATTCCATCACCGTCGGATTGTCGCCGCGCGAATAGATCGGCTGTTTCCTGCGCCCGGCAAAGGTGTCGGCCATGTCGGCATAGCTGGCGAAGGTGAACAGCGAGGTCTGGTAGATCGGCGGCACCACCGCATTGCCGGGGAACGGGTCGTCATGCGCCAGAAGCGTCGCCGCCTCGGCGAGATAGTCGCTGCCGGAAATGCCTGGGTCGAAGCTGTGCTCGTTCATGTGCGGACCGAAAGTTTGAGGTTGGCGGCGCCGCGCTTCAAATCGTCCTCGACCGTGGCGATCAGCTTCAGCGCTTCGGCCCGGGCGCCTTCCGGATCGTGCGCGGCGATGCAGTCGAACATGGTGCGGTGGTAGGGAAAGCTTGCGTGGCCGAAATCGCGCACGCCGAGCGGATGTTCCCAGAAGCGGTGGAACAGTTCGTGCATGGCGGCGATAATCTGCTCGAACAGCGGATTGCCGCAGGCGCGGTAGATCGCCTGATGGAATTCCCAGTCCTCTTCCGACGACATGCCGGCGCGGCTGAGAAACTCTTCCTCCATGATGTCGAGCTTGCGCTCGATCTCGGCGAGGTCGTCCTTGTCGGCACGAATGGCGCAAAGGGCGGCGGCTTCCGCTTCCAGCGCGCGGCGGATTTCCAGCGTGCGCATCAGACCGGTGAAATCATTGCCGCCGGCAAGCGTCAGCGGCATGTGCAGCATGTCGAGCGAGACGGCGGCCTTGAGATAGGTGCCCGAGCCCTGCCGGCGCTCGACCAGACCAAGCCCTTCCCAGCGCGTCAGCGCCTCGCGCACCGTGTTGCGGCTGACCTTCAGACGCTCAGCGAGGATGCGTTCGGTCGGCAGCCTCTCACCGGGTTCCAGCTTCTCGCGCATGACGAAGCCGGCCAACGCCTTCAGCACCGCGTCGTCGCGGGCCGTCGTCTGGATCGGCGGAAGGGTGAATTCGGTCACCGGGGCTACTACCGAAGTGGCTCAATGGTCCAACCAATTTCTGCACAGACGAAGGGACCTGTCAACAGTGGAAACGCAGCAAGGCCGAAGGGCCAGGGGATGCACCTTCGGCCTTGCTGCTTCAGCCGTGGACGCGCGCCGGCGCAGCGGCGGCGCGAGCCTCGCGCCAGCGAGCGAAGATTGCCTCGCGAACCCGCCTCGAACCAGAGAGGCGCTTTTTTGCCTGCGCCAGCACCGCAGGCGACGCCTCGGCGGGCGTGCCGGACCGAAAGGGAGGAGCCGGGGCGTATTCGAGCGAGAGCTGCACGATCTCGGCCTCCTCCTGTCCAAGCAGCCTCGCAACCAGCGCCAGGCCGAAGTCGATCCCCGAAGTGACGCCGCCGGCGGTGATGAGCTTGCCGTCTTCGACGATACGCTCGTCGACCGGGATCGCTCCGAACTCCTCAAGGAAATCATGCGCATACCAGTGCGTGGTCGCGCGCTTGCCCCTCAGCAGTCCGGCCGCCCCAAGCACCAGGGCACCGCTGCAAACGGAGGTGATGTAGCGCACCTGCCCCGCGCGCTCCCACACGAAATCGAGGACTGTCTGGTCCTCCAGCAGCGCGTTGACCCCGCCCCCGCCAGGAATGCACAGCACGTCGAGGGGCCGGCAATCGTCAAAGGTCGCGGTTGGCGTCAGCGAGAGGCGCGTCGATGACGTCACCGGGTTGCGATCCTTCCAGATCAGTTCCACCTCGGCATCCTTGGCCGACGCCAGGACTTCGTATGGGCCGGTGAGGTCGAGTTGTTGGACGTCGGGGAATACGAGGATGCCGAAACGAAGGGGCATGGAAATCTCCGTGGGTTGACTTCCGGCAATCTACGGCATCATGGTGTGGCACGATTGCCATTCATCCCTCGCTTCGGGCCAAACCAATGCGCCGTATCGAAGTACTTGCCTATCCCGACATCCAGCTCCTCGACGTCAGCGGACCGCTGCAGGTCTTTGCCAGCGCCAATGATTTCAAAAGGCAGGCCGGCGAACCGGCTCCTTACGAGGTCGTGGTCGTCGCCGCCTCACCGCGCATCCGGACATCGGCCGGTCTCGTGCTGGAGGCAGCAGTGCTGCCAACCCACGGAGGTAAGATCGACACGCTGCTTGTCCCCGGAGGATGGGGCGTCAACGCGGCCTGCGACGATCCCGTGCTGGTCCAGTGGATCGCCGGTCGCTCGCGCGATGCCACCCGAACCGCTTCCGTCTGCAGCGGCGCCATGCTGCTGGCGACGGCTGGCCTGCTCGACGGCCGCCGCGCGGTGACCCATTGGGGACGCTGCGCGGAGTTCGCCCGGCGCTTTCCCGCGGTCCGACTCGAACCCGATCCGATCTTCATCCGCGACGGCAATGTCTGGACATCCGCCGGCGTAACGGCGGGGATCGATCTCGCCCTCTCCCTCGTCGAGGCCGACCTTGGCCGGCACACGGCGCTCGGCGTGGCGCGCGAGTTGGTGGTCTTCCTGAAACGTCCCGGTGGCCAGGCGCAATTCAGCCAGACCCTCAAGCTGCAGCAAGGCGACGGGCGCTTCGACCGGCTGCATGGCTGGATCCTCGAAAATCTGTCCGGTGACCTGTCGCTCACGCAGTTGGCCGACCACGCCAATATGAGCCCGCGCAGCTTCTCGCGGCGCTATCGCGAGGCCACCGGCCGGACACCTGCCCGCGCGATCGAGGAGATCCGGATCGAGGCGGCGCGGCGGATGCTGGAGCGGGGCCAGCCCGTCAACCAGACGGCCCGCCGCTGCGGTTTCGGCTCGGAAGAAACCATGCGGCGCGGCTTTCTGCGCGTGCTGGGCACCAATCCGCGCGCCTATCGCGAGCGTTTCTGATCGCGACTGCTTGCTCCATTAGGCCGGCGGTCGATGCGGTAGAAATAGAGCCTCTCCAGCGTTCAGGCGGGATGCTGTAGCTGGCTGAGGCCGCCATCGACGACGAGGGTCGCCGCGTTCATGAACGGGCACTCCTCAGAAATCATGAACACAGCGGCCAGCGCGATCTCGCGCGCCGAGGCGATGCGGCCGCCGGGATGCAGCGCCAGCGTCTTGGCGCGCGCCGCAACCGGATCGGCAAAACTGTTCCAATAGTCGGTCGCCTTCTGCGTCTCGACATAACCGGGCGCCAGCGCGTTCACGCGCACGCCCTGCCCGGCATATTCCAGCGCCAGCGACTTGGTCAGCCCAAGCAGCGCGTGCTTGGCCACGGGATAGGGGAAGGTATGAGGGATGATGGTGAAGCTGTGCGTCGAGGCGATGTTGAGGATCGCGCCACCGCCATTTGCGATCATTGCCGGCAGCACCGCCTTGGCGCAGTTCCAGGCGCCTTTGACGTTGACATCGAAATTGCGATTCCACTCCTCCTCGGTCGCCTCGAGCGGCGTCGAGAACACATTCATCCCGGCATTGTTGATCAGCGCGTTGATCGGCCCGATCGCGTCGGTCGCCCGGCTGACGGCAGCGGCAATCGCGGCCCCGTCGCTGATGTCGGCTGCGGTATGTCCGACATGGCCCTGCGGTGCGGCAAGGCCGGCGACCGTTTTGTCCAGCAGCGCGCCGTCGCGATCGACCAGGAACAGTTTTGCCCCTTCGGCCAGGCAGGCCTCGGCGATGGCAAGCCCGATGCCTTGCGCGGCGCCGGTGAGGAAGATGCGTTTGCCGGACAGGCGCTCAGCCATGGCTGTCACTCCACTGGAAGACGGATCAGCGCCGGCCCAGTGCCGACGAACGCAGATTGTCGAGCAAAACGGCAAGCAGCAGGATCACGCCGCGCACAATGTATTGGTAGAAGGCTGGGATGTTGAGCAGGTTCATGGCGTTTTCGGCGATGCCCATGATCAGCACGCCGACGATGACGCCCGACATGGTGGCGCGGCCGCCGGCAAGCGAGACGCCGCCGAGCACGCAGGCCGAGATGACCGATAGTTCAAGCCCCACCGCCGCATTGGGCTGGCCCGACGTGATGCGCGAGGCCAGAAGGATGCCGGCGATGCCGCAAACCACGCCTTGCAGCGCAAAGATCCAGATGCGCGTCCAGTCGACATTGACGCCGGCCAGGCGCGAAGCCTCCGGGTTACCGCCGATGGCCAGCGTGTTCTTGCCGAACACGGTACGATTGAGGACAAAACCGAAGATGCAGAACAGCACGGCCAGGACCCAGACCGGCGTCGGAATGCCGAACAGCTTCGACAGCGCCAGTTGGTAGAAATCCGGGCTGTTGATGCCGACGGCGCGGCCATCGGATGCGATCAGCGCAAGGCCGCGCACGATCTGCATGGTAGCAAGCGTCGTGATCAGCGCGTTGATGCGGAACTTGGCGATGACGACGCCGTTGATGAAGCCGACGAAGGCGCCGCAGGCGATTGCCGCAAGAAGCCCGAGGATGATCGATCCGGTATAGTTCGACGCCATCACCGCGACCATGCCGGCGAAAGCAACGATCGAACCGACCGAGAGGTCGAAGTCGCGCGCGGCGAGGCAGAACATCATCGTGCAGGCGACGATGCCGACGGTGACCACCGATTGCAGCAGGCCGAGCATGTTGCGGTCGGTCAGAAAATTCGGCACCAGCAGCGACACCAGCGCGAAGGCGACGATGAAGATCACGACGAGGCCCTGTTCGCCGAGCAGGATCTTCTTCAACTGATCGGTCATGGCAAATATCCTCAGGATGCGATCGCGTCGGGGGTTTTCTGATCGGGAAGAGCGGCGGCCAGGATCGCTTTTTCGGCGAACTGGTCGCGCGCGAGTTCGGCGCTGATGCGCCCGCCGCACATCACCAGGATGCGGTCGCAAATGCCCATCACTTCCGGCAGTTCAGACGAGACGACGACGATCGCCATGCCGTCTTCGGCAAGCTGGTAGAGCAGTTCGTAGATTTCCGCTTTGGCGCCGACATCGATACCGCGTGTCGGCTCGTCGACGATAAGCACGCGCACGCCCTGCTCCGACAGCCAGCGGCCGAGAATGACCTTCTGCTGGTTGCCACCGGAGAGGTTGATGATGTCCTGCTTGCGCGACGGCGTGCGCACCTTGAGCTTCTTGATGAAGGTCTCGGCGGTGGCGATCTCGCTAGCGCGGTTCAAGATTCCGAAGCGTGTGTGATGACGCCGCGACGAGATGTTGATGTTCTCCTCGATCGAGCGGCCCTGGATGATGCCGTCATGCTTGCGGTCTTCCGAGCACAAAACGATCCCGGCGCGGATCGCGTCATGCGGATCGGTGGCATGCACGACCTTGCCATCAACGGTAATGGTGCCACCTGAGCGCGGGTCGGCGCCGAACACCAGCCGCATCAGTTCCGAGCGCCCCGCGCCGATCAGGCCGAAGAAGCCGACGATCTCGCCCGCCCTCGCCTCGAAGCTGGCGGGCGTCGTCAGTTTTACTCCGCAAACAGCGTCGACCTTCAGCCGGACATCGCCGGCCGGGCGTGGGCGAAACCCCCAGATATCGGAGATTTCGCGGCCGACCATTTCGGCGACGACCTGGTCGCGTGTGACGTTTTTCAGCGACGCATGGTGCGCCGCGAGCTTGCCGTCGCGCAGCACGGTCAGGCTGTCGCAGAGGCGGAACACTTCGTCCAGCCGGTGCGAGACATAGATGATGACCTTGCCCTCGCCGCGCAGGCGGTCGATCAGGGCAAACAGGATTTCGCTTTCGCGCGACGACAATGACGAGGTCGGCTCGTCCAGAGCGATGACGCGCGCGTCGAGCATGATCGCCTTGGCGATCTCGACCATCTGGCGCTCGCCGATCGACAGCGTCTTGACCTTGCGGCTGATATCGATGTCGATGCCGGCTGATTTCAGCTTGGCGCCAACATCGTCCAGCATCCTGGCACGGGCGATGATGCCGGCGTTGGCGGGGAAGCGGCCGAGGCTGAGGTTTTCGGCAACAGTGAGCTCAGGGACCAGCTGCAGTTCCTGGTGGATGACGATGACGCCATTGTCGAATGCATCCCTCGTCGATGAATAGGCCTGGACCTTGCCGTCGATGCTGATTGCGCCGTCATCGGCATGCTGGTCGCCCGACAGGATCTTGATCAGCGTGGATTTGCCGGCGCCGTTCTCGCCCATCAGGCCGTGCACGACGCCCTTGTCGACGCTGAACGAGACGCCGGACAGCGCCTTGACGCCCGGATAGGTCTTGGTGATTTCCGAGAAGTCGAGAAAGGACATGGGGCGCCTATCCTTTTGCCATGCCAAACAGGCGGCGACTGTGAGCCGCCGCCTGTTTGTACAGGGAGGATTATTCGATGCCGAGACCCTTGCGGACCGTCTGGTAGTCGTCGCGCTTGGCCAGCGCACCGGCGGTCAGGATGAGCTTCTCGGGTTCCTTGTTGTTGGCGACCCAGTCATACATGTTGAGCGCAGTCTCGTAGCCGTGACGCTTCGGCGAGATGATCACCGTGCCGACGAAGCCGGTGGCGGTCGGCTTCTTGAACTCGTTGATCGCCGAATCCGCGCCGCCAATGCCGACGCCGATCACGTTTTCGGCCGGGATGCCGACGCTTTCGGAAGCGCGCACGGCGCCGAGAACGGCTTCGTCGTTGAGGCCGAAGGAGACCCACTTCTTGATGTCGGCATGGGCGTTGAGTACCACCGTCGCCGCATTGAGCGCAGCCTCGGTATCGGTCTTGGCCTGAGGTGCGTCGAAGATGTTCTCGGCCTTGAAGCCGTTGGCCTTGAGCACCGAGATGGCGCCTTCGACCCGGTCGACGGCGGTCGGCAACTGATCATAGGAGACGCGGATGGCGCCAACCTCGTCGGCCTTCCAGCCGCGCGCCTTCATTTCGTCGACGATCGCCTGGCCGACGGCCTCGCCGATCTTGGTCGCCGAAATGCCCATATGCGGCACGTCTTCCAGCGCCTTGCCGTCTGCGCCGACCAGACGGTCGTCAACGGTCATCAGCTTGAGATTGTTGGCGGCGGCCTTGGCGACGATGCCGGGGCCGAGTTTCACATCAGGTGTGCAGACGATGAAGCCTTGCGCGCCCTGCGCGCCGAGATTGTCGATCGCCGACATCAGCTTCTCACCGTCCTCGGCGCCGATCTTGACCAGGGTAAAACCCTTCTCCTTGGCGGCCTGGTCGGCGAACTTCCATTCGTCCTGGAACCACGGCTCCTCGGGCTGTTTGACGATAAAACCTATCTTGGTGTCCTGAGCATATGCAGCGATGGTCGTGACGGACAGCACGGCAAGGGCGCCCGCGACGAGCGCGGTCTTCAGAAGTCGCATGATTACCTCCCAGCGATGGCCGGGCGCTCAGCCCGGATGCAGAGTCTCTAATTCTTTTTATCATACTCGTCAATTGATCTGGTATGATAATTGAGCTACATGCTCCGACCAGGGATCGCTGGCGCAAATCATCCGCATCCGGTAAGGCCGGGGACGCGAGATCAGTGGTTTCGCCGCCTTGGAGGAGGGCTGAGGTGACCGAAACTTCGAAGAAGGCATCAGGCGACACCCGCCGCCCGCGCGTCATGCCCGATGTGACCAAGGCGCTTGCCTCAGACATCTTTTCCGGACGCTATCCCGCCGGCTCGTCTCTGCCGACCGAAAACGAGCTCGGCGTCGAATATGGCGTCAGCCGCACCGTCATCCGCGAGGCGCTGAAGGTGCTGGCCGCCAAGGGGCTGGTGCTGTCGCGGCCGCGCATCGGCACGGTTGTATGTGAACAGGACAACTGGAACATCATCGACCCGCAGGTGCTGGCCTGGCACGCGCCGCATGTGCTGGACGACAAATTGTTCGACGCCATCCTCGAGACGCGCCGCGCCATCGAACCTCTGGTAGCTGAACTGGCGGCGACTCGTGCGACGCTGCAGGAGATCGCCGATCTCGAAGCCGCCTGGCGCGGCATGGCCAATGCCGGCGAGGATCTCGCCGCCTTCTCGCGCTCGGACATCACCTTCCACCAGATCGTCTATGCCGCGAGCCACAACCCGATCTTCCGCCAGATCGGCAATCTGATCGACACCGGGCTGAAATTCTCGCTTGAAGCAACGGCGACCATTTCGCTCGCTCGGCGCATGGAAGCAGTGGCGGCGCACCGCGAGGTGGTGGAGGCACTGCGCATGCGCGATGCCGCGGCGGCGCGTGCGGCGGCAGGCCGGATCCTCGACCTTGCGGCGCGCGACCTGGTCAGCGCCAAGAAACTCAAGAACAACTGAGACCAGCATGAAAATCATCTCGCTCACCACCTACATCGTCCCGCCGCGCTGGCTGTTCCTGAAGATCGAGACTGATGCCGGCGTCACCGGCTGGGGCGAGCCTGTGGTCGAAGGCCGTGCGCTGACGGTCGAGGCAGCGGTCAAGGAACTTGGCGATTATCTGATCGGCAAGGACCCGCGCCTGATCGAGGACCATTGGACGGTGATGCATCGCGGCGGCTTCTACCGCGGCGGGCCGATCCTGATGAGCGCCATTGCCGGCATCGACCAGGCGCTATGGGACATCAAGGGCAAGGCGCTCGGCGTGCCTGTGCACGAACTGCTCGGCGGCAAGCTGCGCGACAGCATCAAGGTCTATTCCTGGATCGGCGGCGACCGGCCGGCGGAAGTGGCTGATGGCGCCAGGGAAGTGGTGGCGCGCGGTTTTCAGGCGCTGAAGATGAATGGCACCGAGGAACTGCAGATCGTCGACAACCATGACAGAATAGATGCGGCTGTCGAACGAGTCGCCATGGTGCGCGAGGCCGTTGGGTCCAACATTGGCATCGCCGTCGATTTCCACGGCCGCGTCCACCGGCCGATGGCGCGCATGCTGGTCAAGGAGTTGGAACCCTACCGGCTGATGTTCATCGAGGAGCCGGTGCTGAGCGAAAATCGCGAGGCGCTGAAGGAGATCGCCGCCCTCGGCTCGACGCCGATCGCACTCGGCGAGAGGCTCTACAGCCGCTGGGATTTCAAATCGGTGTTCGAACAAGGCGCCGTCGACATCATCCAACCCGACCTCTCGCATGCCGGTGGCATCACCGAATGCCGCAAGATCGCGGCGATGGCCGAGGCCTATGATATTGCGGTCGCGCCGCACTGCCCGCTCGGCCCGATCGCGCTCGCCGCCTGCCTGCAGCTCGATGCCGTCAGCTACAACTGCTTCATCCAGGAACAGAGCCTCGGCATCCACTACAACGCCGCAAACGATTTGCTCGATTATGCCGCCAACAAGGACGTCTTTCGCTACGAGGATGGCTATGTCGCAATCCCCGATGGTCCCGGCCTCGGCGTCGAAATCGACGAGGACTACGTCAAGGAAAGGGCCAAGGAAGGCCACCGCTGGCGCAACCCGGTCTGGCGTCACAAGGACGGCTCCTTCGCCGAGTGGTAGCCCGGCCGACCTTGCGGCCAGGCCTTCAGGACCTCAAGCTCAATTTCGCGGTGGCGCCAGCGTAACGCAGGCCTCTGATGGGCCGCAGCGCCGAGCACCAGCGCATGGGAACCGTCGGCGCCGGCAAGCCGCAACTCGCTGACCGCCTGGGTTGCCGCAAGCGATCGAAAGCAGTCGCTATCCATGGAACATGGCGGATGTCCTGTTCTCATCGACCTTTTCTTGGCCCGCCAGCCGCGTCACCTGCCCGCGGCGTGCCGGCCTGCGTTCCTGCCGGAGAAGATGCAGCTGCCGAGAAATGTCCCTTCCAGCGCATTGTAGCCGTGATAGCCGCCGCCACCGCCGCCGGCCACCTCGCCTGCCGCATAGAGCCCGGCAATGGGTTCGCCATTGCCGTCGAGAACCTGCGAATTGAGATTGGTGTGCAGGCCGCCAAGCGTTTTGCGCGTCAGGATGTTGAGGCGCACCGCGATCAGCGGCCCGTGCCTGGGATCGAGTATCTTGTGCGGCTTGGTCACCCGGAAGATCTTGTCGCCAATGTAGTTGCGAGCGCCGCGGATGGCTGTGACCTGCGCATCCTTGGTATAGGCATGGTCGACCTCGCGATCGCGCGCCACGATCTGGGCGTTGAGCCGGTCGTAGTCGAGCAGATTGTCGCCTGACAGCGCGTTCATCCCGGCGACCAGGTCGGCCAGGTTGTCGCGGACGACGAAGTCCTCGCCCTTTTCCAGGAACGCCGCCACCGATGGCGGCGCCTTGCCGCCGCGCCGGTTCTTCAGCACGGCCCGAAAATCCTTGGCCGTAAAGTCGAGGTTTTGCTCCGAACCCGAGAGCACGAACTCCTTCGAAGCGATCGTCTTGGTCAGCACGAACCAGGAATAATCGTGTCCCGTCGAGAGGATACGCTTCAAGGTGCCGAGCGAATCGAAGCTCGGGAAGAACGGCGCCTCCATGCGTTGTCCGAGAGCGTCGAACCATAGCGGCGACGGCGCAGACAGGATGCGGATGCCGTGGTTCGGCCAGATCGGATTCCAGTTCTTGATCCCCTCGACATAGTGCCACATGCGGTCGGCGTTGATGACGGCCCCGCCGGCGTCCTGGGTGATCGCCACCATGCGGCCGTCGACATGGTGCGGCACGCCGGCAACCATACGCTTCGGCGCCGGCCCCAGCCGCCCGACCGGCCAGACCTTGCGAACCAACTCATGATTGCCGCCGATGCCGCCGGAGGTGACGATCACGACACCGGCCGAAAGGTCGAAATCGCCGACGGCCGTGCGGCTCGACTGCTTGCCGCGCTCGACATCGGATGCCTCCAGGATTTCGCCCGCGACGCCGGTGACCGCGCCGTTGGTCTTGATCAGCCGGCTGACCTGATGACGGAATTTCAAAGTGATCAGCCCTTTGGCGACGTGCTCGCGCACGCGCCTTTCGAACGGCGCGACCACGCCCGGCCCAGTGCCCCATGTCAGGTGGAAGCGCGGCACTGAATTGCCGTGGCCATTGGCCAGCGCGCCGCCGCGCTCGGCCCAGCCGACCACCGGCCACCAGCGCATGCCCATGGCGTAGAGCCACGGCCGCATCTCGCCGGCGGCGAAATCGACATAGGCTTCCGCCACTTTCCTTGGCCAATGGTCCTCGGGCCGGTCGAACTGGGCAGAACCCAGCCAATCCTGCCAGGCGAGGTCGCGGCTGTCCTTGATGCGCAGGCGGCGCTGCTCGGGCGTGTTGACCAAAAACAGGCCGCCGAGCGACCAGAATGCCTGGCCGCCCAGAAAACCGCCACCCTCTTGCTCGACGATGATCACGCGCTTGCCGGCATCGCCGAGTTCCGCGGCTGCGGCCAGGCCGGCCAGCCCGCCGCCAACGATGATTGCGTCCGCGTCAGCCATTGTCGTAGCTCCTGTGCCGGCTTTTGTTTTCGAGATCGGATGCTCGTTGCTAGCCGCGCAGCGCGTTCCAGATGATGCGCGGCAGCTTCAGGAGGCTCGGCTGGTAGTTGAACTCGGTGATCAGGCGGCCGACCATGTGTGCCCTTTTGTGGGTCAGGAACCAGGCCGGCTTCGGCATGATGCGGAACGGCGCTTCGAGCACGCTGCGTTCCGGTCTGTCGAACAAATAGGTGTTGTGGACGACGCCGATGCCGCTCTGCACGTCGTCGAGCGTGTGGCCAGGGAAAGCACCCCAGGTCGGGCGCAGCAGCGCGAACAGAACGCCGCTCCAGGAATTGATGCCGATGCCGCCATAGCGCAGTTCGGCAATGATTTCCTCGAAGCGCTGCCGGCCGATCTCGGCGATCGTCCTGGGATGGATGAGGATGTTGGCGGCAAGCGTGCCGTGCAGCTTTTCATTGGCGTAGGCGACAGCGGCGCGCAGATAGGATTCCGCATTGCCCGCCGGCAGCCGCATGACGCTGAGCGCCGGCGCGAACACCTCGGCATTTTCGAGATAGGTATCCGTGCCCGGCCGGAACGGCACCACCACGCAGGCCGGCCCGCCGGGCCGCTCGAATTTCTGTACGCTGTCGGCATGCGCCTCGAAGGCGGCGAGGCGCTCGGTCGCGCCGGGATAATAGGCCGGGCGCGACGGGGCTTTCTGCATCACCTTTTCGAGGGCCGCCAGAAGCGCGTCGGATTTGTCCCAGCGTTCGGGCAACACGAGCATTTGGCAGGCGATACAGTTGAAACCGGAATTGTTGAGCTTCTGTGTGGCGATCAGTTCGGCATGGTAGGCGATGTCGGCATTCGACCATGGGCCGGGCACCACGATGGTCGGCGCCACGCCGCCAAGCTCAGAGGTGATACGCCGGCTGTTGCGCGGCGTGCCCGCCGCCTTGTTCTTGCGGCCCTCCTCGCCGGGACCCCAGACGATCGCGTCATGCGAGGCGGCGGCACCGGTGATGTGGATGTCGTCGACGAGATCGCGGTTGCACAGATACGCACCGACATCGGCGCCGCCGCGCACGATGCGCAGCGCGCCGAATTCGATCAGCGGCCGCAGCGCCGGCCGCAGGAAATCAACGAGGTAATCATTGACCGGGTTCATCTTGAGCAGGACGACCTGATGTTCGACGAGCAGCTTGTGCAGGCAGTCGAGCGGCGCGATCGAGGCGACGTTGCCGGCGCCGAGCACGAGGCCGATCTTGCCCTTGCGGCTGGTGCGCGGCGCGTCATAGGCCGAGGCGGTGTTTGCGGCGAGGTTCGCCTTGGTCACGCCGGGCTGCATCCAGATCTCGGCCTTCAGCCCGGTGAACAGCACCTTGTCCCAGAGCGAATTCGGAACCACCGTCACAGCCACCTGTCCGTTGGGCAAGGTGCGAACCGGCAGACTGTCAAGGAACTTCTTGCCCTCCATCAGGCTCAGCGTGTGGATGAACTGGTTGCAGCCATCCATCAGCGCCGCCGGGCCAGCCAGCCATTCCTCACCTTCCAGCGGCGAGCCGGTCGGGATGCCCTTCTTGCGCGTCGCGGTTTTGACCCACGCCTCGGCGACGTCGCGGATGTGATCCTTGACCTGCCGCAGCAAGGCGATCCGCTCGCCATTCGAGGTCTGCGCCCAGTCGTCCTTCCTGGCGTCGAGATCGGTGAGCGCGAGGTCGAGTTCGGCTGCCCATTCAGGCTGCACTGGCTGGGTTTTGACTGCCTTGGCAACCATCCTATCCTCCTCCACTTCGATCTCTTTGTTTGACGCAATTCCTGTGGGAAAACCGCTTCACACTTTTCCTGGAATTGCTCTACGAAAACGGCAGTGCGGCCCATTGCTCGACGAATTTCCCGCCGGAATAGACCTGGATCGAACCGAATTGCTGTAGCACGAATTCGCTCTGCGTCGGACGCAGGAAGGCGTAGTCGTCAGGCCCGACATTGACGTTGTCGGGCAGCGCCATGAATTGCTGATTGGTCGAAAAGCCGAACGTCTTGTCGGTCTTCATCCCCACGGGATGGACGGGCTTGGCCATCCATTTTCCGCCATAGAGAAAACAGCCGCGCCGCGGCAACAGCCCGAGCTTCTGCAGCAGCCAGGAGCGCTGGTCGAGGCCCGGCGCCTGGACATCGACCACTTTCAGGATCGGCGTCGCGATGAATGCGGCAGGCCGCAATTGGCTGAGGCTCGGCACATCGAAATCGGTCGGCAGCATAAAAGCCGATCCGATGGACAATTCATTGGCGCCGACCCAGCTGTCATAGAGCAATGCGGTGCTGCTGCCGCCAAGATTGAGGATCTTGCGCTGGTCGGCGGCAAGGCAAGCGACATACTGGCGAAACAGGCTGATCGCCTTGACGCGCGCCTTGGCCGGTCCTCCCAGCAGTTTGGGGATATGGCCGATATGCGCCTCGTAGGCCATGACGCCTTCGCATTTCAGCCGCGGGTAATTCGCCACCGCGGAAACTGCCCGGGCCAGTGAGTCGGGATCGCTGATACCGCCGCGATGAAGGCCGACATCGACCTCGAAGCAGACGCGCAGCTCGCGGTCGAGCTCGGCGGCAAGCGAGCCATAGGCGGCCAGCCGCTCCTCGGTATCGATCAGCCAGACGATGCGCGACGTAGCTTCGCCGAGCCCGGCGAGAACGCCCTTCGTCAGCGCGTGCCTGGCGCCGGCAACCGGCATCGGCTTGCCCAACAGGAGATCGACTTGGGGAAACACTTTCAGCATCTCGGCGCTGATCGGCAGATGAAAGGTCATCAGCCTGTCGGTCGCAAACGCCGCGCGGATATAGTCGATCAGCGGCAGGCATGGCAGCGACTTGTCGACGAGGCGCAGATCGAGGCCCGTGGCGAACTTCGCCTTGATCGCAGCGATGTTGTGATCGAGCCGGTCGAGATCGAGCACCAGGCAAGGCTGAAAGATCCCGGCTGCCCTGAGCGCGCCCGACATTTCCGCGAAATAGGTGTCGGTCAGGCTCATGCCGCGACGCCGAGCAGCCTGGCAATATAGGGCGACACGAAGCGGTTGTCCGGGTCCATCTCGCGGCGGACCGCCATCGCATCGTTCCAGCGCGGATAGAGCGCGCTCAATTCCCTTGATGTCAGGCTGTGCATCTTGCCCCAATGCGGGCGGCCGCCGCGCTTCCTGAAGATCGGCTCGGCGGCGTTGAAGAACGCCATCGGATCGCGCTCGACGCCGTGATGGATGGCGATGGAACAGGTTGGGCGCTTGTAGAAGGGGCTGAGCCAGACATTGTCGGGCGCGACGACGCGCACCTCCATCGGAAAATAGACCTCTGGAAACCGCGTCTCGAGCAGCGCAATGATTTCGCTGAGTGCGGCCGCCCCTTCCTCGAACGGCAGGTGGTATTCCATCTCGTTGAACTTGACGTTGCGCTCGGAGGTGAAGACCTTCAGCCACTCCTCGATATAATCCTCGGCCGGCACCTTGGCGAAGGCCGAGCCGATGAGACGGCGGCGCAGCCAAGGGAGCCAGCTGAGATAGTCGCGCAGTTTTCTCAGCGTCGTCACCGCATCGTCGTCTTCCGTCGGCGGACGCACCGTCGCCGGCGCCTCGGTGATGTCGCTGGCAATCAGCAGCGCCTGGCCCGAAAACGGCACGTAGTAGAACTCGGCCGAACGATGCGCCGTCATGGTGCTTTCGAATTGCGCAAGCACATCGGCGATCGGCGCCGTCCAGCGGCGGTGCCGCATCCGGTAGCTCGCCACGTTGCGGATCGTCACTTCGGTGACGGCGCCGAAAGCGCCGAGCGAAGCGCCCATGGCTTCGATCATGTCGGGGCTCTTGGCACGGTCGAACTCTTTCAGCGCGCCACGCCCGTCGACGATCTGCATCGCCTCGAGCTGGGTGTGGTACGCGCCAAGTGTGATGCCCGAGCCGTGCGTGGCGGTGCCGAGGGCCCCGCCGAACGCCTGCTTGTCGATGTCGCCCATGTTCGGCAGCGCCTGGCCGACGCCGTGCAACAGCTTTGCCAGCGCGCCGATCTTGGTGCCGGCGCCGACCCGCGCCGTCAGTTTTTCGGGATCGTGCGACCTCAGGCCCTCGAAGCGGTCGAGCGACAGGATGGTGCCGTCATTCTTGACCAGCGGCGTAAAGGAATGGCCCGTGCCGACAAATCGAACTGGTCCCGGCGAGTTGCGAATGGCACCACTCAGCTCATCGAGACTCTGCGGTTCGGCAAAAGCCTGCGGCGTGGCCGTGACATAGCCCGACCAATTGCTCCACTGGCTGATAGCCTCTCCCACGATCCCTCCCTAGGGCGCCGGCTTTGCCGGTCTTTCCCCTAGCGCTAGATAATATGATACATAGTCAGCTTTTCCGGATATGATACATTGTCAGCTTTCTGTCAACCTGGCAATCGGAGGTGTCTTGCGTCCGCGCCGGCCGCATTATCTACAGCGACGCACGCTGAGCCGGCGTCGGCATTGAACGCAGTTCGTTGCCCCTTCAAGCCAGCCCAAACGTTTCCACGGCCCGCATGATGCCGCGCAATTCGGCCAAGCCCTTCAGGCGGCCGATCAGCGAGTAGCCGGGATTGATCCTTGTCTTGCCGATATCGTCGGCGAGCAGGTGGCCATGGTCCGGCCGCATCGGGATTTGCCAGTCGGCGCGGCCCTCCTTGCGGCGGCGCGCCTCCTCCTGCATCAGCGCCAGGATGACATGCGCCATGTCGGTGCCGCCTTCGAGATGCTCGGCCTCGTAGAACGAGCCGTCATCCTCGATGGTGATATTGCGCAGATGGGCGAAGTGGATGCGGTCGGCGAATTCCTTGACCATGGCGACGATGTCGTTGTCGGCGCGCGTGCCGTAGGACCCGGTGCAGAACGTCAGCCCATTGGCCTGGCTGTCGACGGCATTGAGAATGAAACGCGCATCCTCGGCGGTCGAAACGACGCGCGGCAGGCCGTAGAGCGAAAACGGCGGATCGTCGGGGTGGATACACATGCGCACCCCCTCCTCTTCCGCCACCGGAATGATCTCGCGCAGGAACCACGCGAGGTTGTCGCGCAACTCCTTCGACCCGATCCCGTCATAGTCCGCAAGCGCCTCGCGAAAACTGTCGCGGTCATACTTGCGCTCTGTAGCCGGCAGGCCGGCGATCAGATTGCGCTCGATCTGGTCGATCTTCTCGGGCGGCAATTCCTTCAGCCGCGCTTCCGCCTGCGCAATACGCGCCGGCGTATAGCTTGCCACGCCGTTTCTGCGCTTCAGCACGAACAGATCGTAAGCGGCGAAATCGATCGCATCAAAACGCAGGGCGTAGCCTGTCGTCGGCAGACGGTAGGCTAGATCGGTGCGGGTCCAGTCCACCACCGGCATGAAATTGTAGCAGATCGTGGCGATGCCGGCCTTGGCCAGCGCGCGGATCGAATCGCGGTAATAGCCGGCATAGCGCTCGCGTTCCGGCGCGCCGATCTTGAAGGAATTGTGGACCGGAATGCTCTCTACGACCGACCAGGTCAGTCCTGCTTCCTCGATAATGCGCTTGCGCTCCAGCACTTCGGCCTCAGGCCACGCCCGGCCGTCATAGATATGGTGGAGCGCCGAGACCACGCCGGTGGCGCCCGCCTGCTTGACATGATCGAGCGTCACCGGATCATCGGGCCCATACCAGCGCCAGCATTGTTCCATTTCGGCTTTCCTTCTGCGAGAGGTTGGCAACTTATTGTTGGACCGCGATGGGAGTCGATAGAAAATGGAGGAGTTTTTAGAAATGAAGGATTTCGACGGCAAGGTAGCTCTTGTGACGGGGACGACCGGCATCGGCCTGGCAACCGCCAAGCGCCTTGCGGCCGGGGGTGCTGCAATCATCGCCTGCGGCATCGACCGCGTGGCCAATGCGGCGATGAAGGCGCAGTTGGAAAGCGCTGGAGCCAAGGCGCTGGTCATCGACACCGACGTCTCCGTTTCCGACCAGGTGCGCGACGCGGTGGCGGCTGGCGTCGCAAGGTTCGGCGGCCTAGATGTCATCGTCAACTCAGCCGCCGTCCATCCCTATGGCACCGCGACGACGACCGACTGGGAAACCTGGAACCGAACGATGACGGTCAATGTCGGCTCGATCTACCTGACCGCGCATTTCGGCATCCCCGAAATGATCAAGCGCGGCGGCGGCGCCATCGTCAATGTCGCCTCGGTGCAGGGCTTTGCCTGCCAGCAGAACGTTGCCGCCTATGCCACGACCAAAGGGGCCATCCACACGCTGACGCGCTCGCTGGCGCTCGACTACGCGGCATCAGGCGTTCGGGTGAATTCGGTCAGCCCGGGCTCGATCCGCACGCCAATCCTGGAGAAGGCCGCGCGTGGCGGCAATGGCAGCGATGCCGATGTCGAAGAGGCTTACAAGCGCTTCGGCGCGGCGCATCCGCTCGGCCGTATCGGCGAACCGGAGGAAGTGGCGGAACTCATCGCCTTCCTGTGCTCGTCGAAGGCCGGTTTCTGCACCGGCGCGGACTACAGGATCGATGGCGGCCTGACGGCAGGTATCGGCGTGAAGTAGCGCTATGATGGCGTTCTGCGCGCTTGCAGGCAATCGGTGTCCGACCGCGCTACAGCTTCCACATCCGCTTGGCATTGCCCGACAGCAGTTTCGTCCTCTCCTCAGGACTGGCGCCCGCGATCAGCGCGTGTGTCGCCGCCACCCAAGTGGCAAGGCCACCGCCAAGCGTGCACACCGGCCAGTCGCTGCCCCACACGACGCGGTCCCAGCCGAAAATGCCGATCGTGTGCTCGACATAGGGGCGCAAGGTCTCGACGGTCCATGAGCCGGCATCGGCATAGGCGACGACGCCGGAGATCTTGCCGATGACATTGGGACGCCGCGCGATCTCGGTCATATGCTCGCGCCACGGATGTTCCGCACTGGCCTTGATGTCGGGCACGCCGCAATGGTCGAGCACGAACTGCACATCCGGCGCCAGATCAGCGAGCGCAACCGCCCTTGGAATCTGATGCGGCAGGACGACGAGGTCGAAGGTCAGGCCGGTGCCGGCAAGCCGCTTGATGTTTTCGCGAAACAGCGCGCTGTCCGAAAGCTCGTCCGGCATGACGTGCAGCACGCGACGGAACCCCTTGACGAAGGGATCGGCCTGCTGGCGCTCGAGATAGGCGGCGAAACCGGCCTCCTCCGGGCGGCAGGAGGCGATCGCCCCGCGCAACAGACTGCCCTTCTCCAGCGACTGCGCCTTCACATGGCT
Source organism: Mesorhizobium sp. M0077 (assembly GCF_040322955.1). Taxonomy (NCBI): domain Bacteria; kingdom Pseudomonadati; phylum Pseudomonadota; class Alphaproteobacteria; order Hyphomicrobiales; family Phyllobacteriaceae; genus Mesorhizobium; species Mesorhizobium sp. M0077. The sequence goes on from NZ_JAMYUL010000012.1 coordinate 81,670, forward strand.
GGCCTCGGCCTGGATGTCGGCTTCATCGACGTCGACCTCCATATGCAGCGCGGCCTCGATGCCGGCCCGGCGGGCCTGGATCGCATATTCTGCGTGCGGGAAATCGCGGTTGAGCGCCGGCTCGCGGCTGAGCCAGGGATAGCGCAGCGCCGAAAGGTCGATCAGGTGCAGATGAGTGTCGATGATCATGGCTGTCCTCCTCGGTGATTTCAGATCATCGCCAAATGCCTAAACCCAGCGCATGACACAAGCTTTGGCTCAGGCCCGCTTCGGGATCTCTTTGTCCTCGAGCAGCAGCGTCAGCCCCATGGCGACGAAATAGAGCGCCGCCACCCAGATGAACATCACGTTGAAGCCACTGGAGTAATGGTCGAGCACCACTTCGCGGATCGCGCCCGGCAGGCTCGATGCGAGGTGCGGCGTCAACCCGTTCAGGCCACTGGGCAGCAGGGCGGCGGCGTCTGCAGGAAGCTCGGCTGTCTGCCGGTTCAGCGCCCAGATCATCACCGCGCCGTTCAGCGCCAGTCCGAGCGAAGCTCCGAGCGTCCGCGCCTGGGTGATCAGCGACGTCACCGCGCCGATATCCTGCAGCGGTGCTGCCGCCTGGATCGCCACGATCAGCACCTGGAACTGCAGGCCCATGCTGATGCCGAACACTGCCATCATCGTCGCCAATACCCAGATCGGCGTATGCTGGTTGGTGAGGACGAAGCCCAGCATCAGAAACCCGCCAATACCCATGGCGACCACCGGCATCCATTTGTAGCGTCCGGTTGCGGCGATCACCCGCCCGGCCACGATCGAGATGACCATGGACGTGAGCGACGCCGGCAGGAACAGGAAGCCGACTTCGGCGGGGCTCAGGCCCGTCAGCGTCTGCATGTAGAGGGCGAAATAGAAGAACATGCCCAGCGTCACCGTTCCGGCGACCAGCGACACGCCCGAGACGATGCTGACCGTCGAATTGCCGAACAGCCGCAGAGGTACGATCGGCTCTTCGGCCCGCCGCTCGACCATGACGAACAAGGTGATGGCGACCAGCGCCAGCAGCGGCAGCGCGAAGGTGATGAGGTCCGGTCCGCTGGGGTCGAGCACGTGATAGCCCCAATAGACGATCGCCGTCGTGCCGGTGGCGAGCAGCACGCCGCCGAGATAGTCGATGCGGTGCCGCTTTTCGTTGAACCGGCTGCGCATGGCGAAGGCCAGCACCGCCAGCACGATGATCCCTATCGGCAAATTGACCAGGAACACCCAACGCCAGCCGAACAGGCTGGTGATGTAGCCGCCGGCCAGCGGGCCGAGCACCGACGACAGCGCGAACACCGCCGAACTGTAGCCCTGATATTTGGCGCGGTCGCGCGGCGAAAACAGTTCGCCGATCATCGCGAAGGCCGAAACCATCAACCCACCCCCGCCGATACCCTGCAGCACGCGCGCGGCGATCAAGCTCTCCATCGACCATGCCATGCCGCAGACCAGCGAGCCCAGCAGGAACAGGCCGATCGCCGTCAGCACGACATTCTTGCGGCCATACATGTCGCCAAGCTTGCCGTAGAATGGCGAGACCGCGGCGGTCGAGAGCAGGTAGGCGGCACCGACCCAGCCGAACAAATGCAGATTGCCGAGTTCGCCGGCAATGGTGGGCAAGGCGGTGACGACGATCTGCATGTAGATGGTTGCCATGAACATGGCGATCAGCGCGCCGAAATAGACGATCAAGGTCGTAAGGTCGGGCCTGACTTGGGCCTCCACGGGCGCTGTGTCCGGCAGCGTCTGCTCGACAGTCATCGGTGTCTCCGTAACTTGGGGCGCGATTTATGTGCCCACAGCCGAGAGGTGTCAACCAGATATGTGCGCTCAGCATATAATTGACATCAGCATATATTCTTGCTAACGCGCTATGGATGAGCAGCAACGCATCCAGCAGTCCGGACCGATTTCCATCCCTGTTCCAGACGCGCGGCGATCGGGACCTCGCCGGTCTGGCGCGCGGCAGCGGCCTGTCCGAACCGGCGGCCGAGGCCGTGGCCGCCATCGATGCGGTAATGAGCAAGGTGCGCCGCTCGATCCAGCGCCGCGACTTCGGCCGCATGATCCTGGCGCGCGTAGACCCTTCGCTGGAAGTGAGCCATCTCGATGCGATCAGCGCCATCGCGAACAATCGGGTTTTCAGCGCTACCCAGCAGGATGAGGTGACGGTTGGCGTCATCGCCGAGCGCCTCGAGATCGATCCGTCGCGCGCCAGCCGCATCGCGGCCGACCTCGTCGAACGCGGCTATGCCTGCCGTGTCGCATCGCAACGCGATGCCCGCCGCATCTGCCTCAAACTCACCGCCAAGGGTGAGCGCCTCGTGGCGGCGGTGCGCCAGACCAAATGGCGGATTTTCGCCGGATCGCTGGCACAGTGGGATGAGCAGGACCTAGTAAGGTTCGCCACCTTGCTGGAACGCTTCGCCGGTTGGGCCATGGACGAAGCCGGGATGAAAAGATCCGCCGAGGCCGTCAAGCAGTTGATGGACGAGATGCTGCCCGAAACGAAATAGGCGGCACGGCGTGGACGCTCACCCATGTGTGCGAGCCGTTCGATAGCCCTTGACGCTCAGGTCGCGTCGGATCGTTATCGGTCGAAGAAACCGGCGTCCTCTGCCGCGAGATACTTCTTCGCCGCCTTGGCGTCGATGTCGAGGCCCAGTCCCGGAGCTTCGAGCAGGTCCACCATGCTATCCCTGACGATCTGCCCCTTGGGCAGGCCGACGACGATGTCCTCCCACCAGGGGTCGGAGGCGCTGGGATATTCGAAGGCGATGTAGTTGGCCGGCAGCGTGGCGCAGACATTGATCAGCGCGCCGAGGCCCAGCAGACCGTTCGCCGTGCCGTGCGGCGCCATCATGATCGAGTGCATATAGGCATGCTCGGCCACCCATTTGAGCTCGGCGATACCGCCGATGTCGGCGGGATCCGGGCCGATGACGCGCACCGCCTGTGTTTCGATCAGTTCCTTGAAATTATGGCGCAGATAAATCTGTTCGCCCGTATGGATCGGGGTGGACGTCGATGTCGTGAGTTCACGGTAGGCCTGTGGATTGACCCATGGCACATAGTCTCCGGTCAGCATATCCTCCAGCCACATCAGATTGTACTTTTCCACGGCCCGCGCGAAGCGGATGGCGTCGGGCAGGAACCAGCCGGGGCCGCAATCCAGCGCCAGCGAGACCTTGTCGCCAAGCACCTCCTTCATGGCGATGACGCAGTCGATCATATGCGCCATGCCGCGCTCGCTGATCTGCCCCTGGTCCATCGCGCCGTGATAGGTCGGCGGCTGACGCACGCCGTAGTGGAAGCCGGGGACGCTGGTCTTCATGTTGGAATGAAAGCTGATGCCTTGCTTGACCATGAAGAAAGCTTCCGGCCGCTCCATCATCCATTTGACGTCGGCCGCGTAATCCTCCGGCCTGTCGCCGGTGCGCTTCTTGCGGATGGAGCCGTTGTAGACCCGCACCTTGTCGCGCACCTTGCCGCCGAGCAGCTTGTAGACCGGGACGCCGGCGGCCTTGCCGGCGATGTCCCACAGCGCATGCTCTATGGCGCTGACAGCGGCGCCGTAGGGCTTGAACGAGCCGCGCTGCCGGATCTTCAGCATCACGCGTTCGACATCCGTCGGGTCCTCGCCGATCAGCGCGTCGCGGAAATGCAGCACCCAGGGTTTCAGATAAGGCTTGGTGTACTCGACCTCGCCGAGGCCATGGAGGCCTTCGTCGGTGACGATGCGCACGATGGGGTGCCTGCCGATGACGGCGCACCTGAGATCGGTGATCTTCATGATGTCCTCTATTTCACCGACGAGAAGGCGGTTGGCGCGAGAAACTGGCTGGAAATATTGGCCAGGATCGGGCCATCGCGCTCGGACTCGTCGCGGGCCTCGAGCCATGCCGGATCGGTGGTGAAGGCCTTCCATCTCACTTCGCGCTCGGCAACGGATTCCCAGGCGACGAAATAGGTCAGTCGATTGCTGTTTTCGCCGACCACCGTGGTGAAGAACCCGGCATGGCGGATGCCGTGTCTATCCCACAGCGCCAAGGTATGGTCGTTGAAACGCTTGAGCAGCGTCGGCAGCCGGCCCGGCACGCAGTCGTAAATGCGAAGTTCGTAGATCATGGTCCATCCTTCTGTTCACTCTCCCTCCGAGGAGAGAAGTGTAGAGTCAGCTCCAGGTGCGGTCCCAGGAGTATTCGTCGTCCCAGTGATCGGTCGGTTGCCAGATGCCGGTGACGCCGGGCTGCAGGTGCTGGCTGATCACTTCGTCGACGATGGCGTCGATGCCCAGACCAGGCTTGTCGGGCACGGTGATGAAGCCGTCCTTGACCAGCGGCTTGGGCAGGCCGGTGACGATATCGTCCCACCAGTCGACTTCGACGCTGTGATATTCGAGCGCCATGAAGTTTTCCGTCGCCACCGCGACATGCGCGGCGGCCATTGCCGCGATCGGGCTTTCCGCCATGTGAATGGCCATGGCGACGCCATGCTCCTGCGCCGCGTCGCCGATCTTCTTGGTCTCGAGAATGCCGCCGGTGGTCAGCAGATCCGGATGGATGACCGAGATGCCGGCGTTGAGCAGCGGCTCGAAGCCTTCCTTGAGGTAGATGTCCTCACCCGTGCAGATCGGCACCGAGGTCGCCTGCTGCAACTGCCGATACTGCTCGGTGTACTGCCAGGGGATCACGTCCTCGAGCCAGGCCGGTGCGTATTTCTCGATCCGCCGGGCCAGACGGATGCCGTCCTGCAGCGAGATGTGGCCGACATGGTCGATGGCGAGCGGAACCTCGTAGCCGATCACCTCGCGGACCTCGTGGATATATTGGTCGAGCAGGTCGATGCCCTTTTCGGTGAAGTGGAGGCCGGTGAAGGGATGCGGCACGTTTTGCGCGTCATAGGCGGCATTACGCGCCCGGCGCTCGTCCAGCGTGCGTGCCGGGCCGCGAGCGGGATGGCTGCGGAAACCGTCGAGCACGCCGGCTGGCGCCACCACCGCGCCGGGAATGTGGGAGATCTGCGCCAGCCCGAGATCCATCTTGAGGAAGGTGAAACCGAGATCCATCCGCGCCTTGAGCCGCTTTCCGGTCTCGGTGCCGCTGGGCTTGTCCGCGTCGGTGTCGCAATAGACACGCACCTTGTCGCGAAACCGTCCTCCCAGCATCTGGTAGATCGGCACGCCGTACGCCTTGCCGGCGAGGTCCCAAAGCGCGATCTCGACTGCCGAGACTCCGCCACCTTGCCGTCCATGGCCGCCAAATTGTTTGATGCGGCGGAACAGCCGGTCGACGTCGCAAGGGTTCTCGCCCAGCAACCGGCTCTTCAGCATCAGCGCATAGGTCGCGCTGGCGCCGTCGCGCACTTCGCCCAGGCCGACAATGCCCTGGTTGGTGTAGATCTTGACCAGCGCGGAGGTGAACGGCGCGCCGACGATCTCGGCAACGCGCAGGTCGGTGATGCGCAGGTCGCTCGGCCTGGAGTTCGTATTTACCCGATTGAGCGCCTCGCCGGCGCTACCCGTCTTTGCCATGGCTTATCCTCGTTCTGATTGGTGGCGCCCCGCACCCCCGGCCTGCATAAGCGTTGCTAGCCAAGCTCTATCTCGTGGGCCTGCAGGTAGTCTCGGTTCATCTCGACACCGAGACCCGGCTTCGACGCCAGCTTGAGGCTGCCGTTCGAGACATCGAGTGGCTCGTCGATGAGGTGATTATATTTGTCCAGGTTCCACTCCGACGTTTCGAGCTTGTAGAAGTTGGGAACCGTCATCATCACCTGCGCTCCCGCAACCACATTGATCGGTCCCGCGGCGTCATGGGGCGAGACCGGGATGTAGTAGGCTTCGCACAGGGCGGAAATCTTCTTCAGTTCGGTAATGCCGCCGGTCCAGGTAACGTCCGGCATGATGTAGTCCGCAAGCCTGTTCTCGAGCACCGGCACGAAATCCCATTTGGTGTGGCCGCGCTCGCCCCACGAGATGGCGGCACTGACCTTCTCACGCACTTGCTTGAGGGCATTGAGGCTTTCGGGCGGGCATGGCTCCTCGAACCAGTCGATCTGGCCGGCTTCCTCGAGGCTTCGGCAGAGGCGAATGGCGGTGGGGACGTCGAAGCGGCCATGCGCGTCGATGAGAATGTCGACATCGGGCCCCGCCGTTTCACGGATCAAAGCCGTCAGTTCGGCAGCCTCGCGCTCGTCCTTGCGGGTCATGCTGCCATCGAGGTAGCCGTCCCGCTGTTCGCGCGCCAAGCCATCGGCGGTGCGGCCCTGGTGGGGGAAAGGATCGAACTTCAGCCCGGTGTGTCCGGATTCGACGATGTCTCGAATTTCGCGGACCACAGCCTCCTTGCTGGTAAACTTGGCCTGGTTGGGGTGGGTATAGAGCGCGATTTCATCGCGTACCGGTCCGCCCAGCAGCTCGTAGATCGGCTTGCCGAGAACTTTGCCGCGAATGTCCCAGAGCGCTATGTCGATAGCACTCACGCATTCGACCGCGGCGCCGCGGCTGCCCATATAGGTGAAGCTGCGGAAAATCTTGTGCCAGAGATGCTCGATGCGCGCCGGATCCTCACCTGTGACGGCAACACCGATCTGCCGCAGGATCGTGCACAGCGCGCGGTTGGCGAGCCTTGTGGTGGTGGTGATTTCCCCCCAGCCACTCACCCCTTCGTCGGTCGTCACCTCGACGAACAGGAACTCTCCCCAATAGGAAGCATCGGACTTGATCAGCCACGGCCGAACGCTCGTGATTTTCATCTCTCAACTACCTCTGTCTGATGGCCGGACCAATGATTTTCTGGGCTGGAAGTTCTATCCGGCCCGAGCGGCGTTGCGCGCACGCATCTGTTCGAGAACGTGCCGGCCGGAACCCTCGACATGGCGGGCAATGAGTTCGGCCGCCTCGTCGGCATTTCCGGATTTGATATGCGCGATGAGCTCGCGGTGTTCACGCATGATGGCGGCCCGCCGCGCGAGCGTGAAATTGAAACGGCGGCTCACGGCTCGCAGCACTTCGCGATGCTTCCACCAAAGCTCGGCGGCATGGCGGTTGTAGTGGCGCTGGTACATTACGGTGTGGAAGGCGGTATCCAGTTCACTGTGCCGCAATGTGTCGGTGAAGTTGTTCTCTTCGATCAGAGCCTGGATGCGTTCGAGTTCGGCGATGTCCTCGCCGGTCGCCATGTTCACGAACCATCGCGTCAGGGCCGGCTCGATCAGGACTCCGATCTCGTAGATATCCCGGACAAAATCCTGGTCTATGGGCCGGACGCGCGCGCCACGGTTGGCGACAAAGGTGACGAAGCCCTCCCCTCGCAACAGCTGCAGCGCCTCGCGTACGGGGTTGGTCGAGGTGCCGTGACGCCGGGCGAGATCGGTGACCACAAGCCGTTCGTTGGCGGCGAGCCGTCCCTCGATGATGTCTTCCCGGATCAGCTCATAAAGCGAGGCGCCCTCGCTGGACGCCCCGATGGGATCAATCCCCACGGGTGGCTCTGCTTTGAAATCACTTGTTTCGGCCAAAGCCGGCTCCCCCGATTAGTACATCGCATGCTCGATATCATACACGCGTTTTGCAAACAATGTACGATCGGGTGCGTTGACAGGCAATCCACGATCTGAAAACGTACCAGATGATCGAAGGGATACATTGAGCAGAAGGACGCATCCCGCACGGTCGGACGAGCCCCTTGGCGCACAGCGGCATGGGAGAATCTGGGAGGATACTATGACGAGGATTACACTCGGCGGTGCCGTCCTGCGCGGCACTGTCGCCACTGCTTTGATGGCGTCGCTCATGTCGGGATCGGCGCTGGGTTCGCCGCCGGTCGATTTGAGCAAGTGGTCGCCGGAATATGTGCGCTCCATCGCCGGCACACAGGATTTCGACACGGCCGCCGATTGCGGCAAGGTCACTCCGCTCGACTACAAGGGGCGACTGACGTTCTGGTATCAGGGTGTGTTCGAGGGCGACCCCGATCTCCTGCGCCAGTACTACAAGGATTTCTTCGAAACCTTCCGCAAGACCTATCCGAACATCCAGCTCGAGGATCAGGCCCTCACCTACAACGACCTTCTCGACAAATTCCGCACGGCGCTGCTCGGCAATGCGGCGCCGATGGCGGTCCGCCTGCAAATCCTGGGCGGAACCGAGTTCGCCTCGAAGGGTTATCTGCAGCCGCTCAAGCCGGAAGATGTGGGCTATCCCACGGAGGATTTCTGGCCCGGCGCCATGAAGGCGGTAACCTGGGATGGCGTGACCTACGGCATTCCCACCAACAATGAGACGATGGCGTTCATCTGGAACGCCGACATCTTCAAGCGTGCGGGCCTCGATCCGGACAAGGCTCCGGCGACCTGGGACGACGTCGTCAAATATTCCAAGCAGATCCATGACAAGCTCGGCATTGCCGGCTACGGCCTCGTGGCGCGAAAGAACGCCGGCAACACGCCGTACCGCTTCATGCCGCAACTATGGGCCTATGGCGGCGGTGTCTTCGACGAAGCCTCCGCGAACCCGACCTATAAGGAGGTCGAGCTCAATAGCCCGCAGAGCAAGGCGGCGTTGCAAGCCTCCTACGACATGTATGTTCGCGACAAGTCGGTTCCGGTTTCGGCCCTCACCAACCAGCAGGCCGATAACCAGCCCCTGTTCGTCGCCGGCCAACTCGGCATGATGGTCTCGCACCCGTCCGACTATAACGTCATGCTCGACCTGCAGAAGAAGGCAACGGGCGCCGACAAGGAGAAGGCGCAGACCGTCATCGACAACATGCGCTACGGCCTGATCCCGACCGGCCCCGACGGCAAGCGCGCCGTCGTGTTTGGCGGCTCGAACATTCACATCCTGAAGCCCGAATATGTCGAGGGCGGCAAGGTGGACGAGCCGGCTGCAAAGGCCATCATCTGCATGTGGACGAGCCCTGAATGGTCGCTGAAGATGGCGTATGCCGGCTCGAACCCGGGCAACCTCAACGGCTTCAAGACCAAATGGATGAAGGAACGTCTGGACAACATCAAGTTCCTCGATGTCACCACCTCGATGTTGCCATACGGCATTCCGTTCCCGGCGCTGCCGCAATCCCCCGAGATCATGAATATCATCGTCCCGGACATGCTGCAGAACGCCCTGACCGGAGCGATGACCGTCGACCAGGCAGCGGACGACGCGGCCGAGAAGGTGAAGAACCTGATGGACGGACTCTAGTCCGGGCCTGACCTGCGATCCGACCGGCTGCGCCGATAGTGCGTGCAGCCGGTTTGCTCCGAACAACAAGGGCACGCCATCGTGACGATCGTGACCGGCAAGGCCGAGGCTCGCCGAAGATTGCAACCCGGTAGCTCCGGGGTGCTGCGGAATATCTGGGAGCATCGCGCCGACTACGCTTACGTGCTTCCAGCGATCGCCGTGATGCTCATCGTCATCGCCTATCCGATCTACTACACGGTCGAGCTGTCGTTCTTTAAAACGCCGCCTGGCCTGCAGCTCCGCGACAAGACCTTTATCGGATTGGACAACTACACGGCCATCCTCACCAGTCAGGTGTTCTGGAAAGTCACCTTGAACACCCTGATCTGGACGATTGCATCCACCTTCGTTGCCTTTGCCTTGGGATTTGCCGCTGCGCTGGCCCTCCACCGCGAGTTTATCGGCCGGGGTGTCCTGCGCGCTATCCTGATCATTCCCTGGGTCATCAGCGCGGTTGCCGCCTCCTATATCTGGAAGTGGATTTACCATTCGGACTTCGGCATCATCGGCGCGGTGCTGGTCGGCCTCGGATTGGCTGACCGGCCGCCGAACTTCATCGACAACGTCAGCACGGTGCTGCCCTCCTTGATCGTCGTCAACATCTGGCGCGAGTTTCCGTTTGCCATGATCATGATGATGGCCGGTTTGCAGACGGTCCCCGACCAGTTGCTGCGCGCCGCGGAAGTCGACGGGGCCAATGCATGGCAGCGTTTCTGGCACGTCACCTTCCCGCATCTGCGCAACGTCTCCACGGTGACGATCCTGCTGCTCGCAGTGGCCAATTTCAATTCCTTCATCATCCCGTGGATCATGACCGGTGGCGGGCCGTCGAACGCTTCGCACATCTGGATCACCCACATTTATGAGCTCGCTTTCGGCCGGCAGCGATGGGGCGTCGCATCGGCCTATTCGGTACTCCTGTTCCTCATGCTGATGGTGCTGGGCTACTTCTACGTCCGTGCGCTGGCCGGCAACGAGCGCAAAGAGGGGAGCGCATGAGCACGATCGTCGAGACAGTCCCTCGACGTCCGGCCCGGCGCCGCATGCGCATCGACGGATGGCGTTGGGCCGGGCGCATCTTCCTCGTGTTCATGCTGCTTTACACCGCGTTGCCGATGATCTGGATGCTGATCACCTCGATCAAGTCCGGCTTCGCGGCGATGCAGTTCCCGCCGCAATGGTGGCCGGAAGAGCCTACCCTGGCCAGCTACCAAAAGCTGCTCGATCCGCAAAACAGCGTCGGCCAGGACTTCCTGCGTTTTTTCTGGAACAGCCTCTACGTGTCCACGGTCACCACAATCCTTTCGGTGATCGTGGCCGTTCCTGCGGCCTACGCGTTTTCGCGCTTTCGTTTCCCCGGTCGAAACTTCCTGTTCTTCACCGTGCTTTTGCGCAACATGTTCCCGGCGGTGATCTTTCTCGTGCCGCTCTTCATCCTGATGCGCGCGATCGGGCTGGTGAACACGCATGGCTCGCTCATTCTCACCTATCTCACCTTCGGCCTGCCGCTGGCGATCTGGCTGCTCAAGGGCTTTTACGACAACATTCCGGTGCAGCTCGAGCAGGCGGCGCGGATCGATGGGGCGACCCGGTTCCAGGCCTTCATCCTGATCGTGATGCCTCTCTCGACGCCCGGAATCATCGCCACCGCGATCTATTCCTTCATTGGCGCCTGGAACGAGTACATCTATGCCTACACCTTTCTCTCCAAGAACGAGCAGTTGACCCTGCCGGTCGGCATACAGCGTTTCTTCTCGGAGAATACGACGGACTTTCCGGGCCTGATGGCGGCCAGCTTCATGATGAGCGTGCCCGTCGTGGTGCTGTTCCTCCTCCTGCAACGATACTTCGTACGCGCCCTTACAGAAGGCGCGGTCAAACACTAGAGCCGGATGATTTCAGGTCTGTTCGACCTGAAATCTGAATCCGCCTCTAAATCAAAGAGACAGAGCATGATGTCGTCCGAAAACCGCTTCACACTTTTCGGCATCATGCCGTAGGGAGTTGCCGATGGCCCACGTGGTCCTGAGAGATCTCGTCAAGACCTATGGCGGCTTCAAAGCTGTCAACGACGTTTCGCTGACGGTCAATGACGGCGAGTTCGTTGCGCTCGTCGGCCCTTCGGGCTGCGGCAAGACAACCACGCTCAATCTTGTCGCGGGATTGATCCCGGTCACATCGGGCGACATCGTCATCGGCGACCGCGTGGTCAACGACCTCGACCCCAAGGACCGGGACATCGCGATGGTGTTCCAGAACTACGCGCTCTACCCGCAGAAATCGGTCTACAAGAACCTGGCGTTCCCGCTGCAGATGCGCAAGCTGCCCAGGGACGAGATCGACAGGAAGGTCAAGGAAGCGGCGCGCGTGCTCGACATGACGCACCTTCTCGAGCGCAAGCCGCGCGAACTTTCAGGCGGGCAGCAGCAACGTGTCGCCTTGGGGCGCGCCCTCGTCCGCGACCCTGCCGTTTTCCTCATGGACGAGCCGCTCTCCAACCTCGACGCCAAACTGCGCGTCCAGATGCGCTCGGAGATCAAGCGCTTCCACCAGGACCTCAAGGCGACCATCATCTATGTCACGCACGACCAGCTCGAAGCCGTGACCATGGCCGACAAGATGGCGGTGATGAACGGCGGCTACCTGTTGCAATACGATTCTCCGGCGCAGGTCTTTGCCCATCCGGTGAACATGTTCGTCGCCAGCTTCATCGGCAGCCCGGCGATGAGCCTTGTTCCACTGGAGGCATCGACAGCAAACGGCAACACTGCGTTGACCGGCGCGGAGGGCTGGAGCCTTGAGCTCTCGCCGCTCAACGCCCGGAAGGTTGCGGGGGCAACGTCGAGGAAAGTCGTGCTCGGCGCACGTCACTCGACCATCAGGCTCCACAAGAGCGCGGCGCCAGGCAGCGTCCCGGCCAGGGCCTATACAGTGGAGCCGACCGGAGACGTCACCTTCGTGCAGGCGTTGCTGTCAGGCGCCATCGTCAACATCAGCGTGTCCCCCAACATCGCCGTCGCACCTGACGAGCAGATCTGGCTCGAGTTCGACCAGGAGCGGCTGCATCTGTTCGATGGCGAAACTGAACTGGCCCTCAAGGCCGGCTGAGACAAGACGGGGTTCATTGGGAACGTTGGGGATGACTGAAAAGCTTAAGATCACCGCGATCAAACCCTATCCTGTATGGGTTGGAACGCGTAATCAGATGCTCGTCAAGATCGAGACCGACCAGGGCGTCTTCGGCTGGGGCGAGAGCGGCTTGAGCGGGCGCGAAAAGGCCGTTGCCGGCGCGGTCGAGCATTTTCGCGAGTTTCTCATCGGCCGTGACCCGATGCAGATCGGGCGGATCTGGCAGGAGGCATATCGCAGCCAGTACTTCGAAGGCGGGCGCGTTCTGCAGGCGGCTATCTCCGCCATCGACATCGCCCTTCACGACATCAAGGGCAAGGCGCTGGGGGTGCCGGTCTACGAACTGCTGGGCGGCAAGCAGCGCGACCGCATCCCCACCTTCGCCTCGACCGGAGACGAGGCCGAGGGCGACCTCGCCATCGAACGAGCCCGGGAGCTGCGCGCACGGGGGTGGCAGGCGATCCGCTTCTTCCCCGTAGGGCAAAGCAGCAGGGACATCTTCGAACCCCGCGAGTCGATCGGCGCTACCGCGAGCATGCTGAACAAGGCGCGCGAGGCGCTGGGCGACGACGTCGTCCTCGGCATCGACTATCATCATCGGCTGTCGGTGGCAGAGGCGGCGAGCTTCTGCAACAAGCTCGGCCGCGGCGTGCTTGATTTTCTCGAGGAGCCGATCCGCGACGAGACACCTGAAGCCTACGAATCCCTGCGCAGGATGACCGACATTCCCTTTGCCATCGGCGAGGAATTTGCCAGCAAGTGGCAGTTCCTGCCCTACATCGAGCGCGGCATCCATCAGTTCAACCGTCTCGATGTCTGCAATGTCGGCGGGCTCACCGAGGCGATGAAAGTCGCCGGCTGGAGCGAGGCGCACTATGTCGACCTGATGCCGCACAATCCGCTTGGTCCGGTGTGCACGGCCGCGACCCTGCATCTCGCCGCCGCGGTACCCAACTTCGCGTGGCTCGAGACCAGGGAACCCGAGACGAAGCTGGGCTTCGACAATTCCGACTTCTTCCCCGTGCAGCCACGGCTCGACGGTCCCGACTATCCGGTCAGCGACCTGCCGGGGCTCGGCGTCGAGGTCAACGAAGCGGCGGTCCGGGCGGAGGCTTTTCGTTTCTGGGAAGCGCCTCACCTCAGGCGCCGGGACGGGTCTGTTACGAACTGGTAGTTCCATCTCAACCGGAGTCCACAATGACGCATATCCCTGACATCACGCGACCGTCCAAAGACCTCATTGACGCCCTGAGGGAAATCGGCGCCGCGACGGTTGCCGGCACGCTGGGCCACATGGGTTTCCGCAATCCGCACATGGTCGGTCCGGTGGCGCAGAACCATGGGAAGTCGATCGTCGGGCCGGCGCTGACGCTGCAGTTCCTGCCGCAGCGGCCGGACCTCTTCAGCGAGGGAGAATACGCCGACCCGGAAACGCAACTGCACCGGCACGTGCTCTATCACGCGCAGGAAGGCGATGTGGTCGTCGTCGACGCGCGCGGCGACATGAGCTCGGGCGTCTTCGGCGATATGATGTCGACCTACTTCAAGGGCAGAGGCGGCGCGGGCATCGTCATCGATGGATGCATGCGCGACCGGCCGAATGTCGAAAAGCTCGATCTGCCGCTATGGCTGCGCGGCTGGACGCCCAACTACCATGTGCAAACCAGCATCTATCCGAACGCCGTCAACGTTCCGATAGCCTGTGGTGGTGTCACGGTGATCCCGGGCGACATTATCATCGCAGACGACGACGGGGCGGTTGTGCTTCCCGTCGCAATGGCGGCAAAGGTAATTGAAGAATCGAAAAAACATCACGATTGGGAGGAGTTCTCGCGCGAGAAGCTCATGCAGGGCGCCCCGCTGCAGCGCTATTATCCGCTGCACGACGATGCTCGCGGCGAATATGAGGAGTGGCGCAAAGCCAACCGCCCGGCGGATTGAAGCAGGCATTCAAAACGATCCATATGCGGTGAAATTTGATGTGCGCCCCGACAGACTACTGGGAGGACGTCTCAGCCAGGACCGCGCCGCCGACGAACGTCCCGATCAAGAAAGGCGCTTTCGTCTGGCGAGGCGGCGGCTCCGACACGGAAGGCGAACGACGTGACCCGCGTCGCATTGATGTCGATACCGCACCGGAAGCTCAGATGGTACCATGTCGTTGCCGTGCGGAAAGCGGTGTCTGGGGCGTCAAGAACATTGCCGGCCTTGAGCGGAATGCTTGGGATCAGTTGGGGAGAATAAGAGGCGTCGTTCAACTCTTGCTCAAGAACGCTGGCGCAAAGTCTGGCGGCCCGTTGATCGCGAGGCACGTCGGCCATCGAGTTCGTTGCGAACACATCACCGGTAGCGCCTTGCGAAAAGAGTTTGCGAACGCCCGGAAGGCCCGAATATGGCCGCGGTGTAGCCGAGGCCACGTCGATGGAGTTTGGCTCTTCGGTGATTCCGCGTCCTGACTTCGTAGCCTTTGCCGGGCGGCGTTTCGGCACGTTTTCGGGTCTGGTCCGAGGCGCCTGAGCCGACGCGGGAAGCTCGATCTCACCGTCGTCCCCATGGGCAGCCAAAGGCATTGCGGCCGCGGATGCCTGTTTGTCAGCGGGAGGGGTCGCAGCCTCCTGTTTGTCCGCTTCCGGCTTCTCATTAATCTTGGCTGACTCTGCCGGCCCTCCGGCGTCTGGCGCTGGGGCGGGTTTACTCTCCGCATCCTTTGGCGCGACAGCCGACTGTGGCTCGTTATCCTTGGCCGGCGATGGCGCATTGTCATGAGCGCTGCCTCCATCCAAGGATTTTTTGGGGCCAGTGTCTTTGTCGCCGAACTGAAAAACAGGCTTCAGGACCTCGATTGGCGGCAGCTTTTCCGGTGCCGGCTTTTCAACCTTCTGCTCCGGCGGCTTTCCAGGTTGCGGTGGAGGCGGCGCGGGAGCGGGCTCAGGCTTTGGCGGTTCGGGCGGCGGCACGAGCGCGACGTTCACCGCTTGCTCCTCCTGCGGCTGCTGGGCAGGAACGGGCAGGCCATAGACCAGGAACGCGGTGATGAGCGCATGCAGGACCAGCGATGCGGGCAAGGCCCACAGCAAAGTCCGACGCCGCTCGGATGTCTCGGTCTTCATCCCTCACGATGTGGAGCGAAACTGCGGCGGCATCAAGCGTGGCAACCGTATTGGCGCATTCAGCCGCAGCTCAGCAGTGAGGAGACGACGCATGATTGCTTCTCGCCGCCGGCTCCATTCTCTGCATGCCCGCCTCCAATCTCAGCGACGCAGGCTGGCGTCGCGGGCACGCTCGCGGAGCTCTTCGCGAGAAAGGCCCGCATCCGCCAATATGCTGTCTGGAAGCCGCCTCAAGCTCGCAAGCGTCTGGCGATAGGCAAGCCAGCGGGCGAAACGGTGTCGAAGTTCATGCAACATGATCGTCTCCTTGGGAGCGAAATACCTCACGCTCTTGAGTTGGTCGAAAACGCAAAGCAATCGCGCAAAGCGTATGCACGATCGAAGGATTGGACTGACTTCCTGGCCAACCGAGGTGCCTGTCATTGTCCCACCAGGGCAGGAATTTCCAGCGCCTCTAACGGCTGCATACTTGCGCATGATGTCCGCTTCGCGCTACAGCCACGGTCGCAAGGAGTTTTTCATTTCTGCAATATGGATATTGGCTGGGACGATCTGAGGTTGTTTCTCGACGTTGCGCGGCTGGGTGGTCTGAGCGCGGCTACGGCAACCACGCGCCTCAGCGCAGCCACACTCGGACGACGTGTCACCGCGCTCGAAAAGCAGATCGGCGAAGCGCTGTTCGTACGGCAGCAGACCGGCTACCGGCTAACCCCGGTCGGTGAAGAACTGCTGCGGCGCGCCGAAGACGTCGAAGCAGCAATGCAGTCGCTAACCCGCTGGCGCGAGGGAAACCTGCCCGACCGCATTGTCCGCGTCTCGGCCGGGCCTTGGACCTCGGCCTTCGTTTCGGCCCATATCGGCGAAATCTGGACGGTCGATGACGGCATCAGGGTGGAACTCGTCACCACGACCGATCGGGTCGACATCGGTCGCCGCGCCGCCGATATCGGCATCCGCAGCGAGCGCCCAACCGAACAGTGGCTGGCCGGCCGCCAGAGCGGCAAGGTCGCCTATGCCATCTATTCCGGACGCCACCTGATTAACGGCATCGCTGCCGGCTTGTTCGTCGGCGTCACCGGCGAAGGAGCGAACGTCGCCTCGGCGCGCTGGCTGCAAGCCCATCACGGCGACCGCATCGCCGTGCGCGGGAACAACGCCCATTCGGTGCGAGAACTTGTGGCCGCGGGCGCCGGCCTTTCAGTGTTTCCGTGTTTCGTCGGCGACAGCGACCTGCGGCTGGTTCGCGTCGCTCAGCCTATCCCAGAACTCGAAACCGACCAGTGGATCGTCACCCACCATGAGGAACGCCACTCCCCGCCAGTACGAAAGATTGCCGACCGGATTGCCGCCCTGATGCGGACCCGTCAGCCGTTGTTTAGCGGCAAGATGCCGATCCGGTAAGCCTCAGGGGTCGATCGGCCGCCACATTCTCAGGTTCTGGCGCGTGAGGCGGGCGCGTGAAGCTTGAAGGGGTTGGATCCCGGATGTGGATTTTCGCTGGCCAGAATCCGAGCCGGTTCCGGAAGATTGAACTGGAGACTCGTTCAAAAGGTCGGCTCATTCAGGCGTATATGGTACAAGTCCCACATCTTGTCTTGCCGCAAAGATCACCCTCTGATTCCCTGTGCCAAGGCGATAGAACCTGATTCTTGCACCTGGCGTGTTCAAGCGGCGCGTTCCGGGAACTTTTTTATCGATCAATTCCAAGGAGACAAGACGATGAGCACCGCGGCAAGGCCCGTCATCTCGGAAATGCGGCCGAAGATAACCGTTATCGGTGTCGGCGGTGGCGGCGGCAACGCGGTCAACAACATGATTGCCGAAAATCTGCAGGGTGCGGAGTTCATCGTCGCCAATACCGATGCCCAGGCACTGACCATGTCGAAAGCATCGCGGCTGATCCAGCTGGGCGCCCATGTCACGGAAGGCTTGGGCGCCGGGTCCCTGCCGGCGGTCGGCCGCGCGGCAGCCGAGGAATCGATCGACGAGATCAGGGACCACCTTGCGGGAACCCATATGTGCTTCGTGACCGCCGGCATGGGAGGCGGAACTGGAACCGGTGCCGCGCCCGTCATAGCGAACGCTGCACGGGCAGCCGGCATCCTGACTGTGGCGGTCGTCACCAAGCCGTTCACCTTCGAAGGGAAGCGCCGCATGCAAGCCGCCGAAGAGGGCATCGAGCAGCTTCGCGAATGCGCCGATACCGTGATCGTTATTCCGAACCAGAACCTCTTCAGGATCGCCGACGCAAAGACGACTTTCGCGGACGCCTTCGCCATGGCTGATCGCGTCCTTTATTCCGGCGTCGGCTGCATAACCGATCTCATCGTCAAGGAGGGGCTGATCAATCTCGACTTCGCCGACGTGAAGTCGGTGATGCGCGACATGGGCCGCGCAATGATGGGTACCGGGGAAGCCACGGGCGAGGACCGCGCCAGGAAGGCCGCCGAAGCGGCGATAGCAAACCCGCTTCTCGACGAAGCCTCGATGATCGGCGCCAAGGGCGTCCTGGTCTCGATCTCGGGCGGCATGGACATGACGCTGTTCGAAGTCGATGAGGCCGCCACCCGCATCCGCGAGGAGGTCGACGCCGACGCCGACATCATCGTCGGCGCCATATTCGACCGGGCACTCGCCGGAAAATTCAGGGTCTCAGTCGTCGCGACAGGATTGCGGCAGGGCCTGGAGATACCGCAGTAGGCAGGATCCGGGCTGCTGATTTATGAGTCTGGTGGACCGTGGTCATGGGCTTCGCCACCGAAAAGTCGGCCCGCAAGCCCGCACCATTGAACTTGCCGGTGAAGTTGCCGGCCTAGGGACCGAATTCGTTTCGAGGCCGCTGCCACGAATGCGCGAACTCGCATCAGCGCCGCCGCGGAACCGCTCCCAACTGCAACCGCGCCGCGAATGCGCTTCGACCCGGATCCCCAACAGGAGGCCATACAGATTGACCGCGGCAGACATTTCGCCTGCGATATGGCCACTGTCTGCTGACCACATGATCGGCCCTTTCTGATCGGTGATGCGGGCTCGCTGGATATGGCACAATAAAAACCGGCATGGGTCAGACGTCGGGAGCATCCAGTGGCGGCCAGCCTCGCAAGCGCTATATCGAAGAAAAACTCAGGTCGACCCGACAGGAGCATGCTCCATGGCTGACACGCCGACACCCGATGCTTCGTTTCTCGCGGCCCTGACGACAGAGCATTTCGTGCAGCAGACAGCGATCAGCACGTCCATAAGTGAAATGGCGTCGCGGACGACCATCTACATTATGGCTCTGTCGAGCGCTCTGGTGGCAACGGGCTTTGTTACGCAGTCCTCCGAGTTCTTCCTGCCGTTTGTCGCGGTTGTGCTGCCATCGGTCTTTTTACTGGGTGCCTTTACCGTCTTGAGGTTGGTCGACATCGCCGCTGAGAACATGCAGGCCCATATCGGCATTGCCCGGATCAGAGCCTACTATCGAACTTTGGGCGACGAGGCTGCCTTCCAGTTTTCCAAGGAATTCGGTCGCTGGCCCGAAAATGACGCCGAACCTTCTCTTCGTACTGGGCCTCTCCTGGCGTACCTGACCACTGCAGCGACTATGATCGCATTCATAAATGCCATCGTCGCGGCGGCGGGCGTTACTCTGCTTGCGTTTCGTGTCGGTGCAGACCTATTGCTCGCGCTGTGTCTTGGCGCTGGAACAGCAATCGGCTTGATGACGATTTTCTATTTATACCAGCGCCTCCGGACGAAAGGCATGGTCCGCATTGCCAAACCCTATGGTTCTGAAAAGAGCGTGCTTTGAGCGGGTAATAAATGTGGTGTTTGTCTGAACGCCACCGGCATGGCAATTCCGATCTTATTGACGACCAATGCTCCACGCCCCTCGCAGGCTGTTCGCAATGGCGAGCCCTTTCGGGATCGAGATATTTGCGCAAACTTTTTTGCCCGGCATGCGTTGTTCGTTCTCCGAGCACAGGAGAAAGCCATGCAGACTAAGTCGCAGACTTCAGCCGAAGCCGCCAAGCAACGCCATATCCAGCGTGGTATCGATGCCAAAGACGAGACGAAGAGCAATGGCAAAATGCAACAAGCGATGCAAGCCGGCGCCCGCAAATATCCCGAGCCACCTTTTCCCGAGCAGCATCAACCCAAACCGGGGCATGAATGGGCGATCGAGCCCGCTCCGCTCTACGATGCGCCTTACTACCTCGGATCGAAAAAACTCGACGACAAGGTAGCGCTTATCACGGGTGGTGATTCCGGCATCGGCCGTTCGGTGGCAGTCTTGTTCGCCCGCGAGGGCGCCGACATTGCGATCGTATACTTGAGTGAAGACAGGGACGCCGAAGCGACCAAAAACGCCGTCGAAAAGGAAGGCCGGCGTTGCATACTGATAAAAGCCGATGTCAGTGAACGCGAGCATTGCCGCAACGCCGTGGCGCTGACGGTCGAAAAATTCGGCAGGATCGACGTGCTGGTCAACAACGCCGCTTTCCAAATTCATTCCAGTGACTTCAACGACCTGACCGAGGAACATTTCGACACGACGCTGAAGACCAATCTTTACGGCTATTTTCATATGGCGCAGGAGAGCGTGCCGCACATGGAGCCGGGCTCCGCGATCATCAATACCGGTTCGGTGACCGGCATCGACGGTTCCAAGCAACTGGTTGACTATTCGATGACCAAGGGCGGCATTCATGCCTTCACGCGAGCGCTTTCGGGCAATCTGATCGGCAAGGGCATCCGGGTAAACGCGGTCGCGCCAGGTCCGGTGTGGACGCCGCTCAACCCTTCGGACAAGGAAGCCGACGACGTCTCGAAGTTCGGCGCGGATACGCCGATGAAACGGCCAGCGCAACCGGAAGAACTTGCCCCGGCCTACGTGTTCCTCGCCTCGTCGCATTGCTCAAGTTACATCACGGGAGAGATCCTGCCGGTGGTCGGTGGCTACTGAGGTCGCGGAACGTATTTCATTGCGTTGGCTACCGAGTAGACGGCACGCGACGACGTCGTCTCCAGGGAGACGCTTGCCGCGCTCGATCGCTCAAGAAACGCGTGATCGGTGCCGTGCGCCGCCGCTACACGGCACCCGCCACGGCTCCGGAGCAATAGCGCTCCGTGTTGGTCGAAATCCTCGCTCGCGTTTTCAGTTTCTGAATTTCCGCTTGGAACTCTCCCGCCGGCATACCGTTCAAACATCATTGAGCCAGGAGAACGACCATGCCACGAGGCGACAAATCGAAATACAGCGACAAACAGGAACGCAAAGCCGACCACATTGCCGAAGGCTATGAGAAGCGCGGTGTTTCCGAGAAGGAATCCGAGCGCCGGGCATGGGCGACCGTCAACAAGGACGATGGCGGCGGCAAGAAAGAAGGCGGCTCGGGTCGTGGTAAACACACCGGACACCCCGCGGCCCACAAGGGTGGGAAAAGCGGCGGCAAGGCATCGGCTTCACGGTCAGCCGCAAGCCGATCGGAATCGGCAAAGAAGGCAGCGGCAACCCGCAAGCGGAATGCCGAGCACCATGCCCATTAACTGCCCCGCAACAGGTTCGGAACGCGATGAAACCCAAGCTCGCTAACCAGGTCAGCGGGCAAAGAACTTTCGTCGTGGTGCTCGACCTCGGCGACGAAGGGTTCGGCGCGCTGACAGCCTTCGCAACCGACCAAAACCTCGGCAGTGCCTCTTTGACTGCGATCGGAGCGTTCGGCGCCGCCTTGATCGATCTTAATGCGTGAGGTTGGCAAGCGCCTGCCCGGTTCCTTGGCCATCCATGGCGGATGTCTCTGTGGCAGGATCCGATTCAGCGCCGGGATCGAACCGAGGGTTCACTACTGCCACTGCGATATGTGCAGACGAGCGACCGGCAGCGCGTTTGCAGTTCTTGCCTGGATGCCCTGCCAAAGCCTGACCTGGAATTCCGGAAAGCCAACATATCGAAGGTCTTCGCCGATTGCGCAAAGAGGCTTCTGCCCAGAATGCGGGTCGCCGCTCAGCCTTTGCTACGACGCGTCGCCAACCGAGATCGCGCTGCACGTCGGTACCTTCGATGATCCGGCTCACCTTGTGCCTCGGTACAACTACGGTTCAGCGCGGCGCCTTGGTTGGGTGTGCTGCGGAGTAGACCTACCAGACCGCGACACCGAGGAGCGCTGGTAGCGCCGCCTGTTGCGAATGACCCAGATTGCCGATCAGGAATGCGGCCCTTGTCGCCGTGCCCCGAAGTGCGGTCTCGATCTGCCCGGCCTGCCGACGTGGCCAAACCGCGACAATCCCTAAGCGCTAGCCGGTTTTGATCCTTTGGGGGGCCGCATTCTCTATCGCGAGGAAAATCGCTTCGAACAGATCCTCGTCGCGGAAGGGCTTGCCGAGCAAGGGCACGTCGGCTGGCCGATCGGCAATCTCCCGGGCATCGGCATAGCCCGTGATCATGACCGCTGGCCAGTCCGAGCGCAAATTGCGCGCGAAGCGGATCACGTCGACGCCGGATACGAGCGGCATGGCGAAGTCGGTGATAATGACGTCGAACTCGTCGGGAGTGCGCTCCATCATGGCCAGCGCCTCCGCCCCTCCTCCCGCGCAGGTCACCTCGAAACCACGCTGGCGAAGGGACTCGGCGGTCAATTGCCGCAAAACATGGCTGTCGTCGATCAGGAGGATTGATGGGTGCTCCATCCCGGCATCGGCGAACGCTCGTTCAATGTCGGGTTCCACCACAGGATCGACCGGCTGTTCGGTCGATCGTGGCAGCCAGAGTTGCATGGTAGTTCCGCGATTGACGACGCTTTCTATGCGAAGTGTCCCGCCTGACTGCTTCATGAAGCCGTAAACCGTGCTGAGGCCGAGGCCCGTTCCCTTACCGACCGGCTTGGTGGTGAAGAACGGTTCGACGACCTTGGCGACAAGATCGGGGGGTATGCCGGATCCGGTGTCCTTGACGGCGATCAGCACATAGTCGCCCGGCGGAATATCCTCTGTTGGCGTCCCGATCGATCGATTCTGCGCATGCACGGTTATTGTCCCGCCAGAGGGCATGGCGTCACGCGCGTTGAAAACCAGATTCATCAAGGCCAATTCAAGTTGGCCTGCATCGACATGCACCGGCCAGATCGTGTCATCGATCTGCCAGTCGAAACGGATCAACCCCCCCAGCACAGGCGCCACCAATCCATTCATCGTGTCGCCCAGCGCAGCAAGGCGCACCGCTTCCGGCTTCAGGGTCTGGCGCCGAGAGAATGCCAGCATTCGCGCGACAAGGTCAGCGCCTTGTTTTGCAGAACGCCGCGTCAGGTCGAGTACCTGTTGCGCCTGATCATCCAACGCAGCTCGGCGTTCAAGCAGCCCTAACCCACTGAGAATTGCGGCGAGCAGGTTGTTGAAATCATGCGCCAGGCCGCCGGTTAGCTTGCCGATAGCGTCGATGCGCTGGGATTGAAGCAGCTGGTCCTCAAGACCGCGCCGCTCGGTGATGTCAAGCAATGTGCCGATAATTTCCGGTTCACGGCCATCTGAGCCGTCCGACATCACGCCCTGGTCGAGAAAGATGCGATACTCGCCATTGGCGCATTGCCAGCGGAACTCGCACGTATAGGAGCCGGTGGTTTTTGCCGCCAGCAGCGCTTCCCTCAATCGCGGCAGGTCGTCGGGATGAACGCGGCTGAGACCGAACTCTGGATCCGATGTCAGGTATTCAGGCGCAAAGCCGGTCAAGCGCTCGACGCCCTCGGTAACAAAGCGCGCCGCGAAGGGTGGCTCGGCTGCCCGAGCATGAAAGCAGACCGGCAACGAATTCAGGATGGCGTCCTGCCGTTGCTCGGCGCCGCGCAGCGCGCGTTCGGCCTGAAGCTTGTCCTTGTGCGCCTGCAACGCCTGCGCCAATAGTCCCTGCTCGACCTCCGCCTTGCGCTGGATCTCGAGCGTCTTCTCGTGGAGTTCGACGAAAACCGCGACTTTCGAACGCAGCATGATCGGATCGAATGGCTTGAACACATAGTCGACCGCGCCGGCGTCGTAGCCGCGCAGCATATGCGCATCCTCCTTGTTGATGGCGGTCAAGAAGATGATTGGGGTGCGCTTGGATTGCTCGCGCTGGCGGATAAGTGCGGCCGTTTCATACCCGTCCAACCCTGGCATGAGGACATCCAGGAGAATGACGGCGAACTCCTCTTTCAGCAGAAAGCGCAGAGCCTCTTCGCCCGATTGGGCGCAGATGACCTCTCCGATAGTCGCGAGCACTTCGCTGATCGCCAGCAGATTGCGCTCATCGTCGTCCACCGCCAGGATACGGGCTCTTGCCGGCCCTTCGGCAAGAGCTGCCACCTCAAGTTTCCTTACCCTGTTTCTTGCCAGCTTTTGCATCGAACGGCCGTCAGTTCGCTGCCAGGAGAATTTTTTCCGGGCTCTCGACACGGGATCGGGCACGTCCGATCCAGACACGAAGCAGCGCCAGCAGGAGATCCAGATCGACGGGTTTGGCGATGTAGTCGGAAGCCCCGGCATCCAGACATTTTTGCCGATCCCCCTTCATCGCCTTTGCGGTGACGGAAATCAGCGGGATATGAGCAATCGCCGGTGTGCCGCGAATCCGCCGCATCGTCTCGTAGCCGTCCATCTCCGGCATCATGATATCGATCAATGCCACGTCTACATCGGGCGCCTGTTCAAGAAGCGCGATGCCATCACGGCCCCGCTCGGCATGCAGAACCTGTATGTCATAGGTCTCCAGAACACTGGTGAGCGAATAGATGTTGCGAATGTCGTCGTCGACGATGAGAACTTTCGCCCCAGCGAGATCGGACTTGCCGTTGTGTTCAGTTCCTGCCCAGGCCTCTTGGCGACCTTCTCCCGGCAGCGTTGCCGAAATATGCAGCGCCAATTGAGCGAAGTTCTCCGCCCGCGGTGCTTCCGCCAAGGCCGGGTTCAATGCCAGCACCTGTTCAAGCGCGTCCGGGTGAGGCGTAAAGAACAGCAGCTGCGGCAAGGCTTCGCCGAATTGGCCGGTGATCTCGTCCAGCGCCTTTGCGTTGTCCTTGGCGGAGCGTCCAAAGCCGAGCACGACGGCATCATAGGAGGCGAGGCCAACGTCTTCTGCATTTGCCGCAACACGACCGATCGCGGTGACCGACGTTACGCCGTCGCGGATTGCCTCGACCAGCGCCAGACGCCGCTCCGGGTCAGGGTCCACGACCAGAACGCGGCGCTGAACGCGGAGCTTCTTCGAGTGAATATCCTGAAACACCTTCATCAGCTCGTCCGAGGAAACGGGCTTGGTGGAAATGCTGGACGCCCCCTTGCGTGCGAGACTGTCGATGTCTTCGGCACCCGAGATGACATGGATGGGAATTCCTCTCGTCTTCTGGTCATGCCGCAGCAGATCGAAAAGCACCCAGCCATCGATATCCGAAAGTCCGAGATCAAGTGTGATTGCGTCGGGAACGAGCTTGCGGGCCAATGCCAGCGTGCCGGAACCTGCAGTCGACAGAACGCCTTTCAGCCCGGCCGACCGGGCGAGGCCAAGCAGCAACCCGCCAAAGGTCGGATCGTCTTCGACGATCAACACGATCCGATCGGTGGGTAGGATTGAATCGCGGTCGTCGATCAGCTCTGCCGAGGGCGGACTGCTGAGCAGAGCTGTCGCAGCAACCGCCTCCGCCGCCGGAGCCAAGGTCGACTGTACTGTCGTCACGCGGGGGCCGTCGAACGGGATGATGAGGGTAAATGTCGACCCCTTGCCCGGCGTGCTTTCGACCCGCAATTCGCCGCCAAGCAAGCGAGCGATCTCGCGGCTGATCGAGAGCCCAAGGCCGGTGCCGCCATACTTGCGGCTGGTGGTGCCATCGGCCTGCTGGAAGGCCTCGAAAATCAGCTTCTGTTTGTCTTCTGGAATGCCAATGCCGGTGTCGGTGACGGCGATCGCGAGAGCCTTCACCGGCTGCGTCGCGCCATTGCGGCGGCCGGCCTTCTCAACCCGGAAGTTCAGGCTGACCTCGCCTTCCGAGGTGAATTTGAATGCGTTGGAAAGCAGGTTGAGGACAATCTGCTGCAAGCGTTTCTCATCTGTGCGGACCGTGTCGGGAAGCGCCGGATCGACCTTGATGGTGAAGCCAAGTCCCTTGTCGGCTGCCAGCTGACGAAAAGTTCGTTCCATATGCTGGCGAAGATGCGTCACCGGCATATCGTTGATGTCGATGGAAACAGTGCCCGACTCGATCTTCGACAGATCGAGGATATCGTTGATGAGGCTGAGAAGATCGGTTCCTGCCGAATTGATGGTGCGGGCGAACTCTACCTGTTTTTCGTTGAGGTTGCCGTGCTGGTTGGTCGCCAGCAGGTTTGACAAAATGAGCAGCGAATTGAGCGGCGTGCGCAGTTCGTGGCTCATATTGGCCAGGAATTCGGATTTGTATTTCGACGTGAGCGCCAGTTGCTCGGCTTTTTCCTCCAGCGCGCGTCGCGCCATCTCGATTTCGAGATTCTTGTTTTCGACCTGCTTCTTTTCGTTCTCGAGCAGCTGCGCCTTTTCCTGCAGCTCCTCGTTCGTCGCATGCAGCTCTTCCTGCTTTTTTGTCAGCTCGGTTTGACGCGCTTGCAATTCCGACGTCAGCAGTTGCGACTGCTTGAGCAGGCCCTCCGTGCGCATCGTCGCAGCGATGGTGTTGAGAACGATGCCGACGGATTCCATGAGCTGGTTGAGGAACGACTGGTGTGTGTCACGAAACTCGCCGAACGAGGCGAGCTCGATGACGGCTTTGACTTCATCCTCGAACAGGGCAGGCAGGATGATGACATTGGCTGGCGAGGCGCTGCCAAGACCAGATGTGACCCGAAGGAATTCTGGCGGCACATTGTCCAGCATGATGGCGCGCTTGTCGGCGGCACTTTGCCCAACGAGGCCCTCTCGCAGATCAAGCCGCTGCTTGATGGCAGCTTTGCTCTCGGCGCCATAGGAAGCCGCCAGCTCAAGATAGGATTCCTCCTCGTCGCGATTGGTGACGTAGAACACCCCATACTGGGCGTTCACCAGAGGAGCGAGTTCGGACATGATGAGCCGCGAGACGGTGGCAAGGTCGCGCTCGCCTTGCAGCATGCGCGAAAACCGGGCGAGATTGGTCTTCAACCAGTCCTGCTCGGCATTCTTCAGCGTCTGATCCTTCAGATTGCGGATCATCTCGTTGATGTTGTCTTTTAGCGCGGCGACCTCGCCGGAGGCTTCGACGCTGATCGAACGGGTAAGATCGCCCTTGGTCACCGCCGTCGAAACCTCGGCGATGGCACGCACCTGGGTGGTCAGATTGGCAGCGAGTTGATTGACATTGTCGGTGAGGTCGCGCCAGAGGCCGGCGGCACCTGGCACACGCGCCTGACCGCCGAGCTTGCCCTCGATGCCCACCTCACGGGCGACGTTGGTCACCTGGTCGGCAAAGGTGGCAAGCGTCTCGATCATTCCGTTGATGGTGTCGGCCAGCAGGGCGATCTCTCCCTTCGCGTCGACCGTCAGTTTGCGCCTGAGATTGCCTTGCGCGACAGCCGTCACGACATCGGCGATGCCACGCACCTGATTGGTCAAGTTCGTCGCCATCAGGTTGACGTTGTCGGTCAGGTCCTTCCAGGTACCGGCAACACCTTCGACGCGCGCCTGGCCACCAAGCTTGCCCTCGGTGCCAACCTCACGCGCGACTCGGGTGACCTCGCCGGCGAAGGAGTTCAACTGGTCCACCATGGTGTTGATGGTCGACTTGAGCTCCAGGATTTCGCCCTTCACATCGACGGTGATCTTCTTCGACAGGTCGCCGCGCGCCACGGCGGTCGTGACTTCGGCGATGTTGCGCACTTGGCCGGTCAGATTCTCGGCCATCGAGTTCACATTGTCTGTGAGATCCTTCCACGTGCCGGCAACGCCGCGCACCTGCGCCTGGCCTCCCAACTTGCCTTCCGTGCCGACCTCGCGTGCCACGCGCGTGACTTCCGAAGCGAAGGAATTGAGCTGGTCCACCATTGTGTTGATGGTGTCCTTCAGCTCCAGGATCTCGCCGCGGACATCGACGGTGATCTTCTTCGAAAGGTCCCCGAGCGCCACGGCGGTGGTCACCTCGGCGATGTTGCGCACCTGGCCGGTCAGGTTGGCTGCCATGGCGTTGACGTTTTCTGTCAGATCCTTCCACGTGCCGCCTATGCCCCGCACCTGCGCCTGGCCGCCAAGCTTGCCGTCGGAGCCGACCTCGCGCGCCACACGCGTCACTTCCGAAGCGAAGGAATTGAGCTGGTCGACCATCGTGTTGATGACGTCCTTAATCTGCAAGATCTCGCCCAGCGCGTCGACGGTGATCTTCTGGGTCAAGTCGCCGGTCGCAATGGCCGTTGCCACCTTCGACACGTCGCGCAATTGCACCGTCAAATTGCCGGCCATGGCGTTGACGTTGTCGGTCAGATCCTTCCAGGTGCCACCGACGCCTTCGACATGCGCCTGGCCACCAAGCTTGCCTTCCGATCCCACTTCGCGGGCCACACGCGTGACCTCAGAGGCGAAGGAGTTCAGTTGGTCGACCATCGTGTTGACGGTGTCCTTGAGCTCCAGGATCTCGCCTTTGACGTCGACGGTGATCTTCTTCGACAGGTCGCCGCGCGCCACGGCGGTGGTGACTTCTGCGATGTTTCGAACCTGGCCAGTCAGGTTGGCGGCCATGAGATTGACGTTGTCGGTCAAATCCTTCCATGTGCCGCCGACGCCCCTCACCTCTGCCTGGCCGCCCAGCTTGCCTTCGGTGCCGACCTCGCGTGCCACGCGCGTCACTTCCGAGGCAAAGGAGTTCAGTTGGTCGACCATCGTGTTGATGGTGTCCTTGAGTTCCAGGATTTCGCCTTGCACGGCGACCGTGATCTTCTTGGACAGATCGCCCGACGCGACCGCCGTGGTCACCTCGGCGATATTGCGCACCTGACCGGTCAGGTTCTCGGCCATCGAGTTGACGTTGTCGGTGAGGTCCTTCCAGGTGCCGGCGACGCCGCGCACCTGCGCCTGGCCGCCAAGCTTGCCTTCGGTGCCAACCTCGCGTGCCACGCGCGTGACCTCGCCCGCGAATGAATTCAGCTGGTCCACCATCGTGTTTATCGTGGATTTCAGCTCGAGAATCTCGCCCTTCACGTCGACCGTAATCTTCTTCGACAGGTCGCCCAAAGCCACCGCGGTCGTCACTTCGGCGATGTTGCGCACCTGGCCAGTCAGGTTCTCGGCCATGGAATTCACATTGTCGGTCAGATCCTTCCACGTGCCACCAACACCCTCAACGCGCGCCTGGCCGCCAAGCTTGCCTTCAGTGCCGACCTCGCGCGCCACGCGCGTCACTTCCGAAGCGAAGGAATTAAGCTGGTCCACCATCGTGTTGATGGTGTTCTTCAGTTCGAGGATTTCGCCCTTGACATCGACTGTGATCTTCTTCGACAGGTCGCCCGACGCGACTGCGGTCGTAACCTCCGCGATGTTGCGCACTTGCCCGGTCAGGTTCGTGGCCATCGCGTTGACGTTGTCGGTCAGATCTTTCCACGTGCCGGCGACGCCCTTGACCCGGGCTTGGCCGCCGAGCTTGCCTTCCGTACCGACCTCGCGCGCCACGCGCGTCACCTCGGAGGCGAAGGAGGCCAACTGGCCGACCATGGTGTTGACGATCTTGCCGATGCGCAGGAATTCGCCGCGCAGCGGTCGGCCGTCAATTTCGACCATCATGGTCTGCGACAGGTCACCCTTGGCGACGGCGCCGATAACGCGCGCAACCTCAGCCGTTGGCTGAACCATGTCTTCTATGAGATCATTGACTGAACGGACACTGGATTCCCAACTGCCGGTGGCATTGCGAACCCGGCCGCGCTCGCCTATCCGCCCTTCCTTGCCGACGACCCGGCTCAAGCGCTCGAACTCGCGCGTCACTTGGTCGTTGAGGTCAGCGATCTCATTGAAAGTCTCAGCTATCTCGGAATCGAGGCCTTCATAAACATTGTCGATGCGGACGGAGAAATCGCCGCGCCGGAAGGCTTTCAGAGAATTCAGGATGCTTCGACGGTCCAATTGCTTCTTGGATGCCTGCACGGTCACAGCGCCACTCCCAGCCCTATGGATTTATACGGATAAAGTTGCCCCCGCGGCTAATGGTGGATCGCGCCGCAAGACCCCAAACGCGGCATTTTCAATTTTGTTCCATCGTGCCGTGAATTCCAGGCCGACGATTGCGCCTTGGTTTGAACGCCGGATTTCATGATGCGGTTGTGGATTTATCGGGCTTTAGCCGACCACGACACGCCATCGCCGTTTGCCATTGCCAGAGAGGCATGAATTGCGTTGCGCAACTCGGAAGGCGAGGCAGGCTTTGCGACCCATGTCCCTTGAAGGAAAATCGGATCGTGAAAACCCGAATTGGCGTAGCTTGCCGAATGGACGACAAAGGGGATGTTTCGGGCGTCTAGCAACGTAGCTATTCGTACGCAATCCCCATCCGCCAGGCCGATATCCATGACAACGATGTCGGGAGAACTGCCCCTGAACCATTCCAGCGCGTCGGCGCAGGACGAAAAGACCCCAGCGATGTCGAACCCCGCGTCGCGCAACATGTCTTCAAGTTCGAGCGCGATAAACGCCTCGTCTTCCAAAATCGCAACGGACCTATGGTGGTCCAATTATCGCAGTCCTTTGCTCTCCGAAGCGATCGGCAGCGCAGCACGCCGCCTGACCGGTTCCACCCGGTGGTCGAAGCTCACGGCAATTTTCTTGCCGGACACGGCATGGACCATAAGCCCGACCAATTCCTCGTCGTCGCAGCGACACTCAGGAAACCTTGCGCGGATTTCATCGACCGCAAACGCCGTCGAGATAATGTCGTCAGCGCGATAGCCAGAGATCACCGCGTACTGCGCTATAGGTTTCAAGGTCAATGACTTCGGTTTTCAGCACATCATCCTCCCTGCGGAAGGCCGACGGCAGAGGCGCCGGATGTCTCGCAAAGATTGCTAGATGCCGGCATCGAGTCTTCGGCGCTGTATCCTGTTCATTCTATGACGGTTGGCCGCGCTGTCGATAGCTCTGCAAGGCTTTGTACGCTTCCAGACACTGATTCACGCGAGCGACCAGATCAGGCAATCGTGCCGTTCATATACGTTTTCCGGTTCACTGTAGTGCCGTCCGCCAACTGAAACAGTCCACCCGACCAGAATGACGATTGTCGGCCCTTTCACTTGAAGCCCCCCAGATCAGCGAGTGAGTTGTGGCCAACACTCCAACACCTCCGCCATGCTGGCCGCCTCAATCTGCTCACTGAAGCGGGAATGGTAGACTTCCATCAGTGCGTCATGGGTCTGGTCGGCAGAGCTGCAGATGGCATCGGTGACGAGAATGACGCGGAAGCCACGATCGATGGCGCCAAGCACGGTCGCGAGAACGCAAACGTCGGTTTCGCCACCGGTGATCACGAGCGCACGCACGCCGGAGCCACTCAGCAGCGCGTCGAGCCGCCCCTCGGTCCAGGGCGAATAGACATGTTTGTCGACCACCGTCGCCGGCGGTACAAATCGTGCAAGTTGAGGCATCAGCTCAATCAGGCGCGGATCGATGTTGGAAAGGGTTACCTCCGCCCACCGACGATAGTAGTTTGCCCACATTCCCGGCGCCTCGCCCGGGCGGGCGGCAGGAATGAAGCGCGTGAACAGGGTACGGCTGGCATGTCTGGCGACCAGTTCTTCGATCGCCGGGACCACCTTTTCAGCCCACGGCACGGGCCAAGGTCCACCCGGCGCAAACAGGCGCTGCATGTCGACGCACAGATGCAGGCCATCGTCGCCTATTGGTCCGTGAATCAATCCTTGGGCGGCCACTGGTGGATTCCGTCGGGTTTGGGTTACTGGCCTGCCTGCCGCGCTGCATCGGCCTCAGCCACATCAACAGTGTAAAGCAATTCACCGTTTTCGTTGGATACCCTCACAAGCCAGCCGGACAGAGCGTCCGTGCCAGGCTGCAGGTCGGCAAGAAGATCGATTGCGCAGCGGATAGCTTCGGACCGGGCCGCCTCAAGGCTCGCCATCCTCGACGGCGGTATGCGTCGGCTGGTTTCGCCATCGCGATACTCAAAGACATATACGTCGCCGGCGCCGTCGCTTGCAGAGGTTATCTCGACCTGGTCGAAATTGCCGTTGCTGCTCGCGTCATATCCATTGGCTGCGAGATCAAAGGTCGCTGTCTGGACCAGGATTGCCTTTGCGCGGGCAAGCACGTCATCTTCAGCTTGTATCCCGACGTTTGCCATGTCCACCGTAACGCAGTCGCCGCCCTCGCCGCAAAATATCACCCGGCGAACCGACTGCCCGTCTGGCGCCCTGGCATTCACCACTTCGGTCCGAACGACTTGCATGACACTCTCCTGCCTGTGTCTGACAATGTTCATGGTGCGCTTTCGGTTCCTGCGGATGCAGGCGCTGGCCGGGCAACTTAACGGCTTGCGCCGCCAAAGGCCATTCGGAACCCAAGGCCAACAATGAAGAGGCCGGCGATCCGCTGCTGCCAAAGCCGCACACGAGGGCGCTTCAGGATCCAGGCGCCTATGCTGCCGGAGGCCACGGCATAGGTCCCCAACACCAACACGCCCGTCATTTTCTGAGTTGCTCCCAGCAACAACAGTTGAAGCGTCACGGAACTCCCATGCGGATCAACGAACTGAGGCAGGAACGCTACCATAAACGTGATGGGCCACGGATTGAACAGATTGGCAATCATGCCTTCCCGTGCCGCGGCAACGGCCTTGATCGGCGTCGTATCCGGCCGGGCCTGTGTTTCCGGCTTCGTGAAGACCAGCCCTAGCCCGAGCCATACGAGATACGCCGCCCCAAGCCATTGCAGTGCTCCAAAAGCTAGTGGGGAGGTTCGCACGAGAGACGAAACACCGAACGCTATGAGAGGAAGCTGAACCATGCCGGCGCCGGCCGTCATCCCCAATACCGTGAACAGCGCAACCCTGCGTCCCTGCCCTATGCCGCGCGCCGTTACCAGCATGCTATCCGGCCCGGGCGGCATCTGCAGCAGGACGACCGTTCCCACGAATGCTATCCAGTGGGCGGGATCGATGACTTGTTCCTCTCAACAATGATGCTCTTGTTGGACTTGGAGCGGCGATATAGCCGGTCAACGCGAAGCTGCGGCGCCGAGGCCCTTGCGCAGAAGTAGCTCATGTCTGGTTCAGAATTAACTGCAGAGCCGCGACCGCCTTGCTCCACGATCATCTCGGCAATGTACTCCTTGAGGTCCCCGACTTCGTCCTGAATGTCCTCGGGGGCGATGCCTTCCTCGTCTGCATCCGCGATGCATTGGCTTGCGAGTTCCTCTGCGGCATCGACGCCCTTCCGCATGAGAGCAGGCTTTTCGATCACATGCTCCTCAATCCATACTCCGACGAAATGGACTGTACGATTTACGATGAGGTCAGCGTCTTCCGAGAGCTGCGCCTTGGTTTTCAAATCGTCCCTCGTCGACACTTTCATGGAACTCACCTCGGCAAATGGGCTCACTTCCAACGCCGACGGGTTGCCAAAAGATGCATCGTGCCGATGAAAATCGCTGTCTAGACCGACAGGATTTCCCCGCCGGACATTCACGGTGCACCGAGCCCCCGCCGCAGGAACAATTCGAACGGAAACGCGTTGCCCTAGCTGGAAACGGGATAAGCGCAAAATGGCCGCGCCACGTGCTGCCTGGAAGGGCTTCTTGAAGGTTGGTTCGGTTACTTGCGGCGTGAAGATTGTCGGCGCAACCAGCGAAGCATCCAAGATCCATTTCAAGATTTTGAACCGCAAGGACGGTCTCCCGGTCAGGAGCGTCTACGCCGACGAGGAAACCGGACAGCTGGTGGATGCAGCGGATCAGGTGAAGGGTTTCGAGATCGAAAAGGACGAATTTCTCCAGATCGAACCTGACGACATAAAGGCGTTGAAGCTGACGTCGAAGCACACGCTCGAAGTCGGCGAATTCGTATCGATTGACGATATCGATACGCGCTATCTCGAGAAGCCCTACTATCTGATCCCGGCCGACGGCGCCGCAATCGAAGCATACGGAGTGATCCGCGATGCCATGAAGAACAAGGGCGTGGCCGCTCGATCCTGCGTGGTGCTCTACCAGCGCGGCCGCGAAGTGCTGATTCAGCCCTATGGCAAGGGCATGGTGATGACCGAGCTTCGCAACCACAACGAAATGGTTTCGGAAAGCACTGTGTTCGATGGATTGGCCAAGCAGAAATACGACCCCGATCTGCTCGAAATCGCCGGCATGCTTATTGACAAAAAAGTGACGACCTTCGATCCCTCGAAATTTGAAGACAGCTATGAAGACGCGCTGATCGCCATGATCGATGCAAAGCGCAAAGGCAAGAAGCTGCCGAAGCCCGCACCAAGGCCACAGGAGAATGTCATCAACCTCGCTGAGGTGCTGAAGAAGAGCCTCAAACAGGAAGGGCTGGCGAGATCCACAAAGAGAGCCTCACCGAAACGCAAGACAGCATAGTTGATAACTGCCCAGCCAGAAGGTCCGCACAGCAGCTCCAGCCGCCCTTAATAGCTCGGAACAATTCTCGCGGTTGCCCGTTGGCCACCAAGGACGATGCCTTATGGCCGAGATCAAGAACGTCGACAGGGCAGTCCTCAAAGAGCCAGAGGCAGCGGATGCCAACATTGCGCTCAAAGGAGCCGGAACGCAGGACTCTGATCGGGCGCCGACAAGCCCCAGGACCGCTGGCCATCGGTAAAAATACATGGGGTGTGAAAAGACCCTTTCGCCTCCAGACGCGGCGACGCGCGACCGGTGGCGGGCCGAACCCCACGCCCAAGCGAAACCCGGAGAATAGATGTGCCCCCCAAACCAGAGCCAACCGAAGAGCCGCCAGTGGATGCGCCGACGTGGACGCCGGACATACGCGAGCCTGAGCCGGATCTTCTTCCCGACGAAGTGCCAGTTCCTAATCCGGACGAGAACCGTGATCCGCCAAAGCGAGGCGTGGTGACAGACTGAACAACGAGTTTGGTCCGGCATCCTCCTGCAAAGGCGTTTATCTCGCCGCCGGGTTCAAGATCGCCAGTGAAATGCGACTGGATTTGGCTGCGCCGAATGCTTGACGGATTTGGTCTCGATGGTGTGGACCTATCGACGCCTCGCCAAGCCTCATTTTCCAAGTATCTGTTCGAACGTGCATTGCTTCGGGCTTTTGTCAGGACGCCATCGCAGAAATTTGGTGCCATGACGGAAACGATCGCCGGTGACATGATCGAACCGCACCTCCGCCACCAGTTCGGGCCGCAATGGCTCCCATTGTCCGCTTCTTTCCGTGCTCCACCGACTGGGACCGCCCGGTGCTTTTCCCGTAAAGCCAGGAGCCGATCGCAAAGCTTCAAGTTGTCGCGTAAGCTTGGCCCTGTCCTCCCGGGCGATCGTCGAAGTGAACCCGACGTGGTCGAGTTGCCCCTGGTCATTGTACAGGCCGAGCAACAGGGAGCCGACTTCACGCGAATTCGCCAGGTAGCGGAACCCTCCGACGACACAATCGGCCGTGCGCAGGCGCTTGACTTTGATCATGGCGCGCTCGCCGGGTCGATATTCGTCATCGAGAAGCTTGGCAACGACCCCGTCGGTCGAACCTTGTCCGGATTGGCCTAGCCATCTGCCTGCCGCCGCCAAATCAAGCGTTGCCCGAGACAGTTCGAGATCCTTTCGCCCGGCCGACTTTACGAACAGTTCGAGTGCAGCGCGCCGAACCGAGAGCGGCTGCTGCATCAAGACGCCCTCGGAGGTCGCCAACATGTCAAAGAGGATCAGCTTTGCCGGCGTCGCGACCGACAGTTTCCGGATCCTGCTTTCCGCCGGATGCAGCCGCATCTGCAAGGCGTCGAAAGAAAGAGAGCCTGCAATTTCGATGACGATCTCACCATCGACCACGAACTCTTTTGTTTTCAGTTCATGCAACATCGCGACGACTTCCGGGAAATACCGCCCTAACGGCTTGCCGGATTTTGCACGCAACTCCACGGCCGCGCCGGATTTAAAGGCCAGGCAGCGGAACCCGTCCCATTTGGGTTCGTATTGCCATCGGCCAGCATCGGCCGGCAACGTGTCGGCAGCCTTTGCTTCCATCGGCGCCGTGCTCAACGCCACGCCGAAAGACGATTTTACACTCGTCGGCAGATCGCGAGAGATGGCAGATTCGCCCGTCATGAAAGTTCCGTGGACAACGATGGAGATCGACTCAACGCAGCACTGGTGCCGGTTTTGGAAAAATCATGCTTCAACAGGGTTAGGTCATGATGAGATTTCAACCAAATCTCATCATGACCTAGGACGGTCTACTCGGCAGCCTGCATGTTGATCTTGCTTTCCGCCATTTCGGTGAGCTTGCGATCGGTCGCCTGCTCTTCCTTCAGGTTCTTGGCCAATACGTTGGCGCAGTCACTGCGGCCAAGCTGCTTGGCCCAGGCGATGAGCGTGCCATATCTGGTCATCTCATAATGTTCGACCGCCTGCGCCGAGGCTATCAGTGCCGCGTCTAGGACCTCCTTGTCGTCAACGTCGCCGCTCACATCGTCGGCTTCCTCCAGAATGCCGTCTATCGCCGGGCAGTTGACCTCCTTGGCCTTGACGCCATGCAATTCGAACACCTGTTCGACGCGCTCGATATGGCCTTTGGTCTGCTCGAGGTGTTTTTCGAATCCGGCCTTCAATTGCGGATCGGTTGCCTTGCCGATCATCTTCGGCAGCGCTTTCTCGATCTGCTTTTCGGCGTAATAGATGTCGCGCAGCGTGTGCACGAAGAGATCGTCGAGTGTCTTGATGTCCTTCGAAAAGAAGCCCATGGCCTTACCTTTCATTGTGCAGAAGTTCGGGTTCGGCGGCGGCTTGCCCGCCACCCGCGGAGGCCGGGAACTCGTCCCGGCTTGCTGGTCAACGCACCGGTGCTGGAGGAGTTCCTGATTCCGAGCCGGGCCGTTACTTCTTTTCGAGACGCTGCGATCCATCTCCAAAGGAGCTTTGACCCAATCACACGTTCCATGGTCCAGACGACGACCCCAAGGCGCACGCCGGCGCGGAAAAACTGACGGCCAGGAGAGCGGAAACGTGCTCTGCGCCGCAAGCTCTCGCAGGCGATGGCTGCCTCGACAAATGCAATGCCAGCGTCGGGCGCGCACTATTTTCGGGAGAACTCTTGGTCAAGTATGCGAAGGCCCTCTTCATATTTGGCCGCCGACGCTCGGACCTGCCTCGACTGCCAGATGTTGTCCTCCAGATCGGCGCGTTTTACGGGGAGCGCCACTGGGTTCGACGCAGCCCGCCGGACAAAGGCGAAATACTCCTCATCCGGCCTGCGCGACATGGCATCGACCGCCGCGGCAATTGTCGGTCCGAAGCCTGCTTCTTCGAGCTTGGCGCGGGTCCAGCCTTCGCCTTTCTCCAGAACGTCATGAAGGTAGGCAACAGTCTTCTGATCGATTGTCTCGACGGCGTCGACGACACGGCGGCAATGCTCGATGTAGGGCCGCCCGGTCTTATCGCGCTGCGACTCGTGAACCTCCTCCGCAATCTTTGCCGCCTGGTAGAAAATGCTCATCGCGCCTGTCGTTACCGTGATTGTCTCTGCCTGATGAAACCTATTCGACGATATGTGGCGTGTGTCGCTTGTCCTCGGCAGGGTCGACATCGATACGGGCCTTTTCCGGATCGAAAGCGCCGTGACCTGCAATAGCCAGAGCAGCCGCATCGGGCGTTTCGTAGGCCCACATGAAATCGTCGGAAGAACTGCCGACGGCGTGGACACGCCAGTAGCTTGCGGTGCCTTTAAGCGGGCACCAGGTGGTGGTGTCGGTCTTTTCGAAAAGATCGAAATAGATGTCCTCGAAGGGGATATAGAAAACGGGCTCGTGCCCGTCTTCACGCAGGACCTTCGCCCGCTCCGTAGCTGCGACGATGGCGTCGGAAAACCGCACCGTCACCGTGCCGGAAAACGGTTCTATGGCCAATCGGCCAAGGTTTTGCTGTGAAGTTGCGCCTGAAGTTTGCATCTGAATTTCTCCCTGGCGATTACCGCAAGATCGGTCATGCCTGGAGACGAAATGCGCGGCGGCGCTTCAGGTTCCGGCATGTCCGATGAACCTGAATGGCGGGCCAGACTTAAAGCGCCTCCCGCTTGCCGTATCCAGCAGTTCTCGTTGGTAAGGCGCGGTGAAATGCTCGTCCAACCCATTCGAAGACTTTAGAAGGACGACACGGTCGTCGCTTCCGTGGAGCGTCAGGGCTGGCGCCGAAATGATCTTCGCCGCTACTTGCCGGCGGGCGAGTTCGTGGCTGGAGATGCTCCAGCTGTTTGGCCGTCGTCAGCTGCCGCCTCATGGACGGGCTCCGGGGCGGCCTCAGTTGCTGCCAAGTGGGCCGCAAGGTCCCTATAGACCTTGTCCCTGCCGCCATCGTGTTTAGCGATCAGGCCAAGTAAGTCATGACGGCTTAGCTTTGCAATCTTCATTAGGAATTCGAATTCGTGCTTCGGAATCGAGGCTGCTAAGCGATCGAGTTTGGCCCGCCGGGTCTCTTTGGACACATGTGCTCCTATGTATCCAGCCATGCGAGGCACGTACTCGAAGGCCCGCCATTGTCTTGATGGCGGGCCTTCGGGCGGCCGAAGCCGCTAGGTCCATCGGCTACTTGTTGCAATTTTGCACGGTCGAGGTCGTTGCGCCACTTGCAGTGTTGTTATCGATGTCATTGCCTGCGGCGTCCTTGCAACGGTCGGTCATGCCGTTCGATTTTGTAGTCGAGTTTGTGGAATTCGGATCGGTTGGCACGGCCGCATTCCCGCTGCCAGTGCCATTGCCAGCGGCGCCGCCGCTGCCAACAGTTCCAGTACCAGTTCCATTACCCGTGCCAGCCGTGCC
The DNA here is from genome assembly GCF_040322955.1 of Mesorhizobium sp. M0077. Classification (NCBI taxonomy): domain Bacteria; kingdom Pseudomonadati; phylum Pseudomonadota; class Alphaproteobacteria; order Hyphomicrobiales; family Phyllobacteriaceae; genus Mesorhizobium; species Mesorhizobium sp. M0077. The sequence continues at coordinate 120,115 of NZ_JAMYUL010000012.1, forward strand.
GCCAGCACCCGTTCCATTTGTCTGCGCCAAGGCGGAACCGGCCAAGGCAATAGTTATCACCGACGCGGCTAGAATTTTCTTCAACATTGGAGTCTCCGTGTTTGAATCGCCGAATTGCGATCGCTTTCCCAACGACAGGTTTTTCTCATTGTTCCCGGCGTAATGGATTGTGATCCGCAGCAGCCTTCGTCGAGGTGGACACTCTTGACGGCGCACGAATTGTGATAAGACCTGACAAGGGCAGGATGGGCTTTGTTCAACACCAAAGCGATATGTTGGGCGCGGCTGCATGCATCCGACGCGGATCGCGATGCGGAATGTGGGCAAGACGGGTTACAACAGAAGCGGCGATCAGAGCTGCGAGCGAACCGGCCGCCTTGATGTTAATCTGACGGTTGAATCTCAAGACCATTCCGACGCAGGAGCAGAACGCATGCCGGCTCGATCCGAAGGATTTACAATCGCTCTGGCTCACAACGGGGATGCACGAACGCAGGCGGCCGCTGCGCTCTATCGACACAACATCGAACAAACCGGAATCGATGACCGGGCAGTGATCGGCGCGGAGCTTACCGACCCCTCCGGAAAGATCTGGGGTGGAATTTGGGGCAGAACGGAACTGGGGCTCCTGTTTCTCGACATGTTCTTCTTGCCTGAAAAATTGCGTGGCCGATCCTATGGATCACAGCTTCTTATGGCGATCGAGGAGGAAGCCGTTAGGCGTGGATGCAAGAGAGCCGTCGTCGAGACGAGCAGTTTCCAGGCGCCTCAATTTTACCGGCATCATGGGTTTGAGGAATTCGGCAAGGTCGAATTCGTTATTCCAGGACACGCCCGCATCTTCCTTCGCAAGAACCTGCAGTAATCTTTGCGGAGGCGCCATCTGCACGAACGGCTGTTCGCCGGCAAAACGCCGGCGCCTTAGCCCTCCCAGCCGTAGCCATCTACTCCCGAAGGTCCTTTTGCCCTTTCCATCCAGGAAGCTCGGTCATCGGGCATAGTAGCCGCGGTCGCGCCGGATCGGAGATATCGAGTTTATCCCAGGGAATGCGGTACAGGCCGTCGCGGCGGCGCAGCCGAAACAGGTCGAGCATCGCGATGCCGATGGTCGAGGCCGACAGACGCTCGAACGCGGCGTAGATGCCAACGTGGAATTCAGTAACGACGAGCTCGTCGCCACGCTGTTCGGCGAGAATCTCTTCGATGTGACCGATGCTCTTTCCGCGCTGCGAGAGCACGCGTCGCCCGGCAAGATGTTCGAGGTTGACTGTCCTCATCATCACGCTCCTGGGATGCGCCCGATGACATGATCGCGCAACCAGTCCTGCCAGGCGAAAATCGACGTCTCGCCCACCTCGATGTCACATTCGATGTCGAGCCCGTTGTCCTGCACCTTTTTCCACGCAATCCTGTGTGGCTCGGCGTGGCGTTTGCCACCCACCCTCGTCGCCAGTTGCGCCATCCATTCCCCGGGCCGCGCGCCAAGGCGGCGCGCCAAAGTGATGGAGCCGAGTTCTATCGCGACAATCCCTGGTGGTTTGCCCCGCCGCAACTCGGCCACCACTCCGTCGACCTTGCCGATCTTGACCCGCCGGCGGTCGAACACCTGCTTGTCCAGGAGATCACGCATCAATTCCATCATGTGCCTCCGAATATCTGCAGCGGAATCGTCACCACGGCGAGCACGAAGGCAAGCGCGATAATGAAGACAACGGCGGCATTCGAAATGATGCCGTTGCGATGTTCGCCGACATAGCGTTCGTCATTCAGCAGGAAGAGAAATGGAACTACCGTCAGCGGAAGGCTCGCCGCCGTTACCGCCATGGAAAAGATGGTCAGCCTCAGTGGGTCGAGGCCAAGCATGATCGGAATGGCGGCCAAAAACAATGATGCCGTATAGACGGCACTGAAGCCCGGATCATCGCGCGGCTTGCGATCCTCGCCCCAGGTCCAGCCAAAGCCCTGCGCCACCAGATATGCCTGTTGCAACCCGACTTCGAGTGCGGCGCCGAAACAGGCAATGGCGAGCGAGGCAACGAATAGAACGAACCCCCAGAAGCCGAATATAGGGATCAGCATCAACGGCAGTTGGTGATAGTCGTCCACCTGGTCGATGCCGCGCGTCGCGAGAACGAGAGCAGCGACGATCAACACGCCGATCGAAATGGTCCCACCGAAGGTCATGCCCAGCCCGGCGATGGCACGATTGGCCCCAAGGTGGCTTTCATCCCATTTGTCCTCGATAGCTCCCGAGGAATAGAACATGAAAAGATAAGGCGATATTGACGCGCCGAGAATGCTGGCCGCCATGAACCAGTAATTGATGGCATCGTGAGCCGGCAGCGAAGGCACGGCGCTGCCAGCGACCGCTGTCCAGTCGGGCTTTAACATCACCGCACCAACCACGAAGCACAGCGTCACGAGGCCGAGGACCGAAACGCCTTTCTCGATAAAGCCAAACGTGCCTTTCCACAGCAGCAACCATGCCAGCAACGCCACCGGCAGTGCCCACCACTGGAAGCCTATGCCGGTGGCAAGTTCGAGTGCGATGGCCACACCGCCGATCTCAGCGGACAGCACCATGAAATTGACGAGAAGGACGACGAGCAACGGCCATAGAAAGACGTTGAACCCAAATCTTTCACGAATGCCCTCTGAGATCGTGTGATGGCTCATCGCGGCGAACCGACCGGCCATTTCAACCAAAAAGATGATGCATATGGTGCCGAGAACTATGGCCCAGATTAGCTGGAATCCGAAGGCGGCACCCGCCTGCGCCGCCGTAGCCATCGACCCGACTTCGAGGAAACCTCCGACACTGGTGACGACGCCAAGCGATATTTCCAGAAGTTTCTTCACCGCTTTGGTCCGAAAGCGCTGGTGTAAGCGGCGGCGAGCGAGCGCATGCCCGCCCGAAGATCCTGTTGTGCGCTTTCCACCTCAGTGCGATTGTTCACCCGCAATCCCGCCTCGGCATGCGCCACCGCCACCGACAAACTGTTGACTGCTGCCGTCAGTCCTGCTCGCCCGGCTGGTTCAGCGGTCTCGGCCGATCGAATTTGCGCCTCGACATCGGCCAGCGTTTTTCCGACCGAGTGCAGTGCGGCCGTGGCATAGGCGGACGGTGCCGCTCCCTCCACCCAGGCATCCAGCACCATCGATACGGTCTGTGCCGCGGAGGCCGCTGTTCGTGATTGCTGCGCCACCTGATTGGAAGACGAGCATCCGGCCAACCCGGCTAGAATCAGAAGCAAGCACAGGCAGCCAACCGGAAAATGACGGTCGTTATGGGGTACAGCGCGCGTTGGATGCGCCACGCGGATTTCCTCCCCGGCCCGAACCAACTGCGTCCGGCATCAATGATCTAGAGCGCTCGGAGAGCTCGTCAAACGAAACCGACGACGAGCCTGTGAGGTCGGCTAGTCCCACGTAACAAAACGCTCCATCCCGGACAGCCGTGAAAGAGGGCGGGCCCGCGCTTCTCTTTGGCGCGGAGAAGCGCGGGCAGATCGGGCTGAGGGGATGACCCGATCGCGCAGCATCAACATGGGAGGGCAACAACGCTGCACGGTTCGAACTTCCAGCCGGGCCACTTGTTCCAACTTCAACTGATTAGGCTCATCGCCGTTCTGAGTACTCAATCCAGGCGTTGGTGGGCCTTTTGAAGGTAGGCCATGGCGAGTTCTCATGGCGTAGAACGGTTTTTGTCGCAACGGCCCATCCATGAACGCGCGCAACGACCGCGATGACGACCGTCGCCTGACCGTGATGACAGCGCACGATCAATCCAGCCCAAACGCCGCGGAACAATTGTGCCCGCTCGTGGTTCCGATGGCACGAAGATGGAGGATATGATGACGGACGCCAAACTCGCTGTGGTGACCGGCGCCTCGAGTGGCATCGGAAGGGAACTCGCAAAGCTGTGCGCTAAAGACGGTTACGACCTGATCATCGCCGCCGACGAGCCGGCTATCCGGCAGGCGGCAGAGGCACTTGAGACCCACAATGTAACGGTCGAAGCCATTGAGGCCGATCTGGCGACCGTCGAGGGCGCCGATCGGTTGATCTCCCAGATCGGCGATCGCGATATCGACCTGTTGTTTCTCAATGCGGGACGCGGGCTCGGCAACGGCTTCGTCGACCAGGACTGGCGAAAAGTCCGCCGGATCATCGACACCAATGTCACCGGAACGGTCTATCTGGCGCATGAACTCGGCGCCAAGATGGCCCGGCGAGGCCGCGGGCGCATCCTGTTCACCGGATCGATCGCCGGCTTCATGCCCGGCACATTCCAGGCCGTCTACAACGGCACGAAGGCGTTCATCGATTCCTTCTCGATCGCGCTCCGCCATGAGCTGAAAGATAGCGGCGTGACGGTCACCGTGCTGATGCCTGGCCCCACGCAGACGCGATTCTTCGAGCGCGCTGAAATGATGGATACAAAGGTCGGCTCCGATGAAAAGGACAATCCGGCCGATGTCGCCAAAACGGGTTACGAGGCGATGATGGCCGGTGATGAACAGGTCGTCAGCGGTTGGAAAAACAAGCTGCAGGTTGCCGCCGCGCATGTCACGCCGGCAGGCACCTTGGCCGAACAGCACCGTAGGATGGCCGAGCCGGGGTCGGCGTCCAGCGACTGAGCTGATATTTCGCGTCATCAAACGGGCTGGCATTCGCAGAGACCGCATGTGCTGCGCGAGGCAATCTATCGCTGCCGCAAGGCGGCACCATCTCGGTTCCCGGCGTCTGTGTTGGCCTGGTCGATCACATCCCGTCTGGCGGCGATCAATAAGGGACCGGCTTTCCGGATGGGCCAGACGCATACGCAACGCTACCTGGAACCTTTATTGGCGACGGTCCAGAACGGCGAAATCGATTCCTCCTTTCTGACTACCCACCGGCCGATCTGGAAACAGGGCCGGATCTCTACAAGACGTTCCGCGACAAGCAGGAGGTTGTGTCAAAAGTGGTGATGCGGCCTCACGGCCGAGACGGGCAAGGCGACCGACACTCACTGCAATCACAAGGGAACATTCGCGTCGACGGCCGGTTAGGTGCCACTTCCGTAACGGTCACCTGCCGTCAAAGCGAGCCCATGATGAACCACGACCAGCATGACAATGTACCAGACGCAGCGCGTAGACTTGTCGTCGGAAGCATGGCGGGAGGAATTCTCGTCGCTTATGCTTCCACGGCGTCAGCCGATACGGGAACAGTGCCTGCTAAAGCAGGCCCTGCGAGCCCGATGCTCAAACAGAATCCGGTGACGCAATATCCCCAGCCGCCGTTCAAGCCACAGGAACAGAAGTGGCCGGGTTTGGCCACCAAGATGGTGCCGCGCCCGGATCACGGCGAAACAACCTACAAGGGATCAGGCAAGCTTGCCGGTCGCAAAGCGCTGATAACCGGCGGCGATTCCGGAATTGGTCGTGCGGCGGCGATTGCATTCGCGCGCGAGCGTGCGGACGTCGCTTTCGGCTACCTCCCCGAAGAACAGGAAGACGCCGACGAACTGGTGGACCTAATAAAAGCGGCAGGTCAAAAGGCTTGCCGGCGATATCCGCAATTAGGCCTTTTGCAGAAAGCTGGTCGATGAAGCAGCAACGCCCCTCGGCGGTCTCGACATCCTGGTCAGCAACGCTGCCCGCCTCACTCGAGTCAACGGTCCTCAAAAAGGGCCGCCAGGCCCACCGCTCCTTAGGCGTGGTGGGCTTTCAGACTGTCCACAGGAGGAACCAATGGCTGGCGATGAAATAGAAAGAAGGCGACTGCAGATGTTGATCGAACAATATCTGGAGACCCGTAAGCGACGGCACGATTTCGTGTCGATCGCGAATGCCGAACTCGCGATCAAGGCGGTCATGCCGCATTGCCCGGTGTCAAGCGCAGCGTTGGCAGAGATGATAGCCGCTGGCGCCGTCACTTACGGCCTTGGCGTCCTATTCGACGCGAGGCAAACCGAGGGCGAACTGCCCGTTGTTTGATAGGCTCATCGCCTGACCAATCGTCGCGCCGTGGCGAAGTTTCGCCCAGCGCTGGAGTACGCCAGACCGGGAGCATGCCAATCGTGCCGGCCGGATCGCAGGCACTTGCCGGCGACGCCGTCTCGGGCCTGGACCCGAATGTCGTCGCATATCTGATGAAAACCAGTGTCTTTGTGCAGTTACCGGGCTTCTCGTTGGGTTGGCACCGTTCCGCTGTCCTGGTGTCTTGCCAAAGACGTCGGTTGAACACCGAGCATATTTCGCACGGCCTCGACCAGCGCAGCAGCCCACACGGGTTTTGACAGCATTTTGTGATGACGCAAATCTTGCGGGATGTCGGATGCCGTGTACCCACTGACGAAAACAAACGGAATTCCGCGGTGCGCTAGAAGAGGGACAAGGGCAGCGCTGGTCTCGCCGCCGAGACCAATGTCCAGGACCGCGGCAGATATGACTTCACCCTCGATCAGCTTTTTCGCGCGAGCAACGGACGGCACTGGCCCGGCGATGGCGAAGCCGGCCTCTTCCAGAATTGCGCGGTGCTCCTCCGCGACCAGCCATTCATCTTCGACGATAAGGATACGAGATGCAGTCACGTTTCGCTCTCCCGATGATCAAACGGAAACTCAATCCGCAAGCTCAAACCATCGGAACCGAAAGATGTTTCAAAATTTCCGCCAAGCCGATACTCAATTTCGCCTTTCACCAGCGAAAGACCAAATCCCGTCTTCTCAGGCGGACTGACAGCGGGACCGCCGCTTTCTAACCATTCGAGCTGAAAACCGTGATCCGACGCCGACCAAGTCACGGACACCACGCCGTTTGGCACGGACAAGGCGCCATATTTTCCAGCATTCGTGGCAAGTTCATGGATCACCATGCCAAGCGACAGGCCCTGCTGAGGCTTGAGCCGAATGTCCTCGCCTGTGGTGTTGATGCGTTCCAGCCCGAACGGCTCGACTTCCTGCCGCACGATTTCCTCTACCGAGACCTCTTTCCAGCTTTCGCGCGAGAGCACTCCGTAGGCCCGCGCCATGGCGCGCAGGCGACCGATGAGCGCTTCGGCGAAAGCCTCCGAAGAGGGAGCATTTTTCAGGGTCTGACTGGCAATGCTGACCGTAACGGCCAGCATGTTCTTGACCCGATGATTGAGTTCCGAGATCAATACCCGCTGGTGGGCTTCGGCTTCAGCCATGGTCGTCACATCGACAAAGGTCACCACCACGCCCTGGATTTTCCGCGCGCTGTCGCGGTAGGGGATCAGCCGCACGAGATAGTGGATGCCGTTGCTATCGCGCGGCAGCTGGTGCTCGATCATCTCGCCGGCCCTGAAAACCTGGGCAATATGGTCGCGCAGGTGCGGATAATCGAGCCGGCTGGCAAGATCGGTCAGCGGTCTTCCGATGTCGGTCGGCAGCAAGTTGAAGAACGAAGACGCCGCCGGCGTGAAGCTGCGGATAACCAGCTTGGTATCGAGAAAAACAGTCGCGATCTGTGTGCTCTCGAACAGGTTCTTCAGATCGCTGTTGGCACGATCGAGATCCTCGATCTTGGAAACCAGTTCGGCATTGATGGTGTTCAATTCCTCATTGAGGGACTGCATTTCTTCCTTGGAGGCCTCGAGCTCCTCATTGGAGGACTGGGCCTCTTCGTTGACCGAGACGAGTTCCTCATTGGAAGATTTCAACTCCTCCAACGCGGTCTCATATTCTTCGATCGTCGATTGCAGGCGCTCGCGCGTATCGCGGAGCTCGCGTTCGAAATCAGCAATCCCAGATGCCACCGGCTGTCGAACCTTTAGAGCCTCCAGCCGCGGCTGCGGCTGGCCCACCGGCTCGAACAGGACGAGAAACAGCGGCTCGCCGCTGCCGCGATCAGTCAAGGGCTCGATCGTCAATGTGACGAATTGGACACGATCTTCATCTTCTTCAATGGCTATCGCTTCGCGCACAACCGTGCGCCGGCCCTCGGCGGCTTCCCGCAAAGCGCCGCGCAATTCCAGACGCAGGCCGCTGCGTGCCATTGTGAGCAATTGTCTGCTCGGCACCCCTTGCGGCGGCTCGAGATATTTGCCGGTTCGGACCGAGTAATAGACGACATCGCCATCACCATTGACGACGACGTGAGCCGGAGCGAAGCGTTCGAGAACCTGCGCTTCAACGGTTTGCCTTAGGGAATAAGACAAGCCGCGGCGGGCATGTGTGTCATTGGCGCTGGAAAAGTTGGTTGCAGGCGCAGCATTCAACAAGATCGGCAGCCGCGGCGGCGCCGAATGTTCTCGTGCCTTGAAGATCCGTTGTTTCTTGTCGACCGGTGCGAACAGGTCGGCATGCTGGCTTATGCTTTCGGAGGTGCCAAGGAACAGATAGCCACCGGGCTTCAGCGAATAGTGGAAGGTCGGAATAACCTGCTTTTGCACATCGGGGCCGAAATAGATCAGGAGGTTCCGGCACGACACCATGTCCATGCGCGAGAAGGGTGGATCGCGGATGACGCTGTGCGCCGAGAAGATGCAGAGATCACGTACGCTCTTGCTCAAGATGAAACTTGTGCCGTCATTGCTGAAGAAGCGTTCGCGACGTCCAGGCGAAACGCCCGCAAGCAATGACTCCGGATAGCGCGCCGAACGTGCGATGCCCAGCGCCGCGTCATCGATGTCCGTGGCGAAAATCTGGATGCGCGGCACGGCCGAAAGTGTATCCATATGCTCGCGCATCAGCATTCCGATCGAGAAGACTTCCTCGCCGGTTGCGCAGCCGGGCACCCAGACGCGGATCGTATCGTTGGCGTCCTTGCCTTCGAAAAGTTTGGGGATGACGGTTTCTTCCAGGGTCTTGAAAGCGTCCGTGTCGCGGAAGAAATTTGTCACGTTGATCAGCAGGTCGCGAAACAGCGAGCGCACTTCCTCCGCATTTGAACGAAGCAACTCTATATAGGCATCGATCGCGGTGTTCTGTGTTATTTGCATGCGTCGCCTGACGCGACGCAAGAACGTCTTGGCCTTGTAGCCCGAGAAATCATGTCCCGAATGGCTGCGCAGGATCGCGTAGATTTCCTCCTGGCCCTTGCGGAGTTTCAAAGCACTGGCCTTGCCATCGTCAGCTTCAAGCTCGTCGAGCAGTTCAAAGCTGTGGGCAAATTCCATGAGTTTCGCACCCATCTCATCGGCCGGGATGGCGATATCGATCAGACCGGAACTGATCGCGCTGCGCGGCATGTCGGGATTGCTCGGACCCGACTCGTCGGAGAGTTGCGCCAGCGTCAGGCCGCCATGCTCCTTGATTGCCTTGATGCCCAACGTACCGTCGGAATCGCCGCCCGACAGGACGACGCCGACGGCGTATTCGCCCTGATCCTCGGCCAGCGCGCTAAAAAAGATATCGATGGGCTTGCGCTCCCTGGACACCGAATTCGGTTGGCGCAACTTTAGGCTGGAATTTTCGATGGTGAGGATCGCGTTGTGCGGCATCACGTAGACGGTGTCAGGATGGATATCCATTGCATCTTCAGCGACACGAACCGGAATTCCGGTGTAAAGCGCAATCACTTCGTGCAGCAGACTTTCCCGTTCCGGGCTGAGATGCGTGACGATCACGAACGCCATCCCGCTCGAAGACGGCATCCCGCGAAAAAATCCCTCCATGGCGGCAATGCCGCCCGCAGAGGCGCCAATACCGACTATGGGGAACCTCGGCAGCTTTTGCATCAATTGTCCTGCTTCAGTGAAATGCAACGCGGCAGCGCTGATTTCGATCCAATGTGTAAACCGTTCCTGGTCGAATTCCCATCCCGCACCGCCGATAGCCACGGAACCGATGAACGCGACCGCCGTTTAAAGCCCGGAGGGCTGCTATGTTATTAGGCATGCGAATTCTGCTCGTCGAGGACGAATTCTTGCTGGCAAGCGAACTTGCCTCCTATTTCAGCGATTGTGGAGCGACCGTTTTGGGGCCGGTATCGTCAGTCAGCCGGGCTCGACGATATATCGATTCAGCGGATGGGGCGGTGCTGGACATCGATCTTAACGGTGAGACTGTTTTTCCCCTCGCCGATGAGCTGACGGACAGAGGCATCCCGTTCGTATTCTTCTCCGGAAACGATCAGATCACCCTACCGGAGCGGTTCCGATACACCCAAAACCTCTCCAAGCCGGCCGGGTTCAGGACGGTTGCCGGGATTCTCGCCGCGCAGTCAACAGCGCTTGGTGAAGACAACGTTTTCCGCGCTCTTCCAAAACTGAGGCTGTCCGCCCGGCTGTTGCTGGGCGACCCACAAGCGGCCGATCGCCTCGTCGAACGGACATTGAAGGCGGCGCTGGAGGAGCGGTTGTCGACGCGGCATGACCTTCCCTTGAGCGAATGGCTCAACACACTCATGGAGGAGGTGCTCCGCAACGACAGGTCTGGCATTATGAATTAAGATTGTCCGATAGTTTGCCGCAGACCGCCCCGTCGACCGCCCCCCACCCCGGTACCCTCCGCCAAGAGCGCTTCGCTTCGTCTTGCAAATACGGCCGCATTCCTGCTAGAAATCGTCGTGGCCAAACCTCCGCAAACCAAACCTGACTCATTCCGCGATTCCGTTGAGGGCGACGCACTCGCAGCGCTGCTCGACGAAATCGCAGAAGAGGAAACACCTGAACGGCTGTTGAAACTCGCCCTTGAGCTGCAGCAGCAACTGCTGTTGTCAAAGCAGCTGAAAAATCCCAACTGAACGGCCTGCAGCTAGGCATCTTGATTTGCCTCGAGTTCCACGATGGCGTCATCGCCTCGTTCGCCAGACCCCTGGTGCGGTAATCTTTCAGCGCTCGATGTGGGCGAAAGCCCAGTCTCAATAGCTCAGCCGTTCTGCGCCCAGAAAGCCCTGATCCCATCATGGCGCGATGAGACGACCTGGAAAATCAGGGCCGACTTGGGTCGCAGCCCGAGGTCGATCACTGCTGCCCTGGCATCTCGGTATTTTCTTGCGGGCTCTTTTTGACGCCGGCCGCGGGTGATGTCTCGGCGGGGGCATTGCCGCCTTGGTTCTGTTCCGGGGTGCGCTTTACCGGCGATGTCTGCCACGATCCGCCTGAAAGGGGTGTGAACACAAAGAAGGCTAGCAGGGCGACGAAGATTACAGCCGCAATGACGACGCCCCACCCGAGTACATTTCGGGTGCCACGCTGTTCTTCCTTCCGGGACACATGCTCCGTCATCACTGGACTCCTTTGTGTCGTTCGATGAGGTACAAATTATCGTGCAGGATCGACCGCACGGTCTGCTCTTCCCCGGCGCCGGCCACCGGCACAGCTGAAGAAAGCTGAAGCTAATCTTCTCCAGCTTTTCGGCTGCCTGGTTTGGCGACCCGCTTTGGCGTTTCCGGCACTGCCGGTTTCTGCTCGGGTGCAGGCGAATTGACCGCCTCATGCGCCAAACGGGCTTTGCGCAATCGCGCCGTTTTCTCTTCCCGCGCTTTACGCTCGGCTTCCATTACTCCTTGTGCGTAGAGGGTGGCTCGTGCGTCTCTGTCGTTTGCGGATCCACTGGCCGCCATAGTCAGCCCTCCGCCTTGTAATTTCTTGCTTCCTTCTTGGCGCCGTCTTTGCCGTGCTCGGCTGCAAGCTCTTTGGCCTGCCCGGGTGACACGTCGGTGACTTCGGCCAACTTGATTGCCTCTTTTTCAGAGAGATCACTGTCCTTTCGCGTGGGGTTCCTTGTCATCGCAGATCTCCTATCAGAGCCCAAACGACCGGACCGGCGGTGTGTTCCGTGGAACCTTCGATAGGCCACCGATTGAGGCGGGCTATCGCGCTTCCGGCAACGAGCGAAAAGTTTCTGATGCGGGCTGACAAGGTACATGATCAGCTTCAAGGCCTTTCGAACTGCTAGGCAAGCCGGGTTATGGCCGGGCTATGACCGTGTGGGACGCGTGACACACGGACGGATTCAGGCATCGATGCCAGGCGCTAGTTCTCGCCCGCGAGCGTGGCGAGAAATGACCGCCGCCATTCTGCTGCGTCATTGCGGCTGATGCGCTTGAGCAGTGCACTATGCCTTGCAATTCTTTCCTCAAGCGGCATCGCGAGCGCTTTTGCGATCGCATCGGCAACCTCGTCGACCGCGTACGGGTTCACGATCAAGGATTCGGCAAGTTCTTCGGCCGCACCTGCAAAACGCGACAAAATCAGCACTCCGGGGTCGGCTTCGTCCTGCGCGGCTATGTATTCCTTGGCGACGAGGTTCATTCCGTCACGCAGGGGTGTGACCAATCCGACCTGGCTAGCGCGCAACAGGCCAGCAAGCCGAGAGCGTGATACGGCACGGTGGATGTAGCGGATCGGGGTCCAAGCCAAATCCGCGTATCTTCCGTTGACCGCGCCGGCGGTTGCTTCAAGCTGGGCCCGGATGTCGGCATAGGCGCTGACCTCCTCGCGCGTCGGCGACGCAATCTGCAAATAGGTTGCCGCCCGCTCGTGTTCCGGATGCCTTTCCAAAAGACGCGCGAAAGCCTCCATGCGGCCGGGAAGACCCTTGGAGTAGTCCAGCCGATCGACGCCGATGATTTGCTTGAGACCTAGAATCTGGCGGCGCATGGAATCGATCTGCACATCCTCCGCCGCCTCATTGGCCATGCGTGCGATTGAATCGACGTCGATGCCGATCGGAAAACACCTCGACAACACCGTGCGGCCGTTCATCTCAGCCGAACCATTGATATCAAAAGTAATGGAGTTGGCCGCCTGCACTGAGCGCCGGAAATTCCCCACGTCCGTTTCGGTCTGGAACCCCACGACGTCATATTGAAGCAGGTCATCGATGAGTTCTTCATGGTCGGGCGTGGCTACAAACAGGTCAGGCGGCGGGAACGGTATGTGAAGAAAGAAACCGATCCGATTCCGGACTCCCAGCCGCCGCAACTGGGCGGCCAAGGGGATAAGGTGGTAGTCGTGAACCCACACCAGGTCGTCGTTGCCCGACAGCAGTCCTGCGAGCGCCTTCGCGAACCGCGCATTGATCTGCCGGTAGGCGTGTAGAAACTCTGCCCGGTGGTTCACCAGGTCGAGTCGGTAATGAAAAAGCGGCCACAGCGTGCTGTTGGCATAGCCATTGTAATAGAGCGAATACTCCTCATAGGGCAGGGTAAGCGCAGCCGTCTCGATCTTTCCCACGCGTTCCAAGCGGATCAGCGGTTCGTCGCTCGCGGCGTAGTCCTGATACTCAGCGCTTGCTCCTAGCCACAGGCCTCCACGCTCGGCCAACGCATCCCCGATGCCTACAGCAAGTCCGCCGGCTTGCGACAGATCGCGAATGTTCCCCAGCCTGTTCGAGACGACAACCAGACGACGCGGGATGGCGCGATCGCCAGTTAGCTCAGCCTCCCCACCTAAGGCGTCGCGCTCAAGGGGATCACCAACCGTTTGCGAGGCCTCGTTGAAAATTTCATCCGGTCGCTGCAACAAGAGCAAATCCTGAGCGTGAAGATCGCTTGGGGAACGGTCCGCGCGTGCGATTGTTCCCGACGTAAGTGTCCAGCCGGACTCGCTGGATCACATTCTCGGCCCGCTCGGCGCCTTTTTCAGCGGCTCTCGCAGGATCGTCGTCGGACGCACCGGTGATGAGACCCCGATCCAGCACGCCGAGCAGCCGCTTTGGCGACGGCCGGACTTACCGCTTTGGTATTCATGCTGCCGGATCCCCTGCCCTGTCATATCAACTCCCCATCTTGGCAAAAGCCCCAATTTACCAAACCGTCAGTCCACCTCGATTACCTTGCGCGTCGGCTTTCGTTGGCGGGGCGGCTGCTTTGCGGCTACGGGCGCGGGCGGGGTCTGCGCTATCGATGCCTCCAACAACTGTCGCTGTTCTCTAAGCCGCGCCGTCTTGGCTTCCCTGGCATGCCGCTCCGCTTCCAACAGCAACTTGGCTTCTCGATCCGCCCTCTCGATCTTTTCCCTGTCGATGCGTCGTGTTTTCAAGGTCGCCTCCTTTGGTCAGACGGCGAACAAAGTGCGGACCTGAAAAAATGTTCCCAACAAATTAAGGCCTGATCTGCCTCAAATGATATTGACGAGCAGCCCGCCGGTTGCGCGCATCTGCGGCTCTGTGACGTCCAAAGGAACTGCTTGCCGTCTGCGGCGTTACGCCACCACGCTGGCGGGAAGATTACCATGGACGACAAACCCCGAACGACGATCAGAAAACCGGCCCGGATTGATCGAGGGCATTGCTTTTGCGGAGCCATCACAGCTGAATTCAGTGGCGATCCCTTTTGGATTTGTTTCGACCACGACGATGACTGCCGACGAGCGATCGGCAGCCCACTGACGATCTGGATTGGCTATCGTCCAGATCAGGTCCATTGGCTCGGCCCAAAACCAAGAACATTCTCGAAAACCAGGGGCGTCGTGCGCTCCTTCTGTTCGGAATGTGGCACCTCGATTGGGTACACCGATGAAGGCTTGCCAAACGAGTTCTACATCTCGATCGGATTCATGGACGCGCCCGAGAAGTTCCATCCCCAAGCCCAGGCCTATTGGGAAATGCGACTGCCGTTTATCAGGATGGATGACGGTTTGCCTCGCGTCGAGGGCTACACCCGGGCGCGCGACCTTACCCTGGGCAATCCCAGAGACCGGTGAGGCAGGAGGTTGGACTTTGGGCCGCGTACCTGCAAGCCAGCGCGAACCGACGTCGTCATGCGGCGAGCTTTGCTGAACCGATCCGTTTGATGGCGATGCTGATCGACCGTTCGCCATCGTCGTAGTCGGCCCAGGCGACGGTCTTTTTCAGGTGGCCCGGAACCGTGCGAACGGTGTATTTTTTCGGATCGAGATCCGCCTTCACCTGACTCCAGGTCAGCGGCATGGATACAGTCGCGCCTTCCCTGGCGCGAGGGGAGAGAGGGGCGACGGCTGTCGCCATGCGATCATTCCTGAGATAGTCGAGAAAAATCCGGGATGTCCGCAGCTTCTTGGCCATGTTGACGAGGTAGAGATCCGGGCTGTCTGCCGCCATCTGGATGCAGACGGCCTTTGCGAAGGCCTTGGCCTCGGCCCATGTCGTCTTGCTGCGGCGGGCCGCCAATGGCGTCACGACATGCAAGCCTTTGCCGCCCGTGGTTTTGCAGAAGCTCACCAAGCCCAGATCTTCGAGACGATCGCGCATTTCCTTGGCAGCCGCGACCACCTTCGCAAAAGGGACTTCCGGACCAGGGTCAAGGTCGAAGACAAGTCGGCCAGGTATTTCGGGATGACCCGGCTGGCAATTCCAGGGGTGAAGCTCAAGGCCGCCTATCTGGGCGATCGCGGCCAGACCCTCGACGCGGTCGATTTGCAGATACGGTTTGTGATCGCCGAAGACTTTCACCAGTTCCAGCAGATTGGATGTGCCTGGCATTGCGTGGCGCTGGAAAAACTGCTCGCCAGCGTAGCCATCCGGCGCGCGCACGAGTGAACAGGGACGACCTTTGATATGTCTGATCATCCAGGGGCCAACGGTCTCGAAATATTCTGCAAGATCGAGCTTGTCGACGGGCTGACCGTCGCCGGCATTCGGCCAAAGCGGCTTGTCCGGCTTGGAAATGATGACGCCCATGACAACCGGGCTTTTTCCTGTCTTGCCAGTCACCTTGGCAGGGTCGGCAATCGGCGTCTCTTGAGGATCGGCTGGACGCTCGGCCTCGACGTCTTTTGCGGGCTTGTCTTCACGCAGGCCTTTGAAGGCGGCCTGCCGGATATTGCCACCCCCGGTCCAGCCGGCGAACTCGATTTCCGCGACCAATTCCGGCTTCGTCCAGAAGACGGTTGAATTCCTTTTCGGTGCGCCATCGCCGGTAAACGGCGACGTCGCGGCTTTCATCTCCTGCAGCCTGGGCATCAGCTGCTTGACCTTTGCCTCGCTGAATCCGGTCCCCACACGGCCGATATAGGCGAAATGTTCACCGCGATTGACGCCGACGAGCAATGACCGGAATTTGCCGTTGGTCGTAGACCAGCCGCCGATGACCACCTCATGCCCGGCGCGGCATTTCGATTTTGCCCAGGTGTCGGTCCTCCCCGAAACATAGGTCGCATCGGCCTTTTTGGAGACAATCCCCTCAAGCGACAGGCGACAGGCAGAACGCAGCACCGCGTCGCCGCCATTGCTGAAGTGCTCGACATAGCGGATGAGATTTTGCTCGCCGCGATCGACTTCGCCGAGCATCTCGCTCAGACGTTCCTTCCGTTGTGACAGAGGCATCTTTCGCAGATCGACGCCATTTGCGAAGAGCAGGTCAAAGGCAAAGTAGATCAGGTCCTTCGTCCGGCGCTCCGACAGCGCTGCCTGCAGTGCGGCAAAATCGGGCGCGCCCTTCTCGCCAAGCGCTACGATCTCGCCGTCGATGATGACGTTGGGAAGACTGGCGGCCTCCTTTGCGATGGCGCCAAATTTCTCCGTCCAGTCAAGACCCTTGCGGGTCTTAAGGGCGATGTCCTTGTCTTCCACGCGCAACTGGACGCGATAGCCGTCAAACTTGATTTCGTGAACCCAGTTCGTCCCGGCCGGCGGCCGGGAAAGCGTTGCGCAAAGCTGTGGTGGGATGAAGTCGGGCATCTTCGCCGCTGAGGCACCAGCGGCTCGCTTCGGCCGCGGAGCAGGCTTTGCCGACCTGGCGGCGCGCTTGTCGGCATGGCCGCGCTTGCTGTCCCAAACGGCATCCGCATCGGCCAACGATGAACCTTTCATCATGAACGGCTTCGGACCTGCCCCCTTCCCCGCTGCAATCCTCTCCATGCTCCGACCCGAGGCGACGGATCGATCCTGAGCCAGCACCGCATCGCCATTGCCCTCTGTCGCGTATTTGTCGCGGTGTTTTATCAGCAGCCAGTTGGTCCGCTTCCCGCCATTGCGGTCATGCTTCATGCGCACGAGGACGAAACTTCCATGCAGGCGCTTGCCCTGCAGCGTGAATTTCAGGTCGCCTTTTTCCAACGCCTTTTCGGGAGACATGGCGCCTTCCGGTTCCCAATATCCGCGATCCCACAACTGCACCGTGCCGCCACCATATTGTCCTTTGGGAATCGTGCCTTCGAAGTCGCCGTACTCCAGCGGGTGATCCTCAACCTCCACGGCAAGTCGTTTGTCGTGAGGATCCAGTGATGGACCTTTGGTCACAGCCCATGATTTGAAGACCCCGCCAAGCTCGAGGCGAAGATCATAGTGCAGCCGCGTGGCCGCGTGTTTTTGGATGACAAACCGAAGTCGATTCGAACCCGCAATCGAGCTTTCGCCGCTGGGCTCTTTCGTCTTCGCGAAATCCCTTTTGGCCCGATAGGTGGAAAGCTCGCCCGTTTTCATGGAAGTGCCCCGACTAATGACGCAACGCCGGGACTCAACGCAGTGGGTGAGATTTGGTTCGGTTCATAGCTGAGACGACGCCGATGCTGCTTTTCCGCTTCAGAGCGGCATCGGCGTCAAATGAGGCCTTCAAGGATACTACAGGTGTCGTCACCGCTGACGTTAAGGTTCCTTGGTTTGCCCAACCATTTTTGCAAGCTCTGAAAATGGTGGGATGTCCAGTTCGCCTTGCGCGTTGTTTGCGATCTGCAGAAGCCGGATCGGGAAGCAGATCGCGTCACGGTTGGCCGGTGACATGTCTTCGTAGGTCCGCTCGTCACCTGTCATGGACGCCTCTGCCTTTCGCAGGGCGGTATCGATCTCGTCAATTGACAGCAGGCCTTTGTGAACGAGCAGGTTGTTGATTGACGCGACCGCCATCATCAACCCTTCAAGCTGAAGATTGGCAACGTTCATGGCTTGACCGTGTTTCCGCCGCCCGGCCTCGCCGGGGCGTTCTGGCCATCGGATTGGTGCGTCTTGTCATCCACCTCATTGACTGGCCGCGTCAGACCGACCCCACTTTTGGGTTTCTTGTTGCCGGCCGCATCCTGAGAGAACGCATCCGAAGGATCAGGACCTGTTCTAGCCGGGTACTTCGTTGCGCCGGTCTCGCGACGGTTTTCATTATCAGGCATTTTTGATCACTCCAATCGGATGACCGATAACCATTACGAGCCCGGCGAGTTCCGGCGCCGCATGGAACATTTCTGGGCGTGGTGCAGAGACAAGCGGGCGTGTCTCGGCAGTCACGCCTCGCGCACTGGCGGCAGGTCTCGCTTTCGTTGCCCACAGCACTAGGTTCCTCGTTGAGGCAAAAGGAATTCCCCATGCGGGTGGCACGCGAAGCCTGGGTTCTTGGCAAGGAGAGCATCCTCGGATTCATCAACGACAATGCCCTCAGCCACGGTGCGGCGATGGCATTCTATGCCGTTACGTCCCTGGCCCCGATCTTGTTGATCGTTGTTGCGATTGCTGGACTTGTCTTTGGGCATGAAGCAGCTCAACTCGCTCTGTCGGCCGAAATCGCAGGCGTGATGGGATCGCAAACCGGCGACCTTCTGCGCAGCACCATCGAAAGCGCTTCTCACAGAACCGCCGGCACTGTTGCCACTTTGGTGGGCATTGTCACCCTCTTCGTGACAGCCTCAGGGGTGTTTGGCGAAATGCAGCTTTCGCTCAACACAATCTGGAAGATTGAGCCACCACCCATGTCTGTGTCGCGATTGGTGCGGGCGCGGGCGGCCAGCCTGGGTCTGGTTGCAGCGTTAGGATTTCTACTGCTTGTGTCGTTGGCGGCGAGCGCCGCCATTTCCGCACTTGGCGCTGCCATCAACGCCCATCTGCCGTTCGGCACGATCATTCTCGCGTCGATAAACGGCATTGTATCATTCGTGCTGATTTCCGCTCTGTTTGCCGCGATCTTCAAGATCCTGCCGGACCGGTCGCTCGCTTGGCGCGATGTCGCAATTGGCGCGGCAGTGACCGCTTTGCTCTTCACCATCGGCAAGTCGCTGATTGGCTGGTATATCGGAACCAGCGCGATTGCATCCTCCTATGGCGCGGCGGGTGCACTGCTAGTCGTGCTGCTTTGGGTTTACTATTCGTCTGAGATATTCCTGCTCGGCGCCGAGTTCACGCGGGCCTATTCCGTCCGTCTCGGCAGTCGGTCCGACCTTCAACCGATAGTGGAGGCAGAGAGCCCGTCGCGACAGACATCGAACCTTAGACCAACCATCCAACGCGAGGTGCAGGCCTGGATTGTGATCACGGGTTTGCTGACCTTCGTGGCGACACGGGTCTGGCCATCGCGGCGATCTTAGCTGCTTCCCACCAATTCTGTTTCTTTGGAACGCAACCCGGACACCGGAATTGCATAGGAACAGGAGGTTGCCCATGCCAAAATTCCGCTTTGAGACGACAGTATCCGGCCAGACTACCGCTCTCGAGGAAGAGCTAGCGAGTGCGGAGATGGCCAGTCCGAGAGCAATAGAGATGGCGCGCGTAGCGGTGGCGGCGGATCCTGGGTCAGGAACCAAGCAATCGGGATCGACTATCAAGGTCTACGATGAAGCCGGATACCTGGTCGCCACAGTCAATTTTTCCGACGTGTTGCCGAGTGATCCGGACGCCGGACAGCATGGGATTGGCGATGCGGTTGTCGAAGAACCGGGTGTGATGCGGTCTGGCTGACCCGTGGTAGGTCAGGGTTTCACGTTTCGCTCACGTGATCCCCGGCAGGGCAATTTGCTGAGATCGCGAGGTCCTCGGCCATCATCAGATGCTAGAGCTGAGATTCGATCGGGAGGTGACGGACGAAGACCGCCAGGATACGGCGAAAAAATCCGGCTTCTGGTTCATGCGTATAGTCCTGAATCTTGCCTTCGCCGCATCCATGCCAATGCAGAACATTGTGCTTCAGTTCGAGCCGATAGCTTGTTTCCGGAGATATTTCCGATTGGAATCGATGCCGCAGCTCGGCGACCAATTTCGGATCCTCAAACAGCACGCCCATTTCCGAGTTCAAGGACACTGACCGTGGATCGAAATTGAAGGAACCGACGAAGCCGATATTGTCGTCGACGGTGAAAGCTTTCGTATGCAGACTGGCGCCCTTCGAGCCAAACACCGAGATTGCGGAGCGCCGGTTGAACGGCTGAAGCTCGAAAATATTGACGCCATTCCTCAGCAGCCGCTTGCGATAGTTTGCGTAAGCGCCATGGACTGCGGCGACGTCCGTGGCGGCCAAGGAATTGGTCAGAACCGAAACGTCAACACCGGCGCCGACAAGGTCCAGCAAGATCGCTGTGCCCCTTTTGCCGGGGATGAAATAGGGCGACACAATTTCCAGACACCCGCGCGTGGATTGGATGATCGGACGCAGCTCTTTCATAAGCCAGCTGCGACGTCTCCAACCACGAACCTTCTCCGGCGGATCGGAAATGACCCGCACGCCATCCACCCAATGAACGTCGTTGCTGGCCGCAATAAACTCTGTGATCGAGCCCCGGTTGCCGATGCCGTTCAGGAATTTGGGATCGGGGCCGGTATCGCTTCCTTCAAGCCATTTGGCATGCTCATGCTCAGCCACTGATCCCAGGGTTTTGATTGGCTTGGCTTCATTGCAAGCCCAGAAGGCATCGAATATCGCCGCGGTTTGCCGTACCGCAGGCCCCAGGAGCAGCAGATCGAGGTCCCGGAAATTGGTTTCTGCCGCATCGAAATAGGCATCGCCAACATTCCGACCGCCGACAATGGCGCATTTGTCGTCGACGATCCAAGCCTTGTTGTGCATCCGTCGCGTCAATGCAAAGAGCCGCAACAGCACTTCCACACCACGCATGATCCGGCCGCGCCTGATACCGCTCGGATTGAACAACTTCAATTCGATGTTTGGATGGTTGTTCAGCGCCAGATATGCCGCATCATTTTTACGCGGATTGACGTCGTCAAGGAGCATGCGCACCCGAACACCGCGCTCAGCAGCTCGAAAAACCTCGCGAAGCAGCAAGCGGCCGGTGTGATCATCATGCCAAAGGTAGTACATCAGGTCGAGGCTGCGCTCAGCGCTCCTTGCGGCCAGCACGCGCAGAGCGAAAGCGTCATAATTGTCCGAGACAAGCAGCAAGCCGCTCTTGCCGGTTTTGATGTTGTCGTCTGCGGTTCGCGAAAGCGATACGTCCATAAAAATTGCCACCTTTGGACGGCGCTCGCTGCCATCCCGCTCAAATCATAGCTAGAACCATTCTGAGGTATTCTGGTTGCATACGCAGCGTCCAATCACCCAATTCCTGGATGCAAGCAGGGCCAGCAATCAAGCGGCTGCAGAGCGGTCAGGAGGCTTGAGAGGCGTTGCCCCGACTGCTCTGCTGCCGCCGCGGTACTTGCGTCTCCTGCAGTCCCAGGCCCTCAGACCGCACGACCGTTGGCGGGAGCCCGATGGCGTGCGCCCCGCCGCGGCTCTTCGACGAGAATGACGTGGTCGTTGTTCTCAGTGAAGCGCAGGACCCTTTAAATTTAGATATCTCCATTATCCCGGAACCGGGTTCGGGTTTCCGAGTTAAGAAAATGCTCGCGACGGGCAATTTTCAACAGAGGAGACGGCACAATGCCCACTGCCAAGAAAGCCAATGGCAACAACAAGGACCTGGAGGACCTTTTCCTCGATGGCCTCAAAGACATCTACTATGCCGAGAAGAAAATTCTGAAAGCCTTGCCGAAGATGGCCAAAGGCGCATCCGAACAGCAAGTTGCGGCAGCATTCGAGAAGCACCTCGCTGAAACCGAGGGGCAGGTCGAACGTCTGGAGGAGGTCTTCGAGATTCTCGGCGCGGCCGCGCGCGGCAAAACCTGCCCGGCGATCGACGGCATCCTGGAGGAAGGATCTGAAATCCTTCAGGAGTACAAGGGTTCGACTTCGCTCGATGCAGGGCTCGTCGGTGCCGCGCAAGCCGTGGAGCACTATGAGATTGCCAGGTATGGAACCCTGATTGCCTGGGCTACGACGCTCGGCAAGGATGACGTGGTTGCGCTCCTCAATGCGACACTTGAGGAGGAGAAGGCCACCGACGAGGCGCTGACTGCCCTCGGTGAAGCCGGCGTCAACGAACGAGCGGCAGAACGGAAAGCGGCTTGATTGATCGCCTACCCAACCGCCTCGGCGACCCATGTGCCGAGGCGGTCGCGGGAGATGAAGGACATGGTCACGCATATCTACAAAGGACTGGAATGTTTCCTGCTTGAGTGTTCGGCCGCGCTGGTCAGGCGCCGCGCCCTTGGTGGTTCGCGCAGCGATCCTCGGCAGTTGCGAGAACAGCGCAGAGATAAGTTCAGGGCCCGCAAAGTCGCCGAATGAGCGCCAAGATGGAGAGTCGGATGGGCTTCTTTGGAAAATATTTCTCAGGACTGTTGAGCAAGAAATCGACTGACGGCAAGGGGAGCGGCGATATGCGTAAAGCTACCGGCGCGGGTCCGGCGATTGCCGCGCATTCCAAAGATGCAAAGACATCCGCTGCTTCCGGTCAAAGCACCAATGCTTCGAGCAAAAATGCAGATGGACGATGACAAAAGGCAAGATTTGGCTACCGACTCTATGTCGCATCGAAGCGGCGCAAAGACGTTAAATCGTCGAGATGACCCGCATCGCAACCTTCAACGTCAATGGCGTCAACGGCCGACTGCCAGTGCTTCTCAAGTGGCTTGGCGAAACCGGCTATGACATCGTCTGCCTTCAAGAACTGAAGACCTCTGACGAAAAATTTCCCGTCGATGCGATTAGAAACGCCGGCTATGGCGCAATCTGGCACGGACAGAAGTCCTACAATGGCGTAGCAATCCTCGCTCGCGGGATTGAGCCGCTGGAACGTCGTCGAGGTCTGCCGGGCGATCCCGACGATTCGCACAGCCGCTACATCGAGGCAGATGTGAATGGGCTTGTTGTCGGCTGCCTGTATTTGCCCAATGGCAATCCAGCGCCGGGGCCGAAGTTCGACTACAAACTTCGCTGGTTCCAACGTTTGATCACCTATGGCCAGGTGCTGCTCGGCGATAGCTCACCGACCATCCTGTGCGGCGACTATAACGTCGTTCCAGGCTCGATCGACGCGGCGGTGCCGGGGCGCTGGGTTGGCGATGCCGTTTACTTCCCCGAGAGCCGGAGCGCGTACGCCGAAATGCTTGCTCAGGGCTGGATCGATGCCGTCCGTCGCATTCATCCAGAAAAGGGAATTTACACCTATTGGAACTTCTCCTACCGCGGCGGGTACGATCGGAGTTCCGGGCTCCGGATGGACCATCTCTTGCTGAGTTCATCCCTATTGGATCGCCTGAAGAATGCCGGAGTAGATGCCGAAACGCGTGCATGGGACAAGCCGAGCGATCATGCGCCAGCCTGGATAGAACTTGATTGAGCTTCCTCGGCAAGGAGCCTGAAGACCTGGTGGCGCTCCTTCGTGATTAGATTTGGCCGCATGTCTATCGCCAACAATGAGGACTGCCGGCGCCAAGCGATTCAAAGGACGCAATGATGAAAAACACTCAAAAGGAAGCTGAACTGACTGCGCGCCTTGCACGCCAGCATGGCGTCACTGATGGCGCTGTCATGGCTGTCCTTGAGGCGTTGCGGCGTGGTGGTGGAACCATGGCCCAGTTCAGCCACGTCGACTTCGGAGGAATGTCACAATGGTCCTCCGGCATGACGATGGTCGGCGACATGTTCAACGACAGCCTCAAGGCGACGCTCAACGCTATCGCGGCGGAGCTCTCGGCCTACTTGCGCGAACATCCCGCCAAGCCACAACGCGACGACACGAATGTGAGCTATCGTTCTTCAGCTATGGCCCACGGCGGCTCATGGTGGCCTGAGGAGTTTGGGAGCCCGTCTGCCGCTGGTTCTCAAAACAATATGCGCTACGCAGCGTTTCCTGAGCGAAGCCGCCTGGTCATCGACGATCATGGAAAGATGGAGATTTATGACACAGGCGACCATCGCATATCCGGTGTTTCGCAGAGCCAGAGCACGGACTCCACCCTGACCTTTGTCAGCCAGCACGGCGTGGTCCGCGTATCTGATCTCAAGCGCGTATCTGCGACGTAGGGCAGGCCGCTTCCATGCAGACAGTCACGCTCATCGGCTATCTCGCGACCGTCTGCTCGATGAGCAGTTTCACGCCGCAAGCCTGGAAAATCATCAGGACACGAGAGACAAGCGGCATCTCCGCACCGACGTATGCCATCACTGTGTTGGGGTTCGCCTTGTGGCTGGCCTTCGGCATCATGAAGGCAGAGTGGCCGATCATAATCACGAATGGCGTTTGTCTCCTGCTGTCAGCGTTCATTCTCACAATGACAGTCCTGCCGCAGGCTGAGAAAGAGGCGGTCGCCAAGGCTTTCGACCCCGACGACTAAATTAACGCTTCCAACTTTTCAGAAGCGGACCTTGGCTACCATATGCAGGATCCTTGCGCGGACGCCCCACCTTGGGGATGGTTGCGAGCGCATCGCTATGCTGATCCTTGCTCCTACATTCGTCATAAGTCCCAAATGGAGGATACGCGCCGACAACCAAAAAGTCATCGGATGACGAGAGACATTGGTGCCCGGTGCCTGCCGGGAGGACCGCGACGTCGCCAGCCTTCAGCGACAGCGTTCGTCCTTTCTTGCCCCCAAACCGGACTTCAGCATTTCCGCGGGCAATGCCCAGAACCTCGTGTATTTGCGAATGATAGTGAACGTAATCATAGATGCCGTTTCGCCAGCTATCGCCCCATCCGTTTGCATCGAAAAGCACCTCCATGACGGCTGCTGGATCAAGTCCTTCGGGCAATTCGACGGCGCCTCGATAAACGACGAGCGGCCATGCTGGATGATTGGGTACAAGTCCATCATCCTTGAACCAGAACTCATTCGACTTTCGCTGCCTCACAAATCCGGCGACAGCTTGCTTGCGCGGTCTTGCGAAACCGGTGACGTTCTCGATCACTTTCTTGCTGGTTTCCAAAATGCTCATCGACGCTGCCTCTAAAGCAGAGGTTAGTTTAGCCGCTCGCTCAGAGCTCGACCTTTGCGTTGTCGCCCACATTCGGCTTGGCGCCGGTAACGGCCGCAAACACCATCGTTGCGGTAGCCATCATTAGCCCCGGGCTGTCCCACAATTCGCCTTCGTCGGGTTTGACCGTTATCAGACGAATCTCGGGATCATCGGCATTATCCCACCAGGCTGAGTCAGTTTTCTCCCAGAGCTCGGCGATCTTTTCCCTGTCATTTGTCACTGTGGCCGGGCCTGACATCGTGACGTATTTGTAGTGGCTGTTGTCACTCCAGGCCAATGTGACCTTTGGATAGGTCGACAGTTGCTTGCTCTTGGCGCTGTCGTCATTGACGAGGAAGTATATGGCGTTTTCCTCACGGACCACACGCGCAGATAGCGGACGGGCTCGATTGTACCCGCCGTCCCAGGTCACAAACATGCAGACGTCGATGTCCTCGGCGAGTTCCCAGATGCGGTCTGTTGCCTCGGCGGGCGTGAGGTCCGTCTGCTCTCGGCGGTTAGCCATAAGCGTCCTCCTGCGGGTGAATATCCTCGCTTACAACTCACGTCCCGCCACGACGTTCCAACTCACTGGGTTCTTCGGCTTGCTAAAGCGGTGGAACTTTCGAAATTGCCGGAAGTTTGGATGGCAAACGCGAGGCCATGATGGCGGACAAGACGCTTCGAACATCAAGACGGACACCCGAGCAGGACGCTAAGGGTCAGTCGGAAAAGGACCACAAGGGCGGCGGAAACGATGGCGTCGCCAGCGCCGATCCGCGGGTGATCTCCGGCAAAAAAGACGGCGACGCGACATTCCCTGTCAAGGGACCGAAGAAATAGCTATGAGCCCATTAGTCGGGCATCTGGCGGTGTCATCGATGCGCGGAGACAATTGACGAACGGGCTGAAATCATTTCGCGATGACACTTTGCTACCGTCACCGACGCGGATCACCTTCAACCCTCCGGAGTTCCATGGCCGCATGACGCGCATCCGCCTCAAGGCGCTAATGGCAGCCCGGAATCACGCGACCTTTGAAAAGAGAGCGACGTCGCATCTGGCCAAACCATAGCGCCATCGGTGATCGGTTGTGGCAACCCGGCTCTGGTAGAACAGTGAAAGCTGACTGCCATCGATCATCACTGTCGAGTGGCCGTTCTCGCCCGGTTGACCTGGCTCCAACACCGGGCCGATCGAAACGTAAGGCCCGCTGACCTCGTCGGCGATGGCAAAAAACACCCGTTGCCGGTTTCCCCGAAGGCCATTCGGAAGAAAGCAAGTGGCGTTGAGAAGCACCCGGCCGTCCGGCAGCTCGATCAGTTGCGCGCCCTCAATGCCCCATTCGTAGTCGGGATCATCTCTGGTGTTATGGTGGGGAACATCGTTGTGGTCGAGGATTTTGCCGATCCGCTTCCACGGACCGAACCACGAGTCGGACTGGCTACGTGCCAGATAGATGTCGGGCTGAGGCACCCTGGTGAATTTTGGCATAGCCGAATAAACGAGGTAGCGCCCACCGCCAATGACTGCTGGATGCGGATCGTAAATGCCGTCCTCTTCCGTGTCCGGGATGGCCAGAATGGCCGGACTGAGGACTACCCAATGGAACCCGTCGTTGGAAACCGCATGCTCGCAACGGCCACCCGACTTCATGAATTCTGTCTGGATGAACATGTGGAAGACGCCGCACTCGTGGGTCACACCGGGAGCCGCAACACCAGTACCGTTGATTGGAAGTTCGATCGGCTCATGCTCGGCCCACGGCCCATAAAGATCGGGCGCCGTGGCATGCAAGATTCTCCACGTCTCGGTGGTGACCGTGCCGCTTGACCCGAAGACGTGCCAGACACGGCCATCGAAAACAGGACACGGGTCCTTGAGATCATCCACGCTTTGCGGATGAAACAGTGGAAAAACGTTGGTTTCAAAGTTGATGTTCATGTCAGCCCCGGAATTCGCCTCGGCAGTCGGAGACGCGCAGAGATACAGGCGAATCATTGATGTTAGGCACATTCTATAGCCAACGAGTTCAACGCAAATACGGCAATGCCGCTGTCCACCAGCATTCCTCGTTCAACCACGCTTTCAGTGGCGGCCGGGTTCCGACAGCCGCCCTCGCCTCCGCACCCAGATCCCGCTTCGTGCGTGGACCAAGCGGGCGACCGGGCCTTCTTCATTTCAGTTGGAACAACTCACCTGATCGAAAGTTAGGAGCTGGAACTAAGTAGTTCTCTCCATTCGCGATTAACAAATGTTAATCGTAACATAAATAGTGTCACAGAGGGAGTATGTCAATGGAAGCGGCCTTTGGCGGGGTAACCGGCAGTCAATATGTTCGTCGCGAAAATATACTGGTTTGCTTCTCCCACTTACGATGGAATTTTGTTCACCAGCGTCCGCAGCATCTCCTCACCCTCGCATCCGCTCAGCAGCGAGTGGTCTATTTTGAAGAACCCGTTTTCGAAGAATTGCCGCAGCCGCTGATGCGGACGAGCGTGGCATCGGAAAACATTCTGATTGTCACACCTGTGCTGCCGCTTGGCACGTCGGCCGCGAAAGCAGATGCCGTCCAGCGGAGATTTGTGCAGCAGACCATCGCTTCTATGCCGCATAGCCGGCTGATCGCCTGGTACTACACCCCAATGGCTCTTCGCTTTACGGAATTCCTCGACCCAGACATATGCGTCTATGACTGCATGGACGAACTCTCTGCGTTCAGGAATGCGCCCCCCGAGCTGGGCCAGATGGAAAAGGCGCTTCTTCGCCGCGCGGATCTCGTTTTCACCGGTGGTCTAAGCTTGTTCGAGACCAAGCGTCACCTCCATCCCGCCATCTTCCCATTTCCGAGCAGCATCGATGTGAGGCACTTTCACACCGCAAGACAGCCAGGAAGGGACCCAGCCGACCAGGCGGGCATTCCTTCCCCGAGGGTTGGATATTTCGGCGTCATCGACGAGCGGCTGGACGTCGATCTCGTGGCGCTAGCGGCAAAGACAATGCCGGACGTGCATTTCGTCATGCTCGGTCCGGTTGTCAAGATCGACCCTGCAAGCCTGCCGCAAGCCGAAAACCTTCATTGGCTTGGGCCGAAAGCCTACTGCGATCTGCCCGACTATTTGCGCCATTGGGACGCCGGATGGATGCCGTTTGCCCTCAACGAGGCGACGCGTTTCATCAGCCCGACCAAGACGCCGGAATTTCTCGCGGCGGGTCTGCCGGTGATCTCGACGGCAATCGTCGACGTGGTTCGCAGTTACGGTGCTGCCGGGCTGGTGGAAATCGCCGACTGTGACGATCTGGAAATCAAGCTGCGCTCCGTCCTTTCGCGACCGCGTCAGATGCTCCTGCAGCAAGTCGATGCCTATCTTGCGGACATGTCCTGGGAACGGACATGGAATGCCATGGCAGCTCACATTGAGCGCGCCTATCAACGCAAGAAGGTCGTGCCCCTTCGCAGGAGTGCATAGCCATGTTCGATTGGCTGATCGTCGGCGCGGGTTTCGCCGGCAGCGTGCTTGCCGAAAGGATAGCGTCGCAGCGTCAGGAAAGCGTTTTGCTGATCGATCGCCGCAGCCATGTCGGAGGCAACGCCTATGACTGCTACAATGAAGCCGGCATCCTCATCCATCGCTACGGCCCGCACATCTTCCACACCAACAGCCAAGCCATAGTGGACTACCTTTCGCAGTTCACGCAATGGCGGCCGTACGAGCACAGGGTGTTGGCGGCCGTAGACGGGCAACTGGTTCCCATCCCGATCAATCTCGACACCATCAACCGGCTTTACGGGCTGGACCTGACCTCGGCACAGCTGGAGGATTTCTTCGCGTCGCGACGCGAAACGGTGGAGGACGTCCGAACGGCTGAGGACGTCGTCGTCAGCACCGTGGGGCGCGAGCTCTATGAAAAATTCTTCCGCGGCTACACTAGAAAGCAATGGGGCGTCGATCCCAGTCAGCTGAGCAAATCCGTCACGGCACGAGTGCCGACCAGGACCAACCGTGACGACCGCTATTTCAGCGACAGCTTCCAGAAAATGCCGGCCGGCGGGTACACGCGGATGTTCGAACGCATGCTCGATCATCCGAACATCAAGATCATGCTGCAGACCGACTTCCGTGAAATTCGTGAGAAGATACCGTTCAGGCGCATGGTTTATACCGGCCCGATCGATGAATATTTCGGCTGGCAGCTCGGGCACCTTCCGTACCGTTCGCTTCGTTTCGAGCACGTTACACTGGATTGCGAGCAATTTCAGCCGGTTGCCGTGGTCAATTATCCCCAGACGGAAGATTACACGCGCATTACCGAGTACAAACATCTGACCGGCCAGCAGAGTTCGCGGACCAGCCTGACCTACGAATACCCCACGGACATCGGGGACCCGTACTATCCCGTGCCCCGGCCCGAAAACGAAGTGCTCTACAAGCGCTATGAAGCGCTCGCGGCAAGCTGCCCAGACGTCTGGTTTGTCGGTCGGCTTGCAACTTACCGCTATTACAACATGGACCAGGTAGTCGGACAGGCTCTGGCCACTTTCGCGCGCATCCAAAAAAGCCTCCCGGCCTGGGCGCGCACGGACGAGCCGTTGTTGGCCGAGCCGAGAAGATAGTTTCTTTCAAGACGGAAGATCGGGCGGGTATCAGAAGGAGAAACTCGATGGATACAAACTTCAACTCGGAAAGCCGTGAGATATTTATCGTCGGCTTGCGCAACGCGCACGCCATGGAAAATCAAGCGCTGTCGATCATGAAGCCTCAGGTCGAGCGTATAGAGAACTATCCGGAGGTGGCCGATCGCTTGCGCCGGCACATTCAGGAAACCGAAGGCCAGATCACGAGACTCGAGTCCGTCCTGGAGGGCCTTGGCGAGGAGCACTCCACCCTCAAGGACACCGCCTTGTCGATGGTTGGCAGCGTGGCCGCCATTGGACATTCGATGGCCGGCGACGAGATCATCAAGAACAGCCTGGCGAATTTCGCATTCGAGAACTACGAGATTGCTGCCTACAATTCGCTGCTGGTACTGGCCGACGCCGGGGGCTTCCAGGATGCTGAAAGGGCCCTCAAGCAGAACCTGAACGAAGAGGAAGCCATGGCCAACTGGCTCAAGGAAAATCTGAGCGACGTTACCATGCGGTATGCCAGGTTGCGCGAGGCCGGGGCGACTGCAAAAAGCTGATGCACCGCACCGGCGCGGGCGGCGTTTCGAAACAGACGCTCGCCCGCCCCTCCCTCGTTTGAGGCCTCTTCAAGGCGTCGTGTCCGCCACGAGAAGAGCTTGCTGACGGGCCAGTTCATCTGCTGTGGGTTTGCGCAGGTGTCGCCTGCCATCAGCCTGGATGACGGAAAACAAACCAACCTCGGCATGTCGCGAATTGTCCCAGCCGGGGTAGGCCGTTATCGGGTACAGGCAAATACCCTCGATCGGCGCTCCGAGACTGATTGCGGAACGCACCTCGTCGCAGACATAGTGGAGCCAAGCCGGCCCGCCGGATCCCTCGGAACCGGTCTCCGCAATGAACATCGGCTTACCGTACCGGTGAGCAACTTCTAGCAACATTTCCGACAGGGCGCGGTACTCGTGGTGTCCCATCGGAATCGTCGGCCCGTTTACGTACCATTGATTGTGCGGGTAAAAATTCAAGCCCACGACATCGACAACATCTTCGCTCCCGCCCAACTCAGGTTCGGCGCGGCCCAGCAACATGTCGTAAGCTTCGAACTGCCCCTGTCGGGCGTTTTCGGCCCGGCGCCGTTCGCTGCGGGTCCGGTCACGAGGGGCGATATGGATAAGCGGCTCGGCCCAGACAAATCTGCAGGTGGGATCGATCTCCCGCATTGCACGAACACCCGCGATGGCGGCCTTCACGAGGTGCCGCTTGAACCATCCACGTTTGTTCGGCCCCACACGCGGGAAATAGCCGACCTCAACAGCCCATGCGAAAAAGGAGATTTCGTTGATGGGACACAACAGAGGCGATGTTCCGGTGATCGAACGGTGTACGTTGACGGCTTCTGCCGCGAACGAGGCATAGGCGTCGATGAAATGCAGCGAGCCCTGATCGACATGGTCCGGAGATCCGTAGTGAAAGATGTCCCAGATTACCTGAACACCTGCCGATCGGGCTGCCTCGACCATTGGCGCCCAACTTGACCAGTCATAGGTTCCGGGAGCGGTTTCGATCAAATGCCAACGCAGGCCGTCGCGGATGGTGCGAAGGCCGAGTTCGGCGCAGCCGCGGTAGTCGCCCAGGGCATGCAAATTATGCGAGGTCGCACGAATAAGATCGAGGCGAACGCCGTCCTTGCGCCGGTGCGAGGAGCATTCAAAGCCTGCCATGAAAAAACTGGCGAAGCGCGAAGCTTCCGGAACCGAGGCCTCCGTCTGGCGTCCCACTTCGCTCATTTTTCGAAGTCTCCTTTGGGCAATCGGCTTCGAACTCGGCCGCCTTGTCCGGACCGGGAACCGCGTTGGCGAAATACCGAATTCGGTCGGGCGCGCCCCATGTTCGTTGCTCAGTCCAGCTCGTCCTTGCGTGGCCGGGTAGTGCCGAACCCATTGGTAGAGCCTTTGTTCCGGTGGTGAACTGTCCGGGAGCCGCGTGGCAAATGAGGAACAAGGAGGCCCGTCCCAAGTTCGGGCGATGTACCGCCGCCGTCATCCACTCGAGCGGCTGCTCGGCAACAACAGAGGTATGGGATCACATGACCGTTCAGATTCGACTTTCCGAGATCGACCACGCCAGGCGCGAGGATCGTGGCGACGGCGCTTGGAGCATCGCACCGGACCTGGGTTACTTGCGGCTAGCAATCGTGAATGTCGTGTTCTTCGGCGCACCGGGCAGCGGAGATCGGAACTGGGTGCTGATCGATACCGGGTTGCCGACGTCTCGCAGCAGCATTCTAGCGGTCGCGGAAAAGCGGTTCGGCGTCAACGCACGGCCGGCTGCAATCATCCTGACCCATGGCCATTTCGACCATGTGGGAACGGTTCTAGAACTCGCAAATGGCTGGGACGTGCCTGTCTTCGCCCATCCACTCGAGCACCCCTATTTGGACGGAACCACATCCTATCCGCCACCGGATCCCTGGGTTGGGGGTGGACTGATGGCGCTGCTTTCACCGCTTTTTCCACGCGGGCCAATCGATCTTGGCAGCCGTTTGCAACCCTTGCCCGCCGATGGATCGATCCCCGGAATGCCCGGATGGCAATGGCTGCACACACCCGGACATGCCCCTGGGCATATCTCGCTCTGGCGCGAGCAAGACCGCTCGCTCATCGTAGGAGACGCTTTCATCACCACCGGTCAGGAGTCGGTCTATGAAGTCGCCATTCAGGATCTCGAGATGCACGGTCCGCCGCGCTATTTCACGCCAGACTGGGATGCAGCGGAAAGGTCCGTGAAGCATCTGGCTGCCTTGGGCCCCCAGATGGTCATCAGTGGGCACGGCGCGGCTGCTGCGGGAGTGGGCATGCGTCAGGCTCTCGACAACCTGGCTGAGCGGTTCAGGGTATTCGCCGTCCCGCCGAAATTGAAATTCGTGCGCGAGCCAGCGTCGCCGATAGCTAGGCCAATCGAGCCGCCATCGTTCTGAAATTATGGTCGGATTGGTCCAACGCGGGACATCGGACAGAGTAACTCGTCCAGCGGAACAAACCCAGCCGGCGACAGTTGGGGCACTCGCTTAGGGGCGACACCCTGCGAAGTGCCGCGAGGTTCCGCGCCATGGGGAGGCTCAGATGGAAACCCGATGAACGCATGCCCCTAGCACGCGTTCCCGCAAAGAGAGATTGCAGAACCGGTGTTGTTGCCATCCAGCCCTAAGTTGACACGCCAACTGCTCTGTATCCTCGGAGGCGCATTCTTGCCCGGTTGCGCGGGGGGAGTGCTCGATCCCCAAGGACCAATTGGCGTCGGCAATCGCACGATCCTTTTGAACTCGCTGGCGGTGATGCTGGTGATCGTTGTTCCCACGCTTGTTGCGCTTCTGGCATTCGCCTGGAAGTTCCGCGCCTCGAACAGCAACGCCCGCTATAACCCGGAGTTCACCTATTCGGGACGCGTGGAGTTGATCGTCTGGTCGATCCCGACGCTCACCATCCTGTTCATTGGCGGTCTGATCTACTACGGATCGTATCAGCTCGATCCGCGCAAACCGATCCCTTCTAGCCAGCCGCCGCTCGACATTCAGGTGGTGGCGCTCGACTGGAAATGGCTGTTCCTCTATCCCGAGCAGGGCGTGGGCGCTGTCAATCAACTGGTTATCCCCGCCGGTGTTCCAGTGCGTTTCAAGTTGACCTCGGCCAGCGTGATGAACACGTTCTTCGTGCCCCAGCTTGGCAGCATGGTCTACGTCATGAACGGCATGCAGACCGAATTGCATCTGCAGGCCGACCGCGAGGGCAGCTTTTTCGGCCAGTCGGCGCACTTCAGCGGCGACGGCTTCTCGGATATGAATTTCAGTGTGAGCGCGGTTTCAGCCGATGCCTTCACCCGCTGGGCGTCATCGCTGCGTGGCGGGGGCGGCGTGCTGAATGCCAATGCCTATCGCGAACTCGCCCGGCAAAGCACAAATGTGGCGCCGGCTTCCTTCGGTCATGTCCAGCCTGGGCTGTTCGAAGCGGTCGTTCAGCAGACGCTCCCACCGGGTCCGGGGCCTGCTGAGAGCGCAGCCAGCGGCGAGCCACAGGTGAGCCCAAGGGCATTCCCCCCGGCGGCGGCAACGATGACCCATCATCCACAAGGCGCAGAATGACGATGCTGGGCAAGCTCGACTGGTCGGCCGTTCCTTTCGATCAACCTATCCCCCTCGGCGCAGCCCTTGGCGTCTTTCTGGCAGCAGCCGCCGTGCTTGGCTGGATAACGGTGAAGGGCTACTGGCCATATCTGCGGAGCGAGTGGATAAGCTCGGTCGACCACAAGCGCATCGGCGTGATGTACATTGTGCTGGCGATGCTCATGCTTCTTCGTGGTTTTATCGATGCTATCATGATGCGCACACAACAGGTGCTGGCGATTCACGGGCCGGGTTACCTCCCGCCGGAGCATTACGACCAGATCTTTTCCGCGCACGGCACGATCATGATCTTCTTCGCCGCGATGCCGTTCATGATCGGCCTGATGAATTTCGTCGTGCCGCTGCAGCTTGGCGTACGCGATGTCGCTTTTCCGACGCTCAATTCCGTCAGCTTCTGGCTGACGGCTTCCGGAGCCCTGCTGGTCAACATCTCGCTTGTGATCGGCGAGTTCGCGCGCACCGGCTGGCTGCCCTATGCCCCTTTGTCGGAAACCGCCTACTCGCCGGGCGTCGGTGTCGATTATTATCTGTGGGCGATCCAGATCTCCGGCGTCGGCACGCTGCTCACCGGCGTCAACCTGGTGACGACCATCCTCAAGATGCGGGCGCCGGGAATGGGCTATCTGCGAATGCCGATGTTCTGTTGGACCTCGCTCGCGTCCAACCTGCTCATTGTCGCAGCCTTCCCGATCCTTACCGCCACGCTCGCAATGCTGACGCTGGACCGGTATCTCGGCTTCCACTTCTTCACCAACGAAGCTGGTGGAAATCAGATGATGTTCGTCAACCTGATCTGGGCGTGGGGCCATCCCGAAGTATACATCCTGGTGCTTCCCGCCTTCGGAATCTTTTCCGAGATTTTCTCGACTTTTTCATCGAAGCCGCTGTTCGGATACCGTTCGATGGTCGCGGCCACGATGTTCATCTGCATCGTCTCGTTCATGGTCTGGCTGCATCACTTCTTCACCATGGGTGCCGGAGCGGACGTTAATGCCGCCTTCGGCATCGCCACGTCGGTCATTGCCGTGGGAACCGGTGTGAAAATCTACAACTGGCTCTTCACCATGTATGGCGGGCGCGTTCGTTTCGACACGCCGATGCTTTGGGCACTGGCTTTCGTGACCACCTTCACCGTCGGCGGCATGACTGGCGTCCTGCTTGCCGTCCCGCCGGTCGACTTCGTGCTACACAATTCCCTTTTCCTCGTCGCGCATTTCCATAACGTCATCATCTCGGGCGTGTTGTTTGGAGCATTCGCCGGCTTCACCTACTGGTTCCCCAAGGCGTTCGGCTTCCGTTTGCACGAAGGCTGGGGAAAGGCGGCATTTTGGGTCACCTTGGCCGGCTACATGCTGGTCTTCGTACCGCTCTATATTGTCGGTCTGCTCGGCATGACGCGGCGCCTGCAACATATCGATATGGACCTTTGGGCACCGTGGCTGGTGGTGGCCGCTTTCGGCGTGGTGGTGATGATCGCCGGCGCGGCGCTGCAGATCACACAGCTTTTCGTTTCGATCCGGCATCGCGACAAGTTTCGCGACGAAACCGGCGACCCGTGGGACGGGCGTTCGCTGGAGTGGTCGACATCTTCTCCTCCTCCTGTCTTCAATTATGCACGGCTGCCTCACGTGGAAGACGAAGAGCCCTACTGGAGCATCAAGCAACGAGGGATCGGACAGAGCTCGGACGAGGAAAAGGCATATGAGCCGATCGAGATGCCTCGCAACAGCCCGACTGGCTTCGTCACCGCCTTCTTCAGCACACTGATCGGCTTCGCGCTGATCTGGCATATATGGTGGCTGGCGATCGTCGGCTTCATCGGCGCCTACGCAACCTTCGTCGTATTCGCCTGGCGCGATCATGGAGGCTACGAGATCCCTGTCGACGAGGTCGCCCGCATCGACCATGACCACAAGGCAGCCCAGTTTGCCCGGCTGCGCGGGTGGGAGCGCCCGGCATGAGCGATCACGCATTCTCCGGCGACATCAGCGCCGGCACCCAGGCACAGGACCCGTATCGGCTTAATCACACCGGTCGGCATGCGGTGCGCTCTGCGACGGGCCACGGAGAAGGCGGCCCGGCCTCAAAGTTCGTCACGGTGACCTACGGCTTCTGGATCTTTCTCCTGTCCGACATCATCATGTTCTCGGCATTTTTCGCCGCCTACGCCGTGCTCGCCAAGGCAACCGCCGGCGGACCGACAGGCAAGGATCTGTTCGAACCGACACGGGTTGCGGTCCAGACGGGCCTTCTGCTCACTTCGAGCTTCACCGGCGGCGTGGCAACACTCGCCACCCGTCGCAGATCAATGGCTGCCACGCAGTTCTGGCTTCTCGTCACGGGGTTGCTCGGGGCAGCGTTCCTGTTCCTGGAACTACAGGAGTTCGCGGCAATGATCGGCGAGCAGGCAGGCCCCTCGCGCAGCGCATTTCTTTCTGCCTTCTTTGCGCTCGTTGGCTGCCACGGTGCCCACGTCGGTCTCGGCCTGCTCTGGCTGGGAACGATGATGGCGCAGCTGTGGGTCAAGGGCTTTCGGCCCGACATCTTGCGGCGGCTCCACTGCTTCGGGCTCTTCTGGCACGCCCTCGACATCATCTGGGTTGCCATCTTCACCCTGGTCTATCTGCTGGGAGCATCGTCATGACCGAGTTCGAGAGCAAGACCGGCGAGTTGCAGGACCGCCGCGATTCAGCGCCGGGCGAGGAACACATAAGCGAGCACGAAACGGCTGGGGGCCTCTCGGGCTATGTGCTCGGCTTCGGGCTGGCCATCCTGCTCACGATCGCATCATTCCTGGCGGCGCGAACCGATCTGATTTACCAGCCCGCGGTCATCTCGGCCCTGGTGGTGCTCGCTGTTGCGCAGATGGGCGTGCATCTTGTCTTCTTTCTGCACCTGACCACCGGGCCGGACAACACCAACAACATCCTGGCGCTGGCCTTCGGCGTGCTGATCGTCGCGCTGGTGGTTCTGGGCTCTATCTGGATCATGGCCCACCTGAATGAAAACATGGCTGCCATGACACCCCATCAAGCCGGAACCATGCCTTGAACGCTGCCCTGCGAACGCACGGCCGCCCACAGTGCACCATTCGCACCGATGGCCCCAGGAGACAAAAGGCTCGTCAGATCTCGTGCTTTGGCTGGGCTGCGCGTAGGGCATCAAGCGCTAAGCGAACCGCATCGATGCCTGAGACGCTGGGCTGGATCGGCCTGAAAATCAGGCGGCCGTTCCGGTAGTCCAGGCCCAACGCCTTGCCGTTCCGCCATTGGGACGCCGACGGCTTGTTCCGAGGGGTGATCGCGATGGCCTCGGGACCCACATCGACTTTGCCGACGCCCAATTCCGACGCTGCTATTCGCAACCTGGTAAATTCCAGCAAAAGGGCTACTTCGCCAGGCATGTCTCCAAAGCGGTCCTCGAGCTCTTCGCTGAATGTATCGAGGTCCGGCTCCGAACGGATGCGGGAGAGCCGCGCATAGAGGCCAACGCGCACCGTAGGCTCGTCGACATAGCTCTCGGGAAAAGCCCCCTTTCCCGAGCCATTGATCTCGGCAAGTTGCTTGCTGAAGTTGGCCCCTCCGCCAGCCGCCGAGACCGCCCGCTCCAGCAAGTGCTCGTACAAGCCCACTCCGATCAGCTTCATATGCCCGGCCTGGTCTTCGCCGAAAAGATCTCCGGCCCCACGCAGGTCGAGGTCTCTTTGACTGATTGCCAGGCCGGAGCCGAGCCGATCGAGCGCAAGCATCGTCGAAAGCCGGGCCCTGGTGCCGTCGGCTAGTTCAACGCCAGGCTGGGTCAGAAGAAACGCAACGGCCTGCACCGCCCCCCTTCCGACCCGGCCCCGCAACTGGTGCAACTGCGCCAGACCGAACCTGTCGGGGCGCCAAACGATGATGGTGTTGGCCCGCGGCACATCGAGGCCGCTCTCGATGATGTCGGTGCTCAACAAAATGTCGCCATCACCGCCGGCGAATCCGACCATGACTTCGTCCAGCTGTCTCCCCTTCATTTCACCATGCGCCGTCTTGACCCCGAGTTCCGGCACCAGTCTGTTCAGCTGGTCACAGGCCGGGGCAATATCCTCGATCCGCGGGACCACGAAGAAGCTCTGTCCACCCCGGTGAAATTCACGCAGGAGGGCCGCGCGCACCGATGCTGGATCGAACGCTGCCAAGATCGTGCGAACGGGACGTCGTTTGGCGGGTGGAAAGTTTAGAACGCTGACGTCCTGGATGCCCGACAACGCCGATTGCAGCGTCCGGGGTATCGGTGTGGCGCTCATGCTCAGCGTATGAAGGCGAGGCGTCATGGTCCGCAGGGCCCGCTTCAACTTGACCCCGAACCGGTGCTCCTCGTCGATCACCAGCAGTCCAAGATTGGCGAAGGTGACGCTCCTGGACGCCAGGGCCTGAGTACCCACAACGACCGCAACCTGGCCGCTCCGCAGACCCTCTTTTGCCGCTCTCGCCTCCGCTGCCCCGACCATCCTAGAAAGGTGGGCGACCTGCAGCCCGGTTCCTGCGAAGCGGCGGCTGAACGTCTCATAGTGCTGTCGTGCCAACACCGTTGTCGGTGCTATGATAGCAACCTGTTTCCCGCAGAGAGCGGCGGCGGCGCAAGCACGCAGGGCGACCTCTGTCTTGCCGAAGCCGACATCGCCGCAGACGAGCCGGTTCATTGTTCTTCCCGACGAAAGATCATCGAGCACAGCGCGGATGGCGGCCGCTTGGTCGGGCGTCTCCGTATAGGGAAATCTCGCCGCAAAACGGGCCAAGTCCGTGCGGGAGGGCTTTATGATCTCGGCAGGCTGACTGGACCTGATTTTGGCAAGACTCAAGAGGCGTTTGGCCAGCCTGTCGATCTCGCGCAACGCAGCTTCGCGTCGCTTCGGCCAGCCCTCGCCGTTGAGGCGATCAAGGGACACTGCCTCCGGTTCCGAGCCGTAGCGCCATATTCGTCCAAAGTCGTCGACCGGAACCAGCAAGGAAGCCCCGCCATGATATTCCAGTCTGACGACATCCTGTTGCTGGCCAGCCAACTCGACCTGTTCGACCGCGGCGAGCACGCCCAGGCCATGGTCTTCATGGACGACGACATCGCCAATGCGCAACTCGGGTTCGAGTATGCCCGTGGTCGCGCTCCCGTTCGCCTTCAACGCGGGACCAAACAGGTCGGATGCGGCCACCACGGCGATATTGGATTGCGCGTCGACAAACCCTTCGTCGAGGACGAATTCAGCCTTGAGAAGAGAGCCCCTTGCGGCCGAAAGGATTTGCGGCAAGTCGGCCGCTTCCTCTGCCCGCCGGCCTAGTCTCCTATCGAGCAGGCGATCTGCTCGCTGCAATTCAGAGGCATCGCCGGTGAACACTACTCTGACTCCGGCGCTCGTCTGCCTTGTGACGAATTCCGCGAAATCATGCCCGGGTCGGGCCTGGCGGAAGAATTTGGGAACTCCCACGGCAGAAACGGCAAGTCTCACGCAGCAGCGGTTAAGCAGAGCAGCGTCCCACTCTTCACGGGATAGGTAAAATCGTCCCGGCAAAGGTTTTTTCGTTCCGGCTGCCTCCTGCCTGGCACGACGTGCATCCTCGACCAGATCCAGAATTCTGCCGAGCGGCTGCCCGTCGGTCCCTTCAAGGAAGGAGATCGAAGCGCTGGATGCCGCATCGAAGACGGATGGCATAGCGCCATACGATGCGACCAGGCGCTCCTCCATCGACGTCGCGCGCATCGCTGTCAACTCAGGATGCTCACCAGCTTTAAAGATCAGCTCGGATGCCGGTCCGACCGTAATCGAGTCTCGAACCTGATTGCTGAGCTGACTGAGCGGGTCGTAGGTCTTGAGCTGGCGGATGCAGGCATCGGGACCAACGATGATGCGAACGGGGCCGTCCGCGCCAGCAGGAAAAATATCGATGGGATCGCCCCGAAAGGCTATCTCACCCGGTTCGTCGACCCTCTCGTCGACGACATAGCCAATGGCTTCGGACCTGGTTCTGAAATCGTCACGGTCGAGCTTTTGTCCCACCTCCAGAATTGTGAAACCGCCAGCGATGACCGGAGCAGGCGGCACCCGCTGCAGAATGGCTTCGAGCGACATCACAGCGATGCGCGGGCGATCCGGCTTCGTTGCGATCTCACGCAACGCGCGAAGCCTTCGCCCCATATTGGCGCGTGTGGGCCATACCCTGTCGTAGGGCAGACAATCCCAGGACGGCAGCAAGATGATATCCGCGTCAGGCAGGAACTGACGCAAGGCGCCGGCGATCTCCTCGGCACTGCGTTCCGAGGGAGCTATATGGATGATGTGTTTGTCCCGACTGGTCTCCAGGCCACGGGCCAGCGCTACCGCGATTGCTGAGGATGGCGGTCCGCCGTGCCCTATCGCAAACCCGCTGTCATCCGTGTGATCGATTTGTTCGACATCCGTCCGCGAAATATGCCTGTTCACTGAAATCTCACCTTGCCACTGAGACAACGTCAGCGGAGCCACCCCGTTCCTGGTGGCGCATCAAAGAGTTCCAGGACTGGCTGCGGGTGCAGCCCTTGAAATTGGGGGGAGCGACTGGGTCAAAGCTGCGCCGTGATCGGCGAACTCCTGGGGCTGGCTGCCCAGCGGGACAATTTCTAACCGAGCCTATGTCATAGGTTAATGCATTGCTGCCTGGCTCACCTATGGCTGTCCTAAAAAACTGGTGCTTGGATCATTCCGGGATCTTCAACCACCCTCGACGCTGGCAAAACGCTCCAGGCATGGGACCATGCCGCACGGCGGCGCTTTCTGCCGCCGCGCATATGTCCCCATGCCAGTCGGAACTTTTGGCGCGGATAATAGTTCGATCACCAACATCAGCCAGGTAGTCAATTTGTTCCCCACCTCATCCTCGGATGTACTCATTCGCAAGCTTCAGACCATCTCGGATCTTCGAGAGGCCGACATCGGCGTTCTGAAAGGCATTCCGATCCAGGAGAAGGAATATTCGGCCAACCACGATCTGGTGCGTGAGGGCGACCGTCCTGTTTACTCGTTTGTCGTTCTTGATGGCTTGGTCGGTTCCACCAAACATACGGGCGAAGGAAAGCGACAAATCACATCATTCTTCGTCGCCGGCGACATTCCTGATCTGCATGGGCTGCATCTGTCGGTCATGGATTGTAACTTCTCGACCCTTACGCCGGCGCGAATAGGTTTCATGCGGCATGACACCCTGCGTGCCGTTTGCGACCAGCACCCTCGCATCGCCACCGCTTTTTGGCGGTCGACGTTGATAGATGCCGCGATTTACAGGGAGTGGGTCATCAATGTGGGAAGACGCGAGGCATACACCCGCATGGCTCACATCCTGTGCGAACTGATTTTTCGCTTGCGCTCTATGGGGCGCATTGAGGATCACGTGGCGGATATTCCCATTACACAGGCGGCCCTTGGCGATGCACTGGGTTTGTCCACGGTCCACGTCAACCGGATGCTCCAGGAACTACGACGCAGAGGTCTCATTGCCACCTCGGGATCAAAAGTTCACGCACTGGACTGGGCTGGCCTCACTCACGCAGGAGATTTCGACACGACCTACCTGCACCAAAGGAACCCCGCAGATTAGCAGTGACGGAAGCTCTCCGATGGCACGATTTTTCTTCGACAGCGGCGATGGCGATCTCATCTTCGAGGACGAAATAGGTGTCGAATGCGCTGGCCTCGAGGAGGTCCGCCGCGCGGGATTCGAGGGCCTTGTCGACCTCACGAGAGAGTCACTGAAGAGCGTCGACGGGCAGCAATTGTTTATCGAAGTGCGCGATGAAAATGGCGCCAAGATTTTGCGGCTAAGCCTCTCGCTTCGGGTAAAATCGAACGTATAAATTTGCACTCTACGCGCAGCGTTAGGCGAGCGGACTGGGACTGCAAACATCCACTGGCATGTCGTGTCTCAAAACCAGGGCCACTTTTGAGCGACATGCATTAACCCATAGATTGTGCCTCGATTCGCCTCGATTTGTGTACAGGACGGGGAACCATCAAAGAGCCGCCGAGTTCGTCCAACGGACAAGCTCGGAATCTAACATGGAAGAAATCGGCAAGGCACAACAAAAGGTCATAGCCCGCCTCATACGGGAGTGGATTTCATCGGACGCCAATCGTCGCCAGCTTCGCCAGTTGCTGGATCTGCCGACAGATGCGGACATGCCCAGCGAGCATCGGTCATTGCTTGACGAACTCGACCGAAAGCTCAACCAATGAGCGCCCCTGCTTTCGGGAGGGCTCAAGAGTGGATGCGAGCCGGTGGCGAGGGAAAGGAGCTGAGGTCGACATCTGGTTGAGGCCGCCGACATTTGACCCAGGCAGACGCGAACGCTTTACGCCGGACGGCGCCGATTGGCCGAAGAAAGAATGTTCGGTGGTTTCGTGGAGCCGCGGTCCGATTCCTAGAGGTGAGTTTCTGCACCTTGCTGCGCGTTTAAAAGTTGAGAAACGGCAGTTATGATCTGCGGCAGAAAAAAGGGCTTGGTGATCATTATGCTGTTGGGCACGCCTTCCGCTCCCCAGTGTACCGCGCTGTCGCCACTGATATAGACAACCGGGATGGTCGAGTTGGACCTTCGCAAGTGCCGAGCGACCTCCCACCCCGACTGTCCTGCTCCCAGACGGATGTCCGTGAGCACGGCCTTGAACTTGGTCGGATCGGGGTCGAAAGCCGCCAGCGCCTCGGCGGCACTCCGAGTGCCGACGACCTGGAAGCCGGCCTCCTCCAAAGCTGACTCGAGGTCGAGCAGGATCATTGTCTCATCTTCGACGATCAGAACAGCACCTTCGCTCATCCGGAATCTCCCCAAGCCGCCACCGCTAATACGAGTTCGGCGTCAACTTGGTTCCATCTGACGCGCAGCAGCCGTTGGTATCGAAGCTCTACGCTGCCTCGATTGCGCGGCGGACTTGTGACGTCGGGAAGCCACCCTGGAAAAGGCCGACACCGGCTTAGCTGCTTCGACAGCCTTGGACAATGAGGCTGAATTACATGTTGTAGCCGACGCTTAACCGTTGCCGACGAGGTCGCTTTGATCAAGCGTTCTCCTGATCTCCAGAAGCTTGCTGGATCTGCGTCATCACCTTTTGGGGATCCACATTCTCGGCGAGTTCCGGCAGCTCTTTGTCGGCCGGGGTCGAGATATTCAGACGCGCCGTCAAGGCAGCCACCATCTCGATCAGCCGCGTGGTTTCATGTTCGTTCAGAAGGCTGATCTGCAAATCCAGTTCGGCTCGCCGCTCGCTGTGTGCGGCCATTCTGTTCTGATTGATCAGCACGAAAGTAGACAGGAAGATTGCCTCAACCGAGGCGACCATGGCTAGGATCACGAAAGTCGGGTCCCAAGCTGGGACGGCTGGTATCGCGCCAAGGTTCGCGAGGACCCAGACGACAAGAATTGCAAGGTGCAGATAGACGAAAGTCATGCTTCCCGCGAAGCGCGAAACGGCGCCGGCGACCCACGCTTGAACGCCTTGGTGCTCCTCTTGCTGTCGCCTGTGCTCCACCAGGGCCTGTATGTTCTGGTGGAGCACCGACTGCATGTCGGCTGGACGTTGGTCGCTCATTGAAAGCCCCGTTTGGAGATCATTCCGTGCAAGCGGCGTCGCTTATCGCCGGTGGCTCCCGCGAGGCCGGATCTGCCTTGAACTCGACGGCACGAGACTTGGGTCGCTGCCGACGGCCCCCTTGGGACAAGGCGTGCCCTCCTGCAATAGTGTGCACCATGCCGACCACTGCCTGCGGGGCGCTCTGATGAACCATATGGCCGGCGCCCGGAACCACCTCAAGGAGAGACCCACCGACTTCCGCGTGCAAGCGTCGTGCATCGCGTTGCGCGTCGAACAACCGGTCCCCGGATCCCGCCATGATGCCGGTGGGCACGGCAATGTCCTTATAGTTGGCCTTTCCCAACAAGGACGCGGCCAGCATCGATGCTGTCTCCAGAGAAACCGCCCGCAATTGGGAAGGGCGGCTGGCGACATCTTTGGCGAGTGCGGCGAAGTCGCCGGCGACGACGGCGGGTTTAAAGATCTTCTCCATTGCCCAATGCCAAGCAAGCCTTACAAGCGGCGGCAGCAAGGTGTGACGAAACGCGGTGCCGATCACAGGCAATGCAGGGAGTGCGGCCAGTGCAAGATCCAGCCGCGGTGGCGGATAGTAGTAGCCCGAGACCAGCACGATGCCGGCGACCGACGGAGAATGCCTGCGCGCCAATTCGAGGGCGATCCAAGCTCCCCAGGAATGTCCAAGCACGAGGTATTTCTCTATACCCAGCCCGCAGGCGGCGGCATGTATAAGGTCGGCTTGGTCGCGAGCGGACCAACGCCGGCCGCGCGGCCGTGAGCTTCGCCCAAAACCGGGACGATCAAATGCAAGCACCCGATAGGTCTTTGCCGCCTCATCGAAGATGCCGCTCGACTTGAAATCCTCCGCCATGGATCCATTGCCATGCAGGAGAAGCAGCGGCATGCCGGTTCCGGCTTCGATAAAATGCAGGCGCACACCATCGATCTCCATCACACGTCCGCATGCCCGGCCGGCAATCGCACGTTTGGCGCGGATGGCGTTGTATGCCGCCAGCGCCGCCAACGAGGCCGCGAGCAACCCGGTCGCGAGTTTCGGTCCATCTCTGTCGAACGCCATGCCCGTGCCTGTTGGAAACTA
The DNA here is from genome assembly GCF_040322955.1 of Mesorhizobium sp. M0077. Lineage (NCBI taxonomy): Bacteria > Pseudomonadati > Pseudomonadota > Alphaproteobacteria > Hyphomicrobiales > Phyllobacteriaceae > Mesorhizobium > Mesorhizobium sp. M0077. Next base: position 164,476 of record NZ_JAMYUL010000012.1, read on the forward strand.
TCTGCCGACCCCAACTCTCGGGGCGAAAGCTTGTTCCGCCAGACAAGACAACGCTGTACAACCGGCTCAAGCGGCTAAAGTAGGCCTTCTCCATGGAGTTGGGACCGTTAAGCCTGGGCAGCACTGCTGCCTCCCATTTTCCAATCACCCTGCCAACGTGCGCGCACGGCAATGATCAGCATGGCCGCTTCCGTCATCCCGGTCTGGAAAAGTCTGACCAGCTCTCTCGCGATGGATTCTGCCGCGGTAGTGTCCGACGAAATCTCAAATTCCTCACACAGCGCGTCGAAAACCGACCGAAGCGTTTTCAGGTCGTCTGGATAGAGAGCGTCCGTATTCGTAAGAATGGGTCGGTCAAGCATCAAACGTCTCCAAACGAGTGAAGTGCGGTTCGGGCACCCGTCAAGTGCCCGCTGGTTTCCCCTTTATCCGCCACAGCGCGCCAAGCTGTCATTAACCTATGACCGGTGCGGCGTGTTCGGCTGACCGGCCCGCCAAAGAAACTGCCGTCCTGCGGGGAACTCTTGGCTGCAGACTGCATTTAAGTCCGGGCAAAACGGGGGCGAAATGGGGGCCACTTCAAGCAATCCGCGATCTGAACTGCAGCGCTTCGAGCTTTTGGCAGCGTTGGGCGACCGTATCCGCGAGATTACGGATCCCGCAGAACTGGCCTACGCAGCCGCGGAACTGCTGGGGAACCATTTTGGCATCAGCCGAGCCGGATACGGCACGATCGATCTAGAGAAAGAAACGATCACCATCGACAGGGACTGGAACGCGCCAGGCATCAAAAGCCTGGCTGGGACGCTGAATTTCAGGAACTACGGCTCGTATATCGAGGATTTGAAGCGAGGCGAAACCGTTGTCTTTGAAAACGCCGAGACAGATCCGCGAACCAGCGGCCATGCGGAGGCACTCAAAGCCATCAGCGCCCAATCCGTCATCAACATGCCCGTCACCGAGCATGGCGGGCTGGTGGCGCTGTTATACCTGAACCACTCCGCGCCCAGACGCTGGGCGACGGAGGAAGTAGCCCTCATTTCGGCAGTCGCTGACCGGACGCGTACGGCGATAGAACGCCTTCGCGCCGAACTGGCCCTGCGTGAGAACGCCGAACGCCTTGCTTTTCTCGACCGCCTCGGCAGGGAGATAGCCCTCGCGGCCGACGCCGATGCTGTCATGCAGATCACCACTCGGCTCCTCGGCGAACATCTTGGCGTCTCGATTTGCGCCTATGCCGACATGGAGCAGGACCAAGACCATTTCACCATCCGCGGCGATTGGAGCGCACCTGGCTCGCCCAGCATCAGGGGATATTACAGTCTTGCCGATTTCGGTCGCCTGGCTGTCACCAACCTCAGCGCCAACAAGCCGCTTATCATCAACAACAACCTTGAGGAAATTGCTCCCGAGGAAGCGAAGACCTTTCAGGATATCGGGATAACGGCAACCATCTGTATGCCTTTGGTCAAACAAGGCCGACTGACTGCCCTGATGGCCATCCACGACAAGCAGCGCCGCGTCTGGTCGCAACGCGAACTGTCCTTGCTGACCGAGGTGACGGAGCGGTCCTGGGCTCACATCGAGCGCGTTCGCTCGGAACAGGCGGCACGGGCCAGCGAGGAGAGGCTGAGGCTTGCCACCGACGCGGCCGCTATCGGCACCTGGGATTACGATCCCATCAGCGGAGTGCTGCGTTGGGACGACCGGTGCAAAGCCCTTTTTGGTTTGCCGCCGGACGCGGAGGTGACATATGAAAGCGCCTTCCTGGCGGGCCTCCACCCGGAAGATCGCGCACGGGCCGACGAGGCCGTACGCCAGTCGCTCGCGCCGGGCACCCCCTCCCGCTACGACATCGAATACCGGACGATCGGCCTTCGGGATGGCAAGGAGCGCTGGATTGCCGCAACGGGGGAAGCGCTTTTCCAGTCCGGCCGTGCGATCCGCTTCATCGGCACCGTGGTCGACGTCACCGCGCGAAAGCGGGTGGAGCATCAGCTTCAGTTGATGAACGCCACTGCGGCAGCCGTGGCGGCCGAGCTTGAGGTAGAGCGAATTGTCCAGACGGTAACCGATGCCGGCGTGGTGCTGTCGGGCGCACAATTTGGAGCTTTCTTCTACAATGTGATCGACGACAAGGGCGACAGCTATGTGCTCTACGCCCTGTCGGGGGCACCTCGTTCTGCTTTCGAAAACTTTCCGATGCCGCGCAACACCGCGGTGTTCGAGCCCACTTTCCGCGGAACAAGCGTGGTGCGTTCCGACGATATCCTCACCGATCCGCGCTACGGCAAGAACTGGCCCCGCAAGGGAATGCCGGAGGGCCATCTGCCGGTGCGTTCCTATCTCGCCGTGCCGGTCGTCTCGCGTTCGGGCGAGGTGCTGGGTGGCCTCTTCCTTGGCCATCCAGAAATCGGCGTCTTCGCCGAACAGCAAGAGGCGGCCTTGCTGGGGCTTGCGGGCCATGCCGCGACGGCAATCGACAACTCCCGACTGTTCAAGGCGCTGCAGACACTCAACGGCACGCTCGAACAGCGTGTCAAAGATGAAGTAGCGGAACGCGCCAGAGCAGAAGAGCACCTGCGCCAAGCCCAGAAGATGGAAGCTGTCGGACAGCTCACCGGTGGCATCGCGCACGACTTCAACAATATGCTGGCCGTCATCATCGGCGGCCTGAACCTTGTGCAGCGCAAGCTCAGAAACGGCGATACCAACGTCCACCAATTCGTAACCGGCGCGATCGATGGAGCACAACGTGCCGCAGAACTTACCAGGCGACTGCTCGCCTTTTCCCGCCAGCAACCACTGGCGCCGAAGCGGCTGAATCCAAATCGCCTCGTCTCCGGTATGAGCGAATTGCTGAACCGGACGCTTGGCGAGACCATTCAGATCGAGACCGTGCTCGCTGCGGGCCTATGGCATGTCGAGGCCGACGCAGGGCAATTGGAAAGCGCGCTGCTCAACCTTTGCGTCAACGCAAGGGATGCCATGCCTGCCGGCGGCAAGCTGACGATCGAGACATCAAACGCCCACGTCGACGATCGCTATGCCAGGGAGAACGCGATCCCCTCCGGCCAGTATGTGATGATAGCGGTCACCGATACAGGAACGGGCATGACTGCTGATGTTGTCGCAAGAGCTTTCGATCCGTTCTTCACCACCAAGGGGGTCGGCAAAGGCACCGGGCTGGGACTCAGCCAAGTCTATGGGTTTGTTCGCCAGTCCGGCGGCAGTGTGAAGATCTATTCCGAGCAGGGCATCGGAACCACCTTGAAAATATATTTGCCGCGCTCGCACCATGGCGTGCTCGACAGCCAAATCGACGTCGTGGCAGGCGAGCACCCCGGCTGTGCAGACGAGATCATCATGGTTGTCGAGGATGAAGATCGCGTCCGGCTGATGGCCGCGGAAGCGCTGCGGGAACTGGGCTACTCCGTGCTGGAAATGCAAGGTCCACGCGAAGCGCTGGTGGCCGTCGAAAGGGGGCAAGTGCCGTCGCTTCTGTTCACCGACGTGGTGATGCCGGAGATGTCGGGCCGGGAGCTGGTGGATCAGGTCAAGACAATGCACCCGTCGCTAAAAGTGCTCTACACCACCGGCTACACACGAAATGCGATTGTCCACAACGGCACGCTCGATTTCGGAACCGAACTTTTGACCAAGCCCTACACGATCGACGAATTGGCAGAGAAAGTCCGGAAGGTGCTGGATCGAAAGTGAACGGGCAACAGCCCGCGACGCTCGCCCCGTGACCGAACACGCCGTTTGCCGCGTGGGTGTGCAGCGAAAAGGGCCGGACACCGACATCATATTGACATGGCCCGGCTTCACTTTTCCGAGCCAGTATCCCTCCAGATTTTGTCGACCTCTTGCCCATCCGCCGCCTTGCTCATTGCCGTGATGGCGCAGCACGATCGAAATCTCGTTGCCGCCGGTCGCCAGTCGGAAAATCCCGGCGACAAATAAATGCCGCCTCTGGCTCCCTGCGATGCTCAACACTGAAGCTGCCGTAAAAATGCTCGCTGGCCGATGGCCGGATGGAACAATCAACTTGCCGGGATGTTCGGATGATCTAACCGGAGAGATGTCCATGTTCATGCACAACAAGCGCCTGCAATACACCGTTCGCGTCTCGGAGCCGAATCCTCGCCTGGCCTGCATGATCATGGAACAGTTCGGCGGCGCCGATGGCGAGCTTGCAGCGGCCATGCGCTATTTCACGCAAGGGCTTGGCGAGGACGATCTTGGCCGTCGCGACATGTTGCTCGATATTGCGACCGAAGAACTCAGCCATCTCGAAGTGGTGGGATCAATCGTCACCATGCTCAACAAGGGGCTCAAGGCACAGCTGGCCGAGGGCCAAATGAAGGAAGCGGACCTTTACCTGATGATCGGCGCCAGCGGCACAACAGCCAAGGAATCAATTCTGTTCGGCGGCGCTCCCGCGCTGTGCGACTCAGCCGGCGTTCCCTGGACCGCGGCCTATGTCGACTCGCGCGGTGAACCTACGGTGGATTTGCGGTCGAATATCGCCGCCGAAGCCCGCGCCAAGATCGTTTACGAACGCCTCATCAACATCACCGACGACCCGGGAATCAAGGACGCGCTCGGCTTCCTGATGACCCGCGAGATCGCGCACCAGAAGTCGTTCGAGAAAGCACTCTACGCGATCGAAAACAATTTCCCTTCCGGCAAGCTCCCAGGCGTAGAGAAGTACGCCAGCATGTATGTCAACACCTCTCAAGGCGACGGCGATGTCGCTGGCCCATGGAATTCCGGCGAAGAGTGGGATCGGATCGATGACCTTGAAGAGGTGATGCCCGTCGACGGCGGAGACGGCCTGGCAACTGTCAAGCTGGGGGCCAAAGACCTGAAGGTGGTGGCCAGGATGGCCGACCGTACGCTTTCCGATCCGGCTTCCGATCCGACAACAGGCGCTGATCTAGGAGCGGGCCCGGGAGCTGGCCGTACCAAGAACGCCGATTTCGGCGGCGCGGCAAGCATTCAGGAGGCCCCGGCCGTGGCAGAGGCTGCTGTCAAACGCGCACGTAGGCGTTAGTACAGAGCCGACATCATTGCGGGCATCTATGTTCCGCGATGCGGCCGGAAGCTAACACCGACGAAGGCAGGGCATCCGACCAGCAACGGACTGGCCGGAGCGCTCGCATCGACATCTGTGCTGAATGTGGGTGAAGCAACCATGGCCACCGCCGCACCACGATCAGATTCGGAGCGTGCGGGCCAGCCGGATAAGGTCCGTCCCGACGGTTGCGAGAACCGGTGCATCGTGACAATCGGAGCATCGGCCGGCGGCGTCGACGCGCTGAAGAGACTTGTCCGCGATCTTTCGCCGGACATCCCGGCGGCTCTCCTCGTCGTACAGCACGTTGGTCCCACGAGTTACCTCGGCGACATTCTCGGTCGCGCTGCCAACATGCCCGTTGCAAATGCCTCCAGCGGCATGAAGGTTAAAAACGGGCACATCTTCGTTGCACCGCCCGGAGCTCACCTTCTGTTACATGACGATCATATGCTGCTGCGGCGCGGGCCGCGCGAGAACCTGGCGCGCCCCGCCATCGACCCCCTGTTTCGATCGGCGGCCTGCAGCTTTGGCGGCAGCGTGATCGGCGTCGTGCTCACAGGCAGCCTCTCCGACGGCACCGCCGGCCTGCACGCAGTCAAGATGTGCGGAGGCGTCAGCGTAGTCCAGGACCCCGGCGACGCTGCGGTACCCGACATGCCGCTGAGCGCCTTGCAGAATGTGGAAATCGACCATTGCGTCCCTCTGTCCGAAATGGCTGGCCTGTTGCACAGGCTTGCTTCCGAAATCGCAGGACCGACACCAGAAATCCCGTCCGGCATCCGCCTTGAGGCAGCGATTGCAGCTCAGGAGCACAGCACAATGGAACTGACCGAAGGCCAGCTTGGCGCCCCCTCGACATTTGTCTGCCCCGAATGTCATGGCCCCCTATGGGAGATAGAAGACGGGCCGATTACCCGTTACCGCTGCCACACCGGACATGCGTTCGGGGCAGACGTTTTGATGCAGGCCCAGGCTGACGATGCGGAACAGGCGCTTTGGAGCCTTCTAAGAGCGCACCAGCAGCGGGCTGAGTTGGCGAAACGTACGGCAAAACGCGAAGCCGCGCGGGAAAGACACAGCCTGGCCAGCCAAATGGCTGCGCGGGCCGCGGAATACGAAGCCGACGCGAAACTTATTGAAGAGATCATCCATCGTCGAACGCCGTGACAAGGCAACAGCGTTTGTCAGGGCGGGTGCGTCTGCGCCATCCCGATCGCATTTTCCTGGATCAGCCGCGTTGCCTCACCGCTTGGCCTGTGGCCACGGGTATCCAGGTCCCATGCTTTGATTGAACACCTGCACCCAAATCCAACTGCACGAATTTTATGCAAAGCAGGAACATAGAAGCATTACGCGAGTTAGGCACTGACCCATTGGACGTATCCTCGCATTCTGCGGTCTGCCTGGGTGGTCCTTGTTTTGTAAACGAATGCCAGGACAATGTATCGCTCGCAGCTTTTCGTACCTCTTTTTGGCCTGCTGTTGCTGATGGGTGGCCTGTTCCACGGGCACGAGGCCATGGCGCAGGAACCCTGTCCGGCCGATCACGATAAGCTGCTTGCAGCCCTCAAAGCCAACGTGAAGGCAAGCGGCGGACCAGCGAATGGCGGCTTTGAAACCAACGAATGGGCAGCCATCGTTGCCCGTGACGGCACTGTCTGCGCGATTGCGTTCAGCGGCCCCACCCCCGACTCGCAATGGCCGGGAAGTCGGCTCATAGCAGCGGAGAAAGCCAACACGGCCAACGGTCTCAGCCTGGCTCAGATGGCCCTCTCTACGGCCAATCTCTATGCGGGGGTGCAGCCGGGCGGGCCGCTATTTGGCCTGCAGGAGACCAATCCCGTCAACCAGGCCGCGGCCTATACGGGCGATCCCAAAACGTTCGGAAGCGCCGGCGACCCGCTCGTCGGCAAGCCGATCGGAGGCGTCGTGGTGTTTGGCGGCGGACTTGCCCTCTACGACGGCAAGAGCATTGTCGGCGGCCTCGGCGTTTCAGGCGATTCCTCATGCGCCGATCACAATGTCGCCTGGCGTATCCGCGCGGCGCTCGGCTTCGACAAGGTCCCGGCAGGCGTCAATCCAAATCGCAAGGATGCCATTGTCTACGATCTGGACCCCGGCGGCAAAAGCGCTTCGGGCTGGGGCCATCCGCTTTGTGCCGGAACGGAGGCCGACATCGCGGCCGAACTCGGCGCCGGCGTGGGAGGCTCGATCAATAAATGAAAGCTATGCCCCAGTTGGCATTGACGCGCGTTGACGTAGAACGCCATACCCGCAAATTGGCTGCCGGGAATTCCTTTGGCGCTATCCTTCTGGTGACGCTGCTCGCCTGCCTGCCGCTTTTGGGCGCTGCGTCCGAGCCACCTAAAACACCAGCGATCGTACCACCAGCCGCAGCCTCGCCACCCGATGACGGCCAATGGACGATGCCGGCCAAGAACTACGCGTCGACGCGCTTCAGCGAACTCTCCGAGATCAATGAAGGCAACGTCAAGAACCTGCAGGTCGCGTTCACGTTCTCGACAGGCGTGAACAAGGGCCAGGAAGCAGCGCCGCTGGTCGTCGGCAACACCATGTATATCGTGACGCCCTTTCCCAACTTCGTCTATGCGCTCGATCTCTCCAAGCCCGGCGCCCCGATGAAGTGGAAGTACGAACCCAATCCCGAGCCGGCGGCACAGGGAGTGGCCTGCTGCGACGTCGTCAACCGCGGGGTGGCATTCGCCGACGGGCGCATTTTTTTCAATACGCTGGACGGCCACACGATTGCCCTTGATGCGAACACGGGCAAGCCGATCTGGAACACTCATGTCGGCAACATCAACATCGGCGAGACCATCACCATGGCGCCGCTTGTGGTGAAGGGCAAAGTGCTGGTCGGCAATTCCGGAGGCGAGATGGGCGTTCGCGGCTGGGTAAAGGCGCTCGACGCCGGCGACGGTCATGTCGTCTGGATCGCCTATAGCACCGGGCCGGACAAGGACGTGCTGATCGGATCGGACTTCAAGCCGCACTACGACATGGACAAAGGCAAGGATCTTGGCGTCACGACGTGGCCGCCGGAAGCCTGGAAGATCGGCGGCGGCAACATGTGGGGCTGGATTTCCTATGATCCCGATCTGAACCTGATTTTCCACGGCACCGGCAATCCCGGACCATGGAATCCGGATTTGCGGCCGGGCGACAACAAGTGGACGTCTGGCATTTTCGCGCGCGATCCAGACACCGGCGCGGCGAAATGGTTCTATCAGTGGAGCCCGCACGACCTCCACGACTATGACGGCATCAACGAGCAGATCCTGCTCGACATGACCTGGCAGGGCAAGCCGCGCAAGGTGCTGATCCGGCCGGAGCGCAACGGCTATCTCTACATCCTCGACCGGACAACCGGCGAGGTGCTGTCGGCAAAACCCTTTGGTCCCGTAAACTCCAGCAAAGGTGTGGACCTGAAAACCGGTCGACTGATCGTAAATCCGGACAAGAAGACCGGCACCGGCAAGGTCGTTCGCGATATCTGTCCGACGGCGTCTGGCCTCAAGGACTGGCAGCCTTCCGCGTTCTCGCCGAAGACCGGCCTGCTCTACATCCCGCACAACAATCTGTGCATGGATGAAGAAGGCGTCGAGGTGAACTACATCGCCGGCACGCCCTATGTGGGCATGAACGTCCGCATGATACCAGGGCCCGGCGGTAATCGCGGCGCCTTCACCGCCTGGGACATCGCCGCGGAGAAACCCGCCTGGAGCCTCAAGGAGAATTTCCCGGTATGGAGCGGCGCGGTGGTGACCGCCGGCGACGTTGTCTTCTATGGCACGATGGAAGGCTGGTTCAAGGCGGTCAGCGCCAAGACCGGAGACCTGCTTTGGCAGTTCAAGACCTCGTCCGGGATCATCGGCCAGCCTATCACCTATCGCGGTCCCGACGGGCACCAATATGTCGCCATCCTCTCAGGCGTCGGCGGCTGGGCCGGCGCAATTGTATCGGGCGATCTTGATCCGCGTGACGCCACCGCCGCGCTCGGTTTCGTCAATGCCATGAAGGATCTGAAGAACGCGACAACCTCGGGAGGCACGCTTTATGTGTTCCGGCTGCCTTGATGAATTGTACTTGACCGTAGGTCCGGCGCGAAAGGCGTGTCAACGACTGGCGATCGGCATGGCCGCCATCGCCTTCGTGTTCTTGACGGCCACAGCCGACGCACGTGAGTTGAGGGTCTGCGCCGATCCGAACAACATGCCGTTCTCCAACGCGGCCGGTCAGGGCTTCGAGAACAGGATCGCCGAAATCGTTGCGTCCGATCTCGGCGCGAAGCTGACCTATACCTGGTGGGCGCAGCGCCGCGGCTTCGTCCGCAACACGCTGAAGGCGGGCCTGTGCGATCTCGTGCCGGGCACGCCGAGCAACCTCGAAATGCTGCGCACCACCACGCCCTACTACCGATCGTCCTATGTCTTCGTCACCCGCAGGGACGGCCCCGACGTAGCATCGTTCAATGATCCGCGGCTGCGCGACATGCGGATCGGTGTTCAGCTCATCGGCGACGATGGCGCCAATTCGCCTCCGGTCCAGGCGCTTGGCCGCCGCGGTATCGTCGGGCACCTCGTTGGCTATCCGGTCTATGGCGATTATTCCGCCCCCAACCCGCCGGCGCGCATCGTCGAAGCGGTGGCGAGTGGCGAGATCGACCTTGCCGTGGTCTGGGGCCCCCTCGCCGGCTACTTCGCCGCAAGGCAGAAGGTGCCGCTCCGCATCACGCCGGTTGCGCCCCGCATCGATGGACCGCAACTGCCGATGATCTATGACATCTCGATGGGCGTCCGCCGCGAAGACGATGCGCTGCGCGGCGATGTCAATGGCGCCCTGTCCAGGCACAAGGTCGAGATAGATGCCTTGCTGTCACAGTATGGCGTGCCGCGCCTCGATGCCTCGGGGAGCCCGGTGCGATGAGAGCCGTTGTGGCCATGCTCCTGTTTCCAGTCCTGGCGCTCGCTGCCTGCCAGCGCGAGGAACGTGACACGCGCCCGCAATCGGCGCTCGGATCGGGCGAGCAGCCGACGCCTGTGACCACGCTGGAGCCCGGCGGACAGCGCCCCCCCGCCAGCGATAACAAGGCGGCGAGCTTCGAGGCCAACGCCTTCCATATGAGCGAAGGGAAACGGCTTTTCGGCTGGTTCAACTGTTCGGGATGCCACGCCAATGGCGGCGGCGGCATGGGGCCGGCCCTGATGGACCAGAAGTGGCTCTATGGCAGCTCGATCGAAAGCATCCATGCCACGATCCGCGACGGTCGGCCAAACGGCATGCCGAGCTTCCGCGACAAGATTCCCGACGACCAGATCTGGGAGCTTGCGGCTTTCGTGCGCTCGCTGAGCGGCAACGCGCCGTCTTCCGCCGCGCCGCAACGCAATGACGACATGATGGCGCATCCTTCGGAAAACCGCATGCCGGACGCGGCCACGCTGGGGAAGTCGCCGTGAAACGTCTCGTCTCGATGGCGTTCGCCACCGCCGGCGCTCTGTTGCTCCAGGGATGCGCGGGCTGGCAATCCGCCCTCGACCCGAAAGGTCCCGCGGCGAGCGAACTGGCATGGCTGATCTGGTTCTTCACCGCGCTCTGCGCCGTGGTGTGGGTGCTGGTGATGATCGCCCTCGTCGTGCCCTTGATGATGCGGTCGCGCGCGCAGGCGGAGCCGCTCGCGATCGAGGCCGGCGCCGACGACCGGAAGCTGCGCGCGGTGATGACCGCCGTCGGGTTGACCGCCATTGTCCTGATCGGACTGACCTTGCTGAGCTTCTTCGCCAACAGGACGCTCGCCGCGATCGGCTCGGATGCCGCACTGACCATTCGGGTCACCGGCCATCAATGGTGGTGGGAGGTGCGCTATGAGGATGCCACGCCAAGCCGCATCCTGACCACGGCGAACGAGATCCATATCCCCGCCGGGGAGCCGGTGCGGCTTCTTCTGACCTCGACCGACGTCATCCATTCCTTCTGGATCCCGAGCCTTTCGGGCAAGCTCGACCTCATTCCCGGCCACATGAACGTGCTCGACCTCAAGGCAGACAAGCCTGGTGTTTACCGAGGTCAATGCGCCGAGTTCTGCGGGGCGCAGCACGCAAACATGGGCACCTTCATCATCGCCGAGCCGCGTGCGAAGTTCGACGCCTGGTGGAACGACCAGTTGCAGCCGGCCGCTACTCCGACGGGGGACGAAGCCAAGGCCGGCCAGGATCTGTTTCTGAAGCGCCCTTGCGTGATGTGTCACAGAATAGGCGGCACGCCTGCCGGAGGAACGGTCGCCCCTGACCTCACCCATATAGCCAGCCGGCAGACGCTTGCCGCCGGGACATTGACAATGAGCCGCGGCAATCTCGCCGCCTGGATAGCCGACCCACAGGGCATCAAGCCCGGATCCCACATGCCGGTGGTGGAGCTCAGCGGCGACGAACTCAACGCCATGGTCGCCTACCTCGAGGCGCTTAAATGAGCAGCGCGGACCTCACAAGCGAACGCGACCTGCCGCCGGTGCGTGAAACCTCTACCGCGGGCGACGTCGCACCCGAGCATGACGGACCGCGCGACACCGGCATGGACGATGCCAGCCTGGATCGCTGGCTGGCGCGGACATGGCGCACGCCCCCCGGCATCATCGGCGCGCTGTCGAGCGTCGACCACAAGGTCGTCGCACGGCGCTATCTGATCACCGCCTTCGTGTTTCTGTGCCTGGGCGGGCTCAACGCTGTCGCCATGCGCATCCAGCTCTCAGGGCCGCAGCGCGGTCTGATCGGCCCGGACCTCTACAACCAGCTGTTCACGATGCATGGTGTGACCATGATGTTCCTGTTCGCCGTGCCCATCGTGCAGGCGACAGGCATCTATCTCGTCCCGCTGATGGTCGGCAGCCGCAACATCGCCTTTCCCCGCCTGAACGCGTTCAGCTACTGGATCTATGTTTCGGGCGGCATATTCGCCTGGGTGTCTTTCGCGCTCAACATGGCGCCCGACGTCGGCTGGTTTGCTTATGTGCCGCTGTCGGGCCCCGAATTCGCGCCGGGCAAGCGGGCCGACGTCTGGGCCCAGATGATCACTTATACAGAAGTTTCCTCACTGGCCGTCGCGGTGGCAACCATCGTCACCGTGTTCAAGCAGCGAGCCCCCGGCATGTCGCTGGACAGGATTCCGCTCTACGTCTGGGCAATGCTGGTTACCTCCTTCGTCGTCGTCTTCGCCATGCCCGCGGTGATGATCACCTCGACCTTCCTGATCCTCGACCGGCTGGTCGGCACACATATCTTCAACCCGGCCGAGGGCGGCGACGCACTGCTCTTCCAGCATCTGTTCTGGTTCTTTGGCCATCCCGAGGTCTACATCATCTTCCTGCCGGCGACGGGCATGGTCTCCGCGATCATCCCGGTCTTCGCCCGGCGCCCCGTGTTCGGGCATCTCGGGTTGGTCTTGTCGCTGATCGCCGTCGGCTTCCTTTCGTTCGGCCTCTGGGTCCATCACATGTTCGCGACGGGACTACCCAAGCTCGGCGCCAGCTTCTTCACCGCGTCGAGCATGCTGATCGCCATCCCCAATGGCGTTCAGATCTTCTGCTGGCTGGCGACCTTGTGGGACGGCAGGCCGGTGATCCGCACGCCGCTGCTGTTCGTGTTCGGCTTCTTTTTCATCTTCGTCATCGGCGGCCTCACCGGCGTCATGCTCGCTTCGGTGCCGCTGGACCTCCAGGTGCACGACACCTATTTCGTCGTCGCCCATTTCCATTACGTGCTGATCGGCGGTTCGGTCTTCCCGCTGCTGGGCGCGGCCTATTTCTGGTTCCCCAAGATCAGCGGCCGCATGATGAGCGAGCGTCTCGGGCGCTGGCATTTCTGGCTGGCTTTCATCGGCTTCAACGCGGCTTTTTTCCCAATGCATCTCGTCGGGCTCTGGGGCATGCCACGCAGGGTCTACACCTATCCGGCCGAGCTTGGCTGGGGCAACATCAACCTGTTCATCAGCGCTGGCGCGGTGCTCTTTTTCCTCAGCTTCGTACTGTTCACTTTCAATCTTGTACACGGCGCGTTGAAGGGCGCGCTGGCCGGAAACAATCCCTGGGATGCCGGTACGCTCGAATGGGCGACGTCTTCGCCGCCGCCAAGCTATAATTTCGCGCGGATACCGATTGTCACGCATGTCGAGCCGCTCTGGGCCGAACGGGAGGCGCTGCCTGTGGCGACCGGTCTCCGCGTCGATGTCCGTGAGCTGTTGATCTCAACCGTGGCGGAAGCCCACCCCGACATTCGCGAGAAATCGGCGACACCGTCGATCTGGCCGCTGCTGGCGGCAATCGCCGTCGGCGGTACGTTTGTCTATTCGATCTTCACGCCCTGGGCGATCGTCTGGGGCGCTGCGCCGATTGCCATCACCTTGATCGGCTGGTTCTGGCCCAAGGACAACCCGGAGGACGAGGAATGAACCAGCGTCCCAACTTGGATCTTTCCGCCCTCCCGACCTTTGGACATGGCCCCCGGAGTCCGACCTGGTGGGGAACGCTCGGCTTCATGGCGCTGGAAGGCATGGGCTTTGCGTTGGCATCCGGCGCTTATCTCTATCTCGCCACTTTGTGGCCCAACTGGCGTCTAAGCGCCCCGCACCCCAACCATTGGCCCGGAACGATCGTCACCATCCTGTTCATCATCAGCGTGGTGCCGAATCACATCCTCCACGGCCATGCCAAGCAATGCGCGATCGTGCCGGTGCGGATCGGGCTGGTGGTGATGTCGCTGCTCGGTCTGGCCCCGCTTGTCGTGCGCTGGTTCGAATTCCCGGCGCTGAACATCTACTGGGACACGAACGCCTATGGCTCGATGCTCTGGGTGCTGCTCGGGCTGCACACCACACACCTGATCACCGATGTCGGCGACACCATCGTTTTGACGGTGCTGATGTTCACACGCCACGGCTATAGCGGCCGGCGCTTCGGCGATGTCGGCGACAATGTCTTCTATTGGGATTTCGTGGTGCTGACCTGGATCCCGATCTATCTGCTCATCTACTGGATGCCGAGGCTAGGCTGATGCGTGCGTTGAAAATGGGAACGTCCTGGGGTGGTCTTCTGTCGGGGCCGGTGGCTTGGGCAATCTCGACGCAGCTGAACTACGCACTCGTACCATGGCAGTGCAACCGCCAGGTGCCGGTGGTGCTTCCCGTGGCACTGGTGCTCGCCGTGCTTTCGCTGCTCGGCGGTGCCTTGTCATGGCGGGCGAAGCGGCAGGGCGGCGCCGCCTTCAAGCCTGAGCGCACGCGCAGCTCCGAGCAGTTCGTCGCCGATCTCGGCATGCTTGCGGCATTGCTGTTTGCCCTCGTCATCATCATGCAAGGCAGCGCGGCTCTCATTCTCGACGAGTGCCTGCGATGAGCTTCGACGCGTTCTTCTCGACCTCGATCTGCTACGGCGCCGGCGCGCCCGAGGCCGGATGGACGCTCGCATTTCCCATCACGTTTCCGCTGGCCGCGATTGCCTTCCTTTATACCATCGGAGCGACTCGGTTGTGGCGCCGCAGCAGCCGAGGCCGTCCCGAGCGGATGCGGCAGGCGTTGTTTTTCGCCGCCGGTTGGGGCGTGCTGACGGCAGCACTGGTCAGCCCCATCCATGCGCTCGGCGAGCGGGTGTTTGCCGCCCATATGATGGAGCATGAACTGCTGATGGCGGTGGCGGCGCCCCTCCTTGTCGCCGCTTGCCCAGGCGCAGTCCTGCTCTGGTCCTTGCCGGCCGCACTTCGCCGCGGGACGGGCAAGCTCACGCGCGCAAAGACGCTGCAATCGGTTTGGGCCCTGGTGATCCGTCCCCTCAACGCGACGATCATTCACGGCGTCGCCATCTGGATCTGGCACATTCCGGCGTTGTTCCAGGCAGCGCTCCAGCAGGGCTTTCTTCATTATGCCCAGCATGCGAGCTTCCTCGGCACAGCCTTGCTGTTCTGGTGGGCGCTCCTACCGCGCCCCGGTCGACAGCAGACCTATGGCAACTCCGTCATGCATCTTTTCTTCACCTCGCTCCATACCGGCCTGCTCGGTGTCCTGCTGCTGATGTCGCCCAAACTCTGGTATCCGGAGAATGGCGCCGGCGCGGCATTGTGGGGAATGACCGCGATCGAGGACCAGCAGCTCGCCGGATTGGTAATGTGGGTTCCGGCCGGCTTGGTCTATGGCGGCGCCGCCCTGCTGCTCGCCGGCCTCTGGATAAGCAGCAGCGCAACCAGGGAGGCAACACATGCGCTCCGACCTGGGTAGGCTGATCGGGGGCGCCCTTGCCGCAATCCTGCTGCTGACCGCGGCTGTCGCAGCGGCGACTTTGTGGTCCGACAGGCGCGAGCGCGTCCGGCACGAGTCGGATGCGGCGACCGGCGGTGTAGGCGCCCGCGCC
The DNA here is from genome assembly GCF_040322955.1 of Mesorhizobium sp. M0077. Lineage (NCBI taxonomy): Bacteria > Pseudomonadati > Pseudomonadota > Alphaproteobacteria > Hyphomicrobiales > Phyllobacteriaceae > Mesorhizobium > Mesorhizobium sp. M0077. The sequence continues at coordinate 179,970 of NZ_JAMYUL010000012.1, forward strand.
ATTCCAATCATGACGGCGAATGGCTGCTCCGGCTGCCATACGATACCCGGCGTGCCGGGTGCGCAAGGCCAGGTCGGACCCCGCCTAGACGATGGCCTTGCCGACAGGGTCTTTATCGGTGGCCTGCTGGCAAACAATCCGGAGAACATGATCCGCTGGATACGCTCGGCGAGGGAAGTCAATCCGCACACGGCCATGCCGTCGACGAGGATCACCGAGCAACAGGCGCGGGACATCGCCGCTTATCTCTACGCGTTGAGGTAATTCATCCCTCGCCGCCGCGCCGGGACCACAAGCCGCGGCCGGGATCGTAGCCGATGACCGCCGCGAGGAAGAAGGCGACGAGGCAGCCAAGGACCACAAACGCCGCGACAGGATCGAACCGCAGATAGAGCGCGAAGCGTATAAGCTCGACCGCCGAGCTGAACGGGTTCCAGGCGGCGATTGTTGCCAGCACCGGTCCCGCCTCGGCAAGCCGCCACAGCGGATAGAGCGCCGTCGAGGCAAAGAACACCGGAAAGATGACGAAATTCATGACACCGGCAAAGTTCTCCATCTGTGTCGAAATCGAGGAGACAAGCAGGCCGAACGCGCCAAGCATGAGGCCCGCCAGCACGAGCGCCGGAAATACCGCGACGTAGCCAAGAACGGGCGGCCGCACATCCCAGAAACGCGCGACCAACAGAAACAAGTAGACCAGCGGCACGCCAACGATCACGCTGGCCAGCAGGCGCGCCGCAAGCAGGTACCAGCGCGGCAATGGTGCGGTCAGCAACAGGCGCATGCTGCCCATCTCGCGATCGTAGACCATGGCCAGCGAACTCGCCATGGCATGGAAGAGCAGCATCATGGCCGCTAGCCCAGGCACCACATATACGTCATAGAGAACATAGGTCTGGTAGGGTGGCGTGATCGACAGACCGAGAACGGAGCGGAAGCCAGCGGCAAAGATTGCCAGCCAGACCAGCGGCCGTACCATCGCCGAGAGCAGCCGGCCGCGTTGCCGTAACGTGCGCAGCATCTCCCTGCGCAGGATGCCGTTGAGCGCGCGCACTGCGTGAGACGTTTTCATTCGGACTCCGTCAGCGACGCGAAGGCCTCGCCGGTGCTCGCTACACTGAGATCGGCAGCCAGCCGATCGGCGCGGCCGGCCCACCGGATTGTGCCTCGATGCAGCACCACCACATCATCATCCGCCGTTAGTTCCTCCAGAAAATGTGTTGCCCACAGGACGGCAATGCCGCGCTCGCGGCAAAGCTCCCGCACGTGCCGCTCGAGCGCGTGGCGGCCCGGCACGTCGAGCCCGGTGGTCGGCTCGTCCAGCAGCAAAAGGCGTGGGCTATGCATCAGAGCGCGTGCTATCTCGACACGGCGACGCTGCCCCCCGGAAAGCGCTCGGGCAGGATCGTCGATCCTGTCCAGCACATCCAGCCGGCCGAGTTCGTGGATGGAGCGCTCCTTGCTCAAGGCCTGGCTAAGGCCATGCAAGGCCGCGTGGTAACGCAGGTTCTCGCCGGCTGTCAGATCGAGATCGAGGGTCGGCAACTGGAAGACGACGCCCATCTGCGCCAACGCGGCGGACGGGTTGACATCCATCGCCTGGTCGAAGACATGCACCGAGCCGGAGTGGGCGTGATAAAGACCGGTGATCAGCGAGAACAACGTCGTCTTGCCGGCGCCGTTGCGGCCTAGCAAGATGCACATCCTGCCTTGGGCCACAGAGAAGGAGACGCCGTCGAGAACCCGCCGGTTTCCGAAACTATGGCCCAGATTCTCGACCGACAAGGCGTTCATGGCCCGATCACGACGCCCCACGGCCCCCGCCCTACCGGCAGCGATTTCACCACCTCCTGGTTTTCCAGATCGATAAACGAAATATCGCCGGAATTCCCGTTTGCGCTGACCAGGCGCTTCTCGTCGCCGGAGAGCGCAACGTGCCAGGGTCGTTGACCAACAAGGTAGAGCCGACGGACCGCCAGCGTTTTCACATCGACTTCCGCAATCCTGTTGGCGGGGCCGAGCGCCACATAGACGGTCGTGCCATCGCGAGACGTCGCCATGCCGACCGCCTGCACACCCTCGCGTCGTATACCCGGCACCTCGAACTCGACTTTGCCGGTCTGCGCGCGCGTTGCCGTGTCGAAGACGGTGACAGTGCCCCGGATCTCCGAGGACACCCAGAATTGCTTCCCGTCCGACGAGAATAAAGCCGCGCGCGGCCGGGTATCGACCAGCAGATTGTCGACGAGTTCAAGCGTGCCTGCCTCGATCAGATGCACCATGCTGGTGGTCTCCGAAGTGCAGGCGACATAGCGGCCGTCGGCGCTGGCCGCCATTCCTTCCGGTTCGACGCCGACATCCACGGTGCCGATGACCTTGGCCGCGGCGATGTCCACCACCGACACCAGATTGTCATTCTCGTTGGCGACGAACAGCCGCTTGCCATCGGGATGGAGTGCGAAAAATTCCGGATCGGCTCCCGAAGGCAATTCGCCGACGACCCGCCGCTTCGCGACGTCGACCACGTCGATGCGGTTGTCGTCGCCTTCCGCGACGAAAAGCATCTTGTTGTCGATCGACAGCGCCAGCCCGCGCGGACGGCGGCCGACATCGATCGTCGCCAGCAAAGTCATTGTCACGCCGTCGACGACCGCGACCGTATTATCCTGCTCATTGGAAACGTAGATGGTCTCGGCGGCGGCGGGAGCAGCAAGAGCGAACGCCGCCAACAACAGCGTCATCAGAACTTGCATGTGCTCTCCTCCAGGTCGATGCCCAGCGTGTCGAGCGGCGTGCGCTGATGCAGGAAGCCCGGTTGCGGTGAGCTGGAAATCAAGAGGCGAGGCCCGGCGATCAAAATGGGCTGGCGCATCTGTCCGTCCCAGGGACGGAAACTAAGCCCCTGCCCCTTGAAGCCAGCGAGAAGAAACGCGTCGCCGCGTATATATCTGCCGATTGCCGCGGGATCGAGACTGTGCAGGCGCGTCGTCGCTTCGCCGATACTGCGCACAGCGAGCCAGGCCGCGTAGTCGCTGGGCAACATCCAGCGCCCTGCCTGCCTGTGGAAACGGTCCTGCAGTTGCGTGGCGCCCCATTCCTCGCTGACAGCGCTCCAGCCTGTGGCGACCAGCCCTTGCGTGCCGGCGACGATTCTCGGCAGCGCAGTGCGGCCCTCCAGATAGGCGCCGAATTCATCCGCCTCGTCGGCGACCACGAGCACATCATAGTCGCTGACCTGCGTGACCGCGGGTATTTCGGTCTGCAGCGTGACATGCCCTGTATCGGCACGTCCGTTGGCGGGCCTGAATGTCCACGGCTGGTCGATCGTGATCTCGGCTCCGAAGCGAGCCGCCGCCCGTCGAAAGGCCGCAGCCATCGCCTGATCCTGCGAATGCGGCCCCACAAGCAGGAACCAACGCTGCCAGCGCTTCCAGGCGAGATATTGCGCCAGCCCGTCGGCGAGCATGGCGCGGCTCGGGATCGTGTGCAGGACGTTCCCACGGCAGTCCTGCTGGCGAAGCACGTCGTCCGGCGCCCGGCTGTTGAGCAACGTCATCTGCTCGGCACCGGGCGCGGCACTGGCCTGTAGAAGCTGACTGGCGTCGAGATCGGCGACGACAAAGGCGATGCCGGCATCGGCGAATTGTCTTACCGCGTCGTCCGGCGTTTCGGTTGGTTTCAATATCCTTTCCTCCAGCCGAAATTTCTGCCCAAGAAACCGGCCGGTGCTTTCGTCGTCGGCAATGCCGAGCCGTGCGCCTTGCAGGCCGTCGTCGGTCACGGTTTCATCAAGGGGTCCAAGGGGCAGAGCCGGTTTGCGCTCCTGGCCGATATACCCGATCACCATCGTCTGTTGCTCGGTGGCGCCAGGGCCGGTGATCAGCAAAAGAAAGAGAAGGCCCAGCAACAGTCTCATTGTGTCGCCCCCAGCCCAAAGCGCGACGATCCCGCTTCATCGCCACGAGAGATTGCGACATCGCGCACGATGCGGGCCGGCGATCCCTCCAGAACAATAACCCGATCACCCAGCGACGAGGCATATGCGAGATCATGCGTAACCAGCAGCGTGGTAGTCCGCCGACTGGCGAAACAATCCTGCAGCAGGCGGCGCATGTCTTGCGCGGTCGCCTCGTCGAGTGAAGCGAATGGCTCGTCGAGGAGCAGGAGCGCAGGCTCCACGGCGAGCGCCCGGGCAAGCGCTACGCGCCGCGCCATGCCGCCCGAGAGTCGCTGCGGATAGCTCTTCTCATTGCCTTTCAGGTCGACAGCGGCAAGCCACCGGGCCGCATCGGGCGCGCGATCCGGGATGGCCATCTCTACATTGCGCAAGGCGGTGAGCCAGGGCAGCAGCCTCGGTGTCTGGAACAGCATGCCTATCGGAAGCGGTCGTCCGCTCACGCTGCCGCGAAATTCGCGGTCGACGCCCGAAACGATCGACAGCAGCGTCGACTTGCCGACACCGGAAGGGCCGGTCAGGACGCAGACCTGTCCGTCGGCTATATCAAGCGACAGCGCGCGAAAGATCGTCCGGCGCTGTCCGTCGTCACCGGGGAAAGTCTTGTCCTCGATCCTGATCCTCAGCATCAGCGTCGCCAGGCGAACAGACGACGTTCCAACGGCACAAACAGTCCATACTCTATGGCAAGCATCACAACGCCGAAGCTGATCGCATAGGCAAGGATGTGGGTGACGTCGAAGTTCTGAAAATAGACCTGTAGCTGGAACCCGACGCCGTTGGAGCGGCCGAGCAGTTCGGCGAGCAACACGATCTTCCACGTCAATGCCAGCCCGCTGCGCAGGGTGACGAGAAAGAACGGCGCCAATTGCGGCAGCACGACATGCTGCAGCTTTGCAGCACGCCCGAAGCGATAGAGCTCAGCCATTTCGGCAAAGTCCTTGTCCAGCCGGCTGGCGCCTTCACGAATAGTCACCACGACATTGGGGATCTTGTTGAGCGCGACCGCAAGGACAAGCGCGGTCTCGGCAAGACCAAGCCAGATATAAATTAGAATGACCGTGATCAGCGCCGGCATGTTGAGGAGTAACACGATCCAAGGCCTCATCCATATGTCGGCTCTGTGCGAGCGGCCTGCCGCGTAGCCAAGGGCCGCGCCGATGACTATTGCCGACCCGAGGCTTGCCACGACGCGCGCAAGCGAGATGCCCAAATGGTATGGCAGCTCGCCCCGAACCGCTTCGTGCAGGAGAACCGAAACAACCTGGACCGGACCAGGAAACAGCCGATCGGCGGCGATCGATGATGCAATCTGCCAGACGAGCACCATGGTCAGCAATGCCGCAGTGGATTGACAACGCTGCATTGTGATGGGGAACGCTGGGACATCGGTCATTGGCGCGAGCTCAAGCCGGTATGGCCCGGAAGACACCAGGATCGAGGCTCGTCGCCTTGCCGACCAGATCCTCGCCGCCCAATTCGGCCAGGATTGCAAACAACCGGGCCGCGCCATCACGTTCGTCTTTGCCGAACCGACGAGGGATTCCGGCTCGATAGGCGGCGCGTAGCGCCGCCTGTAGGTGAGGATCGTCCGTGCCCAATTGGGGCGCGAGCACCCGCCATTCGTCGTCGGAAGACTCGAGCAGCGACTTCGCTGCCGCGGTCGCGCTCGTGAATCGCGCGAGGGCTATCGGGTTGGCCCGCGCCCAGCTTTCATGGAAGACGTAGCCGAGCATCGGCAAGTCCACGGATACGCCAAGCCCCTGCAGGATTTGCGCGACACTGAGCAGAGGCCTTGCCCCCTCTGACTCGAGACGGGCGGCGAAATTCCAGAACGTCAGCAGTGCATCCAGTCGCCCCGCCAGAAATTCCTGCTCCAACAAAGGCGGCGCGCCGAACACTGGCTCCACCTCTTCAGCAAGATCGCGCTTCACCTGACGGAGGCCGAGCGCGCGCAACAGGATCCAGCTTTTGTCCAGCGGACCACCTGCGATCCCCAGCCTTTTGCCCTTGAGGTCCGCAAGAGTTCGAATGGGCGAGCCTTGCGGCAGTTCCAGCGCGCCGACGGCACGAGAATAGGGATAAAAGACCAGATCAGCGCCTTCGCTGCGCTGGCGCATGACCCACACCCAGTCCGAAACGATGACGTCGACGCTGCCGGCCAGCAATGCGGTCTTACCGGCTTCGGTACCGGCAAGCCGCTGAGCCTCGATTGATACGCCGTGCATGGTGTCCAACGCATGTCGCCGCATGACGTCAACTTCCCAGGCGGCGGTGCCAAATCCCAGCACGCCAAATCGCACGAGCGGCGATGGCTGTGGCGCGGCTTCTGCGGAAGCACCCAATAGCCAGCAACAAATACCCGCAAGAGCGGCCCGCCGCGAGATGTGACCCTGATCATGCCGGGTCAGCCATTCGCCTGGAAGGGTAGCAGTCAGCACGGGCGCACCGGGTGTGAAGGAACTTTCCTAACGCCGTGGCGGCAGGAATGTTCCTCAATGGTGCATGGAACTAACGGGAAAGCACCTAAGGTCCGTTTTTCAGCTCGTATAGCAGCCCGGGGGGCTTGTTCAGGCGAACAGAAGAAGGTGTCAGGGGCTACGGTCCGCTCTTGGCATCATCGACCTCCAACGCGTCCATTACAGGTGCCGGATCGCTCTTTTCGGAGCTCGGGCTCTGCACCCCGGACCCGGCGTTCTCGATCGCTTGCACGATAGCATCTTCGATGTTTCCGAGTTCGTCCTCCCTTACTTCACGCCCATAACCGGCCACCTCGGCATCTTGCTCGAATTGCTGAGCGAGCACCGCGACGCTGACTTCCTCTCGACCAGGAAGTGTGCCGACATTCTCCTGTAGCCAGTTTTGAAAAAACTCTCTGGTCGCGCTCATCTCAGACCACCCTTTCGCCAAACTAAGCGCGACGATGAGCCGAAGTTCCATGATGCGTTCACTTTCCCAGTGGCGCTGTACTCACAGCGTTGGGAGCCACGAGGTTTTTGCAGGCTTGATGAGGCAGTGGCCTTTCTCTTCACGACTCGATTGGAGTTCACTCTTATCGCGCAGTGTGCATCCTGATTGCGTCCATTTCGACCCTGTGGAACAAGCCTGTTGAGTTGAAGTTAGGCCCTATGCCAAGCTTTTCGGGCGAACCAAGTTTTTCGGGCAAACAAGTTTTTGACGTTGCCATCGTCGGCGGCGGCCCCGCGGGGCTCGCTGCAGCCATGTATTTAGCCAGGTTTCTGCGTTCGGTGATCTCGCTCGACGCGGGGCATGCGCGTGCCAAGCTCATCCCAAAATCCCGCAACTGTCCCGGCTTCCCCGACGGCATCAGCGGGGAAGAACTGCTCGGCCGCCTACGAGCCCAGGCACAGCTATACGGCGCGAGCCTTGTCCATGGTTGCGTAGGCCACGCCGAAAAACGCGAGGGTTTTTTTGTCCTGACGACCACCTGCGGGATTGTCCAAGCAAGGCGCGTGATTCTGGCAACGGGCATTGTGGACAAGGCACCTCCCATTGAAAGACTGGAGGAGGCGATCGCAACCGGCATTGTCAGACTGTGCCCGGTTTGCGATGCATATGAGGCCCGGGGTAGCCGCATCGGCGTTGTTGGTCCGGAGCATCTCGCCGTCAGGGAGGCTCTGTTCCTGAAGGGATATGGCAGTCAGGTCGCCTTGCTCGCCAATAACCAGGATGATGTTTCCGAAGCTGCCCGCGGCGCCGCCTTGGCAGGCGGAGTTGAAATCTGGGACGCTGTCGATGACCTGATCCCTCGACGAACCGGGTTCGATGTCGTCATGGCCGAGGGCGCCCCGATGCGCAACATCGATGTGGTGTACCCTTCGATGGGCAGCGACGTACGCTCCGAACTCGCGGTTGCTCTGGGGGCTAACTGTGACGCAGAAGGCTATGTCCTGGTCAACCGACACCTTGAGACTTCAACGCCAGGACTCTATGCCATTGGCGACGTGGCCGAGGGGCTCAATCAAATTGCTGTTGCGTTCGGAGACGCCGCCAAGGCTGGAACTCACATTCATAACGACCTCCGCGATTGCGCCGAGCCCGCGACGAACTTCCGGCGAAGTTGACCTGCAGATGCGAACGCACCCTACCGGCTCACCTTTGGCTGCGTTGATGCCCGGAACCTGTTCCACCCGGCGTGAGACTACCGGCTTCGGCTTTGCTAGAGTTCTCCCAGGCGCAGCCGCTGGGTTGATGGACGGGCACGCGCTGGCGAACGGCTGGAGGAAGGAATGAAAATTCTCGTCACCGGCGCGTCAGGTCTGATTGGAGCCGCGCTTTGCGCGCGCCTGGCCGGCGAGAGACATGAAGTGGTCCGCGTGCTTCACCACGCAGACACTGGCGTCCACCCGGAGATCCCAACCGTTTCCCTGGATATGGCGCGGGCCTTGCGACCTCAGGACTGGACCCCCTATCTCGCCGGTGTGGACGCCGTCGTAAACTGTGCCGGCGTCCTGCAGGATAGTGCCCGGGAAAACACCCGGCATGTCCATTCTACCGGCGCCTCGGCTCTCTTCACCGCGTGTGAGCACGCAGGTGTGAATAAGGTGATCCACTTTTCTGCCATCGGGGTCGATCGCCAGCAGCCGTCCGCCTTTTCCGCCAGCAAGCTCGCCGGCGATGAGGCACTGATGGCACGTAGCCTTGACTGGGTCATCCTGCGCCCCTCCGTAGTACTGGGAAGGCCGGCCTTCGGCGCAAGTGCACTTTTTCGCGGCCTCGCGGCGTTGCTGCTCTTGCCGTTGATGCCCGACACGGGCCGTCTCCAAGTCGTCCAACTCGATGACGTGATCTCCACCGTCCTGTTCTTCCTCAAACCCGGCAGCCCATCGCACCTCACGCTGGACCTGGCTGGGCCCGAGGCACTTTCGATGAGCGAGGTCGTGGGTCGCTATCGCCGCTGGTTCGGATGGAGCAGTGCTCGGGAGTTCATCTTGCCCAATTGGGCCGCAGCTATCTTGTACAGGTTCGGGGATGCCGCGGCTCAGCTGGGCTGGCGCCCGCCGATGCGCAGCAATGCAGCAAAAGAGATTGCCCGAGGCGCTGTCGGCGATCCCCAACCCTGGATGACGGCGACCGGCATTCAACCATCAAGTCTTACATCTGCACTGCGTTTAAATCCTGCGACGGTGCAGGAGCGATGGTTCGCCGGTCTTTACTTCGTCAAGCCGGCGCTCTTTGTCATCTTGCCGCTCTTCTGGATCATGACGGGCATCATTTCCCTCACTGCCGGCTGGCGCAGCGGAGTTGATTTGCTGATTGGCACTGCTGCCGGCCCCTTGGCCGAACCGGCGGTAGTCGCCGGCGCGCTGGCTGACATCGCCGTCGGGGCGCTTATCGCCTGGCGCCCAACCAGCCGGCTTGGTCTTTTCGGCGCAATCGCGGTATCGCTTTTCTATGCGATCGCTGGGAGCATTCTGCGGCCGGATCTTTGGCTCGAGCCACTCGGGCCGTTGATCAAAATCCTCCCGATCCTCGTTCTGCATTTTGCAGCGCTGGCCATTCTGGAGGAACGCTGATGACGTACTTCGTGCTTAAATACCTGCACGTGATCGGCGCTGCTGTGCTGCTCGGAACTGGTGCCGGCATTGCTTTTTTCATGCTTTTGGCACACCGGACCGGGAATGCCGCGACGATCGCAGCCGTCGCCCGCATTGTCGTGCTGGCTGATTTCCTGTTCACGGCTACGGCCGTTATCGCACAACCTCTGACCGGACTGGGCCTCGCTAGGGTTGCGGGGTATTCGCTGTCCGAAGGATGGATCGTTCTCTCGATCCTGCTCTACATCTTGACGGGCCTGTTCTGGCTGCCTGTCGTGTGGATGCAGATCGAGATGCGAAATCTAGCCACACAGGCCGCACTCTCCAACCAACCTCCTCCCGAGCGCTACCATCAGCTGTTCAGACGCTGGTTTGTCTTCGGCTTCCCAGCTTTCGGCGCCGTGCTCGCCATTTTCTGGCTGATGATTGCGCGCCCGGCAATCGAGTGGTCATCGTTGTAGCTGCGATCGGCAAGCACTGGGCCGTGAATTCATCCGTCGCGCCTAGCTGGCTCGTGCCGGCGCGATGCACTGCGGTCGGGAACCACGGTCACTGCCGCGAGTTCTTTCGCATGGCCAATCATCCCGTCACCGGCGTGCTTACCTCAATCGGCACATTAACCTCCCGCCCCGCGGCATTCCTGATCCTGTTGGTCTACGCAATCCTTTGGATGATCTTCGAGCGACAGACCCTGGACTGGCATGGAGCGGCTACCTTGTTTACGTGGGCCATGACGCTGTTCATCCAGCGTGCCGAGCACCGCGACACTCAGGCCATTCACGCCAAACTGGATGAGATCCTGCGATCAGACCACAATGCCTCGAACATCACGCGGATCGACGATGAAGAGCCCGAGGAAATCGAAAAACACCGCCACCGCAAGCAGCAGGACGACTGATGAGCGGCGTTTTGGTTTCACGGCAGGACGAGTAGCGGGTTTCCAGCTTTTGACGCCTATCCAGCCCCGCCGCCAAAACCACCACCCTGCTAATCCTCGCTCCAACTCGGCGTTACGGCGCCCGGCGTTGATCTCTCTTCCCGCCCGGTTTCGCGTCATTCAAGGTTCTCCGTGATAAGGCCGAACTCAACGGCCTCGGGCAGCAGTTCGTCGTCGCCCTTCGCGTCACTTCTCCTCCTGCGCTCAGGGCTCCGATTCTGCTCAGGCCTTCGATCCTTGCTGCGACTGTGGTTCAGCGACCGAAGGATCGGAGCCCTCTATTGTTCCACCGCATCCAGAAAAATTTGCCCGAGAACCAGGTCAGGCAAATCGGCCGGCTCGAAGTGCGTCATTCGCCCTTCTGGTTGCGCTCGACGAACTTGTTGAAACGGCTGGTTTGTCCGTCACCAGTCTTGGACTGGTAAAGAAAGGCCAGATCGTTCTCGTCGAATATGCGGAAGAACTCATCCCATTCGACCGGCTCGAATGCTTCCTCGGGTTTGCCGAAGTCGATCCGCAGGATGCCGCCCGCGCCTTTGGTGCGAACCACTGCCGGCCGTCCATCCCGCTCCTCCGCCCATTTGCGGATTTCGTCGTGATTGGTGGTCGTTTGCGACTGGGACATTGAAATCTCCTTTGATCATCGGCGTTGCCAACATCGGGCATCGTCGGGGCTGCCGGCGTCCTAACAGCACAAGGGCGGCAATGTTCCGGCACGGCGCGGCGAGCGCGATGTGGCTGCTTCCGAACGAAGCCGGCCAAAGGAACTTTGTTGAAGCCAAGGGAACAAACCTTTTGCCGAAAAGTTCGGGTCGCCAAGATTACCTGTCTGAGGAGTGGTCGTGAAACGGATATTGGTTACAGGGGGCTGCGGCTTCATCGGCCGGCATGTCGCCCAGGAACTCATCGAGCAGGATTATTCGGTTCGCATTTTGGATGTGCTGCTGGAGCAGGTGCACGCATGCGAAACAGTCGCCCTTCCCGCCGGGGCCGAGCTGATCAAGGGCGACATTCGGGACCGGGAGGCGGTCGCCAAGGCGCTGGAAGGCGTTGACGCGGTCATTCATCTAGCCGCGGAAGTCGGCGTCGGACAGTCGATGTACGAGATCGCGCGCTATGTCGGCACCAACGATCTCGGCACCGCGACGCTGCTCGAGGCGCTGATCAAACACCCGGTCGAGCGCATTGTCGTCGCCTCATCGATGAGTGTCTATGGCGAGGGCCTCTATGCTACATCGGACGGCCGGCGCATCGACAATGCCCGGCGCAAGGCGAGCGACATCAAAAACGGACAGTGGAATCCGCTGTCGCCGGAAGGCGAACCCCTCTCCCCCCTGCCGACGGACGAGGAAAAGCCGGTCGATCTCGCCTCTATCTATGCACTGACGAAATACGCCCAGGAACGCGCCGTGCTGATCTTCGGCGAAGCCTATGGCATCGATGCGGTCGCGCTGCGCCTTTTCAACGTATTCGGCGCCGGCCAGGCGTTATCGAACCCCTATACCGGCGTGTTGGCCAATTTTGCTTCGCGTCTCGCCAACGGCCAACGTCCAATGATCTTCGAGGATGGCGAACAGAAACGCGATTTCGTCCATGTGGATGACGTCGCCCGCGCCTTTCGTCTTGCGCTGCAGCAACGCCAGGCAAGGGGTCACGTCATCAACATCGGCAGCGGCCGAGCCTATGCTATCAGCGACGTCGCGCGGGTACTTGCCGAGGCCATGGGAACGCCGGACCGCTCGCCAGAGTTGCTCGGCAAGGCGCGCTCCGGGGATATCCGCAACTGCTTCGCCGATATTTCCAAGGCCCGTGAGCTGCTCGGTTTCGAGCCGAGGCAACAACTGGAGAATTCGCTCGCCGATTTCGTTTCCTGGGTGCGCAACTCGTCCGCCATCGACCGCGGCGCCGACATGAAACGCGAGCTTGAAGAACGTGGGCTGGTGTCATGAATACGCGCAATCGACGCGACGCGCCCGTCGCCATTGTCGGCGGCAGCGGCTTCATAGGATCGAACCTGGCCGACAGCCTGTTGTCGGATGGCGAGCCGGTGCTGGTGATCGACAATCTCAGCCGCCCCGGCGTCGAACAGAACCTTGAATGGCTGGCGCAGAAACACGGAAGCCGCCTCATGGTCGAAACGATTGACGTGCGCGACGCCAACGCGCTTGCGCCCGTTCTGAAGGGTTCCAAGGCGATCTTCCACCTGGCCGCGCAAACCGCCGTCACAACGAGCCTGGTCCAACCGGACGAGGATTTCGACATCAACCTTCGAGGAACGTTCAATGTCCTCGAGGCGGCGCGGCTGAGCAGTGAGTTTGTTCCGGTGGTCTTCGCCAGCACCAACAAGGTCTATGGCAGCCTGCCCGACGTCGCGGTGCGCGAGGACGGCGATCGTTACCTGCCTTGCGATGGCATCATCCAAGCGAATGGCATCGACGAGACCCACGGCCTGGATTTCTGCACGCCCTATGGCTGCTCCAAAGGCGCGGCGGACCAATATGTGCTCGACTATGCCAAATCCTACGGCATGCCGACGGCGGTGCTGCGGATGAGCTGCATTTACGGGCCGCGCCAGTTCGGAACCGAGGATCAAGGCTGGGTCGCGCACTTCCTGCTGAGTGCGCTGACGGGACGTCCAATCACCATTTACGGCGACGGCAGACAAGTGCGCGACATACTGCATGTCTCCGATGCGGTCGCCGCCTACAGGGCCACGCTCGATCGTATCGAGACGACCAAAGGACAGGCATTCAATCTTGGCGGCGGCCCCGATAATGCGATCAGCCTGCGCATGCTGTTGAGCGAGATCGGTAGCTTGACCGGCCGTGAGCTTTCGATCCGCCATGATGGCGAACGCACCGGCGATCAGCCCTTCTTCGTCGCCGACACCCGCAAGATCAAAGCGATGCTTGGCTGGAAAGCTCGTGTTTCATGGCGCGAAGGCATTCGCGATCTCGCAGACTGGCTGCAACAACACCGGCTCCAGCCTCGCCCCGAAGTCGTGAGGTACGTCGCATGAAAATCGCCCTGGTAAACCCGTTCTGGACCTATGACGACAGCATCTATTTCGGCTGCCGCCAACCACATCTCCCGCTGGAACTCGGCTATTCGAAATCCCTCCTCGAAACAGCCGGCCATGAGGTGTTGATGCTGGATGGGCAATTGCAGAAGCTCGACAACTCGGACCTCTCCGAGCGTGTGGCTGATTTCGCGCCTGCAATGACGGTCGTCAGTACCGCCCCGACTTATCTGTTCTGGCGCTGCGCACCACCCGAGTTGCGCGTGCCGGCCGATTTCCTCAACCGTCTCGCCGGGCGCGGTGGACGCACAGTCGCGGTCGGGCCGCATGGCTCGGCTACGCCCGCGCCAACCTTGCGCAAGCTTGGCGTCGACATTGTTGTGCGCGGCGAATGCGAGGAAATCGTCGCGGAACTTGCCCGGCGCGACGACTGGAGCGCGGTCCCCTCGACCGCTTACCTGCGCGACGCCAAGGTGGTTTTGAACGGCGGCGTCCACGCCAGCTCGTTTGTCGATCATCCGCCACTCCAATGGCCATCAGACTGGATCGCAGCCCATTCGCATCACCATCACAGGTTCGATGACAAGCAGGTTGGGTTCGGCGCGGAGGTCGAAGCATCGCGCGGCTGCCCCTACAATTGCAGCTTCTGCGCCAAGATCGATTTCCGCGATGCCTATCGCCGCCGCAACCACGAGGCGGTCATAGCGGAAATCGATGGGCTGATTGCCCAGGGCGTCGGCTACATTTATTTCATCGATGAAATCTTCCTGCCGCAGAAAGCGCTGCTGGAAGCGTTGATCGATCGCGACGTGAAGTTCGGTGTGCAGACCCGCATCGACCTTTGGAAGCCCGAGCTGCTGGAATTGCTCGGTGCGGCCGGCTGCGTCTCCATCGAGGCCGGTCTCGAAAGCCTGACCGTGGAAGGTCGTGCGATGCTGGCGAAGCGCTGCCGGCTGGGTACCGAGGAACTCGCCGCGCTGCTCGTCAATGCCAGGCGTCACGTTCCATTCGTACAGGCCAATCTGATCGGCGTCGTCGAGGATGACCCTGCCCTCGTCGATTACTGGCGAACGCACCTCATCGACAACGGCGTGTGGGCCAATGAACCCGTACCGCTTTATCCATATCCGAGTTCGCCAAGCTATCGCGAGCTTTGGGGCGAACCCGACGACCTCGCCTGGGAGCGCGCCCATGATCACTATCTCGCATCATTCCAGAAGTTCAGCGACATCCAGGAAAGGCGCCCGCGTCCGCTGGCGGAACTGGAGGCGACATGTTGCGGACACTGACGCCGCGCTCGCGGCGCATCCTGATGACGGTCGATGCCGTGGGCGGCGTGTGGCGCTATGCGCTCGACCTGGCCAGGGAACTTGTCAACGGCGGCGATAGCGTAGTGCTTGCCGGTCTCGGTCCGCCACCGTCCAGGCAGCAGGCCGACGAGGCGGAGGCTTTCGCGAAGCTGATCTGGCTGAACACGCCGCCGGATTGGATGACCCGCAACGGCGGTGATCTCGACGCGCTGCCGCGAGAGTTGCATGCGCCCATGCGCGACCACGCCATCGACCTTGTCCATTTCAACGCGCCTTCGCAGGCGGCGGGATTCGACGCGCCATGCCCGGTCGTGGTGGTCTCCCATTCCTGCGTGACGACTTGGTTCCATGCGGTCAGACGACAGGCGGCGGATGGCGCATGGGCCTGGCAGAAGGAGCGCAACAGACGCGGCATGGATCGGGCCGACGCGGTCATCGCGCCGAGCCGCAGCCATGCCGACATGCTAGAGACCTGCTACGGCCCGATCGCGCGCTTGAGTGTGGTCACAAATGGTGCCCGTCCTCTGCCGAAGGCCGAAAAGCATCAACCGCTCGTCTTCGCCGCTGCCCGCTGGTGGGACGAGGGCAAAAATGCGGCGGTGGTCGATCAGGCGGCGTCCCTGACGCGATGGCCTCTGTTTGCCGCCGGTTCGACGAACGGCCCAAACGGCGAGCATGTCAGCTTCAGCCATGCTGTTCCTCTGGGAGCAGTGCCGTCCGATGAGGTGCGTTCGTTGATGGCTCGCGCGGGTATTTTCGTATCGCCATCGCTCTACGAGCCATTCGGCCTGGCCGCGCTGGAAGCCGCCATGTCGGCTACGCCCCTGGTGCTATCCGATATCGCCACCTATCGCGAACTATGGGACGGGGCCGCGATATTCTTTGACGCGCGCGATCCGCACGATCTCGCTGCCTGCCTCAACCGTCTCTCCAGCGATGCCGAGCTCCGGCGAGAGCTTGGCCAGGCAGCCATCCGACGCAGCCGCAGGTTTAGGCTGACAAAGCAGACAGCGGCTATGCGCGGCGTCTACGACAAAGCGGCCTTAGCGATGGCGGAGCGCTGATCATGCGCTTTGTGTTTTACACCCACTCGGTCGTTTCCGACTGGAACCATGGTAATGCCCATTTCCTGCGCGGCGTCATGCGAGAGCTGGTCCAGCGCCGGCATCAGGCTATTGCGCTGGAGCCGGCGAATGGCTGGAGCCGGTCGAATCTGCTGGCTGAGAAGGGGTCGTTCGCCATCGAACGCTTCCGCAAGGATTTTCCCGAACTGATGCCGGTGACCTACGATGCCGGATTTGATCACGAAGCCTGGATTGCCGAGGCCGACGTTGTGATCGTTCATGAGTGGACGGATCCGGAGCTTGTCGCACGTATTGGCCGTGCCCGGGCCGCCGGCGGCAACTTCATCCTTCTTTTTCACGACACCCACCACCGGGCCGTGTCTGCGACCGAGGCACTCTCGGCGCTCCGGCTGGAGCACTATGACGGCGTTCTCGCCTTTGGCGAAACCTTGCGCGAGAGCTATCTGCGCGCCGGCTGGGGCAAGCGCGTCTTCACTTGGCATGAAGCGGCGGACGATCGCCTGTTCAAGCCGCACCCGGAGATCCACCCCACCTCCGATCTGGTCTGGATCGGCAACTGGGGCGATGATGAGCGGACCGCCGAACTCAAGGAGTTTCTGATCGAGCCGGTGCACGATCTCGGCCTTGATGCCGCTGTTCACGGCGTACGCTACCCCAAGACCGCACTTGCGGATCTGGCCACCGCAGGACTGCGCTATGAGGGGTGGATCGCCAATGCCGACGTGCCGAAGGCCTTCGCCGCGCATCGTGTCACCGTTCACATCCCACGGCGCCCCTATCGCGAGAGGTTGCCCGGAATCCCGACGATCCGCATGTTCGAGGCACTCGCCTGCGGCATTCCGCTGATTTCAGCGCCATGGTCCGATGTCGAGCAGCTTTTCAGGCCCGGTGTCGACTTCCTGTTTGCCGAGAATGGCTCGCAAATGCGGCAACAGCTTCGGACGGTGTTGTCCGACGAGGACTTTGCGGCCTCCCTGGTGACCTCGGGTCTCGAGACCATCCGCTCGCGGCACACCTGCCGCCACCGCGTCGACGAGTTGCTCGGCGTGCTCACGCAATGCGCGAACCGACACACCGCCGTCCCGACAGCCGCAAAGGAAGCCGTCGCATGAAGATCGCATTCTATGGATCGAGCCTTTTGTCGTCCTACTGGAACGGTGCCGCGACGTACTATCGCGGTTTGCTCAAGGCACTTTCGCAATTGGGTTACGAGATCACGTTCTACGAACCCGATGTCTACGACCGGCAGAAGAACCGCGACATCGAAGCTCCCGACTGGTGCACTGTCGTCGTTTACGAGGCGACCCAGCATGCGCTGATGCAGGTCGCGGCACGTGCCGCCGGCGCCGACATCGTCGTCAAGGCGAGTGGCGTCGGTTTCGAAGACGAGGCGCTGCTTCGCGCCGTTCTCGACCACGCCCGCAGCGACGCGCTTGTCGTATTCTGGGACGTGGATGCGCCAGCCACGCTTGCCCAGTTGCGCGACGAGCCGGACCACCCGCTCCATCGTGCACTGCAGGAGATCGACCTCGTGCTGACCTATGGTGGCGGCGATCCCGTTGTCTGGGCCTATCGTGCCATGGGTGCCAAGGAGTGCGTGCCCATCTACAATGCGCTCGATCCCGAAACGCACCATCCGGTTGCCAGCAAAGCGCGTTTTGCCTGCGACCTGGCGTTCCTCGGAAACCGGCTGCCGGACCGTGAAGCGCGTGTCGAATCGTTTTTCCTCGATCCCGCCAGCCAGCTGCCGAAACAGCGTTTCCTGCTCGGAGGCTCGGGTTGGGGCGACAAGCCGCTCCCCACCAATGTAGGCTGGCTCGGCCATGTCGGCACCCGCGATCACAACGCCTTCAATGTCACCCCAAAAGCCGTGTTGAACATCAGCCGCGACAGCATGGCCGCCAACGGTTTTTCACCGGCCACGCGAGTGTTCGAGGCGGCTGGCGCGGGCGCCTGTCTCATCACGGATGCATGGCTGGGCGTGGAACTGTTCCTGAAACCAGGCGAGGAGATCCTGGTCGCGCGTGACGGCGGCGATGTCGCCGAAATAATGCGCTCGCTGACCCCCGGGCGGGCCAAGGCAATCGGCCAAGCCGCACTTCACCGCGTGCTGGCGGACCATACCTACGCGCTTCGGGCGGATGTGGCGGATGCCGTCTTCAAACGTCATTTCGAGCACGGGGCCGTGGAGGCAGCGGAATGACCAAGAAACTGGACATCGTCTTTCTCGGCCTGTCGCTGTCCTCATCCTGGGGAAACGGCCACGCCACGACTTTCCGGGGTCTTTTGAAAGGCTTGCACGGACTCGGTCACCGGGTGACTTTTCTGGAGCGCAACGTGCCCTGGTACGCCAATCACCGCGATCTGCGCGATCCGGAGTTCTGCGCCTTGCGCTACTACGAAACCACTGCGGAGCTGCAACGCGACTACGCACAGTGCCTGGAGCAGGCCGACATCATTGTCATCGGATCCTTTGTTCCAGAAGGACGCCAGGTCATCGACATCGTCGCCTCGCTTTGCAAGGGGCAGCTCTGCTTTTACGACATCGACACCCCGGTGACCCTGGCCAAGCTTTCAGCCGACGATTGCGATTATCTGAGTTCGCGGCAAATTCCGTATTTCGATGTCTATTTCTCCTTCACCGGCGGACCAACGCTCAGCCATCTGGCGCAAGACTTCGGCGCGCGCCATGCCGAACCTCTCTATTGTTCGGTCGATCCGGAACGGCATCACCCGACAGGAGATCCGATCCGCTGGGATCTCGGCTATCTCGGCACCTACAGCATGGACCGGCAGACAACGCTGAACGCTCTGCTGCTCGAGCCCGCACGGCATATGCCGAACCTCCGTTTCGTCGTGGCCGGCTCCCAATATCCATCCGACATCATCTGGCCGGACAATGTCGAACGCATCGAACATTTGCCGCCAGCCGATCACGCCGCGTTCTATAGCCGTCAGCGCTACACGCTGAATGTCACACGCAGTTCCATGATCACCGCAGGATGGTCGCCCAGCGTGCGCCTGTTCGAAGCGGCGGCTTGCGGCACGCCCATCGTCAGCGACCGCTGGCCAGGGCTCGACAGCTTCTTTCCCGCATCGGCGATCCACACCGCCGCGGAGACGGACGAAGTCATCGATATCCTCGTTGGCGAGTCCGAGCGCGCACGCCTGGCCATGGCCGGCCGGGCTCGCAAACTCGTCCTCGCTTCCCACACCGGTGGGGCCAGGGCTCGCGAATTCGTGGCGGCGCTGACCCAACCAAGGGCGACGGCCCTCGATCTCGACATTGGAAGTGCAGCATGAACGGCAGACAGGAGAAAACAGCGATGCGACAGACAAGAAAGGCGCACAGGGCAAAGACGGTGCTTGTTGCCGGCGGCGCGGGTTTCCTCGGTTCGCATCTTTGCGAAGTATTGCTCCGCAACGGCTGGCGCGTGATCTGCGTCGACAATTTTCTGACCGGGCGCATGGAAAACATCATCTCGATCATGGACCGGCCGGGTTTCCGGTTGATCGAGCAGGACATCTGCCGGCCACTGGATCTCGGCGAGCCCGTGGATCACATCTTCAACCTGGCCTGCGCCGCCTCACCGCCGCGTTATCAGGCCGACCCGATACACACCACGCGTACCTGCGTGATCGGAACCCTCAACCTGCTCGAACTCGCTGTCCGCAATGACGCGCGACTGCTGCAGGCCTCGACGAGCGAAGTGTATGGCGATCCGGAACAACACCCGCAAAGGGAGGACTACGTCGGTCATGTGAACTGCACCGGCCCACGCGCCTGCTACGACGAGGGCAAGCGCACCGCCGAAACGCTTTGCTTCGACTATCTAAGGGCCGGCAAGGCCGACGTCCGCGTCGCGCGCATCTTCAACACCTACGGTCCGAGAATGGATCCGGCCGACGGTCGCATCGTCTCGAATTTGATCATGCAGGCGCTCGAGAAGCGTCCGCTGACGATATTCGGCGACGGCCAGCAAACGCGATCCTTCTGCTATGTCTCCGACTTGATTGATGGATTGATGCGCCTAATGAACATCGACCCCAATCCGGGCAAGCCGGTCAATCTGGGCAATCCCGGAGAATTCACCATCGTGCGACTGGCGGCATTGGTGAAGGCGATGACCGGCACCAAGTCGGATCTGAAATTTCTGCCCCTGCCGCAAGACGATCCTCGGCGCAGGCAGCCTGATATTTCGCGTGCGAAAACGCTGCTCGGCTGGTCGCCGAGAGTGCCGCTCAACGAAGGGCTCAAGCTGACGATCGATTATTTCGCGGCGCTCGAAGGCACCGGCATCGGCGATCAGATGACAGGCCTTGCCAAAAGGAGACCCGCAGGCGGGCTGCAGAACCTTCCTGCATGACGTGGGCCGCGGCCGGACCTGCCCGGAGATCGTGCGGAACATCCATCCAACCTTGTAGTTTGGCGGGAGGGACCCGATACGGAGGATCATCCTCATGCAACCCAAGCGACCCGCGAAGGATGTCGACAAGATTGCCGAACGCGAGGCGGCTGCCTATTTGCGGCGCTCCTCGATCACCTATCTCGAGTGCTGCGTCAGCTTGATGATGACGCATCTGCAGCGCGAGGAAGTGGCCGCTATTCTTGAGCAGGAAGCAGACATGCTGCGAAGGCTGGATTGATCGAAACGTTACACCTGAGATTCGTCCAGGAATCGTATCAGCCCCGCCCTGTATCGGTCTGCCGTCGCGGCCAGCCTTGCTTTTTCCTGGCCATTTTCGGATTGCGCAGCCGTGCTCCAGAGCCCGATTTGGAACGCCAAATAGCAGGGTTCGAAAAAATCGATGTGGCCATTGTCAATATCGAGCCCCATCCCCTCGACCAATGTCGTCACATCGCTGTCGGACAGTCCATATTCGACACAGGCGCCGGCAATGTCCCACTCTATCGGCTGGCAGCCAATCAAATCGTGTGCCCGGCAATGGTCGACGGCATCTGTCTTGACCACCGTGCCATCGGCACAAACGAGAAACTCCCACGCGTGAAGCTTTCCGTCGATTTCCACCCGCTGCAGAACATGCGCAGGGGTTTTTTTCGAGAGCCAATGGCGCAACGTCGCCGCTCGGTTCTCGCCCAGGGCTTCAGATGTATTGGAAACAGCCATTTCCGCGAGTGCGAGCAATGATGCACCCGGTTCGCAGGTTCGGAGATTGAGCGCCCGCCAGGCTAGATAGCGCGCCAACTCCGCGAGCAGCCTTCCTCTGGGCAGCGGCGCCTGGTCCATCGTGGTGCCGTCAATCCACCGTTCGACCAGAAAGCCGTGGCAAAGCCCGACCACTTGCGATCCGAACCCGGCTTTCCCCAACATTTCCGCGGCTCGTCTCTTACGCCGTCCGGTTTCGCCGAGGCCGGCGAATTTGACGAGCCAGCGACCACACCCCGCGGACGCCAGGAATTTGCGCCGCTCGATGCCGCGCGGGCTCGGCGGCCAATGCTTTTCGTCGACGTAGTGGACGCTCCTCCATTCGCCACCAGACAGTTCGGTCAGGCGTAATTCGGGGCTGCCGACCGCCTCGGCCACCCAGTCGCGCAGCGTGGGAATGTTCGAGCTTTCGGGGAAGGTGCATTCGAGCGCCGTCGCCACATGTTTCGGACAGCGCGACCATGTCTCCCTGGCCTCCCGTGACGCTTCGATGCCCGGGTTGCCAGGATGGCTGGGAAACAGGTGAATGCGGTCCATACCAATACCCAGTTCCCGCAGCCACGCGACGACGGCGTGCATCGAACTGCCGGACAGACCAGGACCTTCGTCTACAACGGCGAAGCGTGCCGATGGATTGTTCTTCCAGGAAGCGATCGAGCGCGGATCGGCATTGATGTGCCTGCGGAAAGGATGGCCGACCGGACGAACGCTGAACGGCGCCGGCGCGCCAATCGCGGCAGCCACTATGGCGGCAAGCCCCAGGCCGATGCTGCGGATGCCGATCACGCATGTGTTCGCATCGAGACCTGACTCCTGCGCCGCTCCCAAATAGCTTTCGGGATAAAGCGCGTAATGCGCGTAACCCTCGGCCGAACCGGTCAGAACCTCAGCCTCGCAATCCAACCCGTCCAGCAGTTGGAGAAGTCCCGGGTCGATGCCACCGCCCACGGCGAAACCGCTTCGCCACGACTTCGCCACCTCTGCCGCAACACCAACCAGCAATCTGGCGCCTTGCTGTTGCCGCGGCGAAAAGATGTCGATGCCCCTGTTCTCGAAATCGACATCGGCAAGCGCGCGAACCAGTTCCGATACGCTGATGAATAGCCCGACCAACGCGGCATGGCGTCGGACGCCATGAGCCATGCGGTCCAGACTTTGAGCAATTTCGCTCGCAGCATCGCGAAGCCGTTCTGCGCTCTGCCTCCGCTTCTGGTCGCCGTAAACGATCATCGATCGGTTTTCCAATGCTTTGCCTTGCGGCAACGCAGCGAGCGCTGCTTCGATCCATGCTGTCTTGCGCAATTTTTCGGCAGGCCAAGGAACATTCCGGCACGCTGGTGGTTCGGCGGCAGGAACTTACCTTTGAACAGCATAGGGCGGCAGTTTCGTGGGATCGAAAAAGGTTCGTGTCGGTATCGTCGGGGTCGGCAATTGCGCATCCTCCCTGGTGCAGGGCCTCTCCTATTATCGTCACGCAAAAAGCAACGAACCAATCCCAGGGCTGATGCATGCCGACCTCGGCGGTTACCATGTCGACGACATCGAGATTGTCTGCGCATTCGACGTCGCCAGGAGCAAGGTTGGCCTCGACGTCGCTGAAGCAATCTACGCCGCCCCGAACAACACGTTCCGCTTTGCCGATGCGGCGGCAAACGGCGTTCGCGTCGAGCGCGGACCGACACTTGACGGCATCGGAAAATACTTGCGCGACGAAATCGAGGAGGCGCCGGAGCCGGTTGCCGACGTCAGCGAAATCCTGCGCAACAGCGGCGCCGACGTGCTGGTCTCTTACCTGCCGGTGGGCTCCGAGGAGGCGACGCGCTTCTACGCCGAATGCGCGCTTGAGGCCGGCTGCGCCTTCGTCAACTGCATACCCGTTTTCATCGCCTCACGTCCGGAATGGCGCCGGCGCTTCGAGCAGCGAGGGCTGCCGCTGGTCGGCGATGATATCAAGAGCCAGGTCGGGGCGACCATCGTTCACCGCCTGCTGGCCAATCTCTTCCGCGAGCGCGGCGTGCGCATCGATCGCACTTATCAGCTGAATTTCGGCGGCAACACCGACTTCCTCAACATGCTGGAACGCGAGCGGCTGGAATCAAAGAAAATTTCCAAGACCCAGTCCGTGGCCAGCCAGTTCGATGTTCCCCTGGAGCCGGGCAATATTCATGTAGGACCCAGCGACCACGTACCGTGGCTGACTGATCGCAAATGGGCCTATATCCGAGTGGAAGGGACGACCTTCGGCGGCGTGCCGCTCAACGCCGAGCTCAAGCTGGAAGTCTGGGATTCTCCAAATTCAGCCGGCGTGGTGATCGATGCGATACGCTGCGCCAAGCTTGCGCTCGATCGCGGCATAGCGGGAGCACTGACCGGTCCCTGCAGCTATTTCATGAAGTCGCCTCCCGAACAGTTCACCGACGCCGAAGCGCGGCAGCGCACGCTCGCCTTCATCGCCGGCAAGGACGAGCCTTTGCTGGATGCCGCGGAATGACGACAACGTTCTTTTTGATCCGTCATGCAGCGCACGACAATGTCGGCTCCTATCTTGCAGGACGGATGGATGGCGTTTGCCTTGGCGAGGCTGGGAAGGCGCAGGCCGCGCATCTTGGTGGCCGCATGGCCCGGGAGCCGATTGAAGCCATCTTGAGCAGCCCGCGTGAGCGTACGCAAGAGACGGCCGTGCCGATCGCGCTTGCCTGCGGCGTCGGTGAAATCGCGATCTGCGCCGAACTCGACGAGATCGATTTCGGCGATTGGTCGGGAAAGACCTTCGACGAGTTGAATGGCGATGCCGGTTGGCGGGCGTGGAACGACCAGCGGCAGGAGGCCAGGACACCGAGCGGCGAGACCATGCTGGATGTGCAGGAGCGGATCGTCGCACTGATGAACGCAGTGCGCGAGCGGCATCCGAACCAGTGTGTCGCCCTGGTCAGCCACGCCGACGTCATCAAGGCCGCCGTCTGCAAGGTGCTTGGCTTGCCGGTCGGCGACTGCTTCCGCTTCGACATCGATCCAGCCTCGATCACGACGATCGTGTCGGGTGACTGGGGCTCCAAGCTCCTGCGAATGAACGAAGCTGCCTGACGAGGACTTTCCGGATGCAGATGGTCATTTTCGGTCTCACCGTTACATCATCATGGGGCAACGGCCATGCCACGCTCTGGCGCGGTCTGATCCGCGCCCTGGGTCGGCTGGGATGGTCCATCACCTTCTTCGAACGCGATACCCCCTACTATGCCGGGACGCGTGATCTCGATCGGCTCGATGGCGGCAACGTCGTCATTTATCCGGACTGGGAGGACATCCGTCGCGTTGCGGAGCGGGCAATGAAGCAAGCGGATGTCGTCGTCGTCACCTCCTACTGTGCCGACGCCGTGGAGGCCTCGCGGCTGGCGCAGCAGACAGGTCGCGGATTGCGTGTCTTCTACGATCTCGACACTCCGGTCACGCTTGCCCGCATCGAGCAAGGCGAGCGTCCGCCCTATTTCGGACCTGAGGGTCTCGCCGATTTCGACCTCGTTTTGAGTTACACCGGCGGCTCTGCGATCGAGGCGCTTAAGTCGGTTTTGGGCGCGCGTCACGTGGTGCCGCTCTATGGGCATGTCGATCCCGACCAACACCGGCCGGCAGAGAAGCGGGCCGAATTCGCCGGTGATCTGTCCTATCTCGGAACTTACGCGGCGGATCGCCAGGCCGGCGTCGAAAAGCTGCTGGTCCGCCCGGCCGCGCGCCTGCCCGACCACCGTTTCATCATTGGCGGCGCGCAATATCCGCAGGAATTCCCATGGAGCGACAACATCTTCTTTGTCAGGCATCTTCCGCCAGCCGACCATCCGGCTTTCTTCTCATCATCTCGCCTGACACTGAACGTCACCCGGGAGGCGATGGCGCAAAAGGGCTGGTGCCCGTCGGGACGGCTCTTCGAAGCGGCCGCGTGTGGGGCTGCCATCGTCACCGATGCATGGCCGGGCCTGACCGAATTTTTCGAACCCGGCCGCGAAATCTTGTTGGCGCATGACACCGATGATGTGGTCGCCGCATTGCGATTGCCGGAGCGCGAGCTCGACGGCATTCGAAGGCGTGCCCGCGACCGGGTCTTGGGCGAACACACTTCGGCACGGCGCGCGGCGGAACTGGATCGCATCCTGAACGAGGCCTTTCAAAGATCTCCCGGCGAACCGATGAGGGAAGCGGTCTGATGTTGGGCATCGTACCCGCTGCCGGGCGCGGCAGCCGCATTCAGCCGCTCGGCTTCTCGAAAGAGCTGCTGCCGGTCGGTAGCCGGATCGATGGACAGACCGAGCGTCCATGCGCCGTGAGCGAGTATCTGGTACGGCGCATGGTGCAGGCCGGCGTCGACAAGATTTGCTTCATCATCGGATCGGGCAAATCCGACATCCTTGAATACTACGCCGCCGGCTACGGTGACGCGGCGGCTCTCTTCGTGGTGCAGCCGAACCCCGTCGGTCTGTGCGATGCGATCTTCCGGGCGGCGCCCCTCGTCGCGCCCGACGAGGTCGTCCTGGTCGGCCTTCCCGATACGATCTGGTTTCCCGAGGACGGTTTCCGCCATTTGCCCGACGATCAGCTCTCATTTCTGCTTTTCCCGGTGGATCAGCCGGAATTCTTCGACGCCGTCGTCACCGACGTCCACGAGCGCGTGATCGAAATCCAGGTCAAACGACAGGATGCCGCCACGAACTGGGTCTGGGGTGCGTTCAAGATGCCGGGCCATATCCTGCATCAGCTTGCGGCACTCTGGCGTGAGCGCGAGCGCAGTGACGAATATATCGGCACTTTGGTCAACGCCTATATTGCGGCCGGCGGTACAGCTTTTGGTGTCAGGGCTGGGTCGGACTATGTCGATGTCGGCACTTTCAACGGCTATCGAACAGCTCTGCGGTTGCTTGAAAACGACGCCTCATCCGCGCAGCGCCGGCCCACCATGATCATGCCCGGCGCGCAGTCGCATGTACCCGTCGTTCCTGGCGAAGGAGCCTGAGCCATGCTGCATTCCCATGCCGAAATCCGCCGCCGCATCGATGCGCTCGGCCCATGGTTCCACAACATGGAACTTGCCGGCGTCCAAACCGCTCCCAACCATTTTCTGGGCAACTACCCGCTGATCAAATGGCGCAAATTTGCCAATGCCATTCCCGCTGATCTGAGGGGCAAGGCCGTACTCGATATCGGCTGCAATGCAGGATTTTACTCCATCGAGATGAAACGGCGAGGTGCTGACCGTGTCCTCGGCATCGATTTCGATGACGCCTACCTGGCGCAGGCTCGCTTTGCCGCCGAGGTTGCCGATTGCGAGATCGAATTCCAGAAGCTTTCGGTCTACGACGTCGGCTCGCTGCGCGAGACGTTCGATGTCGTGCTGTTCATGGGGGTGCTTTACCATTTGCGCCACCCCTTGCTCGCGCTCGACCTGATCCGCGAACATGTCGCCCGTGACCTGATGATCTTCCAGTCCATGCAGCGCGGCAGCGCGGATCTGCCCGAGTTGGAAGAAAACTATCATTTCTGGACGCATGACCTGTTCGACCAGCCGCAGTTTCCCAAGCTGCATTTTATCGAGCACCGCTATGCCGACGATCCCACCAACTGGTGGATTCCAAACCGCGCCTGCACCGAAGCGATGCTGCGCAGCGCCGGTTTCGAGATCGTTCTGCACCCCGAGCAGGAGGTCTATTTCTGCCGCGCAGCCGGGGACCCGGCCGGCGGCGGCGCCATCTACCCCTCGAAAGGACAGCTCCATGATTGAAGCCGCCATGATCTGGAACGAGCCCAACAACAAATCGCATTGGGACCCAGAGCTCGATCCCGATTGGAGCCGCTTTGCCAGGATGGCGATCTTGTCGGCTGACGCAATCGCGTCGGAGAACCCGTCTTTGACGAAAGTACTCGGTGGCATCTCGCCGATAGATCCGGGCTTTATCACCCGCATGAAGGAATTCGGCGTGCTGGACCATGTCGATGCCGTCGCCGTGCACGGCTTTCCGCTCGACTGGAACCTGTGGCAGATCCACGAATGGCCACAGAAGATCGGCGAGATCGCGACCGTCACCAACCTTCCCATCTGGGTCAGCGAAGTCGGCGTATCGACCTTCGGCGCGGAAGAAATCCAGGTCTGGGGGCTCAAGCGCACCGCCGAGTTGCTGATCGGCAACGCACCACGCATCCAGTGGTACAGCCTCTACGATCTTCCGCGCGAATGGGAAGCAACGACGCGGCATCGCGAGGCAGAGGGCTCTTCTTACTATCGACATTTCCACATGGGGCTGCTACGCCAGGACGGTACGCCAAAACCTGCGCTGGAGGAGTTCCTGCGCTACACGCCCGCAATGGGGCTGGTGCAGTGGTTTCATTTCGAGGACGCCCGGCTGGACGATGCCGTCGCCTGGATGAAGCGGCTGGGCGTCACCAATATGCGCACGGGGCTTTCCTGGGCAGACAGCTTCCGGCCGAACGCGCTGGACTGGTTTGACCGGCAGATGGAGGCACTCGCCGATTTCGACGTGACGGTCACCTTTTGCTTTACACCGCAGCATCGCGGAATGATGCCCCACCACACCAGCCCACCTCTGGTGCCGGAGGAGTTCGCGGAATTCTGCGCAACCATGATCCGCCGCTATGCGCCCGGCATGACGTCCGCTTCGCTCCCGACGCGGCGGGCCTCGGCAGCGTGAAAGTGTCATGCTGCCAATGCATCAGACGCCCGACACATTGGACGAATTAGCGGCATCATCGACAGGTGGTGCGGCATACGGGACCGAGGCGCAACCAGCCGCGGCGCTCACTGTCCTCAATGTCGCCTACCCTCTCGCACCCGTCGGACCCGATGCTGTCGGCGGTGCCGAACAGGTTCTGTCGATGCTCGATCGGGAGCTGGTTCGCGCCGGCCACCGCTCTATCGTCATTGGCTGCCGCGGCTCCAGCGCGAGCGGTACCCTTGTGGAAATACCGGCTGAAAACGGCGTGCTCGACGAGGCGGCGAAGAGCCGCGCGCAGCAGGCTCATCGCAAAGCGATCGCCGCTGCCCGCGCCCGATGGCCGATCGATGTGGCTCATCTGCACGGTATCGATTTTCATGCCTATTTGCCCGACGATGGTCCGACCCTGGTGAGCCTCCACCTGCCCTTGGACTGGTATCCGGCCGAGGCTCTGCGACCGACGCGCGACGACCTGTGGCTCCATGCGGTCTCGCCCACCCAGCAGCAAACGGCGCCACCAGGGGCCAGACTGGTGGCGCCGATTCCCAACGGCGTTGACATCGAAGCACTGAGCCTGGTGCAGCCGAAGCGAGACTTTGCCCTGGTTCTCAGCCGAGTCTGCCCGGAAAAGGGCATTCACCTGGCCCTGGACGCGGCCAAACAGGCGGGCGTGCCCCTGGTCATCGGCGGCAAGGTCTACCCCTACGAAACACATACGCGCTACTTTCGCGACGAGGTCCAATCCCGTCTTGATGCTCGCCGCCGCTTCCTGGGCCCGCTCGGTTTTAACGCCAAGAGGCGCTTTCTCAACGCAGCCCGCTGTCTGGTCATTCCAAGCCTCGCCGCCGAGACAAGCTCGCTTGTCGCCATGGAGGCCCTCGCCTGCGGTACCCCGGTGGTCGCATTCCCGAATGGTGCGCTTGCGGATGTCATCGAGCACGGCAGGACGGGCTTTCTCGTCAACACAGTCGACGAGATGGCCCAAGCCATTCTTGCGGCGCCCAGCCTGGACGCCGAGGCGTGCCGGGTGGAGGCGCGACGGCGGTTTTCGCTGGAACGGATGATCTCGTCGTATATGGCTGCCTATCAGGCGCTGGCACAACTTGGCACAGATTGCCGGCGCTTCGCTGCGGCACCGTGAGAAAAGCAGTGTTGCGCAGCGAAATCATCGATGACCCCGTAAAATTCGATGCCTTGACGCCGCACTGGTGGAAACTGTGGGAGCAGAGTTCCTCTGCGACGCCGTTCCAATCCCCCGCCTGGCTGGTGCCATGGTGGCGCGCATTCGCACCCGGTGAACTGGCGACAGTTGCGGTCTGGCGTGGCGGCGATCTGGTCGGGCTGGCGCCACTCTATCTCGAGCATGGAACGGCCGGTTCGAAGCTGCTTCCGGTCGGTATTTCGCTCAGTGATTATCTGGACATCCTGGCTGTCCGGGATATCGAGGCGGCGGTTGTCGCCACCATTGCCGAAACGATCTGCTCGGTCGGGTGGTCACAATGGATCTTGTCTGATCTGCCGCAAAACAGTGCCGGTCTTACGATCGCGCATCCCGGTTTAACGGTCGAGAGGCCGGTAATTCATGCAGCCTGTCCCGTGCTTGCTGTTGCCGGCGACGACACGTTGGCCGGCTGCGTTCCCGCTCGGCGCAGGCGCCAGTTGCGCCGGGCGCGCCAAGCGGCGTCCAGACGCGGCCGGCTCGCGTTGGCGTCAGCGCGGGGCGATCAGAACTTCCTGAACCAATTGATCCGCCTGCACCAGGCACGCTGGGTTGGACATGGAGGTGGTGTATTGGCCGACCCCGCCGTGCAGCACTTCCATGGGCTTTCACTTCCCTTGCTCGATGCTCACGGCCTGGTCCGATGCTGGTTGCTCGCGATCGATGGCACGACTGTCGCCGCCTATTACGGATTTCACCACCGCGGCCGCGCCTATGCCTATCTCGGCGGCCTCGATCCTGCATATGCCGAGGAGAGCCCAGGGGCGATCCTGATCGGCCACGCGATCGCGGAGTCGATCCGCGAGGATGCGCGCGAGTTCGACTTCCTGCGCGGCCAGGAGGCCTACAAATATGGCTGGGGCGCCGTCGACAGGTGGACGATGCGGAGGATCTGGACGCGGAGTTGATGTCATGAGTGTGCACGCGCAGCGCCGGACATCGGTCAGACGGGCGGTCGAAGATTGCATGGCCGATGGTGCCTGCGCCGAAGCTGTTCTCGTCAGGCTGGCGCTTCACCTGCCGCCCACAATTGAAGCGGCGGAATTGGCGGAGTTCGTGCTGAAAGTCCGTCCGGCGGATACCGGCGATGCTGAAAGACTGCGAAAGGTCGCTGGACTGCTGCGCCACAGACCGGGCGTCCTTGCCACTTTGCGAGCGACAGGCGGCGCCGTTCGGCATGAACGCGGTAACGGCGAGACGGATATTGCCGTCGTCACGCGGCTGGCCTCGAGTTTTGATGCCGCGGCAGCAATTTCGACAGCCGCAAGTGTCCAGTTAGGATCCCTTGGCGATGACGAGCGGCTGACAGCCATGACCGACGAAATCGTTGAATGGCTCGAGGCGCGAGAATTCACCGGAATTGAACGAGACATTCTCGACATCGGTTGCGGCATCGGACGTTTCGAGCGCGCGCTGTCCAATTCCTTCAAGCGGATGGTCGGCATCGACATATCATCGCGGATGATCTCTATCGCCTCCGAGCAATGCGCAGCGCTCGGCAATGTCGAACTGCGCCAAACCTCCGGTCTCGATCTGGCCGACTTCGACGACGACAGTTTCGATTGCGTGTTGGCGGTCGACAGCTTTCCCTACCTGGTCCTGGCCGGCATGGCTGAGCGGCTTTTCGATGAAATTGCGCGCGTTCTCAAACGGCCGGGCCGGCTCGCATTGCTCAACTATTCTTATCGCGGATCGCTTTCTTTGGACCGGGCCGACATTGGCCGTCTTGCGCAAGCTCACCAATTGCGGGTCGTCATCGACGGCGAGAAGCCGTTTGGGTCATGGGATGGCGACGCCTTCCTGCTTGCTGGGTGAGACGGAACATTACAGCGCGATGCCGGTTCGGGCGTCGGCACCGATCGGTGTCCTGGATTCGAAGGAGGAGATCATGGCATCCGGCGGCAAAAAGCATTTCGGCCAAGGCAGCCAAGGCAAAGGTGCCGGCGCCGGCGCAATGACCACCTTGGACAAGGACAAGATCGAAGAAAACGCGGTTTTGTCCAACCGCGACAGGAAGCAACATAGCCGAGAGCGCGGGCTGGACGGCAATCGAATCAAGTCCGATCAATTTCAGGATCACGCCGCAAACCGGTTGCTGAAGGACTGACGCCACCGCGCCGCGTCTTGCCGCGGCACGGAGGAAAACTGTGCAAGGGCCGCCGGTGAGCCTCTCGGCGGTCGACAACGCCTTGTAGTGCCGAGCGCTCATCATCAGACTTGGATCTAGGGATGCTATCAAGAGAACGTGATGTCTCATTCGAGCGACGATACCACGGATCTGCTTGTCGAGATGGCAGTGGATCAGGAGATTGCTTCCCTGCTGGCCGCCATAGAGCAGGAAAAGATACCAGACCGCCTATCCAAGCTGGCGATCCAATTGCAAAACGCTCTCGTCGAGAAGCGTCGGCGAGACGTGAAGAGCTGATTATCTGCGGCTGTCGACCTCTATATCGAGCTGACCATCCGACAGCTGATTTCGCCTTTCTATCAATGTCTGCAACGAGCTCTCCCCGAGTAGCTCAAGGATGTTGGCGCGGGCACGGTTCAGCCGGCTCTTGACCGTCCCTACCGCGCAGCCGCAGATTTCGGCGGTTTCCTCGTAGCCCACTCCTAAAACGCCGATCAGCATCAGCACCTCGCGCTGATGTTCGGGCAGCTTTTGGATGGCGCCGTGAACTTCCTTGCTCTGAACGGTCCATTCCTGGGTAGCTTCCGAAATCGGTCTCGAAGACGCGCAGTCGAGAAGGCCTGGCGCTTCCCGTGCAGCGATCTTGATCCGGGTGTAGTAGGTGTTGCGCATGATGGTGAAGAGCCACGACTTCATGCGTGTACCAGGTTCGAACTTGTCGATGTTGGCGAGCCCTTTGGTCAACGTTTCCTGCACCAGATCGTCGGCATCGTCTGGAACGCGGCAGAAGGTGCGCGCGAAAGCCCGCAGGGCAGGTATCAGATCGACGATGGAAACGTCATTGGTTTGTTGGTCGGCCAAGAGATAGCCTCCGGATGACAATGGTCCAGCTCCCAGAAGAAAGAGTGAATGAACGAAGCCAGAGCTAAATGCATGGAAGTTTGGTTCGTTCCCGCCGTTGGAAACAACTCTTCGAAAATTCCACCGGGCGCGAACACGCCGACTACGGTCTTCCCCCAACCACGCCCACTTCAAAGGAACGAAACACCATGCCGAGCTTCATTCCCGGGAAGTCTCGCCGGTGCGTTTGGCTGTGCAGGGCATGGACCGAGTCGTGCGGCTGGTAACGCGCAAACCACTGCTGACAAACCTATTGGCGAACCACGTGGCGAACTCGGCTACCATCGATACATAGCGATAATGGTTGGCCGGAGACATGTTAGAGTCATTAATTTTGTTAACTTATTGGCGCGGGTGAAATCCAGCAATCGGTCGTCGGGCGGTCGGCCAACGAACATGCTCGTCCAGCACTTGCTCTATTCTGCCCTCCGATCGGGCTAAGCCGATGAAATACCGGGTTGATTCACCCCTCACGACGTCGCCGAACGGCATGCTGTCGCGTACAATCTGCAGCTGCTCTCCGAAGCTGGCTGTTGCGGTGCTGTGCAACTCGCTTTGGCGAAGATCACGGATGACGATCAGCGCTTGAGTGAGCGCCCGAACCGGTCCTCGATCCGCGACTGAAGGAACTCGAGCCCCATCGAGAGCAGCCAATAGATCATCGAGGCGGTGATGAGCATCTCGATGTGGCGGAACTCGGTCTGGCCCTGCGTGCGTGCGAGATACATGATCTCCCAGACCCCGACCACCGAGACCAGCGAAGAATCCTTCAGCATCGCAATGAACTGGTTGCCGGTCGGCGGCACGATGACGCGCATCGCCTGCGGCAGGATGACCAGGAACATCGTCTGGTTAGCGCTAAGGCCGAGTGCCGTAGCACCCTCGGTCTGGCCGCGCGAGATGCTTTCGATGCCGGCCCGGAAGATCTCGGTCATGTACGCGCCGTAGCAGAGCGACAGCGCCATGATGCCAGCCGGCACGGCGCCGATCACGTAGCCAATCTGCGGCAGGCCGAGATAGATGATGTAGATCTGCATCAGCAACGGCAAGCCACGAAACAGAGAGGTATAGAAGGTCGCCAAGCCATAGACCACGCCGTTGCGGGAAAGTTTGGCGATGGCGCCAACGAAGGCGATGAGGGTGGCGATGGCGATCGAAATGGCCGAAATGTAGAGGGTCGTCACCACACCCTTCGAGACGAGGAAGCCGATCTTCTTGGCGATGAACGCGAAGGACAGGTCGAAGGAATAGAAAAACAACATTAGCAACACGAACAGCTCTATCCAAACTGCCACAATCTGCTGTTTGCGGCTGAGATACCGCAGCGCGTTCCAGTTCGCCACCAAGATCAATGCGATCAGCACCGCCGAGACCGCCCGCCCGACGTCCGGGTTGGCGGCGAGCCACTCGACCGACCCCGGAACGAGCTTGCCGAGCCAACTGGCTTTGATGCCGAGCCCATACAGGCCGGCGGCGATGGCGGCGAGCACGAAGAACACGCCAACGCGGCGCGCCGCGTCCGGGTGGTTGAGCAATAGTCGGCCGATCACGTCTTCGATCTCCCTGCGGTCAGCGGGCCCGCTCGCGCCACCAATCCTGCGCCTGCAGCTTCCAGTAGGTGAGTTGCGCAACCGCAAGTCCAGCCGGGCCGCCCGCCCAGGCAAGGCCGAATGGTGCAAACAGCCGGTAACGGTCCGATTGTCCCAGTATGGCTTCGGCGATCAACTTGCCGGCGATCGCCGTGGTGTTGATGCCATGGCCACCAAAAGCCGTGAGGTACCAGACGCCCGGCTGCAACGGGCCTATCTGGGGCATCATGTGCCGGGCATAAGACATGAGCCCGGACCAGGCGAGTTCGGTCTTGAGGTGTTCGAGCTGCGGATAAGTGGTGACCATCTCACGGCGCAATTGCCTCGCCAACACGCCCGATGAGGCTGCCCGGGTGGTGATGCGCCCTCCCCAGAGCAGCCGCCTGCCGCCTTCGACAACACGGTAATAATCGCCTGCGCGACGGTTATCGCCGACGGCGTCGGTCGTCGTAATCGCCTTGGCGATGAGGTCAGGCGCCTCCTCGCTCACCATAACGTAAGTGGCGATAGGCAGGAATGCCCGCTGCAGCCGGCCGACCAGTGGGCCCGTATATCCGCCGGTGGCAACTACGGCCTGGCGGGCGCGCACTTCGCCGCTGTCGGTACGCAAGATCTTTTCGGCGCCGTCAAGGTTGGCTTCAACGGCAGCCGTTCTCTCGTATATCCTGCCGCCCAGCCGCTCGATCTCGCCAGCAACGGCGCGCAGATAGTTAAGCGGATGCATGTGGAAGGCGCTGGGATCGCGCAGGCCTTGGTGGTAGCGATCCGAATGGAGCACCGCTCGCACCTGGTCGCGATCGAGATAGTCGAGCCGATAGTCGAAATCCCGCGCCAGTTGCTCGGCATATGCCTTGAGCGCGGCGCCACCATCGTGGCGAAGCACGCTCAATATACCGGAGCGCGGCTCTGCCGCCTTGATGTCGAGATCGCGGATCGTCTGCCGCACGAAGTCGACGCCTTCGATGGACAGGCGGTGCAGTTTTTGTGCCGCGTCGACGCCGGCCATCGCGGCGATGTTGTCGGTGCCGGTGGCGAAACCGGGATTGACGAAGCCGCCATTGCGACCGGAAGCGCCGAATCCTATCCGCTGCGCCTCAAGCACGACGACCTGCTGGCCGGCGCGAGCCAGCTGCAACGCCGTCGTCAGGCCGGCCAGTCCGCCG
The DNA here is from genome assembly GCF_040322955.1 of Mesorhizobium sp. M0077. Classification (NCBI taxonomy): domain Bacteria; kingdom Pseudomonadati; phylum Pseudomonadota; class Alphaproteobacteria; order Hyphomicrobiales; family Phyllobacteriaceae; genus Mesorhizobium; species Mesorhizobium sp. M0077. The sequence goes on from NZ_JAMYUL010000012.1 coordinate 214,717, forward strand.
CCGACAACGACTGTCTCGCACTCGGAAACGCCGCTCAGCGGCGGTCTAATGGTGTTGTCGGCAAGCGTGCGTCGGTAATAGGTGTCAGGACATGTCATGATCAATATGATGAGGTGGCGGCACTAGAGCATTTTGCAGGCAGGCGGAGCCGCCCGGTGTCGTGGAAATGCGGCTGAAACAAAACAGATGGAGCGGGATGAATTGAATGCATCCCGCTCAAGCTTTATCCACGACGCTCCTCAGTCGGCGCTGTAATCCTTGCCGTACCACTTGGTGGTCAGCTTCGCGAGGGTACCGTCCTTCTTCATCTCGTCGAGAATGGCGCCGATCTTGGCATTCCACTCGGCATCACCTTTTTCCGCGATCACCACCAGTGGCTCACGGAAGGCATAGCCGCCTTCCAGGACACGCAACGGGTAGCCGTTCTTTATCGCGTTTTGAGCCGTCTGTTCTGGTGCGATGACCGCGTTGAGGCGCACGCCGTCGCCGAGCCTCAAATCGTCGAACGGCAGCATTGAGTCGGCGAAAGTCCTTATCTCACCGGGCTCCAGCTTGTATTCGATGGGCGGCAGGCCGGGAGCATCGATCTCGAGTTGTCTGCGGATGAAATCCTCCGACGTGGTGGCGGTCTCGACGCCGATGATCTTGCCGTTCAGGTCGGCGACCGATTTGGCCGGGCTGTCCTTGTGAACCACGTAAACGTAGGGGCTATAATAATAGATGCCTTCGAAATCGATCACCTTGGCCCGCGCTTTGGTCGGCGTCACCGAGCCGACACCCAGATCGTAACGTCCCTGCCAATGGCCGCCCGTCATCGTCGCCCAGTCCGGCGTATCGAAACTGACCTCGACACCGAGGCGCCTTGCGATCTCCTTCGAGACGTCGATATCGAAGCCGACCAACTGATTGCTGTCGTCGAGGAAACTCTGCGGCGGCCAACCGCTGTTTGTGGCGACCACCATTGCCTTCTTCGAGGTAACCCGGTCGATGGTTTCACCCGCCGAGGCCGCAGACGCGAACGCGAGCGTGGTAGTGGCCAAGGCCAGCCACGCGATCAATTTCCTCACTTGAACCTCCCTCTTCATCGTCATTCAGACATATGCTTCCCAGAGCGCGCTCCCGTAGAGAAACAGCAATTGAGAGCGCGGCATGAGATCGATCTCATATCAGCACACATATCGACGAGGGGATCAAGTCCTTTTTCAAGTAGCCAGTTGTCCTCCGGGGGCGCAAAGCATCGGCACCCGCACGGTGCGGCGGAACCCGCGTTTGATGTGACGCGCGTGACTTTCAAGACAGAGGAACGAAGGTCTACTTCAACCTACACAGCATCATTGCCAGATGGGCGGCACAGGATGGCTTGCTGTCTACGAGTTTCCGATGTTCCGGTTAAGCATGGGTGCGCGGCACACCGGCAGCAGCACCAGCAGGATGATGGCGGAATCGACCCAGAGGACCCTGTTCACGCCCATCGTGTCGACGATCTGACTGGTCGCTAGGGTACCCACGGAGATGGCAAGATTGAAAGTGAAGCAGTAGATGGCCGTCGCGGTCTCCGCGCTTTCTGATGCTGCACTCAGCACCCACGTCTGCAGCGTGATGGGCGCCGCGCCATACGCGAAGCCCCACACCAGCAGCAGGATGGTTCCTGTGAGCGGCGTGACCCCGAGCAACGGGAAAAGAGCCAGCGTGGCCCCGAGCCCAATGACGACGCAGGCCAATGTGCGACCGACGGATTTGGCGGCTCAGACGCCTGCGACGGCGTTGCCAATCATTCCGAGAATGCCATACCCCAACAGTAGCCAGCCTATGCTCCCTGCAGTGACGCCCGAGACCTCCAGCAACACCGGGCTCACGAAGGTGTAGGCACCGTAGTGGGCAGCCACCAGCAGTGCGGTCGCAACCACGCCCGCCAGAAGGGCGGGATTGCGCAATTGCGCACGCAGGGCTTTCACCTCCACAGGCTGCGCCGCCTCCAGCTTCGGAAGCACAAGCAGGGCGGCGAGCAGTATGGCAAAGCTCAGACCGGCGAGAGACCAGAACGCGCCGCGCCAGCCGACTAGATCACCGATGATCGTGCCAGCCGGCACGCCCAGCACCGCAGCGGCACTTACACCGCCGAAGACAATAGTCATGGCGCGCGGCACGGACGGTCCAGGAACAAGGCGTACTGCGATGCTCCCGGCTATCGCCCAAAAGCCACCGATGGTGATCCCGACGAGCAGCCTGGACGCGAGCAGAACGGGAAAGTTCGTTGCGAGCGCTGAAATCACGCTCGCCGCAGCCATTACCGCGAGCAGGCCCGCCATCAGAATACGCCGGTCGAGCCTCCCCACTGCCAACGGCAAACCGATAGAAGCGAACGCCGCAATTACGCCGGGTATCGTCACCGTGAGACCGCCACTCCCAATAGAGACATTCAACTCGGAAGAAATTGCCGGAATCAGCCCCACAGGGAGTTGCTCCGCAGTGATCATCGAAAAAATACCCAGCGATACGGTGAGCACGGAGAGCCACATGCGAACAGTGGCTCCCTGTTTCTCCTGAAGGGCTGCTTTGGTCAGAGACATGATCACCTCCAGCCCGCGAGAAGGCACTCGACGCCGACGTTTCGGGCAAATGTTAGAGAGACGGATCGGGCAATTGATCCCGGCCTGGCTTCAGATAATCTGTCCACTGTGGATTGATAATCGAGGGAAATATGGATGGTGAACTCACGAAACGTGAATGAAAGAGGTGATTGCAGTTGGACCGGCTGACCAGCATGACCGTGTTTGCCAACGTCGTCGGTGAAGGCAGCTTCGCTGGAGCGGCCAAGCGGATGCGACTATCGCCAGCGGCCGTGAGCAAGCATGTCCAAATGCTGGAAGAGTGGCTTGGCGCACGCCTTCTCAACCGGACGACCCGGCGCATCAGCCTGACAGAGGTCGGCTCCTCCGTCTACGAGCGCAGTCTGCGCATAATCGAGGATGTCGAGGAAGTTCGTACGAGCGCGGCCGAGAGCAAGACACGTCCGACCGGCTCACTGCGTGTCAGCGCGCCGATCTCCTTCGGCGCGATGCACCTTGGGAGAGTCGTTGCAGAATATCTCGCGGTCTATCCGGAGGTGTCGGTTGAGTTGGTGTTGGACGACCGTGTGGTTGATATCGTGGAAGAGGGCTTGGATGTCGCGGTACGCATCGCTCCACTCACGGTTTCCAATCTGGTTGCTCGCCGAATCGCGCCCTCACGCGAGGTGGTCTGCGCTTCGCGCGATTATCTGGACAGACGCGGGCGTCCCACAAAGCCGTCGGATCTCCACGACCATGATTGTCTGGACTACGCGTTGCGCGCCAGCCGCGGAAAATGGCGGTTCGACGGACCAAAGGGGGAAGTGGCGGTAAAAATCACTGCACGGATGACGGCAACGAACGGGCAGCTCCTGCGCGATGCGGCGCTGGGTGGAGCAGGCATAGTACTTTGCCCCACTTTCCTTCTGGAGAAGCCATTCGTTCGGGCCAACTGGAGACAGTGATGCCCCAGTTCAAGCCGGTAAGCCGGTCGATCTACGCGATGTACCCGTCAAGAAGGCATCTTTCCGCCAAAGTTCAAAGCTTCGTGACGCTTCTCGCCGCCCACTTCGGTGAGAACCCACCTTGGGACAACTTTGGACCATGACGACTGGAATGTTGAGCCCAGAGGCCGCGCGCACTTGCACGGCCTTACTGTGCATGGGACCAGCACCCAGGGCCAAGGGGCGGTGCATATCGAGCCGTCCAGCACCTTTTCGAGACTGAAGCATCCGCTATTTGCCGACGGTCAGTCGCTGAGGCTCAATCCACCGCCCATCCTAAGCGCCGCCACAGCGCAAGTTGTAGCATCTGCGGTGTCTCTGGTTCTCTGCGGCCACCGGCGGAACGGGTTGTAAGCAGGCGCGTTCCTCCAGCGTCAAGCTTGGAGAACATACATGGATGACGAGCTGCGCCTGAAGTTACAAGAGCTGAGCCAAAGCATGCAAACGCGAGCGGCCGAACTTTCGACGCTCGGCGGCAACGCAGACATAAGTACGCTGATGTCGGGGATCGCCGTCGCTCTGGAGGCGCTACTGGTGATTGCCGAAGAGATGAAAACGCCACGTTCCGGCCCTTCGGTCCTGCCCGACGCTACATGAACATCTCCGATCGCTTGGGAGAGGCTCCAGAGCGAGAGCGCCTACCGCTGACCAGCAAATCGCTCGCCGAGGAACTGGCTTTAATCCACATTCCGGGTTGGAGAGTGGAGAGCGCGATCTACTCGGTGGAGTACTCCAGGGGGGGTGAGCGTCGGCAGAAATGGATTTTGCACTCGACGATGCCTTTTGGGTAATCGAGGACGGCCTTAGGACGGAGGACCACGATGGCTTGGATGGCCGCAATTTGCCCGATTACAGATGAGCAGGCGCTCGTTAATTCGGAGACAGTTGGTGACATCCGGGAGTTTCGCTGTCCGAGTTGCGGCGACTTCAAAATCACGAACTCGGCCACCGCGATGTTCAAAGGCCTATCGGCAGAACAGAAGTTGGAGCGCTTCGAATACGCTAGAGCAATCGCGGGCGACAACGCGATCACAGTGACGACGGAACATGGATCTATCGATACCGAAGATCAATAGAATACCCGCCCGACAAGCCGGTTCCCAGCGCATCTCCTCACTTGCTGCCCTGAGACCATTTGACTGCCGGTCCAGGTAGTGGGCAGTTTGAAGGTAGAAGCTCACGTCAACATGGCCAGACCATTTTTACACTGCCGATCTGCGCGGCCAGCAACGCCTCTCGTGAGGGGCAAGTCACGGGCATCGAACGTCTCGGACCGGTCGGCAGCGTAAGGCAGGTTGCCTAGGATCCTCCTACCGGCGAATGGAACCAGATCTGCCACAGCGCGTCATAGAAGCAGATCAGGTGCGATTTAACGCAAGGAGTGACATCGATGATCAGGCTCCTTCTCCTCCTCGCCATTGCACTCGCCTTCGCATGCGGCGGGACGGAGGCGGCCAAGCTGGACCTAGCCGCGGTAAATCAGGCGCAATTCTCCGCCGGCGATCCGAAAGGGCTCGATCCTGCCGTGCTGAAGGCGCAAATTTTTTTGGATCGTGCGCGCTTCTCACCGGGGCTCATCGACGGCCGCCTTGGAGAGAACTTCGCCAAGGCGGTCAAGGCCTTCCAGGCGTCGAACGGACTGGCGCCAGATGGCAAGCTCACCCAGGCGACTTGGGACAAGCTGATGGCAACCTCCACCAGCCCAGCTCTGGTCACCTATGAACTGACCCGCAAAGATGTACGCGGCCCCTTCACCAAACGCATTCCGGGGCGCATGGAGAGGATGGCTCGCCTGAGAAGGCTTGGCTATCACGACTCGATCGAGAAGCTGGCGGAGCGCTTCCATGTGAGCGAACCATTGCTCAGGAGGCTAAACCCAGGCACCGGATTCAGGAAAGCTGGAACCACGCTGCTGGTACCAGATGTTGGCCGGGGTGAACCTCCCGCCACCATTGCCGGCGTCGAAGTCGACAAAGGCGCTCATCAGGTGCGCGTGCTCGACCCCTCCAATAAAGCGCTTGCCGTCTACCCTGCCTCGATCGGGAGCGACGAGAAGCCGGCACCAAGTGGGCAGGCAGAGATCCAAAGGGTGGTGCACAACCCGACCTATCACTACGATCCCGATTTTGCATTCAAGGGAGTCAAAACCAAGCGGCCCTTCACCATTGCTGCCGGCCCTAACAATCCCGTGGGATCGATCTGGATCGACCTCTCCATCGAAAGCTACGGCATTCACGGCACGCCCGAACCCGGCAAGATCGGGAAGACCTTCTCTCACGGCTGCATCAGGCTAACGAACTGGGATGCCGAGGACCTCGCCTCGATGGTGCAAAAACATATGAAGGTGACTTTCAAGGACGAGTGACGCAAGCCGTCGACGAGCCTGCCCGTTGAACGATAGGGTCGGAAACCAAGGCCGGGCCTTCCGGACAGCCTACACCGCACGTCTACTGCGCCAAGATCGACGCTGGCAGCCGAACGGTGAAGGTCGTGCCGCTGGTGCTTGTGGCGATTGCGAGCGAACCGCCCAGCTGCTTGATGAAAGCGTTGACAAACCGCGTGCCCAGCCCGGGTCCCTCGGCCTTGCCGCTTAGGCCGGCGCCATTGTCGCTGACGGTCAGTGTGACCTCGCCATCCCTGCGTTGAAAGCCGAGAATGATCTCGCCGTAGCCGGACGGAAACGCATATTTGACGGCATTGGTCGCCAGCTCATTGGCGACCAGCCCGATCGCGACGGCATGATCGGGCAGGATGCTCAATTGCTCTGTCTTGGTAGTGATCGTGACATTCGAATTGCGGCCGAGCAGGCTCTTCTGGATCGTGCCGCTGATGCCATTCAGGTAAGACTCGATGTGCACCGGACCAAACGCACTCGATTGGGCGATAACGTCGTAGAGTTCGGCAACAGCGCCGATCCTCGCCTGCATGGCTTGATAACCTTCAATGCAGGGCTCCGCAGCGCGCCGTATCTCATACGACACGAACGACGAGATGATCTGGAGGCTGTTCTTGATGCGATGCGCCAATTCGGCTGCAAGCACGTCGCGATGGCGATCAAGAAGCACCGCCTCGGTCGCATCCTCGAACACGACAAGCAATCGTGTCATATGATCGCCGGGGCGAAACACTTTTCGGGCGTTGATCTTGAAGACGCGACGCCCGAGTCCGGGAAAATCGTCTTCCAGCAGCAGCCCGTCTAGGTCCTCGTCATGGGGAATGATCCGTTCGAGGAGATCGTTAAGCGCAGCGACATTCCACTGGCCGGCTCCAAGCTCATGAAGCCGGCGTCCTAACACCTCGCCGGCCTTGACACCGAACAAGTTCAGGAACGATCGGCTCGCTATGGCCACGCTCATGTCCTCCTCAAGGATCAGAAGCGGGTCGCGGACGGTATCGACAATGTTCTGCGCGAGCTGCCAGTTGCGCTCGGCTTCGATCTTCGCGAGCTTGCCCTCGGTGATATCGTCAATTGCCAGAAGGAAGAAGCTGACGTGACCGCCGGGCCTATAGACCGTCCGGGCGTTGAGTAACATGACCTTGCGGCCGAGTTCGGGAAACGAGGCATCAACCTCATATCCATCGACCGTTGTATTCGTCGGCACGATCTCCTCCAGGAGCTGCCGGAGAGCGGGGATATTCCACTGGCCGTCGCCAAGGTCGTACAGCCGACGTCCGATCGTTTCCTCGGCGTGGGTCATGAACGTGGCATAGAACGCCCGATTGGCGGACACCACTGTTAAGTCCGGGCTTAGGACCAGCAAAGCGTCGCGAGCCGTGTCGACGATGTCTTGCGCAAAGATCTCGTTTATCGAGAAGCTTTCCATCGGGCATGCTTTCTGACGGAAGGGATCGCCTTCTCGGTACGAGTGTGCCGCGGGTGACGGGTGTGGATTGGCTGTGTTGTGGGTCAGCACGATGTACTATGGGCGAAGCGCCCTAACCGCGGGTCACTTCACGCCAGCATCCGTCTGCTTTGCAGCTTCCCCATACCGGGCAGGATCCGGGTTCAGGCTCTGGAAGATAGCGTCGTTGGTGGCGCGCCATTTTTCGTCCGCCAGCCATAGATATTCCTGGTCAGGCATCAGCGGCACCATCTTGACCTGCGCGCTGGAAATTCGAAGATAAAAGCTGTTGCGGGCCTCGTTCACCTGCAGGTAGCGGAGGGGAACGACGATGCTGTCCTTGCCCGCTATGAAGAAACCGGCAGCTGCGACGACGGCATAGTCCCAGCGGTCCTTCGTGCCGATAACGACATTGCGGACCTCGCCAACGATCTTGTCGTCGGAACTGCGAACTTCCGAGCCCACGATCTCGTCGACGCGCAAGCCCGGGCCGAGTTCGTCGATGTTGATGAGGGGCCGTGCGTCCGGCGCGTTGCGATTGCCCTGAATTTCGCCCCCCTCATGGATTTGTGGTTCGCTCGCGGCCAGCTGCTGGTCTGCTTCGTCCTCATCGTTGTCGCCGAGCTTCCCCATGGAGGGCGACGCAATCAACTGGCGGATGTTGGCCAGCACTCGCTCGCAATCGTCGTGCAAGCCGTAGGACCACAGGATGAACGCCGCATCGCGCAGTTTGCGCAAATCGCGCACGAGATAGCGGTTCTCGGGCTTGCGCAACTCGGGGCTCTTGAGCACCGCCTCTTCGAGCTTTGCGTCAGAAATGTTGCACACGGCAAACGCCGGAGTAACGCCGAGCGCGCAAAAAAGCGCCAAGGGCGCTGCAATTTTCGCAAAAGTCATAGGATATCCGTTCGGCGGCTTCGAGTGACGAGGTCGGTCTACCTAGACTGGTAGGAACGTACCGCGAAATGCTCGGTACCAACTCAACATAATGCGAAACTCACAGATTGGTTCCGTCATATACTGGCCGGCGGCGAGCTATATTCTTTCCCGAATATCGCGCCGTCGATCGTCTTACCCCGGAATGCGAACGAAACCGAGCCCCGCTCTTCGTCGCTTTCAAGCTTGAGCCGGAGGCGCCATTGGTTCATCCGTGGCTGGATGGTTGGAGACATGGGTCGGCCATTCGCCCTTTCGGCGCGCGTTGACTTTCTCGGCCAAACATATTGGCCTGCTCTGTGGCTCTTCGGAAGACCACTGGTTCCTCCACGCGAGGTGTTGCTTGGCTCCCGTTCGAGCCGCCACGCAAGGTCGTCTGTGCCGGTGACAATCGCATCCTGCGACCCGTTGGCCGATCAGCGCGTGCTTCGGGTTCGGGGTGCAACATCAAGCGGCGCCATTTGCACGGATGGCGGCGAACCAACCACCATGGCGGGGGCGCCAGATTGCTCACCACGTTGGCTCTCTACTTCGCGGCTCATACCTTGTTGAGCAGCTTGCATCTCCGCAACGGTGAAAACCGGCACCTCGCCCTTGAAACCCTGGAGCTCAAAGGCGCCCGCCTGGACGACCGGCATCGATGCTCCTGCCGCAAAGCCGGGTCCAAGCACCAGGGGGATGCCCAGCTTCTTGGTCGTCGATTCGAGCCGTGCCGCGCGGTTCACCGGGGAACCGATCGCGGTGTAATCGAAGCGCCGTTCGGAGCCGAAATTGCCTACCGAGCAGATGCCGGTCTCAATGGCGACGCCGATTTCGATGGAGCGATGGCCGTCCGCGGTGAAGGCGGCGTCTTCGCGCTTTACCCGCTCGATCAAGGCAAGGCCCGCGTCGAGCGCACGCTCACGATGATCGGGTTGATCAAGCGGTGCGTTCCAGAAGGCCAGCACCGCATCGCCCATGAATTTGTCGATGGTGCCGTCGCGCTTGAGTATCTCATCGGTCGCAATGCCGAGGAAATGGTTGACCACCTTGGCGATCTCTTGGGTGTCGAGCTGTTCGCTCATGGTCGTGAAGCCACGTATGTCGCTGATCAAAATTGTGATCTCGCGCTTCTCGCCGGACAGGATTGCCTCGGTGTCCGAGCTTGCGAGGCGCTGCACCACGGAGGGCGACAGATATTGGGAGAACTGTCGCGTCAGGGTGGACCGGCGCTGCTCGCTGCGCCTGTAGAGGACATAGCCTTCGAAGCCCGCAACCATGATGGTTGCAAGCGCCGGCTGCAGCGGGTCATAGAGTGCACCCTGCAGGCTGTACTCGAGAGCGCCGAACACGAACGGCGTGACGGCCAGCAGCGCCAGGGAGACGGCGCCAAGCACGACACGCCCGGCGAGCACTCCGGAAAGCCCGATGAAAACGACGGCACTGAGGAGAAACCAGAGCCGCTCGAGCATACGCGCGTGCGCTGGCTCTGCCAGGAAGCGCCCGGCAAGCATCTGGCCGATCGCATCGGCGTGGATCTCCGCTCCTGGTCGCGCTGGACTCGTCGGCGTGGGCAGGTACTGCGTCAGGCCCACAGCCGACAGGTCGACAATGGCGATGGCGTCTCGCAGCTGCGGATCGCCATGGCCCGAAAGGATAGTGCTGGCAGACAGGCGAGGCGTGTCCGTGGCGGTTTCCCAGAGGCGGATGCTCCCCTCCGGCTCGAGCGGCACAATGGCGCCTGCCATCCTGAGTGCGTCGAACCCGGCTGCATTCATCCGGGCTGTGTAACCGTCCTGTCCAGCGTAAAGGCGCAGGAGCTCGAGTGCGAAAGACGGCCACAGCTGCGCGCGTTGAGGGGTGTTGCGAAGCCAGAGCAGCGGCACATGGCGCAGTACGCCGTCGGGATCGGGCAAGGTGCGAATCACGCCGAGGCCTGCGGCGGCGTTCGAGAATTCGGCAAGCGAGCCGGTAAGACCGGTGAAGCCGGGAAGTGTATCGGGTACTTGCCCGACGATCGACCAGCCGGCTTTGGGTTCTGCTTCTGAAACCGTCGCTTCATTGCCCAGGCTGACGGCAAGCGCCGTTCGATTTTTGGACAGCGCCGCTGCCAGGCGCTTGTCTCCGGCGATGCCCTCAGGCGAGGTGTCAGCCTCGGGGAGTACCAGCGCAAGCCCGACCACCGCCGCGCCGGATTGCGTGATGCCATCGACCAGATCGGCCAAGAGGCCACGGTTCCAGGGCCATCGCCCATGTGCCTTGAGGCTGGCGTCGTCTATCGAGACGATCACGACAGGATTGCTCGTCGCCTGGCGTGGGGCGAGAAACTGATAGAAGTCGTACGTCCGCTCACGCAGGCGCGACAACGGCCCGTCAAAAGCCAAATGGCAGGCGAGCAGCAGGAGCACGACCACAAGGCCGGATATTTTGCGCCTGCCGGCTTGCCGCCAATCAGCCCAGCGCCTACCGACCGAGTGGCTCATCTCGTGCAGCCAGGCCTAATCGCAGTTGTAGTAGTAGCAGCAACCCTCACCCTCACACTCGCCCCGCCGCCCCCCGCTGCCCGCAGGTGGCGTTGGGCTGTCAGGGAATTCCATGACCACTCCTGGCAGTGCGCCGTCCCTGGACCCGCAGACTTTGAGCGAGGAGCCTAGAGCCGACGCACAAATTGCGCTTACGTCCAACCCAGGACCCGGTGCGCCCGGCAGGCCGGTTCCCGCTATCCGGTCGATACTGTCCAAGATCGGGAAGGCGTCGATGCCGCCGTAGCCGGCCAGAAGCTTGCCATCGTCCGACGTGCAGGCGTAGCCCGGGTTCGTGATGACCAGCCGTTTGCCATTGATCGTGCAGGTCATGCGGCCGGCGCGCAATATGCCGACGGTCTGGCCGGCTGCCACCAGCACTTCGATGATGCCGCCTCTCGCTCCGAGCACCATGTGCGGCGTCGCAACCTGCATGACGCCCCCTTTCGAAACCTGGCCGCCATAAAAACGTGCCAGGCCGCTGTTCATCCCGATGTCGATCTTTCCCGACCCGGAGCCCGGATTGTAGACGAACTCATCGATCGTCAGGCTGGTGTTTGGACCAATTTTGGCGCTCGATTCATCCCGGAACACCAGCATTCCGAGACCGGTGGGATTGCTGCGCAACTGGTCGCCGAGTTCGACGCCCGCGCCAACGTTCATCGTCCCGCCGTTATTGCGGACGATGATGGTCTGATAGGCCGTCATCGACCCGACCGTCTCAGCAGCGGATGGTGCCGCGAAGGCGAGGCAGGAGATAAAAATGACGATCTGATGATACCTCATCGCGGCCTCTTTCAATTGAGCGTCAACGTATAGCTCATGAGCATTTCGAACGATTTTCGGTCGCGGTTGGCGAGGGCGAAGTTGGTTTTGCGGTAGGCGAGATCGACGCTGATCTTCTGCGCTTCCGTCAGCTGAAAATCGCTTTCCGAGGCAATGCGCCAGAAGTCGCTCTTGATATTTGTGCCGATGCCGGCGGACAGATCGGGAGTGTCGCTGTGGCCGGCCGATAAGGCGATCTGGTGCGACCATGCGAAAAGATCCGGTACGTTCATCAACAGGCCGCCATAGCGGACCTCGCCCGTATAGCTGCGGCTGATTTCGCCCGATCCGGAAGCGAATTCATTCGAGCCGACAAAGCGCAAGCCGAGCGCCTGGCCATTGCGGAAGCGGTAGCTGCCGCCTGCCTCATAGAAGACCCTGCTATCCGCGAAAATGCCTTGCGAGGCGCTTAGATCGATGTAGCCGCCACCGGCGAAGAGCGTCGTCTCGACCGTCGGGCGAACGACGAAACGTCCACTGAGGCCGATACCAGTTTCGTAAATGTCGCTGTCGAAACGATCCGTAACGGTGAACGCGGAAAGCAGCAGGCGCAGCGAATCGATCCCGCTGTTGGGCAGCCCCTTGTCCCAGGTTATCGCTGCGTTGCCGTGGATAAAAGTCTTCTCGCCACCCGGAACCGACAGGTCTTCCGTGAAAAGACGCTCAGTCGCGGTCAACGACCCCGAAAGAACGAGCGCGTCGGCACTTGGCGTGCCGAGGTCCCACCGCACAAAACCTTCCGCCTGCCCGTAAGGCGAGACGAAGCTGTCGTCGTCCTGCGCCCCGCCTGGCTCAAAATCGGTGAATGCGCTGAATACGCCGCCGGTCAGGGCGAGTTCCCAGGTGACGCCACGCAACGCGCGCTCGATGCGGGCGAGCAGGCGAACAGCTTCCTGTTGCTCACTTGCGGTCAGACCCCCGACTTCGATGCCGTACTGCACCTGCCGCCGGGCCAATTCATAGGACCCGACATGGTAATACAACCGGCTGGCCGCAAGCCGGGCGCGCGCATCGCGGGGGTACTGGATCAGATACTGCTCGATCGAGGAGATCGCCTGATCGTATTGCCCAGCGTTGACCGCAACCGTGACGAATTGGGCGAGCGTTCCATTGTCGGCCGGACTGGCGATGCGGGCCGCAAACGCATCGTCATAGGCCCCAAAAAGACCTTGTGCGCCGGCCGGCAACACGCCGGCACAAAGCAGCGCTGCGGCGACGCCGAAGATCGTTCGAAACGAAGATTGCATGCCGAGAACCCACCCCAAACCCGACTAGTGCGAGGGATTTAGCACGACTGCAAGAAAAAGGCGACTGAACGGTCGCCGGACTTATGCGAGTCCTCAGCAGCTGTTGCAGCTGCGCAACAAGATATCGGGTTTATTCCTATTTCGGCTGCGCTGATTGTCAAAAACTCTTCTCAACATTGCTGCACGTGATTGAAGTATTTGGCCCAAGGCTTAACAAAATCAAATCTCATCAGTAGTGGATCGCACAGCCGACAAGATTAATATTGGATGGGCGATCCTGCGTATCTGGTCACCAGGCTTCAAGGTCACCCACGGCTTCTCCAAAGGCCTTCCGTCGCGTTTCGCAAGGGACGGAGAGCTGCCGGAGGTGCTTCTCACGAGGCGTGTGCGATTCGGCCCGGGTCTTGCAATTTCTTTGAACGCGAGGTCAGCTCATTGCCTCAACGCCCAGGGACGCGTCACCGCACGCAGCTTGCTACAGCACGAGCATGGTGGCCAGCCCCAGCATCAGGCCCATGCCTACAATATCGGTCACGGTGGTGAGGAAGATCGCCGAGGCGACCGCCGGATCGGCGCCTACCCGGCGCAGGCCCAACGGGATCAGCACGCCGGAGATGCCGGACATGAGGCACGATCCGGACATGGCAAGCAGGATCACAAGTGCCAGCATCGGCGCCTGCGCCGCCGACGCCGGTTGCCTCGAGGCATAGAACCACATCGCCGCAGCCGCAACAACGCCGACGAGCACGCCGTTGGCGGCCGCGAGCGCGCCCTCTCTCATCACCAAGTGCAGCTTCGGTCGTTTGTCCACATCCCCCAGGGCAAGGCCACGCAGCGTCATAGCCAGTGCCTGGCAGCCGGTGTTTCCGCTCTGCCCGGCCAAGACCGGGAGAAACGCCGCCAGAGCGACGATCTTCTCGATCGTGCCTGTGAACGAACTGACCACGAATGCGGCCATGAAGGCCGTCAGGAGATTCAACTGCAGCCACGGATGACGCTTCAGGAAGGCTGAAAACAGCGGCGTAAAAGAGCGCTCCTCCTTCTGGAGGCCTACCATCTGGCCAGACTGGGCGGAAATCTCGATGATTTGCTGCTCGAACAATCGCCAGCCGCGAACCTGCCCGAGCAGCCGGTTCTCCGCATCCACCACCGGATAGACAGGATAGTGACGCCGTACCGCCGCCTTGCATGCGTTACTCAAAGAGAGACCGACATCAAGAGCGAACGGCCTGGGCAGCATGATGTGATCGACAATCGCGTCGGGTTCGCTCAGCATCAGATCGCGCAGGACCGCTAGGCCAACCAGTCTATTGCCCTCGTCCGTGACGTAGAGATAAGTGAGCTCGGTCGGCACCTGGGCGCCTCTGACAGCTTCCACCGCGGCAGCAACCGTCGTCCCGACAGGAACGCTGGCGGGGATCGGGTCCATCACGTCGACGAGCGACTCGGGGATCGCGAAACCCATCTCACCGTCATGAGAGCTGATGGGCCGCATATGCAGTGGCAAATGCTCGGCCACCTTACGGGCGTGCCCGTCCGGCAACAGCTTTAGTGTGTCGCGGATGAACTCGGGAGACTCTCTAGCGAGCAATTCAGCTGCGTCATCAGGTGCTCGAGCACGCAGCGTGCGCACCAACTTCTGAACGCCGGTCTCTTCGTTCATTTGCTATGGCCCCCCAATTGGAAAGTGAAAAAGTTGTGAAGTATCGGATCGCACCGGGGCGGAAATACGACAGCTTCTTCCGGCCCCAGCAGTCCGCCTTGTGGTTGTCGCAAGCGCCGCCTGCACACTCCTAGCTTGAGAAGGCAAAGCAGACGTCTACATTTTGGGCGTGCCTTCGGTCAGGTCAGCATGGGAGTGTCCGCGCTACTTCCCTCGCTTTTCAATCTTTAGATTTGGGAGGTCGGGTCGCTTGGATACCACACCGGCCTCCTTCAAGGCTGTGTATCCAACCTTTTTGAGGAGCTTCTCTGTTTTGGCGCGCTCCTTGTCCAGAGCGGTATCACCTTTGACCTTGGGCATCCGTCCTCCATTTGGTCGTTGTCGTTCGCCGGTAAATGAGATTGCCGGAAATGTCCCGCAGTGTCGTGCTTTGACCCGCGGCCGAGGACTGAATTGAGGCGCTTTGCCGCCCGGCAGCCTTTGGGCGGGAAGCGGACGGGCGGGCTATTCCTGCTGGAATTGACAGGGCCAATCTTCTGGCCTCGTCATGCCAGAAGGCAACTCGGTCCGGGCGTCTCCACAAGCCATGTTGAGCTGCCACTGGGACAGACCCGCCGAATTGGATAGATCGAGGCCCTCGATACGGGTCAGAAAGAAAAAAGCGCCGTCAAAGTCTATCGGTGCGGTGAACTTCGCTCCTCGGAAATCCGCCCGCGCGAGATTGGCAAACGAAAAGTGGCTGCCGCTGATATCGGCGTCATGGAACTGTGCACGCCCCAATTCCGCCTTTGTGAAATCAACATTGACCAGATTGGCGTTCTGGAAATTCGAGCGCTGCACTTCCGCGCCCGTAAACACAGCGCCCTGCGCGTCCATCTGGCTGAAGTCGGTCCTGTACGCCTCGATTTTGTCGAACCGGGCGCCTTTGGCGGTCGAGCCGGCCAGGGAAGCGCGCACAAGCGTTGCCTTCTCAAAATTTGCCGCAAGGAGATTGCTGTTCCTGAGGTCGGTCGAAGTGAAATCAACACCGAACAGGTTTGCCCCGCTCAGGTCCTGTCCTTCCAGGATGAGAAGCTTTTTGTCACACTCCTGCCAATTGACGCCAGGCGTCGCGGCTGCGTAGCAATCCTGAGCGGCGGTGGCGTTTTGCCAAGCCAATACAGTGCAAACCGCCAGAACCAAGCCGGATCCGCCGTAAGCTCTGGTTCGTCTCAAAGTCATTGTTGCTGGACCCCTCTGCTACTCGTCGACAATCAGCCTTACCACATCTGCTGACACTCGAGCCACGGTAACGACCGCCGTCACAGTTGCGCATCAACGATCCGCCGATAGCCAGCGGCAGCTTGCGAAATTATCGAGAGGTGGGGAAAAGCTTTGACGGTAGAGTGCTTTTTCGCGGATGCGATCACAAAACAAAGAGTTCGGCGTAAGCCGTGAGTTATTGGTGGGCCCGGAGGGCGAACGGAAATTGTTGATTTTGCTGGATTTTGGTGGGCCAAAATCTGAAAGGTCCCGTATCATCCCGTATGCTCCCGCGACCCCAAACTGCCGACCATAGCTGACCTCGTTTTGCAAACGTTGGGAGACAGGGTCCAGAACGGCGGAAATGGGGACGGTTGCAGATCGGCAGCTGTGGCAACAGCGCGCGACCAGCTGACGGTCTAGCGCCTCGATGTGGCCGATGAGACTTGGGAAGTAACAAACAAGCGGCAGCTTGCAGGCAGTTGTGATCGGTGGAATGGATTTACGAGTCGAGGCGCCGGACCAGGACCGGCTCACTTGCCTCGAAGTTCAGCCTGTTGGAATGGCGCGGAGGAACGAGTAGTGGTATCTAACGAGCCGGCGGCCCTCGATGTTTGACCGCGCTCGTCCTGCAACTCTCGTATGTCGTCCCGCAAAGTGGTGGCGCAACCGACCACTTCGTTCCGCATTGTTTAAACAGCGTATGACTCAATTCCAGTCAGATTTTTTTCTGAGCTGCGAAAAGGCGGACACTAACCGTCAAAAAAATTGCGCTTTTGATTTTAACGGAAAATCGCCGCAAGAACTATTTTGAGGTTTCACCAGCTATCGGGTTCAATGGAGCGATTTTTGGACCTTGCGGCATTCGATGGCCTACAGAACCGCCTCAAAAAGTACCGTCACCTCTTCGGTTGACCGAGTCGTTGATCGGCCGTCATATGAGCCCTATGCTGGCACGCTGGCCAGTGAAGCAGTTGTCGGCCTTTATTCGCCGGCTCAGGGATTTATGCCCACGCTTCAGGTCGAAGAAAGACCGGGGTGTCGGTTCCAGGCTCTGGCAAGCGGGCTAAGATTGTCCTGCCGATTGTAGCCGCCAACCAAGATGTTGTCGGTCACCTCGCTGAAAAATACACCCAGAAATAGTCAAGCTATCAGGAGCAAATAGGTCGTAAGGTGGCCTTGCGGTCCTCCTTCCCGGAGCGGTTTCGCTTGCCTGTTCAAACTCGGACGGCTGTTACTCAAAAACCGCAGTGGGTATTTTATGTGCCATTTTTGCGACATTCTATAGAATTTTGCTTGAATTTAGCGTTTTAGCGGTCACTAAATCAATAAGTGCTCCCATATTTTGCAAATTTGTGAACAATCACGGTTGAGTTGTAACGCCTGGCAATAATGGCGCAGGGGAACGTTGGGGTGGGGTGAAATGAATACGACAACTATGTCGGCGATAGGCAAGCGCCTCGGCCTGCTGACGACGGTCGCCATATTGAGTTGTGGGAATGCTCACGCGCTCACTCTCCAGGAGGCGATGGCGGTTGCGGTGGAGTCCAACCCCGAAATTGGCCAAGCGATCGAAAACCGCGAAGCAATCGAATTCGAGCTACGCCAAGCGAAGGGACTTTATCTTCCCAGCGTCGATGTCGAGGCGTCGGCGGGGGTTCGTCGTCTCGACAATTCCTCCCGGCGTTCGCTGTCCATAGAGGATGACGCGCTCTATCCGGCGGAAGCCGATGTCGTTGTCACGCAGACGCTTTATGACAGCGGCGCAAGGCGGGCGGAACTGAACCGTCAGGCGTCGCGGGTCGACGGCGCATCGTTCCGGGTGCTGGAACGGTCTGAATTCATTGGACTGTCTGTCGTCCAGGACTATCTCGAATACATGCTGCAGGCTTCGATCGTTTCGGAAGCGAAGAAGAATCTGGGCTTTCACCAGGCAATCCTCGGCGACATCCGGCAAGGTATTGCAGGCGGCGCGTTGAACGAGGCTGATCGCCAGCAGGCCGAGGAGCGGCTGTTCGCTGCCAAGGCACGTATGCAGGAGGCGACCGAAGAACTGGAGGCTTCCAAGATACGGTTCTTCAAGACGGTCGGTAAGCCGCTGACCAACGCGTCAAGGCCAGGCGATGTCTCGAGCGCGCTGCCAAGGTCGCTCGACGACGCGCTAGGGCTGGCGCGACAGAACAATCCGCGCGTCCACATGGCCAACAGCGATATCGACGCCGCCGCCTCCCTGGTGGATGCGGCGCGGGCGAAATTCGGGCCCTCCGTCATCGCCGAAGGCCGCGCCCGCGGCGGCTATGACATCGACGGCGACGATGGCGACGCTAGCGACCTGCAGGCGCGGCTGGTGCTGCGCTGGAACCTCTATCGCGGCGGCATCGACAAAGCCAACGAGCAAGAGCAGGTCCGCCGCACCAGCGAGCAGCGCCTTGTGCTGCACCAGGTTCTGCGCGAGATCGAGGAAGCCGTCCGTACGTCATGGGATCGCCGCTTCCGGCAGGCCGATCTGGCAAAGACATTGAAGCTTCAGGCTGCCGCCAACGAAAGGCTGGTGGCGTCCTATCGCGAGCAGTTCAAGGTCGGACAGCGCTCGCTGCTCGACGTGCTCGACGCGCAGAACACGCGGTTCAACACAGCTACGCTTGCCGACACCGCATCCTACGCGTCGCTTTTCGCGCAGTACCGGCTGCTGGCGGCAACCGGGCAGTTGCTGAAGACCATGAATCTTCAGCCGGCAAAACAGGCCACCGCCTATGCCAAGGCCGAGTTCAATGCGCCTGAAACGGCCGACACCGAAACGTATGCGCGCACGCCGTCGGAGCAGACGAACGATCTGCCTTTCGACATCCTCGCACCGGTAAGAAAGAAGTAGGAAGGTCAAGGACGAACGATAGTCCTGCGGGCTGATCGTGAACCCACAACCCAAAATCCTCTCCCCAAAAGAGGCGTTCAAGGCCTGCTTCTCCGCTGTTGCCGGGTACCTCGGCAGGCCGAGTTCCGAGACCGTGCTGTTTGCCGGCGTGCCGCTGTCAGACACCCGCATCGATATCGACGCCATCCGGCATCTTGCCGAACGCATCGGTCTTGAAATCACGGAATTCAGCCATCGCGACTTTCTTCGCGGACGCATCGACCTTCCCGCCATTCTGTTTCGCGTCAGCCAGTTGCCGGTTGCGCTGCTTGCCCAGACCGAGGACGGTGGATTTACGACCGCTCCCCAGGAAGACGGGCGCACCACAATTAGCAAATCCGAGTTTTCCGGAAGTTATATAAGTGGCGGCGTTTCCTTCTCGATAACCTATGCCAACGCAGTAGAGGCGATGAGCGTCGGTTCGGCGGCCAAGATCGAGCGGCGACATTGGCTGACCGGCACGATGGGGCCGTTCTGGCGCACCTATTCGAAGGTCATCCTGTCGGCGGTATTCATCAATCTGCTGGCTCTTGCCTCACCGATCTTCACCATGAACGTCTACGACAGGATCTTGCCGAACAAGGCGATATCGACGCTCTGGGTGCTGTCGATCGGGATCGGCGCGGTCATTCTGTTCGACCTGCTCTTGAAGACCGCCAGAGCGTCACTGATCGACTATGCCGGGCGCAAGGCCGATCTTCGCATCTCCTATATGCTTTTCGAGAAGGTGCTGAACTCGTCCTTGTCGGCAAGGCCCGGCTCAACCGGCGAATATGCAAATCGGGTGACCCAGTACGAGTTCGTGCGCGAGTTTTTCACGTCGAACACCATCAGCGTCTTCATCGACACAGCCTTCGTCTTCGTCTTTCTTCTTGTCATCTATGCGATAGGCGGTTGGCTGGTCGTCATACCGGCCATTGCCTTTGTCGCCTCGGTGATCGTCGGGCTGATCACGCAACGGCGCATCGGCAAACGCGTTGCCGCTTCCATGAACGAGGCTTCGCAGCGCCAGGCCCTGCTGGTGGAATCCATCTCCACGCTGGAAACGATCAAATCGCTGCGGGCAGAGGCGTACCTTCTGCGAAAATGGGCGGAGCATTCCAAGAACGCATCCAACACGTCCGAGAAGATCAAACAGCTTTCGGCTGCCGCCGGCAACATAACGCAAGCCATCCAGCAGATGGTCACCGTCGCTTTGATCGTGGCCGGCGCCTATGCCTTTTCGGAAGGGCATGTCTCGACCGGCGCCATCATCGGCTCCGTCATGCTGGCGGGCCGGGCGGTGGCCCCGCTTGGGCAGATTGCGATCACCTTGTCCAGACTTCGCCAGGCGATGCTGTCCCTGCGAATGGTGAATTCGATCATGGCGCAGCCTGAGGATCGGCCGGACACGGTTGGTTTCGTCAACCGCCCCATTCGCAACGGTGCAATGGCATTCAGGAACGTCGGCTTTGTCTACCCGGGTTCCGAAAACGAAGTGCTGACCGGCCTGAATTTCTCGGTGAAGCCCGGTGAGCGGATTGGCATCATCGGCCGCATAGGCTCGGGAAAGACGACCATGGGGAGGCTGATCGGCAGGCTTTTCCTGCCGACCTCCGGCGAGCTGCTGCTGGACGGGATCGACATCCGCCAATACCACCCATCTGAGGTTCGCGCCGCGGTCGGGATCGTCGCGCAAGCCAACGATCTGTTTTCCGGCACCATCAAGGAAAATCTCCTGATGGCGTGCCCGGAGGCGACCGATGAGCAGATCGTCGAGGCGGCCAAGGCTGCCGGCGTCGACGACTTCGTCTCCCGCCATCCGCGAGGCTACGACATGAATGTCGGCGAGCGCGGCACCAATCTCTCGGGCGGTCAGAGGCAGACAATGGCAATTGCCCGCCTGTTGCTGACCAAACCGAAAATCGTGTTCCTGGACGAGCCGTCCGGCTCGATGGATCTGGCTTCCGAGCGCCAGCTGATCAAGCAGCTCAAAGTGGCTTTCGATCGCAACACGACCCTGATCGTATCGACGCACCGCTTCAGCATGCTCGAGCTGGCCGACCGCCTGATCGTCATCGAGCAGGGCAAGATCGTTGCCGATGGACCGAAAGACCAGGTGATACAAGCGCTGCAGAAAACAAGCGCCTGACGAACAGAATTATGCGTGAACACAGCACGTTGGGACGTGGTAAATGCTAGCCAGGGAAGACCGTCCGCCGCTTTTTGCGTCGGCTTCGATATTCATTATCGGAGCGCTTTTTGCGAGTTCGGTAGCCTGGGCATCCTTCGCCGAGGTCGATGAAATCGCACGCGGCGACGGCAAGATCATACCGGCGTCGAAGACCCAGATCATCCAGGCCAGCGAGCCGGGCGTGGTTCAGGAAATCGCCGTGACGATCGGTCAGGTCGTCAAGAAGAATGACCTCATCATTCGTCTCGACAACACCTTCAACACTTCCAGCCTTGGCGAGCAGCAGGCCAAGGCGCGGGCATTGCAGACGCGCATTGCACGGCTCAAATTCGAACAGACCGGAAGTCTAGAGGGCGCGTTTCCCTGCCCGCCCGAGATCCAGAAGGTGGCGCCGGAAATCTGCGACAACGAGCAGAAGCTGCTAATCGCGCGGCGCGACAACTTCGAAGTCAAACTGTCGGTTCTCAAGTCGCGCCTCGATCAGCGTGAGAAGGAACTCGACGAAGCCAACGCCAATGCCGATCGCCTCACCAAGAACCTGGCCGTCAGCGACCAGGAGGCGAAGCTGGTCGAAGCGATGGTCAAGAAGGGCCTGATGGCGCGAACCGAGCAGCTCCGCGTCGAGCGCGAGCAGACCGAGCTCAATGGTCAGCTGACGCTTGCCGGAGAGACCATCAAGAAAGCCAGGTCTGCCATCACGGAAGCCAAGCTTCAGGTCGACGAACTTGGCCTCCAGCTGCAACAGGAAGCGCTCAGCGATCTGACGCAGGCGCTGGCCGATCTCTCGGTGGTGGACGAGACGATACGCGGTGCCACCGACAAGGTGGCGCGTACCGATATCCGTTCGCCTGTCGATGGTATCGTCAACACGCTTGACATCAATACGGTCGGCGCCTTCGTCCAGCCCGGCGCGGTCGTCGCGGGTATCGTGCCGACGTCCGAGACCCTGCTGGTCGAAGCCCGGGTCTCACCGCGGGACGTCGCCTTCATCCGGCCGGGCCAGGATGCCCTGATCAAGGTGACCGCCTATGACTTCTCGATCTTCGGCGGCATCGAAGGCAAGGTCTCGAACATCACTGCCGACAGCCTGGTCGACCAGAAGACCGGCGAACCCTATTATCAGGTCCGTGTCGCCACCGACAAATCGACCCTGACACGCGACGGCAAGACCTATTCGATCATCCCCGGCATGATCTGTTCGGTCGACATCAAGACCGGACGCAAAACGATTCTCACCTACCTTATGAAGCCGATCAACAAGGCGCGAGAGGAGGCAATGAGTGAGCGATAGCGCGGTCTCCCTTCCTGCCGATCGCGACCGGCTGCTGCCACCGCTGGCGGCAGAGGATTTCGGACTGGAGTTCCGGGTTGTGGCGCGTGGCGGCATGCGCCGCGGCATTCGTCTGGAACGGGCGTTCTGGACATCGCTGAAGCAGATGGCGGAAAGCCGCAAATGCACGATCGGCACACTGATCGAGGAAATTGCAGAGAGCCACGCCAACGCCGGAAACCTGACATCGGCAATTCGCGTAGCCTGCATGCGTGGATTGGCCGACCAAAACCTCACCTTGCAGAGGCTCGCGTCGATCAAGACCATCAGCGCCATTCTCGTCGCATGTCCCTCGCCGGCCTTTGCCCTGGCATCGTCGAAGAAGATCCTGACCTTCAATGCGCCGTTCCAGCAACTGGTGCGGCGGCAATTGCCGGTGGCGCCGAACGAGGACGCGCGCCAGGATCTCAAGCTGGCGCTGGACCTCAATGTCGCCGACATATTCGCTAGGCTCGACGCCAATGGCGAGACGCCGGTCGCGACCGGTTTCGTCATAGGCGCCGGCGACCGCCGCTACCGCGGTCAACTGAGCGCGGTGCGGGCGCCGGTGGTCGAGCCGGAACTGCTGATGGCGTTCGTCTTCGGCGGCTAGAGCAATTCCGGGAAAAGTGTGAGCGGTTTCCGTGGAAAATTGCGTCAAACAAGAGATAGAGCGCTCAAGACTCTCTGATGGGAGCTTACGGCTGCACACCTTCACCAGGCGCGACCGTCGAAAGGCCGCCCTTGATATCGGCTATTTGAGCAGAACCGGTCTTCGCGCCATGGATCCACGCGCGATCGGTGCTGAACGAATACAGCGGCACGTAGGTCGGCAGGTCTGTGTCGCGGGAAACTACATTGCTCAAACTGTCGAGAATGAAGACGCCGCTGCCGGTGCTGACCGACAGCACGGCATGAAAGAAACCGCGCTTGCGATCCTGCAAGACGACCAGCGACATGCTCTGCGCCGGGATGCCTGCATGCAGCAGCGCGGCCATCTTGAGGATGGCGAAATCCTCGCAGTCCCCTGCCCGCCGCTCAAGGATTTCCCGGGGCTTGGCCCAGTAGTCGAGCTTGCCGTAAACCACGCTGTCCTTCTTGTAGGCGATGGCGCGATTTATACTTGAGTTGACGAAGGACAACTTGTCGATGAAGCGCTTGTTCCCGGCTGCCTTGACTATCTCGGCAAAGGCGCTGTTCTTGCGTTCGCACGCGCTGCTCGCGGTACAGTCGACAATTGCCTTGTAGACCGGCGCCCAGCGCGCCGAAACCGGGAAATTGCGCATCGACAGGGCAACAGAACCGAACACGCCGGGAATGATCGCCGCCGTCTGGATCAGGTCGATCCCGGCGGCAGGCGGCGCGATCGAAGAACCACGCTTTTCATCAACGGCAACAGAGCTGCTGAAAATCATGCCGATCCGGTAGGCTGAAACCGGCTGCCATGGCTGCGGCCGAGCCAGCGAAACGCCGCCGAGACTGGACGGGGTTTCGACCGCCGCCAGAACTCCAGCGGCAGCGCCGGCATTCACGGCAATTGCTTTCGCGGATGATGGCTGCGGCAGGCTTGTGATCGCCATTGCCAGCAGGATGAGCCTGAGCCCGGTTATTCCCAGGGCAGATTTTTCTTTTTTCATAACGCCCACCTCTTGACTGTGGACGGTACCAATCTTGTCTCAAATTACTGGAAAGGAAGGTGGATAAGTTTCCTTCAATCGGGAATACCCACTTTGTGTAAAACTTTATTCAAATTTATACTTCTGTTTACCAATCCAGCTCAGCCGGCGGATATCAAACGAGGCGCGGCTCGGCCAATGCATATCAGATTATATCTTCCGGGTTTACCACACGTAAAAAATGCCGAGACTTGCATACTGGGATATATGAAATTGATTGCGGGACAGTTGCAAAGCAGAAGTCGTCACTGTCTCTATCCGGGAAATGCCGGAGGGGTTTGGCGATGACGACGAGTAACGATTTGGATACCGTCTCGAATTCTTGGGACGAGCACTCTTCACATGAACATGGCGGCCCGCCATCGCAGGCAGGCATCCAGGTAGCGCAGGCCGCTCAGGCGGCGCCTGCCGAGCCGGTACCGGTCGATGTCGGCAGTGGCGCACCCGTTCAGCCGGCAGCACCCGCGGAGGCGAAAGCGCCGGCGGCAGCCGCGCCGCATGGATACGTGGCCGACGCCAGCAACATCGTGAAACTTCCGGCGGACGTCTCCATCGACAACATCAAGGTCGACGGCCACAATCTGTTGCTGGAACAGGCCGACGGTTCAGTCATCCTCATCAAGGATGGCGCGCTCAACGTGCCGACCTTCATCATCGGTGATGTCGAAGTTCCGCGCGTGGCCTTGCTGGCCGCTCTTGAAGCGAGCCACGTCGATGTCGCCTTCGGTGCCGATGGTTCCATATCGGCCGGCCCGGGCGGTTCGAACCCAAGCGCCGGCGCAGACTTCTCGGTTCCCCCCGGTGGCATCGGCGACGGGTTCGGTCTTTCGGCACTGTTGCCTCCGACAGACCTGGCGTTCGGCCAGCCGGATCATCGCGAGCTGTTCCCAAGCCTGCGGCCGGATTCCACACCGTCGATCATCGACCTGACGCCTTCCGTCGAGGGCGGCGACACCATCGTCAATGAAAAGGGCCTGCCGGAAAGCCCTGGGCCGGAAGGTTCGGGCGAAGCGTCGGCGCCAGGCGTTGACGGCGACATCTCCGAACACAACACCGGCACCTTCACCATCGCCTCTCCCGACGGTGTCGGCTCGCTGACCATCGCCGGCCAGGTGATTTCGGGCGCGGCTCTTGCCAACAGCGCATCGACGCCGATCGACATCATCACGCCGCTCGGCAACACGCTGACCGTCAACGGCTACGACGCCAGCACAGGCCAGGTGAGCTACAGCTACACGCTCGTCCATAGCGCGACTCACCCCGACGCGGGGACAGATTCCATCTTCGACGACATGACGATGACGGTTACCGACACCGACGGAGACGTGTCCCTTCCGGGCACGCTGTCCGTTCAGATCGTCGACGACGTGCCGACGGCGCATGATGAGGCCTCGCAGTCGATTGCGGAAGGTGCCCCGGCGCTGACGGGCACGCTGGACTTCGTCGCCGGCGCCGACGGCGCGACGGTGACGCATATCAACGGCACGGCGCTGATCTTCGATGCCGGCACGGGTTACTCGCAGTTGATCGACATCGGCGCGGGCACCATCCAGGTGAAGGCGGACGGGTCCTACTCGTTCACGCCGGACGCTTCGGTGGATAACAGTTCCGGTCCGGTAGCTGTTAACGCGACCTACACTGTGACGGACGGCGATCTCGACACGTCGATGGCCAACATCGCCTTCACAATCACGGACGGCGCGGCCCCGGTTGCCGGCGCTCCGATCACGCTGGCGCTTGACGACCAGAACCTGAGTGACGGCTCGACGCCGGCCGGCGCTGACTTCGCCTCGAACTCGATCACCTTCACGCCGGGCTCGGATGCGATCGCCTCGATCGCCTTTGGCACCGACCTGAGCGGGTTGAACACCGCCAACTTGACCTGGACCCGGGTGTCGGACACCCAGGTCGTCGGCAATGACGGCGCCGTGACTGTGGTGACGCTGGATCTGGCGGTTGCCAACAATGTGGCAACGGTGACGGCGACGCTGAACAACAATTACGATGCCCATCCTGGCATTAACGCCGACGACCTAGTCGATCTGGGCCATCTCGGCGTGGTTGCCACCGACACCGACGGCACCCAGGCGACAGGCACGGTCAACGTGACGGTGTCCGATGACGTGCCGATCGCGGTTGCCGACATCGACAGCATCGGGGCCGGCCTGTTCGGCCCGGCCACCGGCAATGTGCTGGTTGGCGGAACCGATGCCCTCGACGGCAACACGACCGACGGGGTTGCCGATACCAAGGGCGCCGACGGCGCTGCCGTGGTCGGCGTCGTCGCCGGCGACACCAATGCCGCCCTCGACAATACCGCAACACTCGGCGTGCAGATCCAGGGTCTCTACGGCAAGCTGACGCTGGCCGCCGACGGCACCTACACCTATACCCGCGATGCCGGCTCCGCCGGTGGCCATGACGACGTCTTCACCTACACCATCAAGGACGGCGACGGCGACACCTCGCACACCACGCTGACCATCTCGATCGGCAACTCGCCGCCGGTGATCACCGACCTGACGCCGGCCGCCAACGGCGGCGACGTCACCGTCAACGAGGATGACCTCCTGGCCAGCCGCGGCGTTGGCGAATCGGCCGGCTCCGACACCTCGAAGGAAAGCACCACCCAGGGCGGCACCTTCACCATCTCCTCGCCCGACGGCATCGCCTCGCTGACCATCGACGGCCATGCCTTCATCACCAACGGCGTGTTCACCGCCAGCTCCTTCACCACCGCGCTCGGCAATACGCTGAACGTGACCGGCTACAATCCCGCAACTGGCACCGTCAGCTATACCTACACGCTGCTCGACAACGAGGCCCATGCTACCGGCGCCTCCACCAACAGCCTGTTCGAGAACCTTGCCGTCTCGCTCACCGACCAGGACGGCCAGAACGCCACAGGCACGCTGTCCGTCAACATCGTCGATGACGTGCCGACCGCGGTTGCCGACATCGACAGCATCGGGGCCGGCCTGTTCGGCCCGGCCACCGGCAATGTGCTGGTTGGCGGAACCGATGCCCTCGACGGCAACACGACCGAC